>NZ_JBHSFV010000007.1:0-285531 GCF_042653865.1 Dokdonia ponticola | reverse complement strand
GCTTTTAAATCTCTATCCATATACTCCCTCTCAAAGCGGGTGCAAATGTACAATTTAATTTTACTTCTAAACAAACAAAAAAAATAAATATTTTTATTTTTTTATCCCTACCTAAAAACAAACCAAACACTATCTAAAAGAACGCGCTTACCAAAAAGCGGACAGCAAAGATAACACGTATTTCACAATCAAAAACTAAAAATGAAAAGATTTTTTGAAATAATTTTAAAGGATTGGAAAATAGAGGGGTATATTACAAAGACAAACCATCGTGTTTTGATTATGTTGAGCCTTATACAAAGGAAAGGTACCATTACTGCTCTATACTCTCCGCTTGAAAAGACTGGAGTTCTCCTTGATCAAAACTAACAGTTACTTGAATAGGGTTACAACACACCTCACAGTCTTCTACATAGGATGCATTTACCGATGGATCTATCAGCATGGAAATATCTTCCCAACAATACGGACATTGAAAAAAATGCTCAAACATGCCTATACTATATTATATATATATATATATATATATTACTCTTATAAACCTTGAGACACTTAGAAAGCTACATTCAAAAGTTGCCCTGTCAATTGCAACAGTTGTAATTCAGCTAATTTTGCTGTGTATTTTGCTGCATTCTTAGTCACTTCAGCATTCAAAAGATTTAATTGCGCTTGTCTAAACTCAATGCTTGAAATTTGTCCAAGTTTTAACTGTTCTTGAGAACGTTCAAAATTATCCTGATTTGTTCTCACGTTTTGTGTTTGCATTTCATAAATGGCAAGTGCATTTTTATAATTTCCTTTTGCATTTGCAATATCTCGTTGCACTTGTTGTTTTAATTGCTCTTTGGCTAGCTCTTGATTTTCTCTAAAAATCTTAGCATTTTTTAAAGCGATAATAGATCTACCACCATCAAAAAGATTCCATCGTAGTGTAGCTCCTGCTGCAAGAGAATTAGAAGTACTTGTCGTGCTTGGAAAAAAGGCAGAAGCAGGGTTGTTAGAAAGATTCCAACCATAACTTCCTGTCAAACCAACCGTAGGCAAAAACAAGGCTCTTGCTGTTTTGATTTGATAATCACTAATCATTATATCTTTTTCTGACTGAAGCAGTGTTACATTATTTTGCAATGCCTGCTCTATATGACTATCCATAAGAAGCTTGTTTACAAAAGTAACCGTTGTGTCTGCTTGAAACTTGTTTTCTAAATCTCTATTGAGAACTACATTGAGATCGCGTTGCGCATTTTGCAGATTCTGCCTAGCATTTAAAACATTAATACTATCTGTAGTGATATCTACTTTTGCATTAAGCACTTGAAGCTTATTAACTTGCCCATACTCAAATTGATACTGCGCCCTGACTTCTCTATCCTTACTTACCCGAAGCGCTTCTTCTAAAATAATAACGTTCTCTTTAAGTCTGGCAACTTCATAATAGACAGAAAAAAGCTGTAGCATCGTATTTTCTATGGTTTCACGGGCTTGTAATTGCGTGAGATTATACTGCTCTTTCAGCTGTTTATAATTGTAATACCGCCCTAATCCATCAAACAACGTATAGTCTAGATTTATAGAAGCATTATATCGAGTGGTCTCTGCTCCTACAATTTCTATGTCAGGTCTTGGAACGCCTTCTTGATTTAAAGCACCTCCAAAATCCGTATTACTAGTGGTTCTATCAAAATTTGCTCCTGCATTTCCTGTTACTGTAGGTAGATAGTCAGCATTAAGGATACTAGTGTTATTTTCAGAAATTTCAACTTGATTATTCGCTAATTTAATTCCAAAATTATTTTCAAGCATCAAGGAGACAGCCTCTTCTTTAGAAAGTACTTTAGAAGGGGTTTCCTGTGAGTACGCTTTCGCGAAAGCGAATACAACGAGAACAAAAAATATGTAATACTGCTTAAGACTCATGGGGTTGTTCTGTAATAGGTTGTGGATGTGATTTTTCATTCTCTTCTAAAGCATGACTTAGCTCTTCATCTGAATGTAAGTGCGACTCGCTTTCTTTTTGTTCTTTGATAGCTCTTTCTACCTCTTCTTTGGTAACTTCTCCACCGTGGTATATCCATCTCAGTGCTACTTTAATACTATTACTGAAGGATAAAAAGATGGGTAAAAGAATCAGCGTTAAAATGGTTGCAAATCCAATCCCATAGGCGATAGAAATTGCCATCGGAATCAAGAATTGTGCTTGCCTACTGGTTTCAAAGATTAAGGGTGCGAGTCCAGCTATCGTAGTAATAGAGGTCAAAAAGATCGCTCTAAAACGTGATCTACCTGCTTCATAAATGGCTTTATCAAACAACATTCCTTCTTTGAGATTGGTGTTGAACTTTCCAATAAGGACAAGCCCATCATTTACCATAATCCCAATAAGCGCAATGATACCTAACATAGACAAGATATTTACTGGAAAATCATGCACCCAGTGCCCCCAGGCAACTGCTGGCAAACTAAACGGCACTAATAATATCAATAATATAGGCTGACTATAACTACGAAATGTAAATGCTATCGTGATATAAATAAGAAGTATTACTATAAGTCCCACAGGCCCTAAGGAATCTGTAAGCTTATTTGCCTCTCTATTTTGACCTTCATAAGAAGGGGTTACCGTTGGATATTTAGAGAGTATCTCTGGCATAATCTCGTTACGTATCTCTGCTAGAATATCTGTAGGATCTGTCGTTTTTACATCTTTAAGATCTGCAGATATTTGTATTTCTCTTTGCCCCTCGAGATGGTTTACCGCTACATCCCCTCTTTGTATCGTATAGGTTGCAATTTCTTGAAGAGGTACCCGATCGCCATTTGGCAATAAGATACGCATGGCATCCATATCTGCAATAGATGAGCGATCTTCTTTATCATAGCGTACCCATACGCGTATCTCATCTTGCCCTCTTTGAAAACGTTGAGCTTGTGCACCAAAAAATGCAGATCTTACTTGCGCCATTACTGTACTGAGATTAAGGCCTAATGAATAGGCTTGTTCTCTTAACTCTATGCGTATTTCTTTGATTCCTGCAGGGTCATTATCTGTCACATCTTTTAAAAGCTCATTAGCTAGCATGACATCTTTCAGCTCTTTTTTTACTGCTTTCAGTTCTTCAATATTATTTCCCAACAAAGAAACCGAAACGGGGCTTCCCCCAAAGTTACCACCTCCTCCAAAAACCAGACTCTCAGCTCCAATCACCTCTCCTACTTTTTCGCGCAAGCTACTAGTGACTAATGCCGAGGTAATAGCATCCGGTCGTTCTTCACCAGGCAATAAGTTCATGGTTAACGTTGCTGCTGCCGTTCCTGGACCTAAATTTTTGATAATATTTTCGGTAAGTTCTTTCCCTGTGCCTGCTAGATACTTTTCAGTAAGTTCTTTATTTACTTCTATTGCCTTTTCCTCAATAAAAGAAATAATGCTATCTGTTACTTTCTCGTTGGTACCATTAGGCATATTCAACGTAATCTGAACACGGTCACTTGCTATTTGCGGAAAGAAAGCACCTCGTATAATTCCTGCTCCAAAACTCCCTGCAGTTAATAAAGCGATAAACAGAAATAAGGAAACCGTAATAAATTTGTATCTGAGGGTAGTTCGTAAGATAGGACTATACACTCGATCTCTCAGCCAAGTCATGATGGCATCTCCAAAGGTATTGATGTATCTCAATTTTGAAAACAATCTCCCGATCGTTGTGGTTGGTTTCTTCCCCTCTTTGCGCAGGGCCTTTGAATGCGCTAAATGCGCGGGAAGAATAATCAACGCTTCTACCAGCGATACTGCTAGCGTTAATATAACAACGACAGATACTTCCCCAAAAAATTCTCCAATACGACCGTCTAGAAAAAGAAAAATTCCAAAGGCTAAGACCGTGGTGATGATTGCAGATACGATAGGAGGAATTACTTCCATGGTGCCGTCTATGGCAGCTTGAATAGGTTCTTTTCCTTTTTCATAATGTTGATATATGTTTTCTGCAATAACAATCCCATCATCTACCAAAATACCTATAACAATAATCATCCCGAACAAGGAGAGCACATTAATGGTCACATTAAAGTAAGGCGCCAACATAAACATTCCTAAAAACGCTATTGGCAATCCAAAAGCTACCCAAAAAGCTAAACGTGTATTTAAGAAAAGGCTTAAGAAAATGAGCACGAGGATCATTCCTATAATTGCATTTTCCGTGAGGAGTTCTGTACGTTGCACTAATGTTTTGGAAAGGTCAGAAATCACACTTAACTGAACATTATTATACTTTACATTAAAATCTTCTATGTATTCTTTTACTTTTTCAGCACTAGAGATAAGATCTTCTGAGTTGGTACTCGTAATCTCTACATTAAGAGCCGTTTCTCCGTTGTAAAAAGTAGCATTGGGAGTTTCAGAAAAGCGATCTCTTACCGTCGCAATATCTTTCAAACGTATGGTACGTCCAGAGGCATCTGCCCTAACTATGATATTTTCAAGTTCGTTACCATAATACGATCGGTTATTGGCTCGTATTAAATACTCTTCAGCATCTGCTTTTACAGTTCCTCCTGTAGTTAAGATATTGGTTCTTGAAACAGCTTGCGATACTTCATCAAAAGAAATATTATAAGCGAGTAAATTATTTTCATTGACAGCTATTTCAATTTCTTCATCAGGATAGCCAGAGATACTAATCTGTGAAATCCCTTCTATTCCCCTAAGGTCGTTTTCAATTTGACGTCCTATCTGTTTAAGGGTCGCTAGTGGAATGTCTTTCCCGCTTACCGCGAAAGAAATGGTCTGTCGTATCGATTCTAGTTTTGACACCACCAGAGGCTCCATGCCAGAAGGGAATGACGGCACTCGATCTACCGCATTCTTCACTTCGAGAAGCATGAAATCAATATTTTCTCCTTTTTCTATTTCAACATTGATACTTCCGCTATTTTCTCTTGAAGTCGATGTTACCCTATCTACTCCAGCCAATCCTTTAAGATTATCTTCTATTTTTAAGACAATCCCTTCTTCTACCTCTTGAGGAGAAGCTCCAGGATATACAATAGTGATTACTATATTTTTTGAATCTACTAAAGGAAAAAATGAAGAGCGCATAGATAACGCACCCAATATTCCTAATACGGCAAAAGCAATAACGATTACATTTACAGCAACGTGATACCTTATAAAGTAAGAGATTAATTTTCTCATGACTTATTCGTTTTTAGCTGCACTAGTTTGTTCATATACTTTTACCCTCATTCCTGCATAAGCCCCAGGAACAGGTTTGTTTACCAAAATAGTCCCATCAGGCACCCCCTTAACAACCACCGACTTTTCAGAAAAATAAACAGGTTTAACATCTATAATATCTAAAACGGAGTCTTTAAGCACAAACAATTGTCTTTCTGATTGCAGTAGGTTTCTATTTACGGTAATAGCATCCGCCTCTTCACGGGCATTGAGTCTTGCCTCGAGATACATCCCTTCTCTTAGAGCTTCGTCTTTTACTTCTATAAAAGCAGTAATAGTTTGAGAAGCTTGTTCAATATTCCCATTGATACGGGTAACGATTCCTTTGTATTGTTTTGAATCATCTAGATTTTTTAATGTAACCTCTTTACCTACTTTTAACAAATCTGCATAACTCTTGCTAATCGCTACAGGAAGTTCATAAATACCTGTTTCTATGAATTCACCTATTTTTTGTCCACTTCTCACTAAAGCACCTTCCGTGACATTAGCTTCTGTCAATATTCCAGTAAAAGGAGCTACGATACGATATTTATATAGTCTTTGTTCTAAGTTTTTTACATTATAATAAGAAGTAAGAATATTACGTCCTGTGATAAAATAGCGTTCTTTGTCTGAAGTAATTTGCGGTAATTCTGGTAAAGATGTATTAATATCAAACGTATTCACATACGTTTCCCATTTTGGAAAAGCATTTGGGTAATCTATTCTTAAATCAGGTAATATGGCTGTAATTTGATTGATCAAATTACTTTTCTGAGAATTGACACTTGCCCTAAACTCATCAGCATCTAATCGCAAAAGGGTTTCTCCTTTTCTAAAAACCTGTCCTGGCTTAAAAACTTTGGCACCTCCAATGAGAACGCCTTGTACTTCTGAGTATAACTCTACCCTACGTTTTGCAGTAAGATTACCGTTTGCCTCTATAACTATAGGTACCAAACCATTTTGTACCGTGTCTACAAACACAGTTTTTACCACAGGTTTTGGCTTTGGTCTTTCTTTTTTATCCAAGCCAAAAAGCTTCACCATAGCAAAGCCACCTAAGGCCACAATTAGAAGACTAACAACAATTTGTAAAAATATTCTCATAAATTTTGGGTTGGTTATGGTGAGTTGACCGTATTCAATGAAATTCCATAAAAACGAATCGACACAAAAGTATGCAGGCTCTTTGTATCATATCGTTAAAAAACTCATAATTTAAATAGAGTTTCCTTTTAGAACCCCTTATCTAATTCATTATCTGAGTTGCTCATCCTCTCACTCAAGAAAAAAACACATCAACCAATAGATGATGCACTTCTTTTTCTATCCCAATTGATCAATTTGCTCTGAGGTTACCTCCCAATCTTCCATTAATTGATCGAGAGCTTTCTTTTTATTTTGATAATTATCAAAGAAATTTGGTTGCGCTACCGTCGCATCGTAATTGATTTCCATCTCTACATCGATGGCCTTTATTTCTCGTTCCAGTTTATTGATCTGAGCTTCTATCTTGCTTAGCTTATTATGAAGCCCTTTTAGCTTTTTTTGATCTTCATAGGATTGCTTATTGTCTTTCTTGGTTTCCGCTTTTACGGGTTGATCATCTCTTTTTTCAATTTCGCGTAAGCTATCTACTTCTCTACTTTCTAGATAATAGTCGATATCACCTAAATATTCTTTAATACGATGATCTTTAAATTCATAAACCCGATCTGTCAGGCCTTGTAAAAAATCTCTATCGTGTGACACCACAATAAGCGTTCCTCCAAAACTCTTTAAGGCAGCTTTAAGTACATTTTTGGATTTTATATCAAGGTGATTGGTAGGCTCATCCATTACCAAGACATTAAAAGGTTGCAACATCATCTTTGCCAGCGCGAGTCTATTGCGCTCTCCCCCCGAAAGGACACGCACATATTTATCTACTTCTTCCCCCCTAAAGAGAAAAGACCCTAAAATATCACGTACTCTTGGTCTTGTTTTCTCATCGGCAGCATCAATCATAGTGTCTTCTACTGTTTTGCTACCGTCTAGATATTCGGCTTGATTTTGGGCAAAATACCCTATTTGCACATTATGCCCCAGTTTGAGATGGCCTTGATGCTCCAGTTCTCCCACGATAATTTTTGCAAGTGTAGACTTGCCTTGCCCGTTCTGTCCTACAAAAGCTGTTTTGGTATCTCTCTCTACGAGAAGATCTATATTTTGCAATACTTTTTTGTCACCATAACTTTTGGCAATACCTTCGGTTTCTATCACTACTTTTCCAGGGGTTAAAGAAATAGGGAATTTAAGCGTCATTACGCTATTATCATCCTCATCTACTTCAATGCGATCAATCTTATCTAGTTTTTTGATAAGCGATTGCGCCATGGTTGCTTTTGAGGCTTTAGCTCGAAATTTCTCTATAAGTTTTTCGGTTTGCTCAATCTGTTTTTGTTGATTTTTCTGAGAAGCTAATTGTTGTTCTCTCAATTCTTGACGTAACACCAAATAATCACTATACGCTTTTGGGTAGTCATAGATGCGTCCTAGCGATATCTCAATAGTACGATTGGTCACATTATCCAAAAACATTTTATCGTGAGAAACAATCACGACAGCGCCTGAGTAATTTTTCAAAAACCCTTCTAACCATATAATAGATTCTATATCCAAGTGGTTGGTTGGCTCATCCAGCAAAAGAATATCATTACTTTGAAGTAATAGCTTTGCTAACTCAATACGCATACGCCATCCACCAGAGAAGGTGTCTGTAAGTTTGTCAAAATCTTCTCTTTTAAAACCTAGTCCTTGAAGAATACGCTCTGTATCGCCCTGATAGTTGTATCCTCCATGAATCTCATACTGATGTTGAATATCGTTGAGATCAATCATGAGCTGATTATAACTATCAGTTTCATAATCGGTTCGTTCTGAAAGCTGGGTATTAATCTCTTCTAATTGTTTTTCTAGTCTCTTTATTTCTGCAAAGGCTTCGTAGGATTCTTCTAGGACAGTTCGTCCTTCTACAAAGTCAATATCTTGTTTTAAAAATCCTATTTGGATTTCTTTTTCAATGGCAATAGATCCTGTATCGTACTCTTGTTCTCCAGAAATGATGCGCAACAAGGTTGACTTACCAGCCCCATTCTTCCCTACTAGCCCTACACGATCTCCCCCGTTAAGTCTAAAGGTTATTTCTTCAAAAAGGTACTCTCCCTGAAAGGATACTGAAAGATTGTGAATATTGAGCATTTCTTACGGCAATTTTGCTGCAAAGATGCTTAAATTTGCATTGTAAATCAACATTACGTATGGCAATTTTAAAAGGAACAAAATTGAACAGCATTCTATTTGGCAAATGTCCTGTTTGTCAAAACGAATCCATGTACGTGCAGCCAAATCCTTACAAACTCTCACAGACTTTAAAAATGCATGAACGTTGTTCACATTGTGACACCAAATATAAAATTGAGCCTTCTTTTTTTTATGGAGCCATGTACGTAAGTTATCCTGTGGGTATTGCGTTTGCTACTGCAGCGTTTACCATTACGTATTTTTTTATTGGGGCCACTTTGGTAAATACCTTTTTAGCGATAGTAGGTACAATGGTTGTATTTTTACCCGTGATTATGAGGCTTTCGCGAAATATCTGGATTAACTTTTTTATGAGTTATGATAAGACTAAGGATCAACTTACAGGCTCTTAACTTATTTCTTTTTACCAAAACGTGTAATATTGATCTCCACTGGGAGTTCTTTCCCATATTCTAGATAATCAAAAAGATACATCGCGAGCATAGCAGACATCATAATCCCACGAGTTCCTAGTCCATTTAAAACCGCCAATTGCGGGTATTCTGGATGTACTCCCAATAACGCTCTACGATCACCTACAGTAGGACGCACACCTACTTCCTGATCTACAATTTCATAATCACATGTAATAAGAGAAGACAGTTTTTCTGTAAGTTCAATTCTTGCTTCTTTTGTAGGGAGGGTGTCTTTATCTTTCCAATTAAATGTAGCGCCCACTTTATACAAATCATCTTCCAAAGGAACAATAAAGAATGAGGATTTAATCGCAGAAGTTAATTGTAACTCTTTTGCTTTTATGATAAGATATTCTCCTTTATTCCCTACAAGTGGCAAATGTTTAAAATAAGGGTTCTTTTTAAGTCCGTATCCTTCGGCAAAAACGATGTGTTTGGCTTGGATTCCTTTATACTCAACTCCTTGATCTGTGCATTTTAATTGGGAATGTTCAAAGTCCGCTTTCGCGAAAGCGTGCTTAGACTCCAAATATGCTTGGTAATTTTTTTGAAGCTTTTTAATATCAATCCTCCCCGTCTCTAGGACCCGACCATAAGCATAGGGTGCATGAATATTAGGGTTATCATCTGGAATAAGCTCAGTAGAAATAAACCGATTTAGCTCAGGTTGATCTGACGCTGCAAACCAATTATTTTGATCTTCAGCGGAATAAAATACCTTTTGAACAGGCATCTCATGAATACAATTAGCTTTTATTTTTTGTGCTATTTTTTTAAAATACGGCACTGCGATATCTAACTGCTCGGTTGCTTTCCAAGGAAGCGTGTATCTTTTTAAGATCACAGGATTATAGAGCCCTGCAGCTACGCGACTAGCGCCATTCATTCCATTGTCAAAAACAATAAAGGTTTTGTTTGCATTTTCTAATTGCTCACAAAAAGCAATCCCTGCTAATCCTAAACCAACAATAATATAATCTACTTCTTGCATAGGCTGCAAAGATACTAATGTATTATACGAAATGGATTTTAAAAAAAGTCTATAAAATTTGAATTATATAGTACTATAGAAACTAAATATTAGGACTTTCATATTTATTGGGACCTATAGTGATTAGTACGCCATTTGAGAAAATACGTCAATGTTAAAAAGAAAAGCAGATATATACTCAAAAATTGAAACAGAAAAAAACCCATTTAGAAAATACATTCTAAATGGGTTTTTATTTTGATTGAAATTACATTAATAATTCCAGAGGTCTTGTTCTAGATTACGTATGGTTTCTTTGATACGAGTCGACTCTAATAATTGCATCATTGCATTATTATTGATATAATCTTTCACTTGTCTATCGCCTTGCACATTATCTTCTCGATAAATCACTCCACTGAATCGCCTACTATTCAACAAATGGTCAAATGATATAGGCATAGACGTATTTTTACGATTAAACGCTTTTGCTTTGTGCAATATTTCTCTTGCACCTGGGAACCATACCCAGAAAAGTTCGATGTCTTCTTGAGTAGGATCGTCTAGGAAGTTGACATCTCCAGAAACTGGCGCGATTCCTAACAAACGATACTTTAATTCGCCTTGACGTTTATCAACATACCAATACCCACGTATGTGATACGCATTGATGTCTTGAGCTGTAATACGTCTGGTTTCGATATTATAATCAGAGATAGGTAAACCTTCGTTTTGCTCTCTTTTACCGTCGTCTGTCGTATCTACTACTTTAAGAGCCGCAGAAATATCATCTAATGTAATTTTATTAGTAAAATATGAATCATCATAGATCGCATCAATTTTACCGTTTTTAATGTTTTTCATTAAAACTTGATACAATGAACGTCTGTCTGACCCTATGTTAAGTGTATCTATAGGATAGTACAAAGGGAAATTAACGCGTTCATCAAGATCGATTACTTCCCACGTATTTTTAGACCAAAGAACATCTCTTTTTTCTACATACCCATACGGAAGCGGCGTATCATTATCATTTGCTTTTTGCTCTTCTGTAATTTCAAACATTTCGTCTGGTGTTTTTGCATTGAGGATATTTCCTTGGGCAAACACTGACGTTGTCATTACAAAAGCAAATGCGATTAGAATTAAATTCTTGAGATTCATAATTATAAATTATTAGTTTGTTAACTCAATAAGAACGGGAGAAATCTTTCTTAAATTGTATGTTGAGTTCCCTTGTATTTTTGCTTTAATATCAAAAATTTGAACTACATCACCCCTTCTTACCTTTTTGAGTGCATTTCTAGCGGCATCGTTTAATTTATTTCCTTGTACCAGAACAGTAGCCGCTCCTGGTGCTTTGAACTTAAAGCTATTTACTTTTAGGTTTAGTTCAAAGTCAAAGTCTGGTAACGCTGCCCCTACTGGAGCTGCTCCTACCGCCTCTCTTGTCATTTTTAATGACCCTGAGTCATCATTACGCATGGTTCCTACAGGACGTGGAATATCTTTGATACGGAAGGTTGCTTTATCACTAACTGTTCCTCCACCATCAGGTAATGTTGCAGTTACGTTAATAGTTACTTCTTTTCCTTTACCGGGAGACATCACATATTTAGATCCTTTAACTGGATTTAGACCTGTCCCGCTGGCTCTTACCTTACTATCGTCAACACCAGCAAATGTAATTGTCATTGGGTTTTGCACGCCTCTATAGACTACATTCATTTTATCTGCAGCAATAATAGCAGAGTTAGGTTTATTGATTGTAGTAAAAGATTGCTTTACATCTACTGGAACTTCTTTTCCATCTTGAAGATACACTAAAGTTCCTGTGATATCATGATCACCTACACCACCTGTATTTACTCCTAGAACTAATTTACCTCCGTCATAACTAATTTTATCCTGAGGAATAGCACGACCATCTAATTTTAATTCCACACGAGATGGCTTTGTAGAGGCGTCTACACGACCTAAAGAAAGTACTCCATCAAACGTAGATCCTGTGTAATATGCTCCTTTAGAAGTCGTCATTACAGTTTCATAGTTATCTAATTTTGCTAATTCTTTAAGATTCCCTGAAAGTAACTTAGATAATAACTCGTTCTCAACGACTTTAATATCATTTTGAATTTGAGTCATTTTTGTGATAGAGGAAACCATTGGAAAACCAACAAAGTGGTATCCTATATAATCTTTCTTAATGCCTTCACTATCTTCAATATCAGCAGTACTAAAATCATTTTTAATTTGGTCAGCTAACCCTTTGTTGCTTTCACTCACAAGAGCCACCATACCCGTTCTATAAGCATTCATTTGGTCCAAAAATTCTTGTCCTTCTGCTGATACTTTTCCGCTTTTGTAATAGGTTTCATCAAGATATTGAGTCTTATCCATAGACTCATAATCTTTTCTGTCCTCTATTTTATTACCTTCATATATAGCATTTTTTTGTGCCTCAAGATAATCGTAAAATGTTTTAGATAATTGAGCAGCTTGCTGAGCTGTAGAAGCCGCTTTAGCAAACTCATCATTTTCGCTAGCTTTATCTCTAAGATTATTTAGAGCCAAATCATTTTTAGACTCAAAACTAGTGTTTGATTGTGCTAATTTTTCATTTATCGATCCAAACGCCGATAATACTTCTTTTGACATATTCAGTGCTAGCATCGCTATAAACACTAAGTACATCAGGTTAATCATTTTCTGCCTTGCAGATAATTTTCCTCCTGCCATAAGTTCTAATTTTTAGTTTTAGTTAATGAATAATTATCAAACTAAAATTAGTTCTTAGCCATTGCAGATAACATACCTCCGTATACTCCATTCAAAGAAGATAGGTTAGTTGCAAGACTTTCCATTTGCTCTTTAAGTTTCCCTGCATTAGCAGTTACTTGCTCATTGATTTCAGCCTGACGGCTAGAAGATTCAACTTGTACTTTGTAAAGGCTATTTAAAGATTCCATTTGAGCTGCTGCAAGTGCCATTTCCTCACTGTATTTTTTAGTAGAATTCATTGCTTCTACTGTCGGAGAAATCTCTTTTGCTGCTCCTTCAAAATTACGAATACTGCTTCCTAAGCTTGCCATTAACTCACCGTCAATTTTTGCTTCTTTAAGCATGCTATCTAATTTTTGCGAAAGTAATCCTTCAGCATCTTTAGGAGCTTCTTTTTTTCCTTTTGTTTGACCTCCTGCTAATTCAGGATATACTAATGACCAATCTAGGTCTTCGTCTACTGATTCAAAAGCTGAAACAACAAATACAGCTGCTTCTGTAAGTAATCCAACGATCAGCATTTCATTTCCATAAGGCCAGTGCATAATTTTAAATAAAGCACCTACAATTACTACTGCTGCTCCTAGTCCGTAGACCATATTCATTAGTTTCTTGCCAGATTTTGATTTTGCCATGATAATTTAGTTTTTTTGTTAAGGTTTAGATTTAGTTAATTATAAATTTGGGGTAATTAAAATACGGGGTTATTTAGGTGCTTTACGTAGGTTTACTTTTTCATCAAGCCCTAAGAAATCTTGTACAGTTCTGAATCCAATGTAGCTTCTAGCTGAGTCTTGGTATTCATAATCACGAGAACTTACTTGAAGAAAATAAGCAACATCTTTCCAAGAACCTCCACGTATCACTTTTCTTCGGTTAGAAGCGTCATTCACGTTAGGGTTCATTGTAGACATATATTCATATGAGTTAGGGTCGTAGGAAGACGCTACCCATTCTGAAACATTACCAGCCATGTTGTATAAGTTGTAATCGTTAGGCTCGTAAGCATCTGCCTCTACCGTGTACAGTGCTTGATCTGCACCATAATCACCTCGTAAAGGTTTAAAATTAGCTAAGAAACAGCCTCTATCGTTTTTAGCGTAAGGACCTCCCCATGGAAAATCACCTCCCTCTAGTCCACCACGAGCAGCATATTCCCACTCAGCTTCGCCAGGAAGTCTAAAACGATTTACAAATTGTTTCTTTTTAGTTTTTTGATATTCATTTTTATGAAGTGTTCTCCACTCACAAAATGCTTTTGCTTGCATCCAATCTACGCCAACTACAGGATAATCTCCATAAGCATCATGCCAGAAATAATCATTATGCATAGGCTCATTGTAGGAATACGCAAAGTCTTTAATCCATACAGTAGTATCTGGATATACTTTTACTTTTTCTGTTTTGATATGATCTTTACGCTTACCTTTTACTCTTGCTGCAGCTTCTATATCTAGATATGTATATCTGAATTCAAGTTTATCTACATCAATTGTACGTTGACCGTTGTATGCTTCTTCAACAGGAATGTACATTGTATCCATTACTTCTGAGTAGTACTCGTCTGGATAATCATTCGTATCCCAAATAATGTCTATTTCTTTATTGAGTTTACGACCTTCAAAACCAGTCTCGCCTAATCCGTAATAGTTATCATACATGTACTGCTGATATGGATTTAAGTTATCTGTATCACCATCTGCAAATGCAAAGTCTCCAATACCGCCACTTCCTGGGGTCTCACCCAAGTCGTCTGCCATAATAGCCAATTTGGTTCTAATGATTGAGTCTCTTACCCAATTTACAAACTGTCTGTATTCTGAATTTGTAATTTCGGTTTCGTCCATGTAGAATGAACGTACTGTCACTGTCTTAGTAGGGGCGTCTTCTACAGCAGCGATGTCGTCATCACTTTTTCCCATTATGAAGGCTCCTCCAGATATGAGGGTCATTCCATAGGGCTTCTCTGGATGCCAGCTCTTGCCTTTAACTCCGACAAGTTCTCCACGATCATTTCCTTTGCCACAACTGTATAGCAATGTCAATATCGCAATAAATGCAACACATTTTTTCATAGGATATAGGTTAAGTATTCTAGATTTTAGGACGTAAACCTATTTATTTATTTTCAAATAAACAATTTATTTGTCTAAAACCTTTCATTCTATTTTTAGTTAGTACTGGTTATACCTCATTCTTTTTGCGCGCCTTGTACCATCTTTCTGGTATATTCTGGTTACAGCCATCTAGATAGTCTTGATGCGTGCAAGGTAATAACGTATGCCTTTTCAATTTATTATTCAAATTCGAAATAAATGGGATTTCAATCCACCATCTCTCTGTTTTTTTACTCTTGTAATAGGTAAGCACCTCATCATCAATGGGCACCTGATATGTAATGAAGCTTCCTTTTTCTACATCCAAATCTTCATTTGTCCTATAATTCACTCCCTCCATAAAATACCAAAGCATTTGAGCTACTAACATTGCGGCAGTTTCTTCATGTGCATCATTCTTATATTCAAAGATTCCGAATGAACTTACTTTATCACTTATTCCTGCGTAACGACAAATGGCACAAATCTCTTTTCCTTCAAAACCATTAGGGATTTTACTATGTCTGTAGCTTAATTCACTACTTTTTATACATCCCATATCCACTACCACAATATCTGCATCTCGCATTACAGGCTCTACACTTTTAATATTTGCAGTCACATTTCCGAGACGATAGGCATCAAAATACAATCGATCCATAAGATCTATCTCATCTTGCGAATTAAAGTAGGTCTGAAACCCTATATTACTATAATTAAATAAATTATACGGCTTGTCGACAATAATCTTACCAACATACGAATGGTGTTCTAAGGGCTTACTTGTGTCTCCTAAATCAAATCGGCTATCTACATTAACTAGATTTACCATTTGATCTAACTTATCGTATGATCTATACATTGGATATACTAGATCTTGACTACCTCCTATAAAAACAGGGATGATGTTCTTTTTTACGAGGGTTTCCGTGATACTTCTCACTGCAAAATAAGTGTCCTCGACTGTATCACCTTTATCAACATCCCCTAAATCTGCTATTTGAGTATGCCAATTTCCAGGAAATAGTTCATAAAAAGCTCTCCGAATCTCTGTAAAACAAACGGTTTCCCCTAAATGATTGAGGTCTCGTCTGTTTTCGCGTACCCCAATAATGGCTATTGCAACATCCTCTAGATCTGGAAAACCCTCTCGTTCACTATGCACTCTAATTGTATTACCTATACATTGATGATGTAGCAACTGAATGTGTGCTATTGCAACATCTGTGACCGGCAACAAAAAATCAAATATCATTATTTATTTCTTTTTCGTTGTTGCTTTTTTACGTGTTGTCTTCTTTTTTGGCGCTTGCTTCTCTATAATATCTAGCACTTCTTGCAAGGTGAGTTTTGTTGCATCTACCGTTTTAGGCAATTCGATTTTAGTTTTACCTTTTATGATATTTGACCTTCCCCAGCGTGCTTTTTCGACTCGTATGCCTTCTGCCTCAAAATTATGAATGACCTTATCTATTTCTTTTTGTTTCTTATCCTCAATAAGTTGAATAATATCTTCTTCAGAAAGGTTATCAAAATCGTACTTTTTGTTGACATTGATAAACATTCCGTTCCACTTTATGAAGGGACCAAAACGACCTGTTCCTTTTTGGACAGGCAAATCCTCATATACGTATATAGGGGCATCTGCGGCTTGCTTCTCTTTGATATAGGTAATTGCCTCATCAAGATCTACATCCATAGGATCCCTTCCTTTAGGCAGGGAGACAAACATTTT
This sequence comes from Dokdonia ponticola, assembly GCF_042653865.1. NCBI lineage: Bacteria > Pseudomonadati > Bacteroidota > Flavobacteriia > Flavobacteriales > Flavobacteriaceae > Dokdonia > Dokdonia ponticola. The sequence continues at coordinate 268,970 of NZ_JBHSFV010000007.1, read as the reverse complement.
CCCAAAACGAACATAAGGACCAAAACGACCATTGTTCACTTGCACCTCTTCGTTTTCATACTCTCCTAAATCTTTAGGTAATTTAAAGAGATCCATTGCCTCCTCATAGGTAATACTTCCTAATTGTTGGTCTGGTCCAAGACTAGCAAATTGAGGTTTCTCCTCGTCTTCTACCGATCCTATCTGAACCATGGGTCCAAATTTACCTAGGCGAACACTCACAGGCTTTCCTGTTTTAGGATCTGTTCCTAAAATACGCTCTCCTACTTCTCTATCAGCATTTTCTTCAACATCCTTCACATGCGGGTGAAAATCTTTATAGAAGGCTTTCATCATGGTGGTCCACTCCTGCTTTCCTTCGGCGATATCATCAAAATCTTGCTCGACTTTTGCCGTAAAATTATAGTCAAGAATATTTTCAAAGTGATTTACTAAAAAATCATTCACCACCATTCCTACATCTGTGGGCACTAATTTTCCTTTATCTGACCCTACGGTCTCTGTTAGTTTCTTTTCAGTGACAGCTCCTTTAGAAAGTTTTAATACATCATATGATCGCTCAGTCCCATCAACTGTTCCTTTTTCCACATATTTACGATTTTGAATTGTCGTAATGGTAGGTGCATAGGTAGACGGTCTTCCAATACCTAGTTCTTCTAATTTTTTAACGAGAGATGCTTCTGTATATCGGTAAGGTGGCCTTGTAAATCTTTCTGTTGCTGTGATCACTCTATTTTTGAGAGCTTCTCCTTTTCGTAATGCTGGAAGCAATCCGGTGTCTTCTGAATCAGTCTCTTCGTCGTCCTGTCCTTCAAGGTATACTTTTAAAAACCCTTCAAATTTCAGCACTTCTCCGTTAGAAGTAAAGTTATCTGTTCCTGCAGAGGATGCTATTTGAACATTGGTACGCTCTAGTTTTGCTTCACTCATCTGGGAAGCAATAGCGCGTTTCCAAATAAGCTCATACAATCTTGCCTGATCTCTATCTATATTCACTGAGTGGCGGGAGAAATCTGTTGGACGTATCGCTTCGTGAGCTTCTTGCGCTCCTTTTGATTTTCCTTTATAATTACGTTCTTTACTAAACTCTTCACCGTAAGCAGAAATAATTTCTGCTTTCGCTGCGTTTTTTGCATCTACAGATAAGTTCACACTATCAGTACGCATATAGGTAATAAGCCCCGCTTCATAAAGACGCTGTGCCATCGTCATTGTTTTACTTACTGAGAAGTATAGTTTACGACTTGCCTCTTGCTGTAATGTTGATGTGGTAAATGGAGGTGCTGGAGATTTTGTAGCTGGTTTTTTTGTAAGTGATTCTACCTTAAATTGGGCATTTGCATTTTTCTCGAGAAATGCTTTTGCTAGTGCTTTACTCGTAATATTTTTAGGAAGTTTCGCCTTGAATACTTTTCCTTCTTCATTAATAAATGTAGCATCAACTCTATAGGAAGCTTCGGCAGTAAAATCTTGAATTTCACGCTCTCTTTCTACAATAAGACGCACAGAAACAGACTGTACCCTACCCGCAGACAAACCTCCTTTGACTTTACGCCATAATACTGGAGATAACTCATATCCTACAAGTCGATCTAATACACGTCTTGCTTGTTGTGCATCTACAAGGTGGTAATCTATTTTTCTTGGATTCTCTATAGCTCTCTGAATGGCAGTCTTGGTAATCTCATGAAAAACAATACGTTTTGTACGTTCTGGCACTAATCCAAGTTCTTGCTCTAAGTGCCAAGCAATAGCTTCTCCTTCTCGGTCTTCATCACTTGCTAACCAGACCATTTCTGCTTTCTTAGCGAGATCTTTTAGCTTCTTGACTACTTTTTTCTTATCGTCTGAGACAATATAATTTGCCTTAAAATCACCATCTACATTCACCCCTAATTCCTTAGAGGGTAAATCTGCAATGTGACCAAAACTACTTTCCACTTTATAGTCTTCTCCTAAAAATTTTTCAATAGTTTTTGCCTTTGCTGGTGACTCTACAATGACGAGATTCTTTGCCATACTTTTCTTTTTTTTGGGATTACAAAAGTAGATGAAATATTTAATTAAAAAATCTAAGTAGTGCAAATCATTGAAAAATACTTTAAAAAAAAGTACACTAAATTATTGATTTTAAATTATATACGCTTTCGCGAAAGCGTATAAAAAAGAAAAATACTAGGCCCCAATTTGAGCTATCGCATCGTCATCTTCATAGAATCCGACTACTCGTTTATACACTAAATACGCAGGAAGGTATACAAATGAAAGCGTAAAATAAATCCCAATAAAACAAGCTACGAGTCCTACTATAGATGCCAATATCCCAGAAACAAATACGAGTCCAAAAGTGACGCCCCACTTGGCATTTCCTAAATTGAAGGCTGCTTTGTAGATCTCATTAATGGTTAAATCTGGATGAAATGCAAAAATGATAAGAGCAAACTGTAATGGTATAAAAACATAGAGAATCGGGATAACGCAGAGCATAAAAGCTAAAATCCCAATTCCTGCCTGAGCCATAGAAAATATAAATAGTTTTTTAATATGCTTCTTTTTAAAAAACATACCAAAATTAATACCTAGTTCTGCTCGTTTGTTTCTTTCTTTTACTCTAACTATTCTGTAAAAAGCAGCTTGAAGTCCAAAGTTAAATGTTGTTACAACAATCAATGTGACCAAATACAACACTAAAAACAATATCATTACAAGAATTGCTACAATATTAAAATCTCCCTCAAGGGCTTGATCGTCTACAATAAACTCTAATGCTATCGCTGGAATGTACATAAGTAAAGACAGTCCATATTGAATAAGAAAACTTAACACTAATAGCAAAAACCCCTGAAGCCATACCTTCTGAAATAAATTAATAGCCTCACCAAATACATCCCCAAAATCAACTGGGTTGTTTTTATTTATTTTTTCTTGGATTTGCAAAAATGTCATTATGTGAATTTTGAGCAAAAATAATAGAATATATGACATAAAAAAGAGTGCCGTATAGAACAGCACTCTTTTTACGATTTTATAGCAATTTTAATTAATCACATACTCACTAAGTAATGAAAGTCCATTTTCTTCGTATGTATATTGATATAGTGTATTGTTTGCAATAGCCAGTAGTTTATCTTCAAGAGGAATCACATCAAATACATTAATATCCTCTATGACTTCGAGAAGCACTAATTCTTCAGGACTACTTTTATCATAGATATGAAATCCATTAGGACCATCACTCACAAATAATAAATCTTCTTTAATACCTAACCCGTAAGGTTCTTGCATGCTATATTCACGAACACTGTATGGATTGTTTTTATCAGCTATATTAATGACTTCTAGGATGCTTAATTGTTGACCACAGGTATTTCCACCTCTTAGTGTAAGATACGCATAATCGCCATCTACTACCACGGGATCACATCCTTGCAAATGATTAATTTCTGAAGCATATTGAGGTTGTGTTCTATCTTCTATATTGTATATAAGCATTCCATTTTGACTACCAATATAGAGGTAATCATCTCTGTTAAAGATCGTTTCTATTTGCCATCCAATTCCTTGCTGTCCAACTAAGCTTGAAACACCTAGTGTACTAATGTCAAAAACATAGAGATCTGAAAAATCTACTACATATAGATATGAATCTACAATCTTGAATCTAGCAAAAGACCCTCCCTGTCCAGTTACATCACCAGAAGTAACTGCTGCATCTTCCAGAAAAATATCATCTCCAAAATCCTGAATCTCAACTTGGATTTCTGAATATGTCCAACCCACTACAAAAGACTCTGAAGGATTATAATTCCCATAATCTATTTGATCAAAAGATTCTGTGATAGCAGCTAGTGAGAAACCAAAATCATTAAATACATCTTCATACCTATCTATAAGAGTAATATTATCTATATCAGCAATATTAAACAAGACTAAGTCAGTATAACTATCAGCATATAAAATGTCATTACGTACCTCAATATCAAAATTTCCTGGAATTTTCAGGAAAGCTATTTTTTGAGGATTTTCAGGAATACGATTATCAATAACATGCACGCCTAGATTACGATCATTTACAAAAACATAATTTGTATAGGTATATATTTTTCCCGATTCGTTGATAGGACGCTCTGTCTCCACTGCAACAGAGGCCCGAACTACATCCTTGCTCTCAAGTACAGCATTGGCAATAATTCTAGTTTCAAATCTAGTATCATCATCCTTACAAGAAAGAAACAAGGTGAGTACACTTATGAATAAAAGGAACGTATTTTTTTTCATGATTGCTTTAGTCTTAATATCTTAATAGTATATACTATTTAAGACTCCAGAACAATAAAATGGTTGCGTCTTTAATACAATTGTTAACATTTACTTAAACTAGAACAATCTAGCTATTGTTATTGTTGCATATTGTAAACGACCTTCTCTCGCTGTTTCCTTAGTGGTAAAATGATACGCCATACTATACGTCATCTGGTCTTTTCTGTACACAATCCCAGAAGTAAACTTTCCAATAGAAGAAACTGCATCTAATGTAAATGGAGAGTCATCTCCAAGAGGATGTCCTTCTATGAGCGCATTGTTGATTACATAGCGATATGCAATGCCTATATATCCATAAAATTCACGTTCGGAGCCTATTCGATTAAAAGCACTACTTGTTGCTAAAGATGAACGTTTTCCTATAAATGCCCGCACTTCTTGCTCCAAAAATGTGAGTCGAGTTCCTAGAGAAACTGTCGATTTCAGAAAAATATCCTTAAGCCAATATGCTGCATCTAGAGAAATGTCTGCACTATACGTTCCCTTAAAATTAAGGTGAACGCTATTGGCTATTTCTCCTTCCCAGACAGGAATAAATGTATCAATGATTTTATGATATTTTATTTGAAAATCTCCAGCCAAAGATTGAGGCCCTGCCAGCCCAAGCTCTCCTTGCAATGTCCACATGTGAGATTTTTGAACTTTAGACACCATTCCTGATACAAATAAATACCCTGCATACGGTCTTTCTAAAAGATCAAAATCTCTTTCAAATAATTCTCTAGGCGTATAGGTTTCCTGTCCTAATCTAAGGTCTAATTGGATAGGTGTATCTTCTCCCTTATTGAATATAAAACTCCCTTCAAGCAAACGACTATACCCTATAAAAGTTCCTGCGGTATAATAACGGTCTATTGCAAAAAGAAAGTCATTATCATGTTGTAGTAGCACTTGCTGTTTATAGGGCTCTTGAGAAAAAAGAGACATACATGGAAAAATAAGCAAGAATATTATATTTCTCAAAATAGATCAACATTTAAGAATGTACACATACAACAACTATTTTTTATAAAATTAAAATGATAACGATTTGTTTGTCGAAAAAAAATAGAAAATTATTTAGAAAGTGATTTTTATTTGCTTCCCTGATTTTTCAATAAAGAATCTATGTGAACAAATTTATAGGAAAGTTGCTCTTCGGTTGCTTTTGAAAAAATCAGTGCCTTATTCCAATCTTTTGGAAACCAAAACCCATTTCCTAAAAAGACAATTCCTTGGTCATCTACATATTCAAATTCAGAAGTTTTATACCCTAAATCTCCACCAACCCATAACACTTGAATCCCTCTATTTTTTACTTCTAAGAGCTTGGGATATATGTCTTGATAAAAATTATTGACATTATGACAATGATAACATTCCCCTTTATTTGCATTACACACTTTGGCTATTCTTGCATCTAGTATGGGATGATCATTCATAAAAATCAACTTATGCGACATTAATAATACAGAGCGCGTCTGAATAGTATCAAGCACTGAAAACAAAAAATCCTTTTGACCTCCTACTATAGAACTTAGGCTATCCTGAGAATTTAAAGTGATAAAGGTTACATCATCTTTCTGATATGCATGATATTTTTTCTTGAGTGTCGTTGCATAAAATTTCTTATCAGATGTATTATCGTGATTTCCTACACTCCAAAGTGTTGTAGGGCTTTTAAAATCAAAAATACTATCTAAATGAGGTGTTATCGTTTTTCCAGAAAAAGAGCTTAAAGCCAGATCACCTCCTAACAATGTCATATCATATGTTGAAAAATCAATATCATACACTTTGTGATACACACTATCATTCGTATTGAGTCGCGTATGCGCCACGTATATATAAGATTTTGGAGGATTTACAGAGGACTCTTTACAAGAAAATAAAAAAAAAGCAATTGCTATTAAAAAAAGTCCTTTACGCATACCAGCTAATTTGTTTTTTGATGATTCTACCAAATAAAACCCTAAAATAGTAAAAACTAGCTTCAAAAATAAAACTGACACTTTGTCACAATACAATCTAATCTGTATCTTTGCATGATCATTGACAATTATTAGAGTGTCAATCAATAGAATGGAAAAAATAATCGACGAACATAAACAAGGAGAAGCGTTAACCGTAACAGGAAATGCAAGTAACACTAAAAAGCTTTTTATAGAAAGTTACGGGTGCCAAATGAATTTTTCCGATAGTGAAGTGGTAGCCTCTATACTTGCAGAACAGGGATACAACACTACCCAAAAACTTGAAGAAGCAGATTTAGTGCTTGTCAACACCTGCTCTATTAGAGAAAAAGCAGAAATAACTGTACGCAAGCGCCTAGAAAAGTATCAAGCCATAAAAAGAAAGGAAAACCCAAACATGAAAGTAGGCGTTTTAGGATGTATGGCTGAGCGTTTAAAAAGCAAATTTTTAGAAGAAGAAAAAATTGTAGACCTTGTTGTAGGACCTGACGCTTATAAAGACATCCCAAATCTTTTAAGCGAAGTAGAAGAAGGTAGAGATGCGATTAACGTGATTTTATCCAAAGAAGAAACCTACGGAGATATTTCACCTGTACGTTTACAAACTAATGGAGTCACTGCATTTGTATCCATCACCAGAGGATGTGATAATATGTGTACATTTTGCGTTGTTCCCTTTACACGCGGGAGAGAGCGTAGTCGGGACCCGCAATCTATCCTAGAAGAAGTAAAAGATCTTGTATCCAAAGGATATAAAGAAGTGACACTTCTTGGACAAAACGTAGATTCATACCTATGGTATGGCGGCGGTCTTAAAAAGGATTTTGAAAAAGCGAGCGAAATGGCAAAAGCTACATCTGTAAATTTTGCACAGCTTATGGACATGGTAGCAAAGGCGTATCCTAAATTACGGATCCGTTTTTCTACAAGTAATCCCCAAGACATGACCCTAGATGTCATTGAGGTGATGGCTAAACATAAAAACATTTGCAATTACATTCACTTACCTGTACAAAGCGGAAGCGATCGTATATTAAAATTAATGAATCGCCAGCACACCGCTGCCGAGTACAGAACACTTATAGATAATATTAAACGTATTATCCCAGATATTGGAATCAGCCAAGATATGATCACTGGATTTCCTACAGAAACCGAGGCAGATCATCAAGATACCCTAGACTTAATGAACTACGTAAAGTACGACTACGGTTTTATGTTTTACTATTCAGAACGTCCTGGCACACTGGCAGAGCGTAAAATGGAAGATGATATTCCGTTGGAGACTAAAAAACGTCGCTTGCAAGAAGTGATTGATTTACAGAGAGAACTTTCAAGAAAAAATCTAAAAAATTACTTACACCAAAACATTGAAATTCTTATAGAAAAGGAATCTAAGAAAAACGCTGACGAATGGAGCGGTCGTAATGATCAAAACATTGTTGCGGTTTTCCCAAAAGGCAATTATAAAATTGGTGATTATGTAACCGTCAAAGTAACGGAATGTACCACTGGGACACTCATAGGAGAAGCTACTGGATATGCTCCGTACTGGCAGGAATAAATGGTAAAAAGAATACGTACGCTTTCGCGAAAGCGTATAAAAAGACACCCTCTACAAGGGAACACATATGGAAGGAATACAAACCACAAAACAACGATTCGGGATCATAGGAGATGATCCTAAACTCAACCGTGCTATTGAAAAAGCCATTCAAGTGGCTCCAACAGATATTTCAGTATTGGTCACAGGTGAATCAGGTGTGGGTAAAGAAAGTATTCCAAAAATTATCCATTCCTTATCACATAGAAAACACAATAAATATATTGCTGTTAACTGTGGGGCTATCCCCGAAGGAACGATAGATAGTGAACTTTTTGGTCACGAAAAAGGAGCTTTTACGGGTGCAACTCAAACCAGAAGTGGTTACTTTGAAGTCGCCGATGGAGGAACTATCTTCTTGGATGAAGTTGGTGAACTCCCACTACCCACACAAGTACGATTACTTCGTGTCCTTGAAAATGGAGAATTCTTAAAAGTAGGATCTTCCAAAACCCAAAAAACAGATGTTCGCATCGTAGCTGCTACCAATGTAGAAATGTTTGAAGCGATTAAAGAGGGTAAATTTAGAGAAGATCTCTATTATAGATTAAGTACGGTAGAGATTGGACTCCCACCTTTAAGAGAACGTAGAAATGATATTCATTTACTCTTCAGAAAGTTTGCTTCAGACTTTGCTATGAAGTATAAAATGCCAACGATTCGTCTTGACGAAGAGGCTACAAAGCTACTCACCCAATACAGATGGCCGGGTAATATCAGGCAACTCCGTAATGTCGCAGAGCAAATCTCTGTTTTAGAACAAAATCGCTCTATCACCGCAGACACCATCAGTAATTATTTACCAGACTCAGGAAGTAAACTTCCTGCAGTTATTAATAACAAAAAAGAATCCTCAGATTTTTCAAATGAACGTGAGATTTTATATAAAGTATTATTTGATATGAAATCTGATCTGAACGATCTCAAAAAACTCACACTAGAACTCATGAAACATGGGAATACAGAAGATGTGAGAGAGGAAAACGAATCCTTGATTAATAAAATTTACAAAAAGGAAGACTCCTATGACACCGCTGAAGAGGTAATGGAAGTATTACAAATTCCAGAACAAGCAACGCCAGTAAAAGCACCGCCTACCCTAGACACTAAAGAAGACCCCTATCACTTTGCTGAAGAAATTGAGGAAGAGGAAACCCTTTCTTTACATGACAAAGAATTAGAGCTTATTAAAAAATCTCTAGAACGTCATAAAGGAAAGCGTAAAGCAGCTGCAGATGAGTTAGGAATAAGCGAACGCACCTTATACAGAAAGATTAAACAATTTGATTTATAAATTTACAAGATCCTTGTATATTACTTAACGAACTTTAACAGACCCTAGCCGTTATATCGGTATAAAAATAAACATGAAAAAAACAACAACGATACTATGTGCCTTTTTATGTTGCCTCACCTTTCAAGGGTGCGGCTTTTATTCCTTTAGTGGAATATCTATAAGTGAAGACATCAAAACATTTCAGGTCAACTTCTTTCAAAATCAGGCGCCTATTGTAGAGCCAGGTATTGATCGTACCTTCACATTTGCATTACAAGATTTGATTCAAGATCAAACCAATTTAAGTCTAGTTTCTGATAATGGAGAACTTCTTTTTGAAGGAGAAATAGTAGAGTATTATATTGCACCACAAGCTTCTACTTCAGAAAACACCGCTGCACAAAACAGACTCACAATTGCTGTAAATGTGCGCTATTACAACAATACAAAAACAGATGGCGAAGATGATTTTGAAAAACGATTTTCTTTCTTTGCTGATGTTCCAGCCACTACGCAGTTAATTGGGACTGATCTTGACATAGCGCTAGAAGAAATTTTTGAACGTATCACACAAGATATTGTCAATGAATCATTGGCAAAATGGTAATGAATACGCAAGCACTCACATACCTACTAGAACATCCTGAACATATCTCAAGTTCACATACGACAGCTATACGAAGTTTGATCGCTGAGTTTCCTTATTTTCAAAGCGCGCATGCACTTTATCTCAAGGGACTGAAAAACGAAGAAAGTTTTGCGTATAACAAAGCCTTAAAAGTGACTGCTGCTCATACAACTGACAGAGCTGTATTATTTGAATACATCACTTCTGAGTTGTTTGAGCAAAATGAAATCAGTACCCAAATAAAAGCGCAAGACACACATCTACGAACACTAGAGGTAGATGACTTACAAGATGTATCCTTACAAGTGCAAAAAGAGGAACAAGAAAAAGCTTCAAAAATTCTCGATCCTAATTTATTTGTAGAAAAAGAGAATTCTGAAATCACAAAACGCTCTCCAAAAGAAGTGCTCTCTGTTGGAAAACCGTTAGCATTTAACACAAATGAAGTGCATTCTTTTCAGGAATGGTTGCAACTATCTCGATTTTCTCCTATTGAGAGAGACACTCCAACACAAGAAACACAGCCAGAAAAAACGACACCTTCATCCTCAGATAAAGACAGCGAAGATCAGACACCTGAGGAATCTAACAAAGGGGAAACAACCATCACAGATAAAAAACGCAAACAAGAGATTATCGACTCTTTTATAGCGTCCAATCCTAAGATAGCATTTTCGCCATCTACGGTTTCCTCTAAAAAAAACCTTGCAAAAGAATCCCTCATGCCCTCTGAAGCCCTTATGACAGAGACTTTGGCGCGCGTTTACGTAGAACAAAAAAATTACAAAAAAGCAAAGCAAGCTTATCGAATTTTAAGTTTGAAATATCCGGAAAAAAGTAGTTTCTTTGCAGACCAAATTCGAGCAATAGATCAATTAGAAGAAAATAAAGAATTATGAGTACTGCATTTTATATATTTTTAGTATTAATCGTCATAGTAGCTTTTTTACTAGTCGTAGTAATTATGGTACAAAATCCTAAAGGCGGAGGATTATCTTCTTCTTTTGGAGGAGGAGGAACCCAACAACTTGGAGGTGTTCAAAAAACAACAGACTTTTTAGATAAAGCAACGTGGGGACTAGCAACACTTTTATTAGTATTGATCTTACTCAGTAACATTTCTATTTTTGGAGATAGAGAAGGTGAGTCACAAATACTAGATGAAAATGCGACGCCTATTGAAGCTCCTATTGACATCCCTACCACTACTGGTGATGACACAACAACGCAACCTGAAGGTTAAGAAATCAGTAGTAAATACAACTAACAAAATGCCAACTTTTCAAGTTGGCATTTTTTGTTTGACACCCTTTGTCATTGACCGCTGTAAATTTGTCAGCATACCACTACTGGCATAGTTTCTGACTTGTAAACAGCAGACAAAATTTAACTTATTTAACCTTAATAAATACGAATCAAAAAATGGCTTTAAACATTAAACCACTTGCTGATCGTGTAGTGATAGAACCACTACCAGCAGAGACTCAAACAGCATCTGGACTTTATATCCCAGATAGCGCACAAGAAAAACAACAAAAAGGAAAAGTTGTTGCCGTAGGCTCTGGAAAAAAAGACCACGATATGACTGTAAAAACAGGTGATATTGTTATTTATGGAAAATACGCTGGTACCGAGCTTAAACTAGACGGTAAAGATTATATGATCATGAAAGAAGATGACATTCTTGCAATCGTATAATACCTCAATCACCAGACTATTTTAGTGTATAACATAGTCCGCTTTCGCGAAAGCGTATAAATCGTGATTAAAACTCAATTAACAAATTATAAGATTTCCGCATTCGCGGAAATGACAACAAATAATTATCATGGCAAAAGATATAAAATTTGACATCGAAGCACGTGACGGTATTAAGCGCGGAGTAGATGCATTAGCAAACGCAGTAAAAGTAACATTAGGTCCTAAAGGTCGTAATGTAATTATAAGTAAATCATTTGGTGCACCACAAGTAACCAAAGATGGGGTGACCGTTGCAAAAGAAATAGAATTAGAGGATCCTCTAGAAAATATGGGGGCTCAAATGGTAAAAGAAGTAGCGTCTAAAACCAACGATCTTGCAGGAGACGGAACAACAACAGCAACCGTACTTGCACAAGCCATCGTAAAAGAAGGACTTAAAAATGTTGCAGCTGGCGCTAATCCAATGGATCTAAAACGCGGTATCGACAAAGCCGTTCTTGCCATCACAGAACACCTAGAGAAGCAAACAACAAAAGTGGGCAACTCTTCAGAAAAAATACAACAAGTAGCTGCCATCTCTGCCAATAACGATAGTGTGATTGGAGAATTGATTGCAGAAGCTTTTGGAAAAGTAGGGAAAGAAGGTGTGATCACCGTAGAAGAAGCCAAAGGAACAGAAACCTACGTAGATGTTGTAGAAGGAATGCAATTTGACCGTGGATTTTTATCTCCATACTTTGTGACAAATAGCGAAAAAATGCATGCAGAATTAGACAACCCATACATCTTACTTTTTGACAAGAAAATCTCTTCTATGAAGGATTTACTTCCTGTGTTAGAGCCAGTTGCTCAAACAGGAAAACCACTTCTTATCATCGCTGAAGATGTAGACGGAGAAGCACTTGCAACGCTTGTGGTAAACAAACTTCGTGGAGCTCTTAAAATCGCCGCTGTAAAGGCACCTGGTTTTGGAGATCGTCGCAAAGCAATGCTAGAAGATATTGCTATTTTAACAGGAGGAACTGTCATCTCTGAAGAGCGTGGGTTTACCTTAGAAAATGCTACAATCGATATGCTTGGTACTGCTGAAACAGTGACTATAGATAAAGATAACACAACAGTTGTTAACGGAGCTGGAGATAAGAAAATGATCAAAGCACGTGTAGGCGAAATCAAATCTCAGATAGAAACGACTACTAGTGACTATGACAAAGAAAAGCTTCAAGAACGTCTTGCAAAATTAGCAGGAGGTGTTGCGGTGCTTTATGTAGGCGCAGCTTCTGAAGTTGAAATGAAAGAGAAAAAAGACCGTGTAGACGATGCTTTACATGCAACACGCGCTGCTGTAGAAGAAGGTATTGTTGCTGGTGGAGGTGTAGCACTTGTACGTGCAAAAGCAGCTCTAGACAAAATAAAAACGATCAATGCAGATGAGGCAACAGGTGTTCAAATAGTAAATCGTGCTATCGAAGCGCCTTTACGCACCATTGTTTCAAACGCAGGTGGCGAAGGTTCTGTGGTGATTGCAAAAGTAATGGAAGGTAAAAAAGACTTTGGTTACAATGCAAAAAATGGAGAATATACTGATATGATTAAAGCGGGGATTATCGATCCTAAAAAAGTAACACGTGTTGCTTTAGAAAACGCAGCTTCTGTATCTGGAATGATCCTTACCACTGAGTGTGCGCTTACAGATATTAAAGAAGATGCACCTGCAATGCCTCCTATGGGCGGCGGCGGGATGCCAGGCATGATGTAATGCCGTAACACGGCAGGCAAATCTATAGCTTCACTCTCAAAAAGCAGCTAATTGCCAATTTACAAGTTTTCAAAAGGGTCTTTACGCTAAGTAAAGACCTTTTTTTATCTAATAAAACTAGGATATCGCAATATGAATAAATAGATACGGAACTTCCATTCCTTTTTAATTATTTTTGCACTAATGATGACGCAAAAACTCTTTTACTTCTGTATTATATGCTGTTGCTTTCTTTCTTGTCAAGAAACTCCCGTAGCCATCCCTGATGCGAGAATAAACGATTACGCATTATATGATGCCCAAGGTGATTTTCATAGACTCTCAACCTATAATGACAGTAAAGCGATTGTTTTATTTGTTCAAGGAAATAGCTGTCCTATCGTGCGAAATGCATTAACAGATTTTCATAAAATTGTAGATGACTATCAATCAAAAGGTTTTACGTTTTTTATGGTTAATAGTAATATGCAAGATGATCGTGCATCCATTGCAAAAGAACTCACTGATTTCAAGTTTGAGGTTCCTGTGCTGTATGATGATGCACAACTTATTGCAGACGCCTTAGATATCACCATCACAGCAGAGGCTATTGTTCTAGATCCCACTTCTAGAGAAATTATGTATAGAGGGCCATTAAATAATCGGTTGGATTATGAAACTCAGAAAGCAACGCCTACCGAAACGTATTTGAGAGATGCTTTGAATGCGATTGCCACTAATCAAACTCCCATTGCCAAAGAAGAAGTTGCAAGAGGTTGTCGCGTGACGAGACGGAAAACATTAGAAAAAGATACGCTAACATTTACGCACGATATCGCTCCCATCCTTACCAATCATTGTGTGAGATGCCATGTAGATGGAGGTGTCGCTCCATGGTCGATGACAGATTATGATAAAATAGTAGGTTGGTCTGCGATGATAGAGCAAGTCATGCTAAGCAAACGTATGCCTCCTTGGAAAGCAGATCCTGCTATCGGTTCTTTTGATAATTCGTTTGCGATTGCAGAAAAAGACAGACGCAAATTAGTCCGTTGGATTCAAGAGGGCATGCCGTATGGAACCGGTGACGATCCGTTAAAAAGATTGATTCCCAAAGAAGCACTTATCCCAGAAACAACATTGATTCCAGACACTACGATTGTTCTTAAAAAAGAAATCATTCCCGCAACAGGTATTATTGATTATCGTCATCAAAGGATTAAATTTAATCTCCCAGAAGGTAAATGGTTGGCTGGCGTTACGATTGTTCCAGGCAATCCCAAAGTGGTACACCATGCTACACTGGCGAGTTCTTCAAAACCGCAACTTGTCGTTGACCGGCCAGAAAGACAATGGATTGATAATCTTATCGCTGTAGTGGCAAGCGGCACCTCTAAGTCAACTATCTTTCCAGAAAACTCTGGAATTTATATTGACAAGGATATTGAATTGATCATTCAGACGCATTATACGACTACGGGAAGAGAAGAAGAAGATGTAACGAAGATTCACCTATACTATCATAAAGAAAAACCTGCAAAACAGTATTACTCCTTAGGTGTTTTTTCTGATGAATTTGAAATTCAACCCTACGAAAAAAGAATACCTATCACTGCAGAGGATAAGATCACAGAAGACGTGTACGTGCATAGTATTTTCCCGCATATGCATTTTCGCGGCAAGCAAATGAAAATTACGGCTACAAAACCTGACGGTGAAGTGGTGGATATGATCTCTGTCCCCGATTTTGACTTTAATTGGCAATTGGTCTACAATTACACAGCGCCTATTTTTTTACCAAAAGGAACGGTAATAAAAGCTGAAGGCGTGTTTGACAATTCTTTTCAGAATCCTTTAAATCCAGACCCATCCAAAGAAGTTACCTTTGGGTATCAAAGTAGCGACGAGATGTTTATGGGGCTTGTCAATTACACGATTGCAGAGGAGTAATTTTTTTTAGAACTCACTACTGTCTTTTATTTCTTTTCCACTGACGGATAGAGAAGAAAAGACCCAATGCAAGAATAGGAAGACTCACCCATAAATCCTTCCGCGTTTGTAGCGTGTTTTCTAAACCATGCTCACTTAAATACAGTTGGATGTTACGCTCCCAAATGAGGCACATCACAAAGAAAGCAATGGTGAGTATTTGAAGGGTACTCAGTTTTCGTTTTTTCATAGTTGGTATTCCAAAAAGGCAATGGAATGAAGCTATTTAATCTCCTTTTCGACAACCCCACATTTAAGCATTTGATCTCCAAAATAGGGATTACGCACTTCATTAGAATTTGACAGCCAGTAAGCCCCTTTTCCATTGAAAGCCATTGGGCAATATTGCTTATAAACAGCGCCCGAAATAATTTTGTTATCAGCAATCAAGTTTTCTACAATTGCAGATACATTCTCAAAAGCAATACGTAGCTCTTTTACGGTTGCACTGCCTTGCAAAGCTCCTAAAGCTTCTTGCAAGTTTTCAGCTTTGTATTTTTCTCCAACTTTAGCAGACATGGCTATTGCTGCTTCTTTTGCTTTTGAAGCATCTGTATTCACCAAACTGGCTTTCAAATCCAAATACGCATTGTAAATTTCTGTGAATTTTTCGTCTTCAAAGACGACCTCAACCGTCGTATTAGTTTCATTTAAATCACGCTGTTGGGGAGTTACCTCTTCTACAGATTGTGAAGGAGCTGTTTTTGTTTCAGGGGCATTTTCTTTACAAGAAAAAAAGGCCACTATTGCGAGAAGATATACATATTTTTTCATCGGAAGATACTTTCTTACAAAGATACAATCTGATTAAGAATTACTCGCTTTTCGGTAATAATAAAATGCAGGCAATAGCATAAACAACAAGATGGGTTGTATTAAAAATCGTCTTACATAAAAAATAGGCAGATACTCCCCTATTTCTTGTGTTTTAAACAAAACACTAAGTACAAGCAGTAATATAACGCACACCATTCCATAAAAAAGCGCTGCAAATATAATCATACCCCGCTCCTTAAAAATGAACCATAGTACTATTAGAGAGAGTGCTGTGTTGAGAAGATATCTCAAAAACAGATGTAGGTATAGTTTTCCCATTTCCATATCTGGCAGGGACAAGCTTTGGTAATTACTTTTAAAAAATAATATAAGGGGGTCGTAGAAGAGTTCGCTTTCGCGAAAGCGTATAAAAGCAAACCCAAAAAAGCATAAAAAAATAACGAAGGCGCGTAGCACTAGTCTCATTCTACAAGTTCTTTTTTAATGCTAGGCTGTTTTTTATACGACCGAATCCACCCTAACCAAAGTAGAAATACGGTACCGTAAATAACCGCTGGAAAAATAGTCCCATGGAGCAGTTCTGTATATGCTGGATATTCATAAATCCCTATGGTAAGTAACGCTATCCGAATGATATTCATTCCATAAATAAGGGCAACACCTCCAAAAATGAATAACAACGTTCGCTTCCAACCATCAAAAAAAGCAAGCATAAAAGAGATAAATAGAAGCATTACACTGACAGCATTACATCCTTCTACGACATAAGCTAACACCTTATTATCCATAATGAGATTCATAGCTGGCACTACTTTACTAGGCTCTACTTTTATATCATATCCCAATGTATTTATCACAGATTCACTCTGTTGCGCGACAGTATGTGTGATAATATCGGGGTAATACGTGTCGCTAGCGCCGTAGGTAAGGTATAGATTATAGACTAAAACTAGTATAAAATAACTTCCCACAAACGTAAGGATAAAACGTAATACCGACTTATATTTGTTTATTAATTTGAACAACTCACTGAAGTTTATACCCCAAAAATACATTAAAAATGGCTTTTGAAGATTTAAAAAAAGAAGTTAGTGCAATTGTATCAAAAACAACACTATCAACAAAAGAAAGATTGACTGAAATCTGTGGCGCTTTGCGCAGCTCTATTCCTTATTATAATTGGGTAGGTTTTTATTTTGCAAATCACGATACACAAACATTACATCTGGAAGCCTATGTAGGAGAACCTACAGACCATACCGTGATTCCTTTTGGGAAGGGAATCTGTGGTCAAGTGGCAGTGTCTAATGAAAATTTTGTCGTACCAGATGTTGCCGCACAAGATAATTATATTGCCTGCAGTATTACCGTAAAGAGTGAGATTGTAGTCCCCCTTTTTAAAGAAGGTAGAAACATTGGACAGATAGATATAGATTCAAACACCCCAAACCCTTTTACAGAAGAGGATGAGCGTTTTTTAGAATGGGTAAATGAACAAGTCGTAACCATCTTATAATTACACAAAAAAGAAATCCCAAACGTACGAATAGTTAATTCATATGTTTGGGATTTTTATGTTTTATGTATCGATGTTTTACATTCCTGTCCGTATGGCTTCAACGGGATCTAATCGTGAAGCACTTATGGCAGGAACAATTCCAGCGACAATTCCTATAAAAAAGGTCACTGAAAGTCCTAGAAAAATATTAGCCAATGAAAGCACAAATTTAAAATCACCTGTAACTCCAGATGAGTTTAAACCTACTGCAATAAGCCATACTAAAAACATCCCTATAAGACCTCCAAAAATAGAGAGGAGTATTGATTCAAATAGAAATTGGAATAAGATAAAACGGCGTTTGGCACCAAGCGCCTTTTGAATCCCAATAAGATTGGTACGCTCCTTAACGCTCACAAACATAATATTTGCTATTCCGAAACCACCAACTAATAAAGCAAATGCTCCTATGCCCCAACCTATGCTTTTTAGAACACTGATAATTCCATCTATAAAATCAGCAAGGCCTTTAAATTGATTTGTAAAAAAATTACTTATATCACTTGTTTTGATTCCTCTTTTTAAACGTAATTTTTGATCCAGCAAAGCGAGATACTCTTCATTATCTACATCTGACTCTGGAAGTATAATTACTTGAGGGAATGTAGACCTATTATTATCTCCGTAAATTTTTCTCGTCAAATTAACTGGGAGGATTACAGCTTCATCTTTTGAGTCTCCTAAGGCGTTTCCTTCTTTTTTAAGGACGCCTATAACCGTAAGTTTTCGACTAAATATTTTTATTTTCTTCCCTATCGCATTTCCACCTTCTCCAAAAAGTTGATTTCTGATTTCATCTCCAATAACAATAACATTAGATCCACTTATAGATTCTGATTCATTAAAAAATCGACCTTCTTGAAACTGTAATGATTCTATATCATAATACTCATGTGTTGTGGCTCCAACCTGAACACGCTCAAGGGTTTCATCGTTATATTTTATGGTTTGCGAAGGCACATTTAGTACATAGGAAATTGCTTTTGTATTGGATAGGCTACGTTTAAGATACTGATACTCTTCATATGTAACTAGAGGAAATTGCTCTCTTTTCCATCGAGGGACTTCTGTAGGCCCAAAAGACACGTGGCATAATATAATAGTGCTTTGATCAAGTGATGAAAGGCTACTTTTAATTTGTCTTTCTAAAGAATCTACCGCAGCAAGTACCCCAATGATTGAAAAAATACCCACCGTGACTCCCATGAGAGAAAGGAATGTTCGGAGCTTATTATTACGTAATGCATTTACTGCAAAACGGAAGCTTTCTTTAAGTACACGGAAGTAAATAAACATCGATATATTTTGGAAAATTTAAAGATAAGACGTCTATCGGTAAAATATGTTACAAAAGTGCCAAATTTATACAATCAAACCTCCTTCTATAACCTGTTAAATCGCTATTTTTGCCCCATATCCAAAATCACATAAAATTTCTATAATGAGCGACGTAAAAAAAGCGAGTTCCGCGTTAGTTTCTGTTTTTAGTAAAGAAGGCCTTGCACCCCTAGTTCAAAAGCTTCATGACTTAGGAGTTACCTTATATTCTACCGGAGGGACTCAAAAATTTATTAACGATCTAGGAATCCCTGTCGTCCCTGTTGAAGATATTACATCCTATCCTTCTATCTTAGGAGGGCGCGTCAAAACATTACACCCTAAAGTATTTGGAGGCATTCTTAATAGACAAGATCATGAAGGAGATGTGGCTGAAATGAAAGAATACGAGATTCCACAGCTAGATATCGTCATTGTAGATTTATATCCATTTGAAAAAACAGTCGCTTCAGGAGCGTCAGAACAAGATATTATAGAAAAGATTGACATTGGAGGAATTTCTTTAATTCGTGCTGCTGCAAAAAACTTTAAAGACACACTTTGTGTATCTTCTGTAGATGATTATGCAGACGTATTACAACTCATGACTGATGGCGAAGGAACCACAACACTAGCAGATCGTAAGCGATTTGCTGCGAAGTCCTTTGGTGTTTCTTCTCATTATGATACGGCTATATTCAATTACTTTAATGCAGATCATGAGATTCCTGCCTTAAAAGTAAGCGAGCATAAAGGAAAGGTACTTCGCTATGGAGAAAACCCTCACCAACGTGGTTTCTTCTTTGGAGATTTTGACGCCATGTTTGATAAACTTCATGGAAAAGAACTTTCTTACAACAACTTATTAGATGTAGATGCAGCTGTGAACTTAATGAACGAGTTTACTGGAGAAGCCCCTACCTTTGCCATTCTAAAACATAACAATGCCTGTGGTTTTGCACAACGTGATACGATGCATACCGCCTATGTAGATGCATTGGCTGGTGATCCAACAAGTGCTTTTGGAGGGGTACTGATTGCAAACAATACCATAGACAAAGCTACCGCCGAAGAAATCCACAAGCTATTTTGTGAAGTAGTCATTGCTCCTTCTTATGATGATGACGCATTAGCTATTCTGAAAGGAAAGAAAAACAGAATTATCCTTATTCAGAAAGAAACTGCATTACCGCAAACTATGATGCGCACCTGTCTTAATGGAACGCTGGTTCAAGATAGAGATGCACAAACGGACTCAGAAGACAATTTAAAACACGCTACACATACTAAACCAACAGATAATGAGTTAGAAGACTTACTATTTGCTTCAAAAATATGTAAACATACAAAGTCTAATACCATTGTGCTTTGTAAAAACAAACAACTTTGTGCGAGTGGTACGGGTCAGACCTCAAGAGTAGATGCCTTACGTCAAGCGATTGAAAAAGCAACTTCGTTTAATTTTGATCTAAAAGGAGCGGTAATGGCAAGTGATGCATTTTTTCCGTTTCCAGATTGTGTAGAGATTGCAGATAAGGCAGGAATTACAGCAGTTATTCAGCCAGGAGGATCTATAAAGGACCAACTTACGATAGATTACTGCAACGAGCACAGCCTAGCAATGGTCATGACAGGTATACGCCATTTTAAACATTAATTGTTTTAGGTGATAATACGCTTTCGCGAAAGCGTAAAAAACATAATATTATTTGTACATTTAGAGAATACGACAAACCGATTTAAAATTTTAATACCCTACCCGCCCTATGGGATTTTTTGATTTCCTTACAGAAGACATTGCCATTGACCTTGGTACTGCAAATACATTGATTATACATAACGGAAAAGTGGTGGTAGATAGCCCCTCTATTGTTGCCCGCGATCGCACTACAAAGAAGATTATTGCTGTCGGAAAAGAAGCGGCACAGATGCAAGGAAAAACCCATGAGAACATAAAAACCATTCGTCCGCTTAAAGATGGAGTGATTGCTGATTTTGATGCAAGTGAGCAAATGATCAGTATGTTTATTAAAGAAATCCCTGCCCTTAAGAAAAAATTATTCCCCCCCGCCCTACGTATGGTGATCTGTATTCCTTCTGGAATTACCGAAGTAGAAATGCGAGCAGTAAAGGAAAGTGCAGAGCGTGTCAATGGGAAAGAAGTGTATTTGATTCATGAACCCATGGCAGCTGCCATTGGTATCGGGGTTGATATTATGCAACCTAAAGGAAACATGATTGTAGATATTGGAGGGGGAACCACCGAGATTGCAGTGATTGCCTTAGGAGGGATTGTGTGTGATAAATCTGTTAAGATTGCAGGAGATGTATTTACAAATGACATCGTATACTACATGCGCACACAACACAACCTTTATGTGGGAGAACGCAGTGCCGAAAAAATTAAAATTCAGATAGGAGCGGCTACCGAAGATCTTGAAGTACCGCCAGAAGAAATGAGTGTACAGGGACGTGATCTACTTACTGGAAAACCAAAACAAGTACAAATCTCCTACAGAGAAATTGCAAAAGCACTAGACAAATCTATCTTACGTATTGAAGATGCTGTAATGGAAACCTTGTCACAAACCCCTCCAGAACTCGCTGCCGATATTTACAACACAGGGATTTATCTTGCTGGTGGAGGATCTATGCTTAGAGGTCTTGACAAACGTTTATCTCAAAAAACAGATCTTCCTGTATATATTGCAGAAGATCCTTTGAGAGCCGTTGTACGAGGAACAGGAATCTGCCTCAAGAATATCCCAAAATACAAAAGCGTACTCATCAAATAACTAGTCGTTGACCCATGCAACAGATCATCAATTTTTTGATAAGGAATAAGAACTTCCTACTGTTTGCCTTTTTATTTTTTTTATCGCTTGTATTTACGATTCAATCACACTCCTATCACAAGAGTAAATTCATCAATTCGGCCAATTTCCTATCAGGAGGTGTCTATGAATCTGTGAGTAACATACAAGGTTATTTTTATCTTAAAACGTATAATAAACAGTTATTAGAAGAAAATGCCCGCTTACGCGAAAATGAATCAAGGCTTCGCTCACTCATGCCTACCGTTGATTCTTTGACGCTTTATAATGCAACGGAAAGCCAATTTACCTACACCCCTGCTAAAGTGCTTAAGAATTTTTATTCCAAAACAGATAATATTATCACATTAAAAGTAGGGCGTAGAGATAGTATTAGACCAGAAATGGGTGTTATCACAAGTCAAGGTATTGTAGGGTTTATCGAAAAAACATCCAACAAGTACAGCACGGTACTCTCCATACTCAACACTAATTTTAAAACCAATGTAACGTTACGCTCATCAGATCATCAAGGCACATTAGAGTGGCGTGGAGAAGATCCTAATCTAGTAACGGTTATTGACATGCAAGAACAAGCTCCTGTAAAAGTAGGAGACACCATAGAAACAAGTGGGAGATCGGCTATTTTCCCGAAAGGAATCCCAGTAGGAACGATTGAAAATTTCAAACTAGACAACAGTAAAAATTTCTATGAATTATCTGTACGCCTTTTTAATGACATGACTAACCTAGGTCATGTATACGTTATAGAAAATAGAGATATCAAAGAGATTAAAACATTAGAAAACACCGATACTGATGAAGAGTAGCTTTCTCACAAATAGTATCCGTTTCATCACCCTACTATTGGCACAGATTTTTGTGTTTAATAACATTGATTTTTTGGGATATATTAATCCATATCCATACGTATTATTCATTCTGGTGTTTCCTTTCAATGCCAACCGCTCTCTGTATCTGTGTATTGCTTTTTTGACAGGACTTACGTTAGACATGTTTGGAAATAGTGGAGGCATACATGCGGCTGCTTGTCTTTTTATAGCTTACTTTAGACCCGTTGCTCTTAGACTTACCTTTGGCGTAAGTTATGAGTATAATGCTATTAAGCTTCCAAACGTTTCTTTATACGAACGAATCATATACATTTCGAGTCTTGTTTTTATACATCACTTGGTACTCTTTTCTTTAGAGGTTTTTAACACTTCAAACATACTTTACATCTTGAAAAAAACGTTATTTACAGGTATATTCACTAGTATTTTATGTCTCTTGTTTAATATCCTTTTTAGTAGTCGTAAAGAATGAGAAAATTATTACTTCTTTCTATTGTACTTAGCACCGGCCTATTATTTATGGGAAGGCTTTTCTATTTGCAGGTTTACGATACAACGGCTACTATAAAATCAGAAAACAATGCGATAAAAGTAGTTTATGATTATCCCCAACGTGGCCATATTTATGATCGTAATAATAAATTACTGGTTTCTAATCAGCCATCGTATGACCTTATGGCTATCCCCAAAGATATAAAGCCTTTTGACACGCTAGGACTATGTAAACTATTGGGGATTGAAAAAGATAAATTACTTAGAGAACTTACAAGGGCAAGAAAAAGAGCCTCATGGCTTCCTGCAGTGATAGTTCCCACGATGTCTACCGAGGACTATGCGTATCTCGGAGAGCAAATGCATAAATATGAAGGTTTTTATATTCAAAAGCGTTCTTTACGAGATTATCAAATAGATTTTGGCGCTAACTTTTTAGGGTATATCCAAGAAGTAAACCAGAGTATGATTAAAAATGACCCTTATTATCAATCAGGGGATTTAATAGGAAGACAAGGGGTTGAACAACAATATGAAGAAGTATTACGAGGTGTAAAAGGCGTTAAAAGATTTCAGAAAGACCGATTTAATAGAGTAATTGCCTCTTATAAAGAAGGAGCATTAGATACACTTCCAGTTGCAGGTCGTAATATTCAATTAACCATAGATGCAGAACTTCAAAAATATGGAGAAGCGCTTATGGTCAATAAACGCGGAGGAATTGTTGCCATAGAGCCAGCTACTGGAGAAATTCTTGCCCTTGTGGCAGCACCCAACTATGATCCTGCCTTACTCGTAGGAAGAGAACGCTCTAAAAACTACACTAGGTTAGACGCAGATAGTATTGCAAAGCCTTTATTTGACAGAGTGCTTCTGGGAGAATACGCTCCTGGTTCTCCTTTCAAAGCACTAACTTCCCTTATTGCATTACAAGAAGGTGTTGTAACTACAGAAAATAAAGTGTATTGTAACGGAAGCTACCGATACGGGGGGAAAAAACCATTGGGATGCCACCATCATAAAAGTCCTGTACAACTTATAGATGGCATTGCTTATTCTTGTAATAGCTACTTTGCTAGTGTATACCGCAATACTATTGACAAGTATAATACCCCGCAAGAGGGTATTGAAAGTTGGAGAAAACATTTAGAAAGTTTTGGACTTGGCAATTTTATGGGATATGATCTTCCTACGGGGAGAAGAGGGTTAATCCCTAGTGCAAGCCGTTACAATAAGATATATAATTATCCTACGTATAGATGGGGAACTACGGCAACGATTTCAAATGCCATAGGTCAAGGAGAAATATTAATGACCCCTATGCAAATGGTCAATTTTACAGCGGCTATTGCTAATAGAGGCTGGTACTATAAGCCTCATATTATAAAAAATATTGGAGGTGTAGATACCATTCCTTCCATTTACAAAGAGAAACAAGTCACTACCATTGACCCAAAACATTTTGAACCTGTTATAGAGGGACTTAATAATGTATACAATTATAGTGCAGGTACTGCAAATTTTCTAAAAGTACCTGGTATAGAGATATGTGGAAAAACAGGTACCGCTGAAAACAAAATGAAAATTGACGGAAGAACGGTACAACTCACAGATCACTCAGTATTTATTGCTTTTGCCCCCAAAGACGATCCTAAAATAGCTATCGCCGTTTTTGTTGAAAATGGATATTGGGGTTCGCGATTTGGAGGTCGTATTGCCTCTATTATGATCGAAAAATACATTAAAGGAGAAGTGACACGAAAAGATCTAGAGAACTGGGTGCTTACTCATAGCCTTGAGGAGGAATACGAAAAACCATTATTAGGTAGACCTTTCCCTATAAATGATGGAAAAAAAATAAGTGCTAAATTTTTGGCTGAAGAAAATCAATAACCATGAGTACTGGATCCCGAAGTGTAGGTAGTTTTGACTGGGTGCTTATTGTATTGTATTTAGCGTTAATTAGCATAGGGTGGTTGAGTATATACTCGGCATCCTATAATCCTGAAGTAGAGAACTTTTTTAGCCTAGATAATCTACATTTCAAACAATTAATCTGGATTGGTTTAGGATTTGTAATCATTACCTTTATTTTATTTCTAGACAGTAAATTTTTTGAACGTTTTTCTAGTTTGATTTATGTGGTTGCTATTGTATCATTACTTCTCCTATTTCCGTTAGGTAAAAATATAAACGGCGCTACAAGTTGGTTTGCCTTTGGTTCTTTTACATTGCAACCTAGTGAATTTGCCAAAGTAGCCACAGCCCTTGCCTTAGCAAAATACCTTAGTGACATCCAGACTAATATAAAGACCTTACGCGATCAACTCAGAGCTTTTCTTATCATTGCGATTCCTGCACTTGTAATTATTCCTCAGCCAGATCCAGGGAGTGCTCTTGTTTATGCTGCCTTCTTTTTCCCATTATATAGAGAAGGAATTGCTGCTGTATATCTTATTTTTGGTGCTTCTGTGATTACTTTATTTGTGCTTACCTTATTATTTGGACCGTTATATATTGCACTTGGAGTAGCAATTATTGCCTTATTACTTTTTCTAAAAAACAGAAAAAAGCGCCCTTCCAAATTGATGTATATCGGCATTATCACAGCCTGTACTTTATTCTCTTTTTCTGTAAATTATATTTTTGAAAATGTATTCCAACAGCGTCACAGAGATCGTTTTAATATTGTTTTAGGTAAGGAAGTCGACACCCAAAGTATAGGATATAATACGCGTCAAAGTGAAATTGCCATTGGGAATGGTGGGTGGACTGGTCAAGGTTTTTTACAAGGAACTCAAACAACAGGTAAATTTGTACCTGAACAAGACACCGATTATATTTTTAGCGCTGTAGGAGAAGAATGGGGATTTTTAGGCAGTGCGCTCGTGGTTGTACTTTTTGTGCTTCTCATTCTACGAATTATACAGCTTTCTGAAAAACAGAAAAATGACTTTAGTCGTATTTATGGCTATAGTGTTGCGGGTATTATTTTTATACACTTTACGGTAAATGTAGGGATGGTTACAGGTCTACTTCCTACTATAGGAATACCGCTCCCCTTCTTCAGCTACGGCGGTTCCGGCTTTTGGGGGTTTACTATACTACTTTTTACGTTTATTAAATTAGATGGAAATCGAGTGAATGAATGGTGACTTCGATACAATTTTGTGCCTCTCAGTCGCTATGTATTTTCGATACTCAATATCGCTCAGCCATCTATAAAAGAAAATAGATCGCTTCGCTCTTAGAATATAGATAATAGACTACTCATAGCTAATCAAAAAAACGGGGTGGTTGTTCACTAAAATTTGTAGATTTATAACACAAATTATAGCGAACTTTCCGTGCATATATAATTTCTTTTACTCTTATTAAATTAGATGGAAATCGAGTGAATGAATGGTGACTTCGATACAATTTTGTGCCTCTCAGTCGCTATGTATTTTCGATACTCAATATCACTGAGCCATCTATAAAAGAAAATAGATCGTTTCGCTCTTAGAATATAGATAATAGACTACTCATAACTAATCAAAAAAAACGGGGTGGTTGTTCACTAAAATTTGTAGATTTCTAACACAAATTATAGCGAACTTTCCATGCATATATAATTTCTTTTACTCTTATTAAATTAGATGGAAATCGAGTGAATGAATGGTGACTTCGATACAATTTTGTGCCTCTCAGTCGCTATGTATTTTCGACACTCAATATCGCTCAGCCATCTATAAAAGAAAATAGATCGCTACGCTGTTATAATATGGATAATAGACCTCCTGTTATTTTTGAGAAACACCATTTAAAAATTAAAAAAACAATTTTAAGCGTCATTATACGCTCCTGCCTTGCTGGCCAGTCAGGAGCGTACAAGAATCATCTAAAACTCCATCCTTTATAATCTGAAGAAGCTTCCAATTGTTGCTCTAAGGCATCTTCTAGGCTTGGAAAGAAATCGATTCCCGTGAGTTGTTCTACCTGATCTACAGAAGTCACAAAACTGTATAATGGCGCATCAGATTCTTGGTGATCCATCAGGAAGGCAATCATTCGGGGTGTGCCAGAAGAGCGATCATATACAATTTTATAAAACGAATTGGGGACTGTAACCTGTTCGGTTCCTATAGTAGTATTTTTATCTTTTAGAACGCCACCAGTCACCACAAAAACACCATCATACTTTTTTGCCCAATACCGCACTTTTTGTTCTAATCGATTCCAAACACCCGCGTTAAAATTGTGTTCTTGAGGCGTAATATTACTCGTGAGAAATGTTTCGTTGTATGCCTTTTTACTAAACTCGCGATCGGCAGCGGGGCATAAATGACCTCGATCATAGCCCGAATTTTTATAATTGCGCCAATGTGCCGATTTAGTTTCTACAGCGGGGTCTACTTCAAAATAAGGGCGCTTAAAATCGTTATTAACTACTTGCGATTTCTTAAGCTCATAGCCTACCCATTCGGCTTGTTCATGGGTCTCACTATAACTTAAGGAGTAATACTGATGATGGATGACTTGCCCTGTTGTAGAAGTAGGTAAAAAATAAGTATTTGTATCTTCTTTTACTTGTGCACCAGCCTCTATAATAGGTTCATCTAGTTTTTGATGCGCATATTTTTCAAAGGCTAAATAGCCTAACGTAAAAAGGATCACAAGAAGCGGATAGGTATATTTTCTTTTCATTCAGGCAAAGATCGTCTACACGATGAACAATCACAATTTCTCTAGAAGTTCTTTTGCTTCGGTGTATTTATAATTTGATGAAGATGAGCTAATTTGTTGAAGTATTGTTTTTGCTTTTTCTGGAGCATCCATTTTCAAATACAGTAAGGCCTTATACCATAATCCCATAGGAGCGTCCAGTAAGTCGCTATGAATCAATTGATCAAAACTAGTATGTGCTTTTTCAAACTGCCCCAACTCCATTTCTGAAATCCCTTTATAAAGTAATACACTAGCTTTATTTTTAGTAACGGTAGCTACTTTGGGTATAAGAATTTCAAGCGCTTTTGTATATTCTGCATTTTCAAAATAACGTTCTGCATTAATGAGTTCGCTATCATCTTCTCCCCCGCGAGATACTAAAGAGGGGATATCTGATGTCGTGTAATACGTAACATATAAATCTTGAGAAGTTTGATCTTTCGATAATAATACACTTATAGTAATCATAACAATAACAACTGCAGCACTCAAGTAATAAAACAAAGAGCGTCCATTCTTAGATGTATTCTTTTTATAATCAGATTGTGCTTTAAGAATCGCTTCTTTGAGTTGCGCTGTTTCCTTGCTCTTAAACAAGGTTTCATATTCCTGAATTTTTTCAGGAGTTACGTTTTTTGCAAAACTCCAATCACTTTCATCAAGAGATGCATAAAGTTCTTTTTGCAAGAGTACGCTTTCGCGAAAGCGTACATCTTCAGACATCCGTTTTTCCACGATGGCTACTTCTTCTTTTGATAGATTTCCTAACAAATAGGATTCTATGTAGATATTTTCTTCTTCTGGATTCATAATTCTTTCAAGGAATTATAACGTTGGTCATTTATAATGGTTTGAGTCAATTTGGCTTTGCATTTAAACACACGTTGTCTTGCTACAGTTTCTGAGGTATAACCCATTTCTTTCACAATGCGTGCATACGAAACCTTCGCAAAAAACAGTTTGAGTATTTTTTTACAGTTATCTGATATGGCTTCTAGCTTTTCTGCGAACAATTCCCAACGTTCTTGTTCAAAAGCTGCGAGTGCCATATCTCGTTCTTCACTTGGAAGTTCCATGATCCCATCATCTGTTACCCTCGTTTTGGATCTATTTAATTCTCTACGCCATAAATTTTTACATGCTGTAAACACATAAGCTTCAAAACTACTTTTGATTTCAAAAGGTTCTCTACGGTAACGAACTGTAATTTGTAATAATGCTTTTTGAAAAATATCTTCAGCATCTGCCTCTTGCCCTTTATTCTGGATAACAAATTTTTTTACTTTAGGAAAGATTTTGGTGTAGATGATGCCTATTATTTTAGAGTCATTTTCTAGTAAAGCTTTAAGATAACTTGTATTATTAGGCATTTGTAAAGATTAATTAGAGAAACAAAAATAAACTTTTATATTTACAGGGTAACAAACAAAAGGGTTCTGTAACTAGAGAATAATTAATAGTAATTTTTAACCCTAAACCCTTTTTTATGAAAAGTACATTTTTTAAGCCCCTAACTACCCTTTTTATCCTTATTTTAACAATAGGATGCAGTGTAGAAAACGAAGAAATTATCGAACAAACTACCTTTGAGCAAGTTGAGCAAAGAGCTTCTAATCCAATCTCTCAACAAACATTAACACCTATTCAGGTTACGTATGTACCAAATCTAACCCATGCAGAGGTAAATGCGATTAGAGCTACCTATACAAATGATGGTTTTATTAATCTATCTTCTTTTGAGTATTGTCCCAACACCAATCATGAAGTTGAAATTTGGTATGCAAGTATTCAACCCTGCAACACGTGCGGAGGTCCTAGAGATCCTAAAGGTCATCTAGAAAGTAACAGTGGCGTAAGCAAGGTACATATCAATGTAGATCATTGTAACCCTGTACCTTAATACTAAATAATTTGAATTTCAAATTGTCATTTCATATACTCTGTTTATTCATGATGCTTATATCAAGTGTGATGAATGGGCAGAGTTTTTTTGATTCCTATACTACCCTAAAAAAAGAGAACACACAATCACTTACACATATAGAACATAAGGTAGATAGTCTTCTTTCTCTAACAGAAAAAGAAAATGCCATAGAAGAAGCCATTTTAATTACTCATGATTTTTCTATTCAATACTTTATAGAAGGAGATTATGACAAAGCCATACTATATGCTGCTAAGGATGCTTCTTATTATAAAAAGAACAATCTTATCAACGAAGCCTATAGCAATGCACTATTTAACCTAGCCTTTTTCCAAAGGTTAAATTTTGAATATGAAGATGCCATTCCTAATTATAACAAAGTTATTACTTTAAATAATAACCCAGAAAAAGTAGGACGATCCTATTGTGATATCGGTCTTATCTATAATAAACAAAATGACTACTACAAATCACTTATCTTTTTTAATCAGGGAATTACTGTTTTTGAAAAACAAGAGAATCTCCTAGAATTATATCACACATATGTTAATATCTCGCAAGTTTATGAGGATATAGCTACTACAAAAGATCGCAGTAAAGAAAATTACAGCAAAGAACTCTATTACATTAATAAAGCACTTGAGTTAAAAGACTCTTTATACCTTAACTCCTCTGACCACCTTATACTCTACAATACAGTGGCAAGTTATTACAACACTAATGAAAATTATGATTTTGAAAATGCAAAATCATACTATATTAAATCATTAGAAATATCTAAAGAAAATCAAGATTCTTCCAAAGTCACAACGCTACATTTAAATATTGGCAATCTTTTTCTTAAACAACAAAAGCGTACAAATAAATTTTATAAAGACAGTATCTTTCATTACCTAAATACAGGACTACAATTTCAGACTGAATACAATAGAGAAAATATTTCAGATATATATCTTAATTTTTCTGACTATTATTCACACAATAAAGAATATAAAAAAGCACTTTTAAATAATACAATTGCTTTTCAAAAAATTACTGGCTTTGAAATAGATCCGTATGCTATTCCAAATCTATCAGATTTAGAAGGCTTACAGAATCAACATGTTATTTTAAATATCATTAGTGAGAAAGCAACTATTTTATTAGAGTTGTATGACGTAGATCAAGATATATCATACGTGGAACTTGCCCTACAAAACCTACAGGTTGCAGATCATCTAATAAGCGCGATCCAACAAAGATCTAATCAAAATCTTTCTAAATTATTTTGGAGAAATCAAGCGTCCTATATTTATTTAAGAGCTGTAAAAGCATGTGCCATTCTTAATAAAATAGAGCTAGCATTTTATTTTACAGAAAAGAATAAAGCGTTTTTACTCACAGAGAGCATTCTTGATAATAACACAAAATCGCTACTTCCTGATGCTATTAGTACAAGAGAACAGATATTAAAAGAAAGAATAGTTACGCTAGAAAAAAACACTGATGTAATAAGTAAAGATAGTCTCTTTAAGACAGCGCAAATCTTAGAAAAATTTACAGATTCTATTAAAATAGCGTATCCAGAATATTTTTCTACAAAAACTAAAACGCAAATTATATCTACTTCAGAAGTTCAAAAATATATAGATGATAAGAGTATTGTAATCTCTTATATTTGGAATACAGATGATAAAAAAGAAAATCACTATGTGGTCCTTGTTTCAAAAAAAGAGATTGCTATTCATCCTATTGACAATACAGAAGAAATAGATATACTCATTAAAGAATTTCAAACGAGTATTTCTAAACCGTTCGAAAATAATAATGACAAAGATTCTTTTCAGAAAGTTGCCCATACTCTTTATGCACATCTTTTACCAAAAGATATTACAACGACAATCGCACGTCATTCTAATCTCATGATCGTACCCGATGGAAAGCTACAAAACATTCCGTTTGAAGCGCTTATTTCTTCAAAAGAGACCTCTAGATACCTTATAGAAGATTATAGAATAAGTTATGCCTATTCTATGTCTTTTTTACTCCATAATGCATCCATAACAAGGAATTCGAATAAACCCTTTGTTGGGTTTGCTCCTATCACATTTGAAAGAGACAGTCTAAAAAACCTCAACAAGAGTGAGCAAGAGTTAAAAGCGATTCACACAATGATTCAAGGAGATAAATTTATTAATAAAGAAGCTACT
Organism: Dokdonia ponticola; assembly: GCF_042653865.1. Classification (NCBI taxonomy): domain Bacteria; kingdom Pseudomonadati; phylum Bacteroidota; class Flavobacteriia; order Flavobacteriales; family Flavobacteriaceae; genus Dokdonia; species Dokdonia ponticola. The sequence continues at coordinate 237,129 of NZ_JBHSFV010000007.1, read as the reverse complement.
AAAGAAGCTTTTTTAAGTCAATCTAAAGACGCTAAGATTATCCATCTTGCGACCCATGCAGATGGTACTTCTAATCCTTGGATTGCATTTAAAGATGAGGATTTAATCGCATCAGAACTTTATATTTATAAAAATCAAGCGGAGTTAGTCACTCTCAGTGCCTGTAACACAACTCTAGGTGATATAGCCCCTGGAGAAGGTGTCATGAGTTTGGCTAGAGGCTTCTTTTATGCAGGAGCAAATACCGTTGTATCTAGCTTATGGGAAACTAATGACAAGGCTACTTCAGAAATTATGACTTCTTTTTACGCACATTTAAAAGAAGGAAATTCAAAATCAGATGCCTTACATAAAGCAAAATTAGCGTATATCTCTTCAAGTAATCTATCACAACAATCTCCTTATTATTGGGCTCCTTTTATCTTGATAGGAGAAGCAGAAAACTCTTTATACACGAACAACACATCTCTTATTTTTGGTGTTTTATGTATCGTCATATTCGTCTTTATGACACTTTTATATTTTAAAAAAATAAAAAATAAAATTGTAGGGTAACAAAACTCACATTACTGGAACAACAAAGGGAACACAAAAATAAGCCCTTGAACAATTCAGTTATTTACCAAGTTGAGCAATTACTAAAATTAAATAAAATTGCTTTTGATCAGGAAGAACTTACATTTCAAATTCAAAGTCATCCTTCGTATCCAAGTCTTCATGCCATTACTGGAGTTCTAACGCATTTCAACATTGATCATCTTGCTATGGTTGTACCTGCAACAGAAGAGGTATTAGATCAACTTCCTAAGGTGTTTCTTACGTGTATGAAAATGGAAGAAGATCAACTCTTTGGTATTGTTGTAAAGAAAGGAAATTCATTAATTACCTATTATGATGCTAAAGACAAGAAAGAATATTCTAAGGAAGCGTTCTTACACTACTTCACAGGTATTATCGTCGCTGTAGAAAAAAAAGAAACAGACCGCCCATCTGTAAAAAACAAAAAAGCGACATATTTGAGAACAGGCCTATCTGTAGGTTTAGGGTTTTTGCTTTTAGGCCTGCTCTACCAAACACAACTTACTATCGCTACAATAGGCTATGGCATCATCGCTTTTTTAGGAGTATTTGTCAGTGTTGTGATCATAAAACAACAGTCAGGCATAGCAACCAGTATAGGAAATGCATTCTGTTCAAATGCAAATACAACTAAAAATTGCAACACCGTTTTATCATCTAAGGGCGCTTCTCTATTTGGAGTAAAACTAAGTGATCTAAGCCTACTATATTTCACAGGACTTTCCTGTTCTGTCGTCATCTTATCTATGCTACAGTATGCCATCACCCCTTTATACATACTTAGTTTTATAGCGACTCCTATTACGCTCTATTCGGTGTATTATCAGTACGCTTTCGCGAAAGCGTGGTGCCCATTATGCATTGTTATCGCAGGAATATTAGTCGTACACACCGGAATAGGTGTTTTTCAAATTAACGATCGTATACAAATAAATGCACTACTGGTAATAGGAATTGTATATACACTCACCGTAGTCGCTTGGTTATATATCGAACCTATATTCCTTGCATCAAAAAAACTAAAAAAAGCAACTATTGACTTTACAAAATTCAAAAGAAATTTTGTCCTTTTTGAAACGTTACTTACCCAAACACCAAAAAAAGAGACGCATATTAATGAAGCCTCAGAAATTATATTTGGAAACATACATGCGCCTGTATCCATCGTTATTTTTACAAGTCCGTTCTGTAAACATTGTACATCTGTCCATGCATTAGTAGAAGACATTATAAAACATTATGGAAACCTAGTAGCCATTACAATACGTATTAGCGTAAATGTAATTAATAAAGAATCTGACGTTTATAAAATAACAAGTCGACTCACTGAAATCTTTCATAAAGAAGGACCAGATCAATGCTTACGCTCTATGCATGATATTTACAACGGTATGCTTCCTAACAATTGGTTAAACAACTGGGGGAATTGTACTGAAGATGCATTATATGAACAAACATTAATAAACCAACAACACTGGACTAAAGAAAATGGAATCAACTTCACACCAGAAATTCTAATTAATGGGCACTCATTCCCTTCGGAATATGCACGTGAAGATTTAAAATATTTTATAGAAGAATTGTACGAACATACCTTGAAAGAAACTATGATTCCTTTTTCGTCTCAACTTCAAAAAGCTATATAAAAATAGCCCTCAAAAAGGGCTATTGGTATGAACAATATTCTCTCGCGAAGAATAGACACAATCTGTGAGTGTCTCTAAATGTTCACAGCAACTGTAATTTTAAAAATAATAAATCATGTTAAAAAACATTTTAAACTTAGGAAAGACCTTAGAAAAGGCAGAACAAAAAACAATAAACGGAGGAAAATTATGGGCTGGAAATTGTAGCCAAGATTGGGAGTGCGGTATTTGTGGAAAATGTGTCAACAACCAATGTTATACAAATCATGATCAGTGTGATTAATACTTAAGTTTAGATATAATATTCCGAGGTTACACCTTGGAATATTATATTTCTAATAGATTGTATGACTACAAAGCTATTTTAGAAATATTCTTCTAAAGAAAGACATAAGTCGTGAATGTCATTAAATACTCATTGTAAACTTAATTTAATAAAATAGAATCATGTTAAAAAATATTTCAAACTTAGGAAAAACCTTAAACAAGGTAGAACAAAAAAATATTGTTGGTGGAAGACTACCCATGTCAGCTAAAAAAGGATGGCAATGTTGTAGTGAAATGACTGGCCAGTGTGGCAAATGTGTCGAAACTACAAATACAGACTGTGCAGGAGCTCATAATGATTCAGACTTATATGCTAGAGAATGCCTTATAGCTTAGTCATTATGTAATTGTTTCTGATTTCTATTGTAAAAAGCGAACTACACATCTGTAGTTCGCTTTTCTGTTTTTAATTAAAAACAACATATTGCACTGTAAAAACAGGAGAAAATGTTAAAACTCATAGTTTAATGATGTTAAAATTCAGATTATCAACAATTTAAATACAATATTTATTTATTTTTAGGAAACAACCCAAATAAAACAACAATCTGACTATCAAATTACTACAAAATCAGATTTAAAAATATTCTTGCAAGGATAGACACAAGCCTTGAGTGTCTTTAATAGATCAAGGTGATCATTAAAATTCAAAATGTATTTAACCATGAAAAATTTAGAAAAATTAGGTAAGCTATTAAACAACGCTGAACAAAAATCAATCAATGGAGGGATGATAGGATGTAACATCTTCCTTTGTACCCCAGAAAGCGAAGGGTGTCCATGTTATGACAATCCAAATAGTCCCGATGGAAGAGGATGCTGTATGGATGGAATGTGTGTTGATTAATGTATAAAAAAATATAAATATATGCGTATACTTTAAGAAATGTATACAGACATCAAAACCCATTAATATGCTAAAAAATCTATCCAAAATAAAAGAAGTAAGAATCTTAGGAAGTAAAGATCAACAAGTCATTACGGGGGGCAACGCCTGTATTGCCTGTTATGATCATTGTATGCTAGTTTCTAGAGACAGAATAGAACTAGGAGATTGTTTTGACAATTGCCAGCAAACCGCGTGTTAATATTTATATAAACGACGCAAATTGTTAGGATAGATATATGGTGAGTATCTCTAATCAATTCACCAAACCATTAATCTACAAATACTACTATTATGTTAAAAAACATTTCAAAATTACAAGGAGTTCAGAAGCTGAACAACAAAGAACAAAAAGAAATTAAAGGAGGTCTAAATTCCTCTAGATGTCCTATCTACACACCAAGAGAATGTAGAGGTTGTGGTGGCTTCCCTCTTAGTAATGGATGCTGCTTAGGAACTCAAGATGTACATGCCTGTCTTACTGGTGGCGGTCCTGCATAATCTTTTAAGAATACTTTTAAATATGATAAGGCAAGGTGTTAAAGTAAATAAACTTTGCCTTATTTTTTTAGAATAGATACTATTAAAATTCACACATCAACGCTTCACATCCAGCGCGTCTCTAAGCGCATTCCCAACCAACATAAATGCCATGACAAGTAGCATAATAGCAAGCCCAGGAATCACCGCCAAATAAGGTTTTCCTAGTATAATATAGCTATAATGATCTTTGATCATTGCTCCCCAGCTTGGCGTAGGAGGCTGTGCGCCAATTCCTAAAAAACTCAATCCACTTTCAATAAGAATCGCACCTGCAAAATTTGCTGCAGATATCACAATAAGTGGCGCCATAATATTCGGTAAAATATGTTTTATAATAATACGTCCATGTGTGTACCCCAGTGCTCTTGCTGCGGTAACATACTGCATCTGCTTTACGCCCATTACCTGCCCTCGTACCACACGAGCCACTTCGACCCACATCGTAAGCCCTACGGCTATAAATACTTGCCAGAACCCCTTGCCTAAGGCCAAGGTAATAGCAATGACCAGTAATAAGGTAGGAATCGACCAAGTGACGTTAATTACCCACATAATCGCAGCATCTACTCTCCCTCCAAAATATCCCGCCAACGACCCCATAAACAATCCAATCATGAGCGAAATAAACACCGCTACAAATCCAATAGAAAATGAGATGCGAGCACCGACAAACATTCGGCTTAGCAAGTCCCTTCCGTATTTATCAGTACCCAGTAAAAATTTTCTTGAAGCTATATGCGCTTTCGCGAAAGCGGACACATTTACACCTTCCTTCATTTCTAAACGCTTCGCAATCCCCTCAATGTCATCCCCAGCATAGGGCGTGTATACAATCGCATTTTTTTCAATTGTATACGAAGTGATAGGAATTTCTGTGTCATTATTCTGCTTTCCAAAAAAAAGAGAAGACATCGTAAATGATGCTACCTCTGTAGAGGAAGGAATGGTTAACATGGTCACTGAAAAGCCAGGTCCTCTAGAATGGATAGAGAGATGCATCTGATTTGCATTCTGACTATTATCTGGAGCAAATATATAAGCAAAAAGAGCAATCATTCCACAAAGTACGATATACACCAAACTCAAAACGCCCCAAAAGTTTTTTTTAAACTTTTGGAGCGCTAAGCTTGTGAGTGAATTTGTGGTTTGCGACATGAATTAATCCTTTATTCCCGCAATTTTACTCTTTCTTATATTATTTATTTTTAAATCTTCTAGGACATTAAGTGCTTCTTCTACATACACATCACTAGCAAGGCTCTTGTGCCAACGCTCTCTTTTATCTTTTAAAACAGTATCGTTTTCAAAAAGTTTTAACTCGTAAGGTAGTGATTGGTATGTAAGGTTAGAGGTATAATCATCAATGGCATCAAAGCGTTTTGTTTCTTCCTCACTCTTCAATACTTTGGCTTTATATCCTTCATACGTTAAGTCCCATTTTGTATCCTCACGTCTTTCTTTCAGCCATTTTGCATAATCATTAATCAATTTAAGCTGTTCACTTTTTGAGATACGAGCCACACTATTTTCTATTGTTTTTTCATAGTCAATGTATCCATCCCAAGCATCATAACTAGCTGCCTTTATTCTATCCCAAGGCAGTGGATTTTGTTGATCGCGTTCTCCAATATCTATATAGCTATACAAATCTGGAACAACAACGTCACTTTTAACCCCTTCAAGTTGTGTAGATCCTCCATTAACACGGTAGAACTTCTGTATCGTTACTTTAAGTGATCCTATATCCCCATAATCATTAGAACGTAACCATCTATTAAGTGGGAAGAAACGTTGTACAGTCCCTTTTCCAAAAGTCTGCTTTCCTCCTATAATAATGGCTCTTTTATAATCTTGCATAGCTGCCGCGAGAATTTCACTTGCAGATGCCGAATTTTCATTTACAAGAATAACGAGAGGACCATCCCATAAAATGCTTTTATCCTCATCATTCAAAATATCAGGGGTATCATCACTTGATTTTACTTGAACTACAGGGCCTTCTTTGATAAAAAGTCCTGCCATGTCCACCACAGCTTTCAGCGATCCTCCTCCGTTATTGCGTAAATCTATCACAAGACCTTCCATTCCTTGTTCTTTTAAACGAATGATTTCTTGCTTAATATCGGATGCAGCATCTCGGCCTCCAGCATTGTCTGTATCAAAGTAAAAACTTGGAAGGTTTATAACGCCATACGTATGATCATCTTTAAGAACAGCCGCAGATCGTGCATAGGTTTCTTCTAATAAAACCACATCTCTAGTGATCTCTATATCCTTAATACTTCCGTCTATCTTACGTTTTACATTAAGAATTACCTTGGTATCTTTAGGTCCTTTTATAAGTTTAATCGCATCATCAAGACGCATTCCTTGTATGCTTGTAGCTTGCTCATCTCCCTCTTGTGATACTTTTAGAATAATATCACCAGCTTGCAGTTCTTCTTGTCTCCAAGCAGGTCCACCAGAAATAATATCAGTGACATGCACAGCACCATTTCTTTTTTGAAGACGTGCACCAATCCCTTCAAACTGACCACTCATACGTTGGTCAAATCTATCTTTGGCAACAGGCGCAAAATAATTGGTGTGGGGATCAAACTCTTCCACAACAGCATTTAAGAACGTAGCAAAGTAATCTTTGCGCTCCAACTCCTCCGTAAGGTCAAAGAAATTTTTTGTGTTTTCTGCAATCTCTTCTCTAGCTTTTTCTTCTATTTGCTCATCGGTAAGTACCTCATCTACCTCTTCTCCATCGGCAAGCAATGTTTCTTGTGTATCTTTCATATCATAAAAAGTACTCAAAACATTCAATTTTAGCTGTAATCTCCAACGGTCTTTAATTTCTTTTTTATTCTTAGCGTAATCTTGTTTTTCATACTCTGTATCGATGATTTCACTCTTTGAAAAATCAAATGGGTTTTCAAGAATAGTGCGTTGTGCCTCTTGGGCTTCTTTGAAACGCTCGACATAACGGGTATAAGTAAGATCAAAAAAAGAAAGATCTTTTTCTTTGACCATATCATCTATTTTGTCTTTATACACCGCAAACTCTTCGATATCTTTTTTGTGAAAAAATCGTCGGTAAGGATCAAGTGCATCTATGTAATCTTCAAAAACAGACTCAGAAAATGCATCATCCATCGTTTTTGGATCAAAATGCCCACGTTCGATTACATAGGAAATAAGGTCTAGTAGTAACTTATCTTTATCAGGATCTTCAATCTCTTTTGTAGTAAAACTACAGCTCGCCGCAGAAAATAAGATAGCGAGAGCTATTAATTTTAAATTGCTTTTCATAAACGTATGTATTTGCATTTTTTTTAACTCCCAATGTACATTAAAAATTGTGCCATAATATATAAAACGGTTGTAATATTTTGTTAAACCTTCCTTAGCACAGTTTGATACATAAGACAAGCAATTTACGTATTTTCGCGCATAGAAACTAACGTTATATATCGATGGCAAAAAAACCACTCATCCTCATCACCAATGATGATGGCATCACCGCAAAAGGGATTCGCACCTTGATTGAAGTCATGAAAACCATCGGAGACATTGTGGTGGTGGCTCCAAATAAACCTCAGAGTGCGATGGGGCATGCCATCACTATTAATGACACCTTGTATTGTGACCCTTTTGTTTTTGATCCCGAAGCAATACACAAAGAATACAGCTGTTCTGGCACACCCGCAGATTGTGTAAAACTAGCCACACAACAAATACTAGGTCGTAAGCCAGATATCTGCGTCAGTGGAATTAATCATGGAAGTAATTCCTCTATTAATGTGATTTATAGTGGCACTATGAGTGCTGCACTAGAAGCTGGTATAGAAGGAATTCCTGCTATTGGTTTCTCATTACTTGATTATAGTGAACATGCCGATTTTGAGGCCTGTAAACCTTTTGTAAAATCTATTACAGAAAGGGTATTACAAAACGGTCTTCCTAAAGGGGTCGTACTCAATGTCAATATTCCTAAACTGCCGCTTGAAGGCATTAAAGGCACCAAAGTATGTCGCCAAGCAAAAGCGATGTGGGTAGAAGATTTTGACAAACGTAAGAGTCCACAAGGACGAGATTATTATTGGTTGACGGGAGAATTTGTAAATGAAGATAAAGGCGAAGATACCGATGAGTGGGCGCTCTCACATGGATTTGTAAGTATCGTCCCTGTTCAGTTTGACTTGACAGCGCATCATGCAATTCAGGAATTGACCAATTGGGATCTTTCCTGAAAAAAGAATGTATACGCTTTCGCGAAAGCGTATAAAGAAACCTCAAAAAGGATCACTATTTTTGTAACAACATAAAAGTCATACACAGTGATTACAGCAACCCATTAGTTATGAGAAAAGAAATTGGCATAGGCATACTTACAGGACTTATTGCAAATGTAGTGGGTGTATACCTCTACATAATGGCATTTTCTAGTGATGCTTTTATGACGACCATTCAAAAATCAATGGCGCAAGGGTATTTTGGTAAAATTGTGACCCTAGGAGCGATTTTAAACCTCATAGCCTTTTTTTTATTTATTAAGAAAAAACAAGATTATAGAGCGCGCGGAGTGCTTATGATTACGGTGATTATCGCAGTGGCCGTAATGGCACGTAAATTCTTTTAAAGTGAAATATTACATACTTGTAGGAGAAGCCAGCGGAGATTTGCACGGATCAAATCTCATGAAGGCCTTATATCAGGAAGACCCAGAAGCAGACATTCGTTTTTGGGGTGGTGATCTCATGCAAGAAGTGGGCGGTACACTTGTCACCCACTATAAAGAACGCGCCTTTATGGGCTTTATAGAGATCTTAAAAAATCTCTTTACCATTCTTGGATTTATAAGTGCCTGTAAAAAAGACATTGCCTCGTTTCATCCAGATGTGATTGTTTTTATAGACAATTCGGGCTTTAATTTACGCATTGCCAAATGGGCAAAAGAAGCAGGGTACAAAACACATTATTATATCAGTCCGCAAGTGTGGGCGTCTCGTGCAGGGCGAATCAAAACCATAAAAGCGACCATAGATCACATGTATGTGATTCTACCTTTTGTAAAGGATTTTTATGATAAACACCAATATCCTGTTCATTTTGTAGGACACCCGCTTATCGATGCAATTTCAGGGCGTACCCAAGCAGACCCGGATGTATTTACAAAAGAACACGATCTGGATGAACGCCCTATGATCGCTTTATTACCTGGCAGTCGTAAGCAAGAAATCAGTGCGATGCTGAGTGTGATGCTAAGTGTGGTAGATGACTATCCAAACTATCAGTTTGTGATCGCAGGAGCGCCGAGTCAAGAGCCTTCTTTTTATGCACCATTTCTTAAAAACTCTCAGGTACGATTGATTATGAATAAGACGTATGATATCTTGAGTTTTGCTAATGCTGCGCTGGTCACTTCTGGCACGGCGACACTTGAAGCGGCTTTATTCAAAGTACCACAAGTCGTGTGTTATAAAGGAAGTCGAATCTCGTATGAGATTGCCAAACGGATTATTAAACTGGAGTATATCTCCTTGGTGAATTTGATTATGAACAAACCGGTCGTCACCGAACTCATCCAAAACGACTTCACCACCAAAACCTTAAAAGCGTCTCTTAATCAAATTCTAGATGACTATCATCGGGCGACACTATTTCTAGACTATTATGACCTAGAAAAAAAACTAGGAGGTCGTGGAGCAAGTGCCAAAACCGCAAAGCTAATTGTGGAGTATGGTCGTAATCTTTAAGAGTATAGACCGCTACGCTCTTAGAATATAGAAAATAGACGGTTACTATAGAAGCATCTCAACAAAGGTAGTTGTATCCTATTTTGTCTATACTCTATACTCTATATTCTATATTCTATATTCTTTTATCCATCTTTTCTTTCGCTTTCCTAAAGGGTACAATTACTTTGGAAATGTTAGCTTTTGTAAGATGCAAGATGCCTTGTATAAAATCACGAACTTTCTTCCAAAATCACTTTAATCACCCAATCTTGATAGGTGTCTGGCCATGTTTGGTAGACTGTATAAAAAGCGGCTTTATCATACCAATACAAATGCAACGGATCATTCGGTTGAATTTTAACAAGAAGTTTCCAAATCAAATCGGCTTGCTCCTCCTCTAGCGAAGAATGTGGTTGCTGTAATGCTTTAAAATACACCTTATCAATATAATCTTCCTGTTTGATCTCTTTATTAATAATACTTTTTTGAAAAAAAAGTTCAACGCCGTTCAGTTGTTTTTGGACTTCTAGATCCAGTCCCGTAAGGTATTTTTTGAACAAAAAATGACTGTCTAAAATCTCTACAAAAGAGTGCGCAACCTTGGGAGAATGGTTGACAAATCGGTGTTTTTTAATCCGATCAAAACGTTTTGTTTTGGACGCCTTCTTCAAATCATTATCAATAATAAAATCTTTTGCTAGCTGATCGATAAGCTCATCGTGGTCTTTGTGAAATAAGACTACATCATGTCCCGTATCTGCAATGGCTTTGTCAAAAACGGCTTTGTCTTCAAAGATCATGATGTCAGTAATGAAATCTTTCAATACAAACACGCCTCCAAAAGCTCTGGTGTAAAATGAACTCACTTTAAGTGGTAATGGATCTATACTCAGTTTGCGATGGCGTAAATCCCCATACGTTTTTGCACTAGCAATCATTTTTTTATGAAGCTCTCGATTAATGAAATTATTCCCTTCTTGAAATTCGTTAATCAATTCGTTTTGCTCCGCTTGCTTTTCATCTAACTCATTTAGTAACTGAAACGTCACCGTAATGGTATCATATCGTAATAAATCAAACGGCTCATAAAACGCATCAATCTTTTGGTCTATGTGTACACAGATTGCAGAATCTTTGGTAATATCCCGTATCACCCGATTATTGGCTTCAAACACGGCTTCCATCAAATTGCGATCAAAACTATGACTTGGCATATGCACCGGTTTATAGCGTTGCTCTGGCGAGATAATAATCGCATTTGTATTGGCTTCCCCTATATTTAAGTAATAATTTTCTTGTTTTTCGGCAGCAATCTCGGGACTCCAGCCCATGGCATCTATCGCAAAGCTGGTTAGAGAAGTTGGCGCAACGCCAATCATGGCAAGACAGTCATTATAGCGCTGTGCTAACGATCCAGAGATAGGCACTAACTCGCCTCCAAATAATCCTGCTTCTTTTAGTTTTTTCATGCGTATGCCTGTAATTCTTTTCATGCCCACCCTTCGACTATCGCTCAGGATAAACTCCGGTGGACATCTCATCTTTGTTAATTCTACTCTTCTTTTTTTATGCTCTTTCCGCTCCTACCTCACGGCAGGCAAGTTCGTGAAAGCCCACTCTATTTTAACACACCCCTTAATCCCCTCTTTCTAGAGGGGAAACTCAGACCTTCATTTCATATCCGCCCTTCGACTATCGCTCAGGATAAACTCCGGTGGATATCTCATCATTCAAAATAGAGTACTACTCTATTTTAGTCTATTTTCTATACGCTATATTCTTTTTTCTAATCTTCAATCATTTGTTATACGCTTTCGCGAAAGCGGAAACATATTTTTATTCAGTCTACATTCTCTTCTCTATAGTGTTTATCCTTCGTAAATAAACGTCTTCGACAGGCTCAGACTGACAATAGCATCGGTAATTTCGGTACTATTTTCGCGAAAAGCGAAAATCACTCAATCACCTGACTTTATTTTAGGTCTATGCTCTATTATCTATATTCTATTCTCTTTTAAATAAACGTCTTCGACAAGCTCAGACTGACAATAGTATCGGTAATTTCGGTACTATTTTCGCGAAAAGCGAAAATCACTCAATCACCTGACTTTATTTTAGGTCTATGCTCTATTATCTATATTCTATTCTCTTTTAAATAAACGTCTTCGACAGGCTCAGACTGACAATAGCATCGGTAATTTTGATACAATTTTAAATCTTCACTATGTCTCGTTTTAAAACCACTCAATCACCTTACCTCAATACTTCAAAAATCTCCAATCATTTGTTATACGCTTTCGCGAAAGCGGACCCTTAAAAATGAGCTACTTTATGTGATCCCTCCTATTGTCGAGATGACTGAACTTCATTACTCATTACTCTCAAAAAGACGCCTTGCTTCTAATTGTACCTTCATATCATGCACACGCCCTTCAACTTTACGTTTAAAATCCGTATCGGCGATCGTAGCGACATTGTCTAGGTAGCGTACCACTTCCTGACGACGAATGTCTGAGAAGTTGAGGCCTTTCATATTTTGTTTCATTAAATCCTGCAGCATCACCAATTTACTATCATAATCCTTTTTGAAGTACGCTGTTGGATCATCAAACCACTGTTCTGGCAAATCAAAATCGGTGAGACGCAGCGAAATCGCACTTTGGATATTACGAATATCTCTAGACGAGAAAAACGGAAATGCTTTCTGAATTTCTTTATACAACTCGGCAAAAAATAAATGTTCTGTTTGTTGGTGTTTGGACGCTACCTGCTCATAAATCTCGAGGACTTTAGCTTCGGTTGGTTTCTCGCTTTGGTTCAGGATTTCACCTAAATTTTTGGCGAGTCCTTGTTCGCTTAAAAAGTCATATTTCTCAGGATTGGTCATGTTAACAAAATCAGGCATCGATTTCTCTAGCTTGTTCCACCAGATATAATCTTGATCGATAAAATCTGGAAGGGTACGCGCCCCGTCTATTTTAAAACGCCCTTGCACCCGTGAGATGACCGCTTTATCGAGCATCTCCGGAAGATTGGTAAACAACCCAATCGAACTGTTTCCGTAATTAATCGCATAGGCACCTTCGGTGTATCTTAGAAATACGCCAATCACCTCCTTCACTCCCGCCGAAACGCCTTGCGTTGTTCGTTCTTGTAAATTATTTTCGGCATCATCAATAGGCGCAAAGATTAATTTGGAAGGGTCTTGCATCGGTTTCATCCATTGGACCATTTTTTCAGCCGATCCTCCTTGAAAGGTAGAAATTAGCGTGTCTGGCATGGGATGAAATAAAAACTGAATGTCCAAATGATCACAATGCTCTTTTAAACGTGTGGCTATGGCCGCAATTAACATCGATTTTCCGGTCCCTGGGATTCCGTACCCCATAAATACGGGCATAAATCCACCTAATTCTTGAAACGGATTTTTCTTAGCTTCAAAATCATAGCTCAGCATCCGTTCTGTAAGTCGGCGGGCAAAATGCTTGGCATCTCGGTTTCCAACAATTTCTTCAAACTGAATTTTGTTAAACTCCACACTGACGGCAGTCCCTTCAAAGACATTCTCCCAACCAGAAACGGCAAACTCACTTTTTTCTAGTTTGTAGGTTCTATCGGTAATCGTATCGGTATATTCTAAGGATCCTAGGCGTTGCTGAATCTCACTAATAATGGCTTCAAAAAAGACGACCGTAAAATCCAAAACGTCTTCATCAGATTTGATAATATCGGGATGGCTTAGGTATTTGTCATAGTAAAAAAGCAAGCATGAAATTCCTTTCAGCGGACTCATAAACGAGACTTCTGGAATGCCTGCGAATTTGTTTTTCATCACACTCAGATCATCTGAGGCGGCTTCTTTGATGTCAAATAAGATTCGGTAGGCGGTACCAAATAACATATACGCAGTCGCGGTATGCATTTTAGATTCGTACTCACGTCTTCCGTTGTTATCTAAAGTCGATTTACGTTCGTTGAGCGTAGACAATCCTGAGGCGTCCGAATAGCTATCCTTCAACCAAATTCCCGTTGTAATCCCTTCTTGTAACGCATATAGCGCATGATTCAAATGCAACGGAATCGCCACAGAATCCGGGAGGAGTCGTTTTTTTAACCCCAAAATGGTTTTAGAAACCGATGTCACATCGGTTCCGCCAGTTCCATTTGCTTTGGACAAGTACAACAAAATGGATTCATCCTTCTGGTTTTTATCGCGACGTTGTGCTTTGCTTCCTTGCTCCCATTGCACGCCTTTTAGATACGAAGTGGCTTCATCGCGCAAGGTAGCGAGTTCCGTTAATTTTATAGGAAATGTAGTATTGTGCTCCATAGATTATAGTTTAAGTGTTGCAATTTCGATAGGGTCTCTCGAGAGTCCGTAGACTTTATCAGGGATCTTATCGTAGAGTAATTGCATCACTCGGTGTGATGTAAAAAGGTATTTTTCAGGTCTTTTGTTTTGCCAAACTTGTAAGTGTTGTTTACTAAAAATGCTCCCTTCGGTAATGCTATTTTTTGAGGCGGTCTCATTGATCGTGACTGATACCGCGTAGGCCGAAAGGTCTAGGTTTTTATCCACAATAGATTGTAAGATAGCGTGGGTAACTTCCAACTCATCTTTGGCAAATACGCTGTGGATAGGACCTAGATCTATTTTTTTTATTCTTTTAGGTAATACATTGACTAGTTTTTTATCAATCGCATACGCCATGCTGTCCAACGTAATACTGCGATCTGCGGTGGCTTCAAGGACTTTGTAAATGTCTTCGATGTAGTCCTCCATTTTCACTTTGTAGAGGTCAAAATACATAAAGCAAATAAACGGTCTGTTGTGCCCAACATCATAAAATGCCCAACTGATCATATACTCCGTATCTGCCGAAGGTGCGGTTTTAATGACCTTTCCTTGCACAAATCGCTTGAACAAAAATTGACTCTCTACCGAGGTATAATACACCACCGATGCTGCTTGATGTAACTTCTTATCTGAGATCGGTTCTTTGTGTTTTAAAAGGGTTTCTAGAAACTCTTTTTTTAAAGTATCAACCGCCGGAAGCTTTTGCATGTACTCATTTTTGAGCTCCATATCATTCACCAGATATCGGAACTCCGAATAGTTAGGCAGTCCAGATTCGGTTAAGTCGACTTTCATTTTTTCTTCATCATCAAAAAGGTATTTGACGCGAAAAGCCTCCAAGGTATAGACCAATAAATCACAATACTGTTTGATGTAGGTTGTCTCAGACGGGCTACAAATTTGCTCCTCTTTGAGCGCTTTGACTAGCTCAGAAAACGCATGTGTTACAATTTTAAAATACACCTCATACTGCTCCTTGGTTTCTAAGGCAGCGCTGTCTAGGGGTGTGATGATTTCGTTAATGGGCATGTATGACGAGGCGTGTTATTGTTTTTTATTTAGATTTAGATTTATTTCTGTTTCTGTATTTCTATGATTTGATTATATACTTTTCGTACTTCTGGGATTGAATCGAGTTGTGTATTGGCTTTCATTCCTGGCCACCAATTCATTCCATTACCCCAAATCATCATTGGGTTTTTAGGACCTATAGAAATAGTCCCAGATCCATCATTCTTTTCATTATATTCAATATCTGATAATGTTTTAATTTGGAGTGATTTAATGCTTTTAGAAAACACCCCAGACTTTATAATAATTCTGTCTTCTGTTATTCCATAAAATGTATGCGCTCGTTGTTTTGCATCAATAATAAACCTCCCAAAGGCAAATACAAGTCCTACTATGACAAAGGGAATTCCAAACAACGCAAATAATCCAGCTTGAGAAGCCATAACCACCCAGAATATTGCAAATCCACACCATAAAAAACTGAAAGGAATTAAGACAATATCTGAACTTCTAAACAAGATTCCTTTTTTAGGTTGTCCCGTCCAAAGTAAGGTTTCATTAATGTCAATATGTTGTCTTAATTCTGATTGTAGGTTTCTTCTCATGTATTTAAAATTGTTGTTATGTATTTGTTATGTATTCATAGTGATATCTATCAGGAGGTGGTGATGATTTCGTCAATGGGCATTTAATTGTTTCGTTCAATAAGTTGATTTACTTCTTTTTCTGAAAGAGGCTTTCTATCAATAATAATTTTTGAGTTTTCAATATCTGTTGCATCATAAACGACTTTATGATAATCTCCTTCTATTATTCTACCTTTCCTACTATACTCTGGCCAACTAGCATTTTTAGGATCAGACCCTTCAATCCATATTCCTTCAACAAGGTATTTAAATTTAATAGTATATCCAGTTTTATACTTAGGTTGTAATTTTAAAATCTGCCCAACCGTATGCTTTTGATGTTTCTCTAGACTACTTTCTTTTCTTTGTTGATAAGAGAAAAGAATAAATATAATTACTCCAATTCCTAGAATGACATATATGTTTTTTTCAAAAGAACTATTAGCCATTCTTGCCAGGTCTTATGGTATTATACATTTTTAGTTTATTAGTAGCCGCTTTCGCGAACCTGCCTGTCGGCAGACAGGAGCGTGTATATGCTAACATAAATGAGTCATCATCTAAAAACACACCCCTCAATCCCCTCTTGGTAGAGGGGAGGTTTTGGTATGAGGTGTTATGATTTCAAGTCGGTAATTTCGATACACTTTGACAAGCTCAGTGTGACACCAGACGAAGGGTCGAGATAATTAAGATTTCAAGTCTATTTTCTATACTCTATATTCTTTTGTCTTTTTTTAAATCAACAATCTCCAATCGTTCATCATTTTATCCTAAAAGATCATCCTCAGCGGGAGCGTCTTTCTTTGCTGGAGCTGGACTGTCATCCGGTGCCGGGGCATTGCCGTCTGTCGCATAAAACTCCTCAAAGATTTCTTTCATATCAATTCCATAGCGATTAGCAAAATCTTTCTGGATATTGGCATCTTTCTCCCGAATTTCCTGAAGTGACTCCGCATAACTGCTGTATACGCCTTGCATTACTTTTTCATGTACTGGAATATTATCCATCATTTCCTGACGTGCTTTGGCACTTGCGGTATGCATAGAAGCAAGCGTCTGACCGATATGTTCATCGGTTTTGACACCTAAATGCTCTAAAATCGCCGCAAATTCCTGATCGGTACGGGCTTTTAAGGCCACGACATAGCCGTCATAGTATTTTAAACGCTCATCAGTATCACTCTTTAACTTCGCCCTGTGTGTTTGTAAGTTGCTACGTAACGAAGTCAATACTTTGATGGTTAAATTGTGTTTATGCACAAAGCTGTCTTTACTCGCTGCCAGCGTGGTATAGGCATTTTTAAGCCCTTCCAGCTCTTCTACTTTCTGCTCTAGCTTGGTAATCTTAGCAATGGCCTCTGAGTAATCTGTCGATTGCTTGTCAGTCACTTCCTCTAGGGCTTGACGTGCTTGTTTTAACAGCGCATATTGCTCTTCCAGTTTATCTTCGGTCTCCTTTTTCTTTTCAAGCGCTTTGTTATGGTTTTTACTCGCCTCTACAATCGCGACTTGGAGTTTGTCTTCTACTTCTTTGATTTCAACTTCACGATTTTTAAGACGGGTCACCGCAGCTTGTGATTTATACGAGAGTTCGTTGAGAAGCGTTTGGATATCTGCAGACTCAATACGTTCTTGGAACATTTGCTTGGCTTTCATATCAGCCCCTTCACGTGTTTTTTGTCTTGCGGCAAGCTCGTCTATTTTCTTTTGGATTTTGGCTTTACGCCCCCAAAGATTATTCCACCAGTTGTCTTTGACGTTTTGCGCATCTTCCAATTCGATTTTGGCGCGCTCTAGCGCTTTTTGTGCATCGTCTATCACCTTTTGCTCATTGGCATTCAGGGTAGAGAATTTTTCAAAGATAATCCCCACCTCATCTTGGTAATCAGTCAGGTCTTTGATAGCGTCTAGTAGTGATGTTCTGTCTTTTTCTGCCATACCCACCACATCATCTAGGGTAGCGTTTAGGATTTTTTGGCGCATTTCGGGATCATCTTCCTGGGCAAGCTTCGACTTCATGGTGTCTACCGCTTTGCCCCAGTTGACATCTACTTTTTCGCTTTTTTGTTGAGACGCGTCATTGGTTTCTAATAAGTCAAAATCATCAGACATAGGTATGGCTAGTTTTAAGTGTTGAACGAATTAATGTGCTAAAATTGAAGGTTCAATTTCGGTAAAAAAATCCGAATTTGAGAATTCCTTTTCAAAAGTTTAGTAGATGAGTCTCAAATGCCTGTAAATTGTTACACAGACATGGTAGCAGTGGGCAGTAGTAGCATGTTGGAAGTTCAAAACGGAATACACTGTATTAATTTGAAAATTAGAGTATTTAATAAAAATTCGCTTTCAAAAAAAATAGTATTTACTCTCTATTATTTAATCTTAAGTCATTTCTTTAAGAAATTTATACTTGACAGATTCTAAACGGTATATGTTCATTTGTTTCTTAAAAGATGCATATTGAATCATACTAAACCTTAAATATATAACCATTGGGCATACAAGAAAATATTTATAAGTATCCTGTAATTCATTTGAGATTAAATTTAAAGACCAATCGTTCAAAGATAAGCCTACAATAGTGATTACAATTATGCTTAAAAATAATATAAGAGAAGTTTTAAATATTCTTCTTTCCCATTTTTGCATTTCTTTATTGTAAAACTTTATATTTTTTGATATTTCTAGATTACACCCCACTACCTTAATATTAAAAATGAGGGTTTAATCTAAATAAAAGATCCCATTTTTAAAAGATTTTTGATTAGTCTCAAAAGCATAAAATGCTACACGTCAGATAACCCCAGTCATATTAATAAACCTAGCTTTATAACTGCTTATTATTTAATAAAGTTTAGAATGATTTTTATACTAAATTTTGAATTTTAGACAGCAAAATGTGCCCAATTTTGTTTCATGGGAGAAACCGTTAAGTCAATTCCAATAAAATTCAACATAATATGTATCACTCTAACTAACTATCAGCCATTATAAATCTCTAATTAGCGGTAACGATTATCCGTTTTCAAAACTGTTATTTTTTCCTCATATTTGTTTCACCCGAATCTATAATCGCACTTTTTATATGAAAAAATGCCTACTCTTCCTTCTTACTGTTATTGTATTGACCTCCTGTGGGGGTGCCAAAAAAGCGAAATCCTACAATCTAGATACTCCCAACAAAACCGAACGTATTGTTGCGCAGGCACAAGCCTTTAGTGGGACGAAATACAAATTTGGCGGTACGACGTCCAAAGGGATGGATTGCTCTGGATTGGTATATGTGGCGTTTCAGAAAGAAAATATTGTATTGCCGCGCATCTCTAGAGATATGGCAAAAAAAGGAAAACCGATCTCCAAAAGCAGCACACAAGCGGGGGATTTGGTGTTTTTTAAAACCAATAAAAACAGCCGACAGATCAATCATGTGGGCTTAGTCACGATGGTAAAAGGCGGTGAGATTTACTTCATCCATGCGACTACCTCCAAAGGCGTACTGACCTCTTCTTTGGAAGAAACGTATTGGAAACGAGCATTTGTGGAGGCACGGAGGGTGATTTAAGGTGCTAAAACAGGTATTTTTAATTGTGAAAAATGCCATCCCATACAATCATCATTACAGAAGTCAACTAAACGGAAAAAATAGCTGCAATCAGTTGTTTTTACCTCAGTTCTTCTTAGGCTTATCTTTTAATACAATAGAAAATGAGTTAAAACAAAATAACGTTAACGCTTTTTATTACCATTAATCTAAAAGTCCGCCATGAAGTCGGTCTCTATCTTCGGCATTGTGTTTGACAACTTTTCTATTTCCTAAAAAGGGTGACTTTACAATTTCGAATCCATGTATATCTAAAAGTTTTGACTTGTCTTTTTCTTTTTGGCTCTCTTCCTTTTTGTTTTCCACTGTGTCGATTTTAGGTTTGTTATACGTATTTTGTTTATGGCTCGTTGCTTGTTTAAGCAACTAATTTAGCAAACAAATCACAGATAGAAAATTCTAGTGGATTTTCCGAGTATACGCAGAATAAGCAATTAGTTATACACGGTCTTGTACCCAGTTTTTATTCTTTCGACCTTGGTTTTCTTCGGCTAACAATCTCTTTCACTAATTGGGCAATTCTTTCTTTTTTCTTAACATAGGTAAATTCGATTAGCTCTTCTAAAATTTCGTAAGCATCTAAAATGTCATCACTTTCAACAAGTCCAACGTGACTTCCTTCATTTCCGATTATTTTTAAAGCTAAAAGATGGTCGGAAATTTTTTTATTCCGTTTTCCATAATGTTCAATTCTACTATGAAGCGTTTTGAAAACCTGTTTATTGCCATCATTTGTTTTTCTCCATTTAGGTGCATTTAAATCGTCTAAAATAAGTTCAATTCCATTTCTTATTCTATTTGCACAAGATGATAAATCATTAAAATAATGTGAGAAAGAAAGGTTTATTTGTTCAGCAACATTTTCGGATACTTCTTTTGGTAAAGCTATTATTTTAAGATTTGGATAAAAGAATTTCAGATAGTAGGTTGAAAATCTGTGCTCAGCCATTTCTCCACTTTGTAATTCTTTTCCAGTTTGAATATCTCTCAAACATTGACCACTTATTGAAACTAATTCTTTACAATCTTTATTCTTACAAATTAATGTTCCGCTAAAAATATGTTCAATTCCGTTTGGATAGCCATGATATTCCATTTCGGTTCCAGTAGGTGTGATTTCAGTTAGAATCTGTTTCTTTGGTGTTAAAAATCCAACACTACACTTTGGACAAGGATAATTGATAGGATTTTCGTTTGTAAATGTTCTATTTTTCCAAAGTTCTCTGTTCATTTCTCAAATTGGGTACAACCCCAAATATATGAATTGAAGCAAGGCAAGTATGCCTAAACCAATCGATTTATCTGCGTATTTTTATTTCTTGTTTAATTTATAAAAATCTAGCGCCTTTGCAAAAAAGGAAATGACTTTTAGGTTTGACACTAAACTTTGCTCTGATTTCATATATGATGTTATAACAGGCTTTTATTCATTCAGTCCTTTCCAGCATTTCTGTAATTCGCGCTCAACTTCATTTTCCAGTTTCGGTAATGTATTCATTATCCAATTTTGACTTTCTTTTGTCAGATATTCTTTGTTTTCAGAAAGCTTATATTTCATAGCTCCTTGAATAAGCGAAATCATTTCTTCCGTATTCGTTGTTCCATTTGCAAAATTAGGTCCGATTAAATATTCTAAAATATCTTTTTCACATTCAGGCTTGAAATACAGGATATGAGTTACTATAGGGAAATAAAAATAAAAAGTGCTGTTTGTATTTGAAGCGTACTGTATTTTATTTAATTCAGAAATTAGAGAGTCAGTTTGGGATTCAGTAGTTTCAGAATTCAGGGATTTTAGTAAGTCAAATGTTTTTCCAGCGCTTGGAACAAGAGAACTCATCCGATTTAAATCAGCAAATGTTTTTTCAAACTCAGTTTTTGTTTCTTTATTTCTTATCCAATCAAATATTCCCAATTCTAAAAATGTGTTTTTGCTTGTGTATAACAATAATATCATAGCTATTGCAATGATAGCTTATATTATGTGTTACAAATCTAACAGATTTTACTGACATAAAGCTATTTACAGCGTCCTAAGTGTAAAACGCTATTGTTTTGAAGCTCTTACCTTGTAAAATGATTTGAGTACATTTTAAGTTCGTATTATTTTCTAAGGGATACATAGACCCCTTATATCCTAGTTATTGGAAGAAAGTACACGATATGATGTGTCTAATACCCACCATATTCTTGCGATTCTTATCCTAACTATTCACAGAATCTCAACTTATTTTTTATGTTGCGCTTTTACATATTCTTCTGCCATGAGTAGGGCGTTGTATGCGTTTACAATGCCCCCAGATTTTGAGAGTTCATTAAATGGCAATTGTTGCTGTGGGTTTTCTTTTTTCGTACCTCAAAAAATAAAAAGAGCTTAACTGCTTCTTGACTTTTCAGAGCTTGTAGGTGACGTACTGGCTATCTCCAAGCCGAAGCAGGGGGCTTGACACATAGCAATTGTTGTCAGAATGTAGTTAAATATTAAAGTTAATTATTATATGATACAAAAAAACTTTGCCTCCATGCCTAATATGCTCTGCCTTATATATTTTCAATTCAGCATAATTATAACCATCAATCTCATTAACACATTGAAAAACATGTTTATAGTTGTGCTTAGAAATACAGTCAATATATTTTTTACATAGTGCCCCAAATTTTTTCGCATTTGCATAAACTACTATAAAATTATTCTCAAACCCTGCAGTATCATATTTATTAAATAACTTATCTATATGTGTTTTCAGATAATCATAATCCCTCCAATTCAAAGCCTCGATAATTGCAAATGGCAAACCTCTAGAATCATAAAACATTAAATCAATTTCACCATCTTTTTTACCTCCTGGAGACTCTCCCCAAAGTGACTGGTCATTAGTAGAATAATCAGCGGAACGCAATAATTGAGCAATAAATTTATTTCTATCGTTTTCTTCTATGTTACTACGGTTACTAAATTTATAAATTCTATCTCCTTGAAGTGTGATGCAAGCAAATACAAGCGAATCTATAAATTTATCTATTGAGGGGGCATTTAGTTCTTCAAATGCATTTATCAACTCATCAGGATTTTTTGGATCTTTTATCTTTTTTAATGTTTTTTCAATTGCTGCTGGACTTCTTTTAGGGAAACAGTTTTTAAGTTTTTGCTCAACCGTTTTAGTATCTACTTTTTTTTTAAAATCGTTATTATTTGCAAGTTTCTTGATGTGCGTTAGGAAATCATACAAAGGCGAACCCACAGAGTATCTTTTTATACAATTATCAATCTTAACCATTTGGGAATGAAAATTAAGTGCAAAATAAGGCTCAATAAACGATTCTTCACACATTGCTACAAACGTGTGTGATAACTTGCTTTTGTTCAAACGGTTTTTGATTTTTTGATTTTTTACATCTGAATAACACTCGTACAATTTATTAAATTCAATATGATACTCAGTCCAATTAGTAGGATTTTCTTTTTTGATATTGGAAATTGATGTTAGCGTTTTGTAAAAACTTACATCCATCACATTTTCATTAAAATCAAAAGAGTACAGCCACTTTTCTTTTAAAATCACAGCCAATTGATTAAGCTGATTGTCAATATTAGCAGTTTTCAAACTCAGAAAATCAAACAAAATTGAAGAAACTACACGATAGAATTTCGCATCTATTCTATTTTCAATTGAGTTATCAGAATCATTGAAATATTGAATAGCTGCTTGAAAACAACTAATCTTATCATCTTTATTCACCGCCTCAAATCCTTTTTGTAAATGTATGAATCCAAGATTTAACAATGCTTCTGTAACAATTTCTAATTCTTCATTTTTGAGGTATGAATTATAGATATTATTAATATCAGGTTCAACATCAAAGAAGTAAAATAAGTCTTTTACTCTTTGCAGTTCTACAAAAACATGTGGAGAATCTTCCCATTCATCAACAAGAATAGAAATAGCTTGTCTGTTTTTTATTTTTCCTAAAAAAACAGACTCCACTAATATAGATACTGCAGATTTTCTAATAAATGCATTTTCAGCAACATTCAAAATAATTTGCCTTAAAAATTTATATAACTGACTATCCTCCACTGATTGAACAATAGAAGCAATACCATTATCAAAAAAATCAACTTTTTCTGATAAGGGATAAGTGCTAAATTCAATGTAAGAAATAACTTTCATTAAAAAATGTATGTTTCTTCTGGATATACAAATTGATTTTTCAATACATTTTCAAAACGACTATCTGCTGTGGCAATTAGGATTTGAAGTTTATCTTGATAACGATTTTCAATACCTTGAAGTACCTGGATTAATCCTTCCATGTATTTTTTTCCTGCTTCTTCTCTACCTGGGCTATCAATCATTAAAAATCTTGTATGTTTTCCCATATTATATTCAATATCGAGTTGGATAAGGCTGAGATAAAAGGCTAATTTTGCTCGTAGTTGTTCACCTTCGGAGATTTTTTCAAAGCTAATTTCTTCGCCCCACTGAGTGTATTTTATATCAAATTTTTCAGTTATTCTGATAGATGTAATAGATGTAATCCCAAATGACTGCACCTCCTTTAACATTAGATCTTGTAAACGTTTTATTGTATTAACACCCATTTCGTAGCGTTTATTTATTAATGCCTTAATCACCTTTTCTAAAAATTTAGTCTTTTCCTCAAAATTATTTGATGGTTTTGTTTGACTTGAATTTTTCTCAATTTCTTTCAACTGATACTCAAATACTGCTTTTTTTGCAATTACTTCTTCTCTTTGTGGGTTATTTACGGGGTTTTGAGCAAGTATCTTATTAATTTTACTTTGGGCTGATTGAATCTGTAAGAGTAATGTATTAGTGTTCACTTTTTGCAAACTTCTTTCTTTCTCTCTCATACTTACTTTAAGTACTCGTAGTTGATTTTTTATTTCTCCTCCTTCTTTTTCAATTATATTTTTTTGTTGTTCCGCTTGTTTTAGTTCTACCTGTAATTCTTTTATTTTTTTCTCGTAAGATTCTTTATCATCTCCATCTGAGTCATTAATCGTTTCACTACATAGTGGGCATTTATGAGCATTTAGGTTAGTTGTTTTTTTTGTTTCATTTACATCATGGTGGCAACTTGGACAGTTTTTAATTTCCAAATCAGAAAGGAAGATACCTATCTCAATATGTTGATTTAAATCAAGTATTTTTTTATTGACCGAATCAATTCGATTTCTAATCGTTCTAAAAGTTTTTCTTTTTTGTTCTAATTTTGTTTCACTAATTTCTTTAGTTTTCTGAAATTCTCGATATTCATTTTCTACTTTATTGGACTGTTCATATTGTGATATTAATAGCTTATACTCTTTTTCTAAAGAGACTAATTCTTGATTACTATTGACTATTGGAGCTTTATTTAGGGCTTCAATCTGCAAGTTAACCTTAGATATTTGTTTTTTTAATCTTTCTATCTTTTTTAAATTATCGCCTTGTGTATTTTGAATTTTCAGTTTTGCTTTTGCTTTTTCATTCAATAAGTTATCCCTCCTAATTGTTAATTGGTTTATGGCAAAAGTAAAATCTAAACCCATCAAAGTTTGAAATATTTTCTGACCTTGATGTTTTTCTATATTCCCGCCAAAAAAAAGAACTCCATAGTCTTTCGACTCTAAGCAGATTGATTTGAAATACGTTTTCCAACTCGCAGAACTTTCTACCAAATCAAGATTATCTTTTTTAGATGAACCTTGTGTCCATTTTAAAGAGTAATATGAAAATTGATTAAAAAAGAAATCTTGAATTTCATTTTTAAAATCATCCTTTGAGTTAGTTTCAAAAATTGGTTTCTTTTCTACATTCTCTAATTGTCCCCAGTCATTTAGCTTAACGTTATATAATCTTGCGACTAACCCCCATTTATTAATAATATGAATAGTGTATTGATGAACCCCGATAGTAAAACATAGAAAAATTTCTTCTATCCATTTATTTACATCGGGTTTAATGGAATTATCTCCTGTCAACGCAAACTTTATAATTTTAAAAATACTGGATTTACCTTTAAAGTTGCTATTTTTTGTTATCCAGAGAGTTAAGCCTTTTTTAAGTTCTACACTATAATCAATTATGCTTTCATCATCTTTTTTTCCTTTGAATGCGAGAAAATCTAATACCAAAGTTTTACCAGTAGAGTTAGGGTTATCTTTTGTATATGCTTCTTCCCCAATATATAAGAGATTCTCTACCTCTTTTAGAGAAAAAGTGCCTTTAAATTGCTCAAACTGTTCTTGAACAAATAAATTGAAATCAAATTTTTTCATATCTTTTCTTGGTAAATGGTATTATATTTCTCCTTTACAAGGCTTGAAACATTTGGAATTAGTTGTCCATAAGGCGTTTTCGTGTAAGCCTCAACTTGATATTGAATATCTTTAAGTTGAGTCCCATTTTTATCTCCAAAATATTTTTTAATCAGTAAGCATCTGTCTTCATACCATTTTAAAAATGGCAAATTGGGTAAATTAGCGATGATTTTACTCACTCCAAAATCTGTAATGTAATATTTTCTTTCTTTTGTCCTTAACACTACATCTTTTTTACTATCGAATTTTATCAAATCAACTGAGTCCAGAAATCCTATTGCGTTATCCATATCTTCATATGCGCCATATATAAATTTCCTCATGTCTTCTCTTCTTATTTCAGGCTCTCTATCTTCAAAAATTTTCCGTACTATGTCTTTTATTTCTTGCTTTTTTTTAAGTTCTCTTTCCGCTATATCTAAGAGTGAATAACAAAAGTAATCAGGGTTTCTTACCCAAAAATCTAATTTTTGTAACTTGACTTCGCTTTCAAAAAGTCTCTTTAAATTACGATTTGAAGAATCATCATGTTCTTCAGAAAAGAAAAATAAAATTAAAAATATTCTAATTCTATCCTTTTCTATTTTTATAATTTGTTGTTCCATGGTTGTTTTTTTCTATTTCTGACAACCTCTCTTGTATGTTGCGTTTACCTGCCGACTGCGGCATATACAATATACAAATTGTTGTAGGTTGGCTTTTTTAAATAGCTTTGTCCTCAATTTCTGTCATTAATTCAATCAAATACAAATAAGAATTACTCACATATTTAGTTACTGGTAATTTTATATATTCAAAAGGGTAATTTAACTTTCCTTGAAAAGGTTTGAATGAAATTAAATCAGAATCTACTTTTCCTAAATGCTTGATTTTATTGTTGACTTTTTGTAATTCCAGAATACCATAGTAGTTTTTAAAGTCATTTATATTCACACCATTATCTTTAAAGTACTCTTTTCTTAGTTTCCAAGGAGTAAACCCTCTATGTTCTTCTTGTTTATTTTTAATATTTAACAAGTTGATTAATTTATTTTCAGCTTGTTCTATTTGGGTCCAGCAGAAGACCGAAATAACCTGAGTTAAAAAACTATTTACATTGTTTATTTTGTCAGATGCTGCATTAATTTGTTCATTTATTCGCAATAGGAGGATACTCTCCATACTATCTGTATCTGTTGGGTATGGATATTTTTCAATTTTATTTTTCAATTTTTCATTTTCGATATTCAAAGGTTTTATTGCTACACTGTACAATGAACATAAATCTTCAATAGATTTCTCAAATGCACTCAATATGCCATTATCAAAATCAAAATGTGATTTAGAGATGTTTAAACTTTGATTATATTTTGGAGGTATTAGTTTTTCGTACATTTTTTTGCTTACCTACAACAATGATACAATAGCAATTGCTATTATATGTTATATTTACAACAAATCTAACAGATTTTACTGACGTAAAGCTATTTACAGCGTCCTAAGTGTAAAACGCTATTGTTTTGAAGATACTGTATTCTAAAGCCATTTGAGTAAATTTTCAAATTAGCATCATTTTCTAGGAAAATAATAATCTTGCTATTTTGAACAAGTACCCGAAATAATCTATCAAATGTAGTCCCATATACTTGAAATTCTAATCAAACTATTAATAGAATCTCAATTTATTTTTCTTTTTGCATTTACAAACGCCTACTTCATGAGCATAGCGTTATAGTAATTAATAATATTACTAGTAGTTAAATCTTATATTTGCTCTAATAAAATTCATTATAATGAATGTACGCTTACCAAAAGATGAAAATATACACATCGCTAATACGAAGGACATAGCGCGTATTATGCGTAAAATTCTTTTAAGACAAAATAGGCTACATAGAAAAAAAGAGTACTTGTGGGCTATCGGTTTGAGTTCTGCTAATAATATTGAATACATCGAACTTTTAACGATTGGTACGCTCAATAAAAACAATGTTAAACCTATTGACGTTTTCAACTTTGCAGTAGCTAAGAAGTGCGAAAAGATAATTATTTGTCATAACCACCCGTCGGGAGATTTAACCCCTAGCAAGAATGATATAGCAATGACACAATTATTAACAGCTGGGGCGACTGTGTTAGGAATACAATTGCTAGATCACATAATTATAAGCGAAAATAAAGAGTATACAAGCATTAAAAATACCTGAACTACATAAATTTTGAAACCCTATTGGAATAACCGTAATTCTAATTTGTATTTAACAGAACAAGCTATTATAAATAAGTATTTTAAACTATCTATTTTTCAAATACTTATTCGTAACAATATAAATATCTAGTTCCCAATAAAACAGTACTTTCTTACAACTCAATCCATTTAAAACCAATCCCTGTAACTATCTGCAACAGTGCGACATAGTGTTGCAACATATCAATAATTATTGAATATGTTTACCTCATCGTTATAATAAATCACTAATTATAAAGTAAAAGGTAATTTCTTCTTTACAATAAAAGAAGGATTAAAAGTCATTCACTAATTCAGATAGTCAGTTTACTCATTTTCAATAATTTATTTTTATTCTGTAATCTATATTTGAAGACTTTTAAATTTTTAAAGAAACCTTTTTTGTTTTGAATATTAATTTAAAATCCAAAATAAAAATGATTAAAAACACAAGATTAACTCTTTATTACAAATTCCTCTTTCTCTTTATATTGTGCTTGCAATTATATAGTTGCCAGAGAGATGATGGAGTACGATTAGACACCCAAATCTCAGAAAAGCATCAAGCGACCACTCAAACAGTAAAAGCTAATCAGATACCACATATCATAGACTTTATAGAGACCCAATCTGATAAAAATTTATCCTTCGCTTTAAAGACATATTCAGATGAACAAAATCGCTCTACAGAAAATTTAGTTATAGGATCGCTAAATACTGATAGAATACAACAAATCACCAACAGTGAAGATAAATCGAATTATACCTTTACGATGGAAAAGGAAGTACCAACGGAAGAAGTTTCTGTAATTAATTACATTGTTAAAGAAAATGGCGATAGTTATTATAGCTATTTTTTAGAATTTATACCCGAAACAAGTTGGTTACAAAACACTACAGATATAAATAATTTATCTCAATATACAGGTGAGATTAAAGTTTATGACAGAAATGGACTCTACATAGGCTCTAATATATTTGTTAATGGGTTAAGTGTTTCCCAAACTTCTAGAACTGCTTGTGAACCTGTTGGTGATGATCCTCAAGATCAAGAGAGCGATACAGGAGGAAATGGAGGTGCAGACGGAACACCTCCCACAGGAGATGATCCGCCAGGTGGTAATGATGATCCTACTGATACAGGTAATGGAGGGCAAGATATTGATTGTGTTATTATTACTATTACGCCATGTAGTTGTTCAGGAGGACCAGGTGAGGTAATCACAGTAAGTGCATGTGATGGTCAAAAGAATAATGCAGTACGCAATCCCTGTGATGATGAATGCAATGCACAGAATGACTGTGAATTTGGATTTGATGCTAATTGTAATTGTCTTGAAAATCCCGATAATCCAGATAATGAAAATGAAATTATTATATTTGATTTAGAGTTTATTAGCGATTGTAGATTATTGGAAAACCTTGCAAATAGCGCTAGTTTTCAAGTACGTATGGAGGAGCTTATAGCCAATAATTCAGGGAATACAGAAATTGTATTTTTTGGAGAAACTAGTGATGACGATAATACAAATTATCCTGATGAAGATAGATTTGAAAGTAATCCAAATGAACTAGGTATTGAACTAACTCCACCTAATTCTGGAACAGATTCATATATCCACAATCATTTTAACTTGACCAATCCTAATGGCAATGTATTTAGAGCCTTACCAGTTTTCTCAGGTAGTGATCTTTATACAATTTTTAATCTTAATAATAACGGGCTAATTAATGATTTAAATAGTTTTGTAGCTGTAGTTACAACACCAGGCTTAACAAATGACCCTAACGATGACACTATTTACGCATTAACGATATCTAATTCAAATGATTTTATTGATGTATCTGGTTCTCTTGGTATTACTCCCGTCATAATAGATCAAGATATAGCGTTAAAAGGGATAAATAGAAATATATCTTCTAATCTAAATGAATTAAGGCTTGCCGAACTTTTCAAAGAAAGAAATTACGGAATGACTCTATTTCGTGGCAATGTCAATGATTTAACAGATTGGACCAGAATTAAAATCAAAAACAACGGAGACAGAGTTGAAAAAAATTGTAATTAAACATAAGAAATGATGAAAAATATAATTTTAATAGTATTCATAATATTTACACTAAGCTGTAAAGCTCAAACAGTATATCCTCTAGGAA
The DNA here is from genome assembly GCF_042653865.1 of Dokdonia ponticola. Classification (NCBI taxonomy): domain Bacteria; kingdom Pseudomonadati; phylum Bacteroidota; class Flavobacteriia; order Flavobacteriales; family Flavobacteriaceae; genus Dokdonia; species Dokdonia ponticola. The sequence goes on along the minus strand of NZ_JBHSFV010000007.1, from coordinate 207,133 downwards.
CTTCTGATATTGTAGAAAGTAGTTTTTATGTAAAAGACATAAATAACCATCACGACGATATTATAGGTGTTTGGAGGTGGGAAAATGGTAATGATTCATTTGAAATAACTTTACAAGAATTTGAAATGTATAGTGATATAATTACACCAAACGAATATTACGATAGAATTTTTGGCAAATATGTGTATATAGAAAATGGAGAGACCATTGCTGAAGTAGATACCATACAAACTTTTACAAATCAAAAAGTTTCATTTATATACAAAAGCCCAACAGAATATATTGTTTTTATTAGAGATGTTATAAGCGATACATATAAATCTGGTGAATTTATTTTAACCTCTTCAACAACAGCAACGCTCACATTAAGAAATAGCGAGGGCGTTAAAGTAAATTATGGAAATGGTGAAAACTTCTCATTACCAACAAATATAACACTTATCAAACAATAACTTAATTTTATGAGATGTACTCTAAAATATAAGTATTAATCTTATTGTCTTTCACCCTACTCAAAAACCTTTTACCCGATTAATCCTCGGGTATAAGGTTTTTACATTTTTTTTAGTCCAATCGTTGAAAGTTTCGTGTAGTATGTAATCAATCACATTGGGTTTATATACGAAATCTAATTAAAAAGCAATACCCATTTTACATGAAAGAACACTAACACACTAAAAGTAGAGAAAGCTCCTACTAGGTAGAAGCTCTCGTCATTTGTCAGAAAAACAAGCGAATGCCTGTCTTATGGAAACAAATATACTAAAGTTTTAATAAACAGCGCATTATTTATCCAATATGGGATGCTCCCATCAAAAACAAGCCGCGAACACCGAAAAGCGAATGAGTAGGTATTAAAAATATTAAAATTTTAGTCATATGAAAACCATTAAAATATGTATTGCACTCGCAATAATAGCCATATCAGGAAGCATGAGTGCTCAAAAAACACAACCTGCCCCTACACTACCACCTGAAATTCAAAATATAAATATAGAACAGACTTTAGTTGATGCTATGTCTTCTTTTGTTGAATCAGTTCGTCCTTTTTATACAGCGGGAGATACCTACCAGCTATTTAAGTTAAAAGTACTCATAGGAAATCAAACCGCAGCTGCAAAAACAGCCTTACCTACATTACCTCCAGAAGGAGAAGCTATGCTTAGAAAAGCATATGAATATTTAAGTACTGGACTAACAGACAGGGGTATTACTGAAAAAGATAATGGAAAAACTATTGGAGAAGCATTGCTTTTTACGTATAATTACCAAAAAAACAATAGCAAATCGTCTATAAGTGCAGACGTAGCATTATTCGGAGGAAATCAATTAGCCCTTGAAAATAATCCTTTAGCAGATACTTCAAGAAAAAAATGTAAGTGGTGGCAAGTATGGTGTCATGTAACAAGTCTACTTGATTCTGTTTTTGGAGAAGAAGTTGGTGATATTATAGAAGATTTTCTAATTGGCGTAATAAGTGATTTTTTAAATAAACAATAAACCCTATTTCCGCATAGGAATGACAACTTATGCGGAATATTAAATTAATTATGAATAAATCTTTTTATATACTTCTAAGCCTACTATTGCTCACCTCTTGCAAATCTAAACTGATAAATATTTATTTAGAAAATCAAGGTGTATATGATAAACATGTAAGTTTACATCATTTACAAAATGAAAAAGAAAAAGAAATTATTTTTATCCCATTATTTCATATAGGTACTCAGGAATTTTATAATGATATTTCTTCTAAAATAGACTCATTAGACAAGCAAGGGTTTTATTTTTATTATGAACTAGTAGAAGTAACTAATAATGACACTATACTAAGAAAACACAAAAAAATATCTGGCAAACCATATGGGAAAACTGGAAACTTAGATATTATAAACTCTCTGTCAAATGGAAAATTCAAACCTAAAGAAAAGATAATTAGCCAACCTAATTATTCTAGTTTAGGGTTAAACAAATTAAATTCTAAGAATGTTGATATTACTTTGGAAGAAATAGTTTATTTATATGAAAAAAAACTTGGGAAAATTTTTCTAGAGCCTTGTGATTACGAAACTACGCTTTATGAACTTACAGTTTGTAATGATATCATAACAAAAAAAAATAAAGAAGTTCTTACAGATTTACGATTAAACTACAGAAATCAAGTAGTCATTAAGGAAATAATATCAGATTCTAGACAGAAGATAGTCATAATATATGGGAAAGGCCATTATGAAGGCATCAAAGAGGGACTTCTTAAAGAAGGGTATATAGAAAACTAAAGAAAACTAATACTATAATTCTCCTCTAAAAACCATTCACACATGAAACTAATACTCACCACGCTATTTCTGGTGTACCTATCAACTAGTGCCTTATCTCAAGAATACAGACTTGAAATCGGAACTAGAACAGGATGTTCAGGAAGAGGTATTTGTACGATTACAAGCACACCTAACCCAGTGGATAAAACAGCAAAAAACACTAACAACGCGTCTATTATTCTAGCTGCTAATGGAAGCACCGTTTTAAGAGTGTACAGAGAAAAATTAACACAGGAAGAATTAGATCATATACTTGGAGGACCTATCCCATCTAAAGGTAAAGAAGCCTCAGAATTTATTATGGAAGAAGCATTACCCTTGCCAGAAGAAATTATTGCCATAACTGCAACAGACAAATCAAAACAACTCTCTGTACTAGAAGCCAAAATCTACCCTACTGTCATCACAGATGAGTATATAGACATTACCATTCTAGATCCTGAGAAAAAATAAGAACACTATGAAACTTATCATATATATCACCATTATTCTTTCCTTATGTAGTATTCATAAGAGCCATGGCTTAACAAATATCACAAAGAGCAAAGAACTTTCTTTAGAAGAGCATATAGCACAGTTATTCATCGAATTAGAGGCAGTAAAAGCAACGTATCAAAAAAAATATAATGTCATTGCAATTGACCTGTCTAAAGCAAATGTTGGCATCAAAAAAAGTAGTACCAATGATCAAAAGCTATATTGGTTATTAGAAAAAGATAGGTTGAAAGAAGAACGAGAGCGTCTATTAGAAAACGAACTGTCTGACATCAGTAAAATACGATATATTAAAGGACTTCAAATCATCAAAATACTCTATGAGAAAACACTGGCGTTAGATCATCATTTTGCTTCGGTGAGTACGTTTCATGAGATTAATAAAATTGCTAATCCTAATAACTATCCAGAGTTTAAAAATATTAAAGAAACCATAGGTACCAAAGCAGACAAGAAAAAAGGGTTTGATCTTACTAAAATCTTAGGAAATAATATTTATGCATCGGTGGCGCATTCTTTTATCTCCTTATTTAATAATGATGGTTCTTCTAGAGCTGAAAAAGAAGAAAGCCTTAAAGACATAGAATGTATACTGGATTTTACATTACGCATGCATAATGATTTGAATACGATTTATTTCGAGACTGTTTTTCTACAAAAGAGCAATGAAAATATCATAACAGAATTACAACAGCTCTTTGTCGATTTTACAAAACCTATCAAATATAAAACTCCTTTGGAGGAATGTAGAAATAATGACGATTGGGATAGCGTTCGGGAGCACTTAGACACCTATCTGGCAGCACTTAATGTAGCCCTCGCAGACGACAGCAAACGCTATAAAGCCCATAAAATGCAAATTAACTTAGAGTTTCCCATTGACAGGCTCCTACAATTTATCACACAGTACAATGCGTTCATAGACCAAGGCGCTAAATTTTATGAGAAATTCGGCATTATGCTAGATAGTTATGAGAATGAAAAACAATGTGCTAGTAAGATTCCTGTGGAATATAAAAAACTAAAGGAAAGCATCGCTATTGCAATTGACAAGTTTAATACCGCCTACAAACCCGTAGAAATTAACGGAAGTAAAATGAAAGAAGTCCTATATGGACTCAATGAATACGATTAAGAACAAAACATTAAAAAATGGAAACAAGAATTATTGAATCAGACGCTCATCTTCTTTTATGGCAATTGTTTTTAACAGTACTCTTCGTTTTTATAGGGTTTGTCATTATAAAAATATTGCTTTTCATAAAAAAAGCATCGCAATACATTGACTTAAAAACAGCATCCATCAAAGGACGAAAACAAGAATTATAAACGTATTAAACTTATTTTAAAGAAAAGGAGAAGGGATGTTACGGCCTATCATTTATGTGCGCATACACCTAAAACTAGGCTCCCCTTCTCCTTATTATATCATATTAAATGGACTTTAAAATGAGTCTTATCCTATTTATTTGGTTGGTTAGTTAGTTAGGGGGCTGCTTTTACAAACGATAACATGCGCACTAAGACATTAGGTGTCCCAATGCATTAGCATACCTACGTCTTGGGTTATCGTTTTAAAAGCAGCATTTCTAAAACAAAAATAAGACATACACAGCATATAAATAGATTTGGATTAACAACATCTACAAAAAACTAAAAACCCAATACCATAAAATGCCAATCTTCTTTTCATATAAAGATTCGTAAAGACGTTGAAACCTTATAACACCCTCTTAGCAAAAACAACACTTTCTTTTATTGTAGGGATTCTACTGCAACCCTATATTCACATCAGTTTATTATGCTGCATTCTACTCATATTCATCACCTATAGTCTTGTAGGTTTTTGTCATCTTCTTGCGTTCAAAACTGCACAATGGTCTATCCCTTTTGGGATAGGATTGATCTTCTTATTTATACTACTAGGTATCGCCAACAAAACACTCAAAGACCCCTTACAATCTACTCATCATTATGCAAATCAAAATGATTCAACGACACATACCTATCTTTTTTCTATCCAAGAAAAACTAAAACCGAGTGCATATCAGCATAAATTTATAGCACAACTTCATCAAAAAGATAGTACACCCATCAATGGTAAAGTACTACTATCCATCAATAAAGATAGTTCTCAAACGATTCCTGCCATAGGTCGTTGGTATTACGTACGCACTACTATCGCAGCACTTCCTTTCTCAAAAAATCCTTATCAATTTGATTATGGCACTTATTTGAAAAAAAAGCAAATCTATGGTCAATTTTTTATAAATGGAGACCAACTCTTAAAGGCAGCCCAAAGCACAGAAAATAGTCGAGTGGTTGCGTTACGCTTTCGCGAAAGCGTAATTAACTCCTTAAAAAAACAGCCATTTTCAAACGAACAATTGGCTATTATCCAAGCGCTACTTCTCGGGCAGCGACAAGACATTGACACCGAAATGAGCAATCAATATGCCAGCGCAGGAATGATGCATATCCTTGCTGTTTCTGGGCTTCATGTTGGCATTTTGTTACTACTCCTTAGATTTATGACCCGTCCTATTTCCATCAAAAAATGGCGATGGATTCGATCAGGGATGATTATAGGATTGCTGTGGTGCTTCGCATGTATCACAGGCCTATCACCTTCTGTGTTACGAGCGGTAACGATGTTTAGTTTCTTAGAGTTAGGGAGTTGTTTAGGGGGCAAACGCCGAACCCATGACGCCTTACTTTTTTCTGCTTTCATCTTGTTGGTCATTGATCCTTCTTTACTCTATCAGGTCGGTTTTCAATTAAGCTATCTCGCTGTGATTGCCATCCTATGGTTACAACCATGGCTGTCTGGTTTTTACAGACCTAAAAACTATATACTTGATAAACTTTGGGGGATTATTACGGTATCGATAGCTGCGCAAGTTGGGGTACTCCCCTTAAGCTTGTTTTACTTCCATCAATTTCCTGGACTATTTTTAATTTCAAACATCGTAGTGCTCCCCTTTTTAGGAATCCTACTCTCCCTAGGGATTCTCGTGGTAAGCCTTAGTTACTTTGGTATATTACCTAATCTTATAGCATTGGGATATGGTAAGATCATAGATGCTCTCAACTATTTTATTGGTTGGGTCGCCTCCAAAGAAAATTTTGTGATTGATCACATAGCAGTATCATTCAATAGTATGTTACTATGGTATCTTGTGATCATCACTTTCTTTTACCTACTTAAAAAATATCAATATAAAAGATTGTTGTTTTTTCTAACAACCCTAACGCTTATGTTAAGTATCCATATCTATCAGAAAACACATCGCGAAGCGTCACATCTCACGATCTTTCATAAAAACAAAGAAACATTAATGGGACTGTATAGCCCAGATACCTTGATCGTCTACACGGATGATCTTGCAGCTGATTATAAAAAAGATAGTCGCATAGAAGCGTATCAAAATAACTTCAATCTAGATACGATCTACCAACGTGACATGCCAAATTATTTTAGCCTTCAGCATAAAAAAATACTTGTTATCGATAGTCTTGGCGTGTATAAAATTAAAGATATCAAACCGACGTATATCTTACTCCGACAGTCGCCAGATATCCATTTGGAACGTCTTATTTCGTTATATCCAAACACCATTATTATCGCAGATGGATCTAATTACAAAAGTGACATCTCACGTTGGAAAACCACTTGTTTAGAACTAAAAATCCCTTTTCATAGCACCTATGAAAAGGGATTTTTCAGAATCCAATAAAAGGTATTAAACCCCAGATTAAGCCCTAGACCCTGAAAATCGATTCAAGGGTCGAGGTATTAAAAGATTGATCCCGCTGAAAAAAGCGGGAGTAGTTCAACTAGCTATTTTGAATGCGTCTTTCAGACTTTACAAAACAGCGTTTCACTAATAACACAAAGAAATAAACTAATATAGTTTACAAATTCCAACTATCTGATTATTGAAATGTCAATTGTATTTCCTCTCCCTCTGGGAGAGAACTAAGGTGAGGGCCTATTTCCCGAATGTATATTCAAAGGTGTTTTGGTAGTCCTCCCATTTTTCATCCGTAGTCAACTCTTTATAATCATCATTGGCAATCATCTTCAAATAAATTTCTAACTGGCGGGGTGTTCTATAGCCTACCACAGGCTGAATGTAATTTCCCTTCTCGTCAAAAAAGACAATACTAGGATACCCACGTAATCGCAAGGCTTGGGCAAACTCATGCTGACTGTTACGTCCTCTTCGATTAGGGTCGTGTCTTGGGTTAGTATATACATTATCTAGGTAATTTACTTCTTCGGTGCCTTCTGCATTAAACTTTACAGCATAATAATGCTCATTGATAAACGCCGCTACTTTTTTATTGCCAAATGTATTTCGATCTAATAATTTACAAGGGCCACACCAAGTGGTGTAGGCATCGACAATGATTTTTTTAGGATTCTTTTCTTGTGCTGCCAATGCCTCATCAAACGTCATCCAATTAATCTCTTGTGCTGAGAGTGAACTGACAAAAATCAACGCAATGATATAGAGTAATTTTTTCATGTATTTAAAAATATTAAATATTCTAAAAAACCTGTTAGAATGTAATGTTAAAGAGACCGCTTTCGCGAAAGCGTACCCTTCAAAAATAGAAAAGTGCTTATACGCTTAGTTCCCTTAGGAACCACATGCCTTCTTACTATGTCTGCTTGTTTACAAATCCCTTACAAACAAAAAACGTTCCTTATTTTGGAACGTTTTTATTGTTAGAATCGTATAATTTATCTGACACCGTGCATTAGTTTTTTAATGACTGGATATAATGCTGCAGATAAAACACCCAAGCCAACCGCTACGGCTGTTAATAGCCAAAAGAAATAACTAAGTCCTTCCGTTTTTGCAATAGATGTAGAAGCTTCTCCAAATACCCCTGCAAGTTTCATTCCTATGGCAACAGCAAGATACCAAACGCCAAACATCATCGCGATCATTCTTCCTGGTACAAGTTTACTTACATAAGATAGGGCTACGGGAGAAATACAAAGTTCTCCCATGGTATGAAATAGGTATACCAAGATTAACCAAATAATACTCACAGAGGCTGTTTTTGCTCCTGGAGGAATACCAGCTGATCCTATAGCTACAAAGGCCATACCGATCCCTAAAAGCCCCATACCAATGGCATATTTCATGTTGGCATTAGGATTGTATTTACTCTCCCACCACTTGGAAAACAAAGGTGCTAAAATGATAATAAATAGGGAGTTTAAAATCCCAAACCAAGAGGCATCAACTTCTGCGGCATCTTGCGTAAGCTTATCGTATAATCTGTAAAGGGCAAGGCTCCATACAATCACAAAACTCAAGGCCAAGAAGATATTTGATAAGCTGTATTTTCCAAACGTCTTAGAAAACAACTTAATCAATACCCACGTAATGACTGAAAGTGGTACAATGGTAATAAGCGCATCTACAATTTTAAAAATCAATCCAGCATTACCTTCCAACACACGATCTGTGTAATCTCTAGCAAAAATAGTTAGTGAACCAGGCGCTTGCTCAAATATGGCCCAAAAGAAAATAGTCACAAAAGCAAAGAAGACCACGGCGAGCATACGATCTCTTGTAACTCTAGCGTATTTAGGAATTCGAATAACTAATAAAAGAACAAACAGAATAATAGCCGTAATAATAACTACATGCGAGCCTGCTAATCCAAAGAGTTCGAATCTAAAAAGATCATAAGCTCCTTCTGATATCTTACTCACAGGATCATTGAGAATCCAAGATAATCCAAGCGCGGAAGCGACAACTATTAATAACAATTCAAACTTTGTAAAAGGATTTAACTGTGTATCTTCACCCTCTTGTAAAACGACTGCTTCATTCTTAATGGGCTTTAATCCTATTTTTCCAAAAATGTCTTGGGCAAACCAAAATTGCAATAATCCAAATAGCATAAAAATTCCAGCAATTCCGAATCCCCATTCCCATCCTACACGTTCTCCAAAATAGCCACATAGCAAAATCCCAACAAAGGCTCCTGCATTTACCCCCATATAAAAAATAGTATACGCACCATCTTTCTTTTGAGGTCTATCTTTATACATCTCTGAAATAATAGAGGTCATATTAGGCTTAAAAAAACCACTTCCAAACACTAGTAATGTCAATCCTGTATAAATAAAGAAAGGAGTCTCAACCGCCATACAGGCATGTCCAAGAGTCATAAGTAACGCACCTACAACTACAGCCCATCGATACCCTATCTTCTTATCTGCAAAGTAGCCTCCTAATAGTGTGGAGAGGTATACTAGAGAGACGTAGGTGCCAAAAATAGCATACGCATATTCTTCTGGCCATCCCCAACCGCCATCCGTAATAGAAGCGGTGAAAAACATAATAAGCAACGCACGCATCCCATAATAGGAAAAACGTTCCCACATTTCTGTAAAGAATAATACAAAAAGACCTTGGGGGTGTCCTATGACAGGGTTTTCAAAAAACTGATCTGTTGAGTTTGTAGACATAATAGCATTTTTTAGTTATCTGCTAGTTCAAATCCTTCGGCTTCGTCGTCAGTACTACCTTTTAAATCTTCTGCTCCGTGAGTTAATCTCTTAAGAGGTTTTAGTAAAGCAATCACTAAAATTCCAAAAATCACACAAAATATTGTAATTCCAGAAAATATAGTTAATTCACCTGCTTCAGATGCTGATTCTCCAATTAATCCTGCTACTTTGTTACCTAATCCAGTTGCTGCAAAATAAACACCCATCATTAAAGCACCATATCTTACCGGAGCCAACTTAGTAATGAAAGATAATGCAACTGGTGATGCACTCAATTCACCTATAGTATGGAATAAATATGCGAGTGCTAACCAATACATGGCAGACTTACCTAAAGATTCATATTCCATTGAAGCAAATACCATAAAAACAAAACCAAGTCCCATGATGATCACACCATTTGCCATTTTAAAAAGAGAAGACGCTTCTTTCCCTCTATTTTTCCACCAAAGCCAAAAGTTTGCAACTGGAAGAGCAAATAAAATAATATAAAAAGGATTAAAAAACTGAAAGGCTGCAGCAGGAATCTCATATCCTAATAAAAATCGATCTGTTCTATTTTCAGCATACAAATTCATTAATCCCCCAGCTTGCTCAAAAGCTCCCCAAAATACAATCACAATAATAAAAGATAATAGTAATACTAAATATCGATCTCTTTCAATTCGAGATTTAAGATCTCCATATATAGTAACCATCATTCCTACCACAACAGCTAAAAACACAAAGAATACCATATAAGCAATTGTTTGCTTTTCAATTAAAAAGTATGCGACACCTAGGCCTATTACTGACAACAACAATGTAGTAACGAGTGTTTTAGGCGTTGAGAATTGTGTTCTAAATATCTGACCTATAGAGATAGATCCGTCATCACTTTCTTTCTCTTTTTTCTTGGGTTTATTACCAACATGAACAATATATTTTTGTCCAAATAGGTATACCACTTGCCCCAATACCATTCCTATGGCGGCTAGACCAAATCCAGCATGCCATCCATATAATTGTGCAACATAAGCCACCGTCAAACTAGCAAGAGCCGCGCCCACATTTATCCCAATATAAAATATCGAAAACCCTTTATCTCTTCGCTCATCTCCTTTTTTGTATAGTCCTCCGACAAGCGTGGAGATATTAGGCTTTAACAAACCTACACCCGCTATTATTAAGCCTAGACCTGTATACCAAGCCCACATCTCTTCTATGGACAAAATACCGTGACCTGCAACTAATAAAAAGCCTCCTATCATTACTGCTTTTTTCTGTCCAATAATCTTATCAGCAATTATTCCTCCAGGTATGGATGCCACATAAACAAGCATTGTATACCATCCATATAATGAAAGTGCTTCTCCACTTAACCATCCTAAACCAGGATTATCACCAATTGTCTGTGCCGTTAAGTATAAAACAAATATACCTCTCATCCCATAATATGAGAATCGTTCCCACATTTCTGTAAAAAATAAAATATAAAGCCCTACTGGATGTCCAAATAGTTCTTTTTGATGTGCTGCTTTTGCTGACATATGTATCGTGTTAATTAATAATTAGGTTGTTTTGTTTTTAGTTATAATAGGTTATAATTTCTCTTTGATGAAATTGGTCATCATGGTATAGAGATGATATCGCGTATTGCCGCCGTAAATCCCGTGGTTTTTATCAGGATAATTGAAGTACCTAAATTGCTTGTTGGCCTGCACAAGGGCTTCTACGAGTCGTGTAGAATTTTGTACGTGCACATTATCATCTGCGCTACCATGTACGAGTAGTAAATCTCCTTTCAATTTTTCAACATGACTTAGTGGAGAGTTATTATCGTATCCTTCAGGATTTACCTGTGGGGTTAACATATACCGTTCTGTGTAAACAGTATCATAAAAACGCCAAGAGGTGACCGGTGCTACTGCGATGGCCATTGTAAAAGTATCTGCACCTTGAAAAAGACAATTGGATGCCATAAATCCTCCATAACTCCAGCCCCATATTCCAATTCTATCCGCATCTATATAGTCTCTTTGCCCTAGTTTTTCTGCGGCAGCTATTTGATCTATCACTTCGTATTTCCCAAGCTCTTTTTGAGTTATTTTTTTGAAATCACGCCCTTTCAAACCAGTTCCTCTTGGATCCACACAGGCTACAATATAACCTTCTTGTGCTAGCATCTGAAACCACATATCATTAGCACTATTCCAAGAGTTTTTTACAGATTGAGAGCCTGGCCCTGAATATTGGTACATAAACAGCGGATACTTTTTTGTCGGATCAAAATCTACAGGCTTGATCATGTATGCATTTAGATCTTCTCCATTAATGGTTAATGTAAAGAATTCTTTGGGAGATACTTTATAGCTATTGTAAAGTGTTTTGACCGCTTCATTATCTTTTAAACTTTTAATGAGTCTACCATCTTTAGCATCGTGTAATGTGTAACGCCATGGCGTTGCTGCATCACTAAAAGAATTGATAAAATAAGTAAAATCTGCGCTGAAATCAGCATTATTTGATCCTGCCTCAGTTGCTAATGGTGTTTTATTTTTTCCTTTTAAATCAATAGCATATACGCCTCTGTTAATTGAGCCATTTTCCGTACTTTGATAAAAAATACGCTCGGATGCTGGATCATAACCATAATATTCTGTAACCTCCCAACGTCCAGAAGTGACTTGTTTTTTGAGAGAGCCATCTTTGTTGTAGTGATAAATATGATTCCATCCATCTTTTTCGCTCGTCCAAATAAAGCTATGATCCTCTAGAAATGTTAGGTTATCGGTGACATCTACATAGGCAGCATCTCTTTCTCTAAACGCTTGTGAAACTTTATTAGTACTTGCATTGTAAAAGACAAGTGTCAAATCATTTTGGTTTCTATTAAGTGCTTGTACAGAGAGTACATTAGGATCTTTGGTCCATTGTATTCTAGGAAGATAGTAAGCGCCTATATTGCCAAAACTTATTTCTTTTGTTTGCACCACATTTGTTCCTGAAAGCGCTTCTCCTAAACTATAAATATGTAAACTTACCTTGGCATTTTCTTCTCCTGCCTTAGGATACTTAAAAACGGTTTGTGTTTGGTAGAGTTTATCTCCATACACATCCATAGAAAATTCAGGGACATTGGTTTCATCAAAACGGATATACGCAATACGTTCTCCATCTGCACTCCAATCAAAAGCGCGTACAAAGCCAAATTCTTCTTCATACACCCAATCTGTAATTCCGTTGATAATACTATTTTTTTGACCATCAAACGTAAATTGATTGGTTTCGTTTTTATCAATATCAAACACAAAGAGATTATTATTTTTTCCGTAGGCAATTTTAGTTCCATCTGGTGAGAACGTAGGCTCTTGAATAAGATCATCAGATACTTTGGTTAGCTTTCGCGAAAGCAAATCATAGACATAAAACTCCCCAAGCGTAGAGCGTCTAAAAACCGACGTAAGCTGGGTAGAGAGCAGCACCTTTTGTTCGTCTGAACTAAACTCATAACCTACAAAGTAATCAAGTCCGTCAATCTCTGCCGTGCTTACTGCAGTACGGACTTTCAGGCCACTTTCATAGTCATAGATATCTACAGATTTAACACCGCTGTCTCTATCATAATTTTGCACGGCATATTCTTTTCCATTTGCCATGGAATGTAATGCCTGCAAACGTTCTGTTGCAAAGGTGTTATTTTTCCATATATCGGCTATCGTTATCGCTTTGTTTTGCGCAGTAATCGTGGGGGTTGCCAAAAGAAACATGGCAATCATAAAAGTATACATTCTCATAAAAATCGTACGATTTTAGTAAAGGTTTGCCAATTTTACTAAAAAAAGATTAGAAAACCCCCGATTTGGTGTTAAATACCACCAAATTGTTAAGAAAAAAATATCCTTAAAAACAATAGGTAAAAACCGTTTATGAACTTTCTACCTATCTTTGTGATGACTACAAACCCATTAGAATGACCAAAAAAATAGCAGGTTTTTCAAAACTCTCTAAACTGGAAAAAATTAACTGGTTAACACAAACCTACTTTTCTAGAAAAGAAGAAGCAAGCCAACTACTCAAAACGTATTGGAATTCAGATCAGAAACTGCAACAATTACATGATGAATTCATAGAAAATACCATTACCAATTATTATTTACCGCTTGGTGTAGCCCCTAATTTCTTGATCAACGACACATACTACACCATCCCGATGGCTATAGAAGAAAGTTCTGTCGTTGCTGCAGCTAGTAAAGCGGCTAAATTTTGGGAAGAACGTGGCGGTTTTAAAACAACGGTTCTTGGAACGACCAAAATAGGACAGGTGCATTTTATGTATACAGGTGATGTTGCTGTTTTGCAGGCATTTTTTAATGATATAAAACCTACACTACTTAAAGACACAAGGTCCATCACAGCTAATATGGAAAAAAGAGGTGGTGGTATTCTCAATATTGAACTCGTTGACAAAACAGATGCTTTAAACAACTACTACCAATTGCATTGCACCTTTGAGACCCTGGATGCTATGGGTGCCAATTTTATTAATAGCTGTTTAGAACAGTTTGCCCAGAGTTTTAAAGATGGGTTTGATGCAGATGCTCGCTTTCGCGAACCTGCCTCGCCGGCAGGCAGGAGCGAACTCAACATTATTATGAGCATCTTATCTAATTATGTTCCTAATTGCATTGTAAGAGCCGAAGCAAGTTGCCCCATTAAAGACCTAACTGAAAAAGGGATTGACGGAGAGGAATTTGCTGTAAAATTTGCGCAAGCTATTGCCATTGCCGAAGTAGAACCCTACCGCGCAGTAACACACAACAAAGGAATTATGAATGGTATAGACGCTGTTGTACTAGCCACTGGAAATGATTTTAGAGCGATTGAAGCAGGTATTCACGCCTATGCCTCAAAAGACGGACTGTACAAAAGTCTTACACATGTAAGTATTGAGAAAGGTGTCTTTAGATTTTGGATGGATATTCCGTTGGCTGTAGGGACAGTTGGAGGTCTTACAAAACTACACCCACTTGTTAAATGGTGTTTTGAATTACTACAGCATCCTAACGCAAAAGAGTTAATGCAAATTATTGCCGTAGCGGGACTAGCCCAAAATTTTGCTGCTGTCAAATCACTTACTACAACAGGAATACAGCAGGGGCATATGAAAATGCACCTGATGAATATCTTAAATCAATTTGACGCAAGCAATTCAGAAAAGGACGAAGCGATCAACCACTTTAAAACACATCCAGTAACACACAGTGCTGTGGTAAGTTTTATAGAAAAAATAAGGTCTTAGATGCTTTCTTTTTACAGTCACGGAAAATTATTAATAACGAGTGAATACTTAGTGCTTGATGGCGCAGTTTCACTTGCAGTTCCTACAAAACTAGGGCAATCTTTGACCGTTACAGAAAACAACACTCAAAAACTTATATGGAAGAGTGTCTTGCATGACAACACCCCTTGGTTTGAAACAGAAATCAATATACCCTTACCATCTACTACCACATCTGATAATCCGATTATTCAAAAACTTTATGAGATTCTCAAAGCGGCTAAAGTACTGAATCCTACATTTTTAGAAGGAGATAAAGGGTATGAGGTTGTAAGCACTTTAGAATTTCCTAGAGATTGGGGGCTAGGCTCCTCTTCTACCCTAATTGCTAATATTGCATTATGGGCAACTATCAATCCGTACGAGTTACTAAAAATGACATTTGGTGGCAGTGGCTATGATATTGCCTGTGCTTCTTCAAATACCCCTATCACATACACCAACAAAGAAACAACTCCAGAAGTAAATTCGGTGGTATTTGACCCTGTTTTTAAAGAAAAAATCTTCTTTATTCACCTCAATAAAAAACAAAACAGTAGAGATAGTATTTCACATTACAAAAATCTTGATACCACTGAAAGAGACTATCATATTAAGGAGTTTACAGCACTTACCAAAGAAATTCTTGCATCACAAGACTCCCTTAGTAGATTTGAAGATTTACTTCTAAAACACGAATCAAAATTATCAGAAATCTTACAAACCCCCACCATCAAAGAACAACTCTTTTCTGATTATCCAAATGCTATCAAAAGTTTAGGAGGCTGGGGTGGTGACTTTATTCTTGCTATTGGCGCTATAGAAGACATGGAGTATTTTAAAGAAAAGGGATATTATAAGATTATTCCCTATTCAGAAATGTTGTTACATTAGATAGTAGTAATTTGAAATTTAATAAAAGGTATTATAATACCTTATGGCAAGCCCTGAACCTAATAAATAGGAACGTCGTATGGGTCGAGGTATTAGACCATAGATCCCGCTTTTTACTGAAACGAATTCAGTAAAAAGCGGGATTAGTTCAACTTACAATTTTAAGTACGTCTTACAGACTTCTCAAAATTGAGTTTTTACTAAAAATTAAGACATAAAAAAAGGATCACAAATGTGATCCTTTTTTTATGATTCAGTGAATATTCTTACTAGTAGAATGTTCCTCTATTATCTTCAATATCTGCAGCTTCTTTTAGGGCTTGTATTACTTTGGTTGTAACACCTGCTCTTGCTTTTTGCGTTTGCTGTGCAGCATAACTACCGTAATTTTCTAATGCTGGTGCTTCCGTCTTCTTAGTCACTTTGATAACATATACTCCTTTTACACCTTCAATAGGTTCAGAAATAGCTCCTTCTTTAAGACCAAATGCAACACCTACAACCTTAGGTTCATCACCCGCTCCAGCAATGTTAGGACTCGTCATATTAAGTGCACCTGACGTTCTAACTGTTTGACCTTGGTTTTGCGCAATAGCGTCTAAAGTTGTTCCAGTAATTTTTGATTTAATCTGAGCTGCTTTCTTTTCTATACGTACTTTAGGGATAACACTTGCAGATACGTCTTCAGCACGTTGTACCCCTTTTTCTACTTTACGCGTAAGTTGTGCTACGATGTATCCATCATTTACTTGGAAACGTTTCACATCTCCTTTTTTTGCATCCTCCTCAAAAGCCCACTGTACGATTGCACGCTGAGGGCCTTGACCTGGTAAGTTCTCATCCATTCTTCCAATATTATTGACTGGACGAACCGTATAGCCATTTTCTTTAGCAATAGCTTCAAAATCTCCGTCTCCAACAGCGATTTCAAATTTTTGAGTTTGTGTATACACATCTGAAATTGTTTTATCAGAAGGCACAATCTCTTTTGCCAAACTAGCTATTTTTAATGCTTTTTGAAAATTTCTTTGTTCTACAACCTCTATAACGTGATATCCAAAATCTGTCTTTACCACATCCATAGAGCCTTTTGGGTTATCTACAATGTAATCTCTGAATTCAGCAGCAAATAAATTAGGGTTTTGGAAACCTAAATCACCTCCACTTTCTTTATTTGAAGAATCCGATGAAAATTCAGAAGCTAATTTATCAAATGCACTTTTATCTCTTTTCACAACTGTTAATATACTATCAGCAAGTCTCTTTGCCTCTTCCTCAGTACGAGTCTCTGGAGAACGTAACGCTCCTTGATAGGATAATAAAATATGACGTGATTGAACAGAATCTGGCATTTGACGAGTTTCTACGATACGATCTAATTTCATGTAACGACCGTCTTTATAAGGCCCATATATAGCACCCTCTTCTAATTTAGAAACTGTATCCCTAACGATCCCTGCTAAATCTTTCTTAAATACAAAACGATCTACATACGGTAAATCAGAATTTTCAGAAAGAAACTCTTTTAAATCTGTAGCTACTTTAAATCCTGGAAGTGTATCATTAATCTGAGTAGATCTATTATAAGACACTAACTCGTCATTAAGGTAACTCATCATAGATTCTTTGAGTATATTCTCGTCGTCAAGCGTTGCTTTTTCTTCAAACTTTACAAAACGGATATTACGAGTTGCCTCTGTTTGGAACTCTTCTTTATGAGCGTTGATATAATTTTGTATTTCAGATTCAGTAACAGCGATATCTTCATCAGGAATACTTGCATAAGGAACTTGTACATATTGGATATCCACAGAGTTTCCGTCAAGTCTATAGGCAACTTCTCCGTCTTTTAAGGTAGCACCTAATCCTGCTCTCACTAAATTGTAATAAACTTCTTGCTTTTCTGTATTGGCAAGAGATTCTTCAAAAGCAATCCAACCTTGAAAGTCGTTAGGGTTTTTGCTATCCTTGAGCGTAGCAATAAATTCTTGCATTTTTGCTTCGCTAAAGAAACCATCTGCATCTTGAAATCTAGCATCATCTTGTAAAGCATTTTTAAGAAGATCTGCTAAACGTTCTTTTCCGATACGGATTCCTAACTCTTCGTACTGCCCTTCTAGAACCATACGGTTTACTTCTTGATCCCAAACAGCGTTTACAGCTCTTGTGGTTGTACCAGAAGCTCCAAAATTACGTAGCTGCTGCTCTACCTTACGGTCAAATTCTTTTCTATCTAAATCTTCTCCATTAATAGTTGCAATACGATTTTGCTTTGAAGAGTCTGCCCCTCCATTTCTAAATACGTCAGCAAGCACAAAAGAAAAAAGTGCTAATGCAATAATTAGTATCAAAAATAGTGATCGTTGTCTTATTTTATTTAAAATTGCCATCTGTCCTAAGTTAATTCTACAATAGTGCGCGAAAATACCATTTTCTTATAAAATAAAAAATAAAAAGATGATAGGATTTACTCTTCGATTGGACGTATCTCGATAAGCTCGATTTTTGTACTGGAAGTCTCAAGAATATGAATTTGGAAATTCTCTATGGTTATGGTCTCCCCCACCTCTGGAATCTCCTCTGTATGACTCACTACAAGCCCACCCAAAGTTTCATAATTTTCACTTTCTGGAAGATTTAATTTATAAATCTCATTTAAATAATCTACTTCCAAACGAGCAGAAAGACGATAGTATCCATCTTGTGTAATTTCTTCTTTCAAATCTACAGAGTCATGCTCATCTTGAATCTCACCAAAAAGCTCTTCTATGATATCTTCTACAGTCATCATACCGCTAGTACCTCCATATTCGTCTATAACTACTCCGATACTTTTTCTTTTTTTTGTCAGCACATTAAGTACATCTTTTACCAACATTGTTTCAGGAACATAGATCACAGGCATCAAAACACTACTGATAGTTTTAGGTTTTTTAAATAATGCAAATGAATGTACATACCCAACAATATCATCAATAGTCCCTTTGTAAACCAATATCTTTGAAAGTCCTGAGTCTATAAAAATGGTTGAGAGTTTTGCTGGAGTTGTATTTTCCTCTACCGCAATAATCTCCGTACGGGGAATCATAACTTCCCTGGACTTCACCTCTGAAAATTCTAAGGCATTTTGAAAAATTTGAATTTCGGTATCAATATCTTCATGTTCTGATACAGATTCCATTTGTTCAGAAATATAATTCCCTAGTTCTACCTTAGAGAAGGCTAACTGTACCTCATCTCCATCTGTTTTAAAAATATACTTAAGCACAACATCTGAAATCCAAATGACAAATGAGCTTAAAAAGCTAAAAACTACATAAAAAAAATAGGCTGGAATCGCAAAAAACTTCAAAAGCTTATTCGCATAAATCTGAAAAAATACTTTTGGCAAAAACTCTGCTGTAAGAAGTATGATAATGGTCGAAATAATTGTCTGACTTAACAGACCAAACTCTGAAACAAAGCTAGAGAGCCATTGTAAATTTTCGCCAAAAGGCACCCCTTCTAACCAATGCTGAAGCACATCTCCCATATAATACCCATAGACCACCAAAGCAATATTATTGCCCAATAGCATAGTTGCTATGAATTTAGAAGGTTTTTTGGTAAGTCGAGTAAGAATTTTAGATATAAAATCATTTTGCTTTTTTTCAATCTCGATATGAATCTTATTTGCCGATATATAGGCAATTTCCATCCCTGAAAAAAAAGCGGAAAGAATAAGCGAAATACAAATAACCGCTATACTACTCTCTAGAGCTACCATTTACGGTTGGTTTCTTTTTTCAAACTTTCTCCTGAAATGTCTTCTAAAAAAAAACACCCCTATACTTACTGCTGTAAAGAAAAGAAATAAATAGGCCCTATTTCTATCTATATTCCATTGGGAAAACGACTCATACGCAGCTAATACTGCAATAATCACATAAACCCATTCTGTATATTTTGCAAATCGAATCATTCTTCTTCTTTGGTTTCTTTTACGTATTGTTTACTTACGTTGTTTAAAGATACGAAATTTGTAAAGTCTTTGTTTGAATCAAATAAATCTCCCTCATTACGAGAACCGTCAGCCGTAATAAGTGTATAAGGCTGATCTGTAAATATCCAATTATTAGTTTGATCCCAATACAACTGTTGTGCTTTTAGAGTAACTGAATCACTTGTAAAGAGCGTTACATCTTGACGCAAATCTATGAGATTGGTATTTTTATACTGTATTGCATATTTTGAGGTAATGACATTTTCCTTACCCTGATCATCTATAAAAGTTACTTCTACCCCTTCAGGAAACTCATTATAAGGAAAACTAGCATTACTAAAATCTTTTAGTAACGGAGTTCTGAGATGTGCCGTTACTTTACCAGAATCTACATACTTTAGATTAATCCCAGTTCCTTCTGCAATCGCTGCATCGGATTTAATACGCATTTTACGTATTTCCTCTCCTTTACCTTTACAACTAAAACACAAAGTCACAGCAAAAGCTGTGACTAAGTATAGTATATATTTTTGTTGTGTCATTACAGATTAGGAACTCTTATACTTAATCCTATCCAACACCCTATGCTTACGGTTTTACCCCCCATATTTGCATTAAAAATCATTGCTTTATCTGGAGCTTTTCCTCTGTAAGCTTCTGCCGTTGCATTGGCATTACCTGCTAGCGATGGACTAACACGACCAGCACGCTCTGCAGTATTTGCAGCTAACCAGTACACAGCTCTTTTATTAAATACGCTATCTCCACAGTCATTTGCACTACTTGCATACATGGCTGCAATTCTTAAATAACATTTACCCATAGATGGAGACTCTGCCAATGCTTTGTTATAAAGACCCCTTGCTTTACCATAGCTTCCGCTTCTTCTTGCTTTTTCTGCAAGTCTATAATAAGCATCGGCTCTTTCTTTAGGATCTGTTTCAAGATCTATAGATTGCTGATAATAATCTCTCGCTGCAGCATCATCACCTTTCTTCTCAGCAAGAATTCCTAGATACTTTGCTGTTTTTGCAGAAGGTTCAAGGTTGTGTAATTGTGTTACCAACTTTTGGAATAAGTCTGAGTCTGTACAATCTTTACCCGCAAGACGTCCAGCTGCTTTACGTATCCAATTGATATCACTTTTATTTTCATCATACCCTTTTTCGTACAAAGGAATCAAATTTTCACAATTCCCTAAAACCCCCATTGTTGCGTCTGTATTAGACCCGAAAATGGCAAATGCTTTAAGATTTGTTTCATATCCTTTTTTTCTTCTCGCTTCCTTTGATGTAAGCGCTGAACCAGACTCTTCTTTATCTAATAGTTTTTGTAGTTTAGAGTCAAGCTTTGTTGCTTCTACATTTAGTTTTTCTTGAGTCTCATCATATAAATCAAAGACATCTTGAAGAGGTAATAAGTTTTCTTTGTATAAATCTACCGCTAATTTAAATCGGGTGTAGATACTCTTAGGACTACTAATAGATTCTGCATCTTTAGCAAATGCTGCATTAAATGCATCATATTGAGATTTTTTAGTTCCAATTTTATTATCAAAAAGGATTTGCGCTTGATCTGCTGCATTTCCTCCTGCTGGTGTTTTAGCTGGAAAATATTGCTCACGTTGTTTTAAAAATTCAATCAAATCTAAAGCGATGGTTTGTTCTTGCGCTCCAGTTGCTTTTTTAAGATCTGCTTTCAAAAGACGTTCTCCGTACTGATATAAAGCAAGTGACCAGCTAGGACATTCTTTTCTTAGTTTTTCAAAAGACGGTCTCGCAGCTTCGTAGTTTTTAACTTTTGCAGCTTCTACAAAAATAGACCCCGTAGTAATACACTCCTCGCTTACTTGTTGAGCATTTAGGTTTGAGGTTACAGTCATCATCACTATGATTGCTGCAAAAAGTGTAGTTAGTTTAGTTTTCATAATCTAGTTTTTATGCTATTAATTAAATTTACTTTGGAGGAACCAAACGTCATTCAGAGATAAACTAACCCCTGCATTAAAGAAGTTTTCTTGAACCAATCCTGAATTTGTCGTTCCTCGCTGTCCGAACTCAAAAGTAAAATTAATATTATTTAATGTTCGTCCTGCTGGCAAACCAAGTCCAAAAGATATGCCAAACTCGTTTATATCTTCATTAGCGATCACAATACCGCTTTGCTCATACCTGAATCCCGCACGATAAGTGACTCTCTGTAAGTAACTTGATACAGAATTATACTTTGGAATATAAAATCCTCCTGCACGAAATTGAGTTGCATCTTCAAAGCGCACATCTTCTAAGTCAAACCCCCTATTGGTAAAAGTACTATTTTTTTGGTTTGTATATTCTACACCGAAAAACCATTTATCAGGCTCTCCCAATCCCGCTCCTACAGTAACAGAGGAAGGAAAGTCAAAGTTAGTATCTCCTACTGGAACTTCAACGATGTCTATATCTTGCACTAGACCTAAGTTATTAAATATAACAGAAGACACCTGACGGTCATTTTGAGATTGCACTTCTGTCGCTGGTACGTATTTAACAGAACTGCGAAGTTCTAACTTATCTGTAATCATTCGATCGTATTGCGCTCCAAATTCAAGTGTAAAACCTAATATATCTGATCGATTACGTTCACGTGTCCCCAACTCTGCTCCTTCTATACTGCGAAGTGTCTCATTTTGAATATTTCCAAAATTATAATTAGCACTCGCTCCAACGTAAAGACCTTTTGTAACCTCATACCCTCCAGACAAGAATACACGATTCACGCCTCCCTTACCTGAAAATGTATTGGTCGTTACACTATCATCATCACTAAGATCATATCCTACTGATGTAAGAGGCACAAGCCCAAAACTTACACCTGCTCTTTTACTAATAGGAAAACTAAGTGCTAGGTAATCTATGGTACTTACAGAAGTATTATTTTCGTTAACCCCATCTTTCAGCGTTACTTCAGTGTGACTTCCTCCTACCGTAAACGTAACATATCGCAAACGTCCTAACTGAGCAGGATTAAGTAAATTAAGGTGTAAACTATCACTATAAAGCCCCATACCTCCCATAGCACGAGCCTCATAAGTCCCTCTAAATTGTTGTGTCCCTATTCCATAAAAGGAGTAAGGAGATGCAGTACCACCTTCCTGTCCATAGGCACTTCCAGCTATCACAAGCATTACTGCAATAATTATTTTTTTAATCATTCGTTCGTCTTAATATATAATTTAAGCCCTCCATCAAAAAATTAGAGTGCGCAAAGATGCTATTTTTTAATCGTTTTGACAAGATTTCTGCGTCTCCTCCTGTCAAAATAACGGTATCTACGTTAAAATCACTTTGATATTGATCTATTATCCCATCAATTTCCTTTACAATCCCCATCATAACACCAGAATGAATTGCGGTCTCGGTTCTATCTCCAACAATAGTTTCTGGCATTTGCACCTCCAATAAAGGAAGATTTGCTGTGAGATTATGCAATGCCTGATATCGTAAATGAATTCCTGGTGATATAGCGCCTCCTTTATAATGTCCTTTGGCATTTATAAAATCGTACGTAATACAAGTTCCTGCGTCTATAATTAATCCATTTTTTTCTGGGTACGCTTTCGCGAAAGCGGCCACCAGCGCCATCCTATCTACCCCTAGGGTTTCTGGAGTCGCGTAGTTATTCACAAAAGGAAGTGGTGTAGTGTGAGATAATAACACCGTTGGAAACCGAAGCTGTACAGATCGAGATTGCTCTTTTGACAACCTCCCTACCGAAGAGATAATAGCCTTCTTTATAGGATAATCTCCGATAAAACCCCCAAGACTTTCTACAAACTGAGTCAATGAAGTTGTCATTTTGGCGACCATCTGATCTGCATCAAAAACAGCCATCTTGATCCTAGTATTTCCTACATCTATAATGAGTTGCATAATCTAAAGTAAGGTGCCAAAAATACAAATTGAAAAACACTACCCTGTTAACAGAATCGTAAAAGAGTAAAAGGTTTTGCAAATTGGCAGGTAGTTAACAAAAAAACACGGGTTATTAACATGCTTAAACGGTTTGTGTAGGTGTGCAGTCCATTTTTTAGTAAGTTTGTAAACATATGTAGATAAGTTGCGCAATAACAATAATAGCAATAAGTTCATAATCAAGGGAATGTAACGGATATTTGTGTCATTACAAATCATATAAACCCCCAGAAATTATGGAAAAAGTAATTCTAGCGATTGCATTTGCTCTTGCTGTTCTTGTAGGTACTACTACGAACTCAACCCCAGATGAAACAAAAATTAGAAAAGACAAGTACGAAATCCCAGTTAACGGGTAGAAAAAGACGACTTATTATTGGAGGTGTCATTGCATTTTTACTTGCTATGACACCTTTTCTATTTTATCTTTATCTGTATGCTCCTGAAAATAGCAAAGTATGGGAAACCACGATTTTCACATTTGAAACTAAAAGTTTTAGTAACGCCCAAAATTTTATACACGCATTATTTACCAAAACAACATTTGTAATTATTACAACCCTTTGGTTTATCACTTGTAAACATTGGTGGAAATGGGCCATACTCATTCCATTGACCATGTTTCTTTTTCAACTATTAAGTGTTATCAATTACCAAGAAGATTATTTTGATGATTTTGACTTTTGGTATTCACTCGTCATCATAATGCCTATCATTGTATTCCTTGTATGGATTAGCAATGAACTTAATAAAATCATAGGAGATCTTGATCTCAAAGATGAGATAGAAGAAGAACTGGAAAGTTACAAGAAAGAAAAATAATTTTAAAACGTATTATTCTGCCTCGGGCGGTCTTCCCTTAAGGCGTTTTTCTATTTTGCGTTTTTTTTCTGTAAGGCGCTTCATCATATCCATCAATACGGGATCTTTAGTTTCCTTATAAATTTCATTAAGAGCTAGCACAAGTCGTTTTGCCTCTCTCGATGCCACGACCCTATCACTTGTAGACATATTGCTCATTTTAGCATTTTCAAAAGCTATGGCTTCTTCTAGTAGATCCATACTACACATATTTAGGTATTATAAATATAGGAAAGAAGTTTTATAAAAAACTAATAACTAAAACAAAAAACCCGATCAAATGATCGGGTTTTTATGTGGTACCTCCAGGAATCGAACCAGGGACACACGGATTTTCAGTCCGTTGCTCTACCAACTGAGCTAAGGTACCTCGCTAATGCGGGTGCAAATATATAACCTTATTTAAATATGAACAACAACTTTTTTAATAAAAATTAATCTTCGTGATTATTTTTAATTTACAAACACACAAAATCAATCGTTTAACCTATTAAATTTATAAATAAAACCATTTATTTAAATTTACTGTAAGTAATTGGACAGAAGTTCGATTAATTATACTTTAGCCTTCAGCAATCAAACACACTATGGCAGACCAATATTACGACCCAAAAGACCTTAGGAAATTTGGAAAAATTACAGAATGGAGTGAAGAATTAGGAACAAAATTTTTCGACTATTACGGTAAAGTTTTTGAAGAAGGCGCTCTAACAGCTCGCGAAAAATCTCTGATAGCACTAGCTGTAGCGCATACAGAACAATGCCCCTATTGTATTGACGCCTATACCAAAGATGGCTTGCAAAAAGGAATCACGAAAGAAGAAATGATGGAAGCGGTACATGTAGGTGCTGCCATAAAAAGCGGCGCTACACTAGTACATGGGGTGATGATGATGAATAAAGTAAACAAATTAGATGGGTAAGGGATAGCTTTCGCGAAATCGAACTTGTGAGATTCACGACCATTGGGAGAGCGAAGCGTTAAAGCAAAAAAGCAGAAAAAACAAAAAAACCCGCCTGCGTGGGATAATGAATATGGGAGCAACAAAGTCACTTCAAAAAACTAATAACGAACTAGCAGATGCAAATCGCCAGTTAGAAATACTCTCCAATGGTATTTTTAAAAATGGAGAATTACCCACGTTTGCAAAAAAAATAATGGAAACAAACCAGTTTCCATTACGTCCTCGCACACTAGAAATCTTACAGATTAATGTAGGTTACATGTGCAACCAAGTATGTGATCATTGTCATGTTGACGCCGGACCAGATCGTAAAGAAATCATGACGTGGGAAACGATGGAATTGTGTTTAGATGTGATCCGCAATACAGGGGCACATACCTTAGACCTTACAGGAGGAGCGCCAGAAATGAATCCGCATTTTAGACGTTTTGTAGAAGAAGCTAGTAAAGCCGGGATCAAAGATTTTATTGTGCGTAGTAATCTGACAATCATCAGAGCCAATAAAAAATACTATGATTTACCTGAATTTTTCAAAAAACACAATGTACACGTGATTTCTTCAATGCCACACTGGACCAAAGGAAAAACAGACAAACAACGTGGGGATGGTGTTTTTGACAAATCCATTAAAGCCTTACAAGAACTAAATGCTGTAGGCTACGGCATGCCAGATAGCGATCTACGACTTGACTTAGTCTACAACCCATCAGGTGCATTTTTACCAGGAGATCAAGCCAGTATGGAAAAAGACTTTAAAAAAGCATTGATGGAAGATTTTGGAATTCAGTTCCATAATTTATTTGCCATCACCAACCTCCCAATTGCTCGATTTTTAGATTATCTGATTGCCTCAGAAAATTATGAGGACTACATGTATCAACTTGTGGAGGCATACAACCCAATGGCTGTAGCCAACGTGATGTGTACCAATACGATTTCTATAAGTTGGGATGGCTGGTTATATGATTGTGATTTTAACCAAATGTTGGGCCTCAAAGTCAATTCAAAAATTAAACATATCGCTGATTATAATGAAGAAGTTTTAAATAATCGCGATATTGTCATCTCTCAACATTGCTATGGCTGTACCGCAGGTGCTGGCAGTAGCTGTCAAGGAACCGTAGCGTAATCATTGTGAATTTAAAAAAAACCGCCATATTATTATTTGCTCAATCTGCTCAAAAAGAAGCGGCAAATAAACCATTTAAAAATGCAACGCGACTTTTTACTCAATTAAATAATCATACCATAGCTATTGTCAAAAAAAGCAAACTCCCCTACTTTAGACTCACAGAAGAGCAACAAGTTGGGAGTACTTTTGGAGAGCGATTAACCAATGCTATACAATCTATTTACGACAAAGGATATGACCATGTCATTGCTATAGGAAATGATACACCACATTTACAAACACATCATATTCTTGACACCGCAAAAAAATTAGAAACACATTCGCTGGTTTTAGGGCCTTCAAAAGATGGAGGTTTTTACCTCATAGGATTACATAAATCACAATTTAATCCAACGGAATTTTTACAATTACCCTGGCAATCTCAGACACTTACAAAAGAACTTTTAATAGCGTATTCTTTAAGAAAAGAAAAAATACAAACACATCTTCTTGAAACTTTAGAAGATATTGACCTTTTTATAGACATTAAAATCATTTTAAAAGGACTTCGTGCATTAAATAATCACATCATACAACAGCTACTTGAAGCTATTGTTTATACAAAAACCACTGTTTACACACAAAAGATTCCCTTTATTAATTCATTTTCTAGACGTGTACACCACAACAAGGGTTCCCCTACTTTTCTTCCTCTTTAAAATCACGTACATCAAGCATGTATGTTATTGCTTATGATATAAGCAATAAGGTCGACATCATTATACATAAAAACATAGGCTTTCTAAAAAAAGCTACACAGCACTAAAAAATCAATATTTAGATGAAAATACTCGGTATTATCTTCTTTTTTATCATTTCTCCTATGCTAGGACAGGAATCCATTGATCTTGCACTAGAAAAGTATAATAGAGAATCTGTACCCTATATTTCGGTAGAGGAGCTTCATAAAAATAAGGAAAAGTATCTCATCCTAGACACTCGTAAAAAAGAGGAGTATAATGTGAGTCATATTCCTAATGCTGTTTGGAGTGGTGAGCTATTGGAGGAGTCCGCTTTCGCGAAAGCGTACCCAGACAAATCACAACCTATTGTCGTGTATTGCTCTATCGGCGTTCGTTCAGAAAAATTTGGCGAAAGCCTACAAAACGCAGGATACAAAAATGTATACAATCTATATGGAAGCATTTTTAGCTGGAAAGACAGAGGGTATACCATTTCAAACAAAAAAGAAAACCCAACAGATAGTATCCACGTATATAGTAAGGCATGGTCAAAATATGTGAAAACAGGCATAAAAGTATTTTAAAATGGCTATAGAAAATAGAGACAACTTGCTTCTTATTTTTACCCGGAACCCTGAGTTAGGCAAAGTCAAAACGCGCCTAGCACAAGGTATTGGAGAAGCAAATGCACTTACTATCTACAAGATCTTATTACAACACACACATGATGTCGTTGTAAAAGTATCTGGCAAAAAAAGAATTGGATATTCTGTTAAGGTGAGAGAAAATGACATCTGGGAATCTTCGCTTTTTGAAAAATTTCAACAAGAAGGAGAAGATCTTGGACAACGGATGGAGCACGCGTTTTCAGAAGCATTTTCTGATGGATATAAAAAAGTAGTCATTATTGGAAGTGATCTTTACGACTTACAACCGCAACACTTGGAGCAGGCCTTTGAGGCACTATCAACAAACGATATCGTTATTGGTCCTGCAAAAGATGGAGGCTATTATTTACTAGGCATGCGATTGTTGATCCCAGAGGTATTTAAAAACAAATCATGGGGCAGTGATACCGTCCTTGAGAAAACATTGGAAGATGTAAGACCATATTCTCTTCAAGTTTTGGAAGAGCTCAATGACATTGACTTTGCCGAAGATTTAGAACCGTATCCAGAATTTACAAAATACTTAGTCACCAATTAAAAACTATACTTATGAAAAAAATTACAATCCTAGTCGTTGCCTTTATGGCAATCTCATCTGTAGCACATGCCCAATGCTTTAGAGAAGGAGCTTTTGCTGCTATAGATGACCCTGCACAATATCCTGTATCAGGAACAGGTTCTATTCTATTTGAAACAGATGGAACAAAACAAGTCGTATTTGGAGATGATTTTTCAACTGTACAAGGTATAGAATTACGTGTATATTTATCTACCACAGAGCGCCTTAATCAAGGCGGAACAGAACTTGAAGTAACTACAGAACCTTTACAAGATGATAATGGTGGACAAGACACCAATGATCCTATCACAGGGATGAAAACGTTTGATGTGCCTGACAGCGTAAATCTTGGAGATTTCTCATACATCATTATACAGTGCGTACAAGCAGATGTCCTCTGGGGACGTGTTGATTTGGGAGAAAATGAAGGAGCTGACTGCTCCACACTCGCTATTGAAAACAATGCATTTGATACTGTAAATATTACGCCAAATCCTATGCGAGATCAATTCTCAATTTCTGGACTAACTACTCAAGAGGCAGAAATAGCGATTTTTGACATCTTAGGAAAAAGAGTATATACACAACAACAAGTAACCAACCAGATGATTAACATTTCTTCATTAAGAGCAGGAATATATATCATGACGATCTCTTCTGGAGATCAAAAAGCAACTAGAAAACTGATTGTTCAATAACCATATAGTATGATAAAAATTATTCAAGAAACTACAGAATATCTTAAAAGCAAAGGATTTGAGCATCCAGAAATAGGGATTATCCTAGGCACAGGATTAGGACAGTTATTAGATAAAATAGACATCTCCAAAGAGGTAAGCTATAATCATATTTCTAATTTCCCAACAGCTACAGTTGAGTTTCATACAGGAAAATTAATATACGGGACCCTCGAGGGTAAAAGTGTGATTGTGATGCAAGGACGTTTTCATTTGTATGAAGGCTATTCGCTAACTGATGTTACCTTTCCTGTGCGTATCATGCATGCATTAGGTATTAAAAAATTGCTAGTATCTAACGCAGCTGGAGCTGTCAACCTCAACTTTAAAAAAGGCGAATTAATGCTGATTGATGATCATATCAACCTACAAGGAGGATCTCCACTTGCATTTAAAGGAGTTGAAAAACTAGGAGAACGGTTTACTGACATGAGTGCTCCTTATGATGCAGACATGAATAGTGCTCTAGAGAATATCGCTAGCTCGAACGGAATTAAATTACATAAAGGTGTATATGCATCGGTAGTAGGACCTCAACTAGAAACCAGAGCGGAATATAGATATCTCAAGATTATAGGAGCTGATGCTGTAGGGATGAGTACCGTTCCTGAAATTATTGTAGCCAATCACTTAAACCTCCCTGTAAGTGCCGTATCAGTTCTCACAGACGAGTGTGATCCAGATAATTTGGCACCTGTAAATATTCCAGAAATTATCGCGATGGCTGGAAAAGCAGAACCCCGCATGATTACATTATTTTCAGAGTTAATAAAAAGTTTATAAGAACAACCCCTTATTATTTTAAAATAAACTGCCGTGGGGTAAGCCCACGAGGTAGTTTAAGAAAAAAACATTCAATTTCGAGACAAGCCTCGGAGTACTAAACCTCGATTACCGAGTAAAAACACACAAGAATATGAGTTATTTAGATGCCACCGTAGATGTATATAAAGAAGCTGCACTCACCCCAGACATAGGGCTTTGTTGCACAACAAATCCCATTTGGGAACTACCTGGGTTAAAAATCCCTAGAATCATGCAAGAAATGAATTACGGATGTGGTAGTACCGTAAATGCAAGAGATCTAACCAACGAACCTAAAATGCTATATGTAGGTGTTGGAGGAGGCATGGAACTCCTACAATTCGCCTATTTTAATAGACACAAAGGAGGTGTTGTAGGTGTAGATGTTGTCGATGAAATGTTAGAAGCGTCGCGTAAAAACTTCATAGAAGCTGAAGCCATGAATCCTTGGTTTAAAAGTGAATTTGTGGATCTCAAAAAAGGAGATGCTCTTAACCTACCCGTAGCTGACAATACCATTGATGTAGCAGCACAAAATTGTCTTTTCAACATATTCAAAGCTGAGGATTTGAAAAAGGCAATTGAAGAGATGTACCGCGTATTAAAACCTCATGGCCGTCTCGTCATGAGTGACCCTACCTGTGAGCAACCTATGAATGATGAGCTACGTAACGATGATAGATTACGTGCACTTTGTCTTAGTGGTAGTCTCCCTATCGCCGAATATGTAAAAGCATTGACAGATGTAGGTTTTGGAACCATAGAGATCAGAGCCCGTAAACCCTATCGTATCTTAAATCCTGGTGATTACCCTACAGACGAACTCATCTATATAGAGTCTATTGAAATTGCAGCCATTAAAGATCCTATGCCAGAAGATGGCCCGTGTATCTTTACTGGAAAAGCAGCTATTTACTATGGCCGTGAAGATTATTTTGATGACAAAAAAGGACATATTCTTTTAAAAAATCAGCCACTAGCTATTTGTGATAAAACAGCACAAGCGATCGCAGACCTAGGACGCAATGATATTTTTATAAGTGAGTCTACGTATCATTACGATGGAGGGGGCTGTTGCTAATATTTATGTGTAATTTATACATCAAAAGAGGATAGCTGTTATATGTTATCCTCTTTTGATGTATAAAATAAAAGGGGGTAAGAAATAAATCAATATAGAATGTAAAGTATGGCGTACATTTTGGACTACTAGTGCAGAATCTATGCTGATAAAAACAGTTATTTAAAAATAGACCTCGAAAATCAAACCCATGAAATATCACATACTTACAGGAATTCTA
This sequence comes from Dokdonia ponticola, assembly GCF_042653865.1. Classification (NCBI taxonomy): domain Bacteria; kingdom Pseudomonadati; phylum Bacteroidota; class Flavobacteriia; order Flavobacteriales; family Flavobacteriaceae; genus Dokdonia; species Dokdonia ponticola. The sequence continues at coordinate 175,899 of NZ_JBHSFV010000007.1, read as the reverse complement.
TTGGCTTGCACACTTATTGCTTGTGGCGGAAGCAAAAAAATAGTCAACACAGAGCAAATAAAACAAGTGGCTACTGTTGAAGAAAAGGCTGAAAAAGAAACCGTCATTGAACGCGAAGCACCAGAGGTTGAAAAAGATATCATGGAAACACCAAAAAAAGAGCCTCAGAAGGAGATTTCAACACCTCAAAATACAGATACAAAAACCCACGACGAGAATGAGACCGTAGCTGACACATCTGTTCCAGACAAAATACCTTTAGAAGCCTTTGATCATACAAATTACAACAACCTCGTCGCAACATATGTCTCTAATGAGGGAAATGTAAACTATGAAGGCTTTAAAAGAAATTGGAATACGCTTAGAAATTATATCAAAGCCTTAGGAGAAAACATGCCTACAGATGCATGGACTACAGAAGACAAGCTTGCTTATTGGATGAACGCCTACAATGCCATGACTGTAGATCTGATCCTGCGTAATTACCCTCTGGAAAGTATTAAAGATATTAAAGATCCTTGGGGACAGCGCTTCTGGAAATTAGGAGACAAATACTACAATCTTAATGAAATTGAACATAAGATTTTACGAAAAATGGGAGATGCTCGGATTCATTTCGGGATCAACTGTGCATCCTTCTCCTGTCCGCCTTTGTTAAACGAAGCCTTTACAGCTCAAAAAGTAGATGCACAATTAGATACGCTAGCAAGACGTTTTGTAAATGATACACAACGTAATACAATAACACCTAATAGCATTGAAATCTCAGAGATTTTTAATTGGTTTGCTAAAGATTTTAAAACCAACGGGTCTGTTATTGATTTTTTAAATCAGTATTCTGATACCCAGATTGCATCTAATGCAAAAAAGAAATATAAAGAGTATAATTGGTCACTTAATAAATAAACACCTTTGGGAACACCCAAAATTTCGATCATTATCCCAACGCTCAATGAAGCCGAGAATATCTCTCGGCTTTTGAAGCATCTAGCTGCTAATAAAACAGCAAAAACTCCTATCGAAATGATTATCGTAGATGGCGGAAGTGATGATCATACACCTACTATCATCCAGAAATATATCCAACAAAATAACATAGATTATATTAGGGTGATCACAGCTCCTAAAGGACGTGCAAAGCAAATGAATGCAGGAGCTACTAATGCAAAAGGAACGATTCTCTATTTTTTACACGCAGATAGCTTTCCTCCAAAAGGCTACGACCAAGACATCGTCGGCGAAATATCAAAAGGGAATCTTGCAGGATGCTTCAGAATGCGTTTTGATAGTAATCACTGGTGGCTACGTCTTGCTAGTTGGCTTACTCAATTTTCTTGGAGAGCTTGTCGAGGAGGTGACCAAAGTCAGTTTATCACCAAAGATCTATTTGAAGAACTCGGGAAATTTGATGAACATTTTATTATTTATGAAGATAACGACCTTATCAATAAATTATATGCTCGTAATCAATTTACAGTCATTAACAAGAAAATTACAACCTCTTCTAGACGCTACAAAACTAATGGCATTTGGAAGTTACAATACCATTTTTGGGCTATTTACATAAAAAAATGGTTTGGCGCGTCAGCCGAAGAACTACACGAGTATTATAAAAAGAACATTGTTTCTTAGGTTTACTGCAATGAATAACAAAACGAAACTATCTTGATTAATAACAATTTAGCCATAAAATGCTTGCTATAATTCGTTTCTGATGTACTTATATTTCAAATTAAAAATATGATAAAACTAAATTGGTATAAGGAGTAAAGATTTACAATTTGAATGAATTTAATTGATAAACGCTCTTCTATTTCAAAAAGAGGTGAGTATGCTTTCGCGAAAGCGTACTATAAACATCTGAAAGCATAAATCACCCCGCTCTATCTTTAAAAGCTTAAAAGAAAATATAATCGCCGATGATTTCACATTCAGAGGAAGCTTTGTTTTTATAAAAAAATAAGATTGCTTTGGTTACTATGGCTAGAAATACTGACCAATTCCGAAGACGAGTCCACTTGTAGCACTTGGCGTAATCCCATATCCATAATCCACTCTAAAAGTAGCATTAAATATTTTTTTATGAATAAATCGCATCCCTATTCCTGGATACACCCTTAGATTCTGATCATCACCAAAGTCTCCTAGGTCTCCGCCGGGATTGCGCCAACTCCCAGCATCTATAAAAGCATTTCCCTGAATAGCAAACCAGGGTTTATCCAGAAACGTATAGCGATACTCTGTGTTTAACACAATCACACCTGTACCACGGTCAATGGTATTTCCAACGCCCCGTACATTCAAGTTATTATCTACTGAAAAAGGGGCAAAAGGAGAATCGTCATTGGTCGCTAAACCTAAACGCAATCGGTTAGCCCAATTACCTTTTTGCCCAACTTTTAAAAAGTATTGAAAATCATTCCACCAGATTAAAAAATCAGGTAATGTCTCATTACTGGCTATCACATATTGAATGTTAAACGTACTCTTAAAACCATTAGTGTATTGGTAATAATAGTCTAAAGAATCATATTCGTAGACCCCTTTAAAAAGCAACTTATCTACGACAAGTTCTTGAGGTACATTATCACTGGTTACTCCGAACAAATAGTCATAATCTTCTGTAAAAATAGTGACACCCGTTTCTATACGATGCCGGAAATTAAAGGCATACAATCCCAAAAATTCAAAAGAAGTATTGTTGTACCTATAATCGGCAATGCCTTCTTCTAAAAATACAGGTTCCTGTGTTGTTAAACTTTGAAAATTAATGGCAATGCCCAGTTTATTATTAAAGAGAAAAGGAGTTCTTAAATTAATTCCAAAAGAATCAAAAATATCCTTTTGATAAAAACCTCCAAAAGCAATATTTCTACCTAACGTATTAAACTCATAAAGTCCTACTCTATATGCAAACTCATCATCATTAGTGGTATAAACATTAAGCTGTGGGTTAATCGTAAAATTCTCTTCTATATTATAAAAAACATTATAATAATTATCATGAGAATGAAAAACCTGATAATACGCATGGGAGACCGCTGGAAGACGTTTTAATCTGATAATATCCTGTTCTAAAACCGTAGAATCTAAAACCTTGCCTTGTTTTGCATCACTTATCAACCTTACAAAAGAACTCTTGAGACGTTTATTCCCTTGCACTTTTACATCGGCTATATAGTACTCCTGAGCATATCCATGATAAGATAAGCACAAAACAAAGAGTACTAACATTGAGTTTTTAAGCATGATCCGTTATATCCAGAATATATACGCTTGTTTATTTTAAAAAAATTGACCAATCCCAAATACGAGTCCACTAGTTTCATTTTCTCCTAATCCAAACCCATAATCCAATCTAATGACAGCATTAAAAATACGCTTATGTATAAAACGAACTCCCAATCCTGGGTTAACCCTGATAGTACTCCCATCAAAAAGCTGATTGATATCATTCCCTGGGGTACGCCAAGAACCTGCATCTATAAAAGCATTACTTTGAATCACAAACCATCCTTTCTCTAAAAGTGTATGCCTGTATTCTGTATTAAAAACTACAGAAGCGGTCCCACGATCTACTGTATTGCCTACACCTCTAATATTAATTTGATTATCTAAAGCAAAAGGCGCAAAAGGAGAATCTCTATTTGAAGTAAAGGACAAACGTAATCTATTGGCTAGGTTTCCTCGTTTTCCGATTCTATAAAAATATTCTAAGTCATTGGTTCCTACAAAAGCATCTTCTAAAAATTCTTCACTCCCCGAATTAAATATATACTGTGCATTTGCTTGGTTTCTAAATCCAGAAATATACTGATACTCTATGTCTAAATTATTATACTCATACTCACTTATAACACCTACACTATTCGCCTCTAACTGATCTGGAAGCCCTAAATCTATTTGATCTGGTTGCACCTCATAATCCTGACTCCCTATCGTAAATCCTATTTCTGCTCTGTTATGAAAATCAAATTCATAAATCAAACTCGCTTGAAAAGCTCTATTCTGAAATCTAAAATCTTCCGAAATATCCTTGCTATCCTTAAAAATAGGTTCAAATGTGATATTATCTTGATAGTTAATTCCGATTCCTAATTTATTAGTAAATAAAAAAGGTGCTTCCCAAAAAACACCGTAAGAGTCAAAGACATCCCTAGAGTAAAAACCTCCTGCAATCTGTCCGCGCCCAAAAAGGTTAAATTCAAATGCAGAAAGTCTAAAGGCAACATCATCATCATTATTAGCTTGCGACACCCGAATGCCAGGAATAATTGTAAAATTTTCTACAATTGTATAGGTAAGTGTATAGTCTGTTTCAGAATTTTTAACAATTGCTGATGTTGCATTTGCAATTCCAGCAAGTCTATTAAGACGATCTATATCGGTGGCCACTTTTATAGCGTCATACACACTTCCCGGCTTGACTTTTATTAATCTTCGCAGGAAGGACTCTTTGGTTCGTTTGAGTCCGTTTATTTCAATTTTTGTAATAATAGCTTCTTGAGAAATTGCAAAAGAAGTGATCATTAAAACCAACCATACGATGGTTTTTCTCATAGTGTTTTTTTTTGAAGTACAGGATTTTTAGACGAGATCTATTGTAGATAATTACAGAAGGGCATCATAAATATAAAGAAGTCTTAACCACGCTAAAAATGATCATTTCAAACAAGCTATTTTTACATTTTAAAAGGGAAGTATTCCGCTTTCGCGAAAGCATATAAAGAAAAAATCTAATAAAAAACCAGTGTATTGGTGATGACAATTACCTGTTACTTCTTAGTGTAGTAAGTTTTAATAATAGCTTCTGCAGGTTTATTTTGAGGTGTAAATCTGTTGTTATCACTTCCACCAGATTCAGAATGATTAATAAACCATTTCCATATAAATCCTCCCGCAAACCAATCTTCATTCCACAATGCTTCAAAAGTTGCTTTCGTCGTATTTGCTTGTGCTTCGAGGTTTACGTTTGTGATGGTACGATCTGTTGTCCAAGGTTCTTTTGCCGAAAAATCCACACTACGATACCCCCACTCTGTAAATAAAATCTTTTTGTTGTGTGTTTTTGAAAATGTAGCAAGTTCCCCTTTCCACCATCGCCATCCATCGATGACACTTTCTATGGTTGGAGTTTGCATTTCGGATAATGGAAAATAGGCATCAACCCCAACATAGTCTAGTTGATCCCAAAAAGGAACACGTTTATATTCATCCCAATTGGATGCGTATGTAAGTTTTCCTTTGTATATCGTTTTAATTTTTTTGATAAGGGATTTCCAATACCCAGGGCGATTCACTACAAATTGTTCAAGTTCTGTTCCGATAGAAAAAATATCAGTATTTGTTTCTTGCGCTAATTTTGCATACTCCAGAATGAATGCAGTATAGGAAGCTTCTAGTATTTTCCAATTTTCTTCTGTTTCCATGGTAAGGTATCCCGTATATTCCCCTCGCCAAATCCATAATTGAGGTTTCAACAGGATCTTAATATCATTAGCTTGCAAGAGCTCGATATAGCTTTTTGCACCTTCTAAACGTTCTCCGTACCACTGTCTATCTGTATTATACACAACAGTAGGGCTGTCTACAGACCTAATAAAACCAAACGGCATCACTGCGGCATAATTAGCTCCCAGTTGAACTACAGGTGACACGTTTTCTTGAGTGACTTTATCTCGTGAAGCCACAAAACTAATCCCATTAATTTTTTGAGCATTCACAAAGCTTGCCTTTACGACAAAAACAAATAAAACAAGAAAACGAAGATGAGGACACATGGCTTTTTGAAATCAATTTACAATCATATATAAATACAATGATACTAAATTCACATCAACTTACTATAAAAAAGCAAAATCCTAATAGGATTTGGGTTTTACAGTTAAAAATAAAGGGCATTAAACCATAGATCCCACTGAAAAGCGGGATTCCCGCCTGCCGGACGGGCAGGAGTATAACTAACCATTTTGTATACGTCTTTAAGACTTTGCAGAACAGCGTTTCACTAATAAGGCCCGCAAAGTCTATATAACCGGTTTCAAACTTTGCGAGACCTTTCAGATACGATAGCCTAGAAAGTGAGGAAAAACTAACTAGGCGATGTACTTATTTTTTAAAGAACATAACGAAGTCCGAAGTTATAAGATTCTCCTAAACCTGTATCATTCCCTCTAGCAAAATAACTCCACAATACTTCAAAATTCAATGATTCTGTGAGTTGATATTTTGCCCCTGCACCTACTGCTGTTAAGTCTTGCTCAAAGCCATCTTCATTAAATGATATTAATTGGAAATGTTGTGCAAATACCTGTGCTGTAAACTTAGAACTTGGAAAATAACTCAAAAAAGCTCCTGGTGTTACTCTTAAACTATTGCTAGCAAAACTACCATTAGACCTACCATCATCTGTAAAAACTAAATCCCCACCAAAATTATACTCGGTATTTACATCAAAAAACAATTGCCATTCTTTTGAAGTTCCCAATGGAAGATCATAAAAGAATCTATTTTGAAGAACAAATGCATCTTCATCTAAAAACACCCCATTTTCAAATTCGCTATTAATTAGTGGGATCACAATACTACTCTGGATAGAAAAGCTGCTCAAACTTGAGAAAGGCACATATTTGATACTAGGCGCTATACTTGTTAAACCGCTACGAGCAGATCCGCGCTCCCCGTCAAAACTAAAAACATCAAAAGCACCACGCCCTCCTACAGTATTAGATCGAAACTCAAGAATAGCCCCTATACTCACTCGGCGATTATCAGATACTCCATAAAAGAAGTCTAAGGTAGAAGTAAAAAAGTTTCCTCGTGGTACCGCTGAGACATCACCATTGACATCTGCATTTCGAGTTTGCGTAAATAAATTATTGAACCATTTGACGTCTACCTGTCCTTTTCCTATCAATTTTGAAGGTGTTAAGTTTTGTATAACAGATCCGCTTTGATCGTTGTTGGTATCATCTTGAGCAAAAGCTCCTAAGGTGCATGCTATCACGAATGCAAGTGTAAAAATAGTTTTCATAGTTTTTTTTTGGAATTTGTGCTTCCTTAACCCGATGTATTCATAGCAATACATCAGGCAGGAAGACTTTAAAAATGTAATATATGTATCGTTGTTATTTTACTTCATTTAATGTCCAATCATACGGATAATAAGACACTTTTGCATTCGTTGGAATGGCTTCTTTTCTGAAGGTATTGATGTACTCAATTTCGCTTCCTTGTTGTGTAAAATCTCCTTTATACCATTCAAAAATTTGTGAAAGTTGCACTTTATTCCCTTTTAGCTTAATAAAGTTAGGGTTATTGAGTGCGATGGTTGTTTGTCTTTGGAGTTGTGTTTCTAGTTTTGTAGGTGTATAGGCTTCATTAATTATGGGAGGGCATCCTAAACCTGCACAGACAAGCACAAAGTGAAAACGTGCTTCTTGAGGAAAGACTTTTCTAAGAAGATTGTTTTCGAGATCATTTAAGGTTGTTTTGACGCCTCCTAGCTCATACGTAGTCTTATCAAAGAAGCCTTTAATAGCTAAGGGCTGTTTTACTGGATAGTTTTCTACGATTCCTTTTATCACACTGATATTGTAGGCGTTAATCCAAAATGCTTGATACGATGTTGGATTGTTTTTTGACACACGAACTTCTTTTGCTAGTGATATAAGTTCGTTTAATGTTGTTGGATTATTCTTAATAGCTTTATAATCTACACGTCCATTTTTAATGTGTGTACTAAAAAAAGAATTTGCTTTATTTACAAAAATATCGACATTTTGTCCGTAGCTCATAGCGACAAATAAGAGGGCAATAAGAGCGGCTATTTGTTTCATTTGATAATTATTTTTCATGTTGGCTTCTGTCGCTAGCAATTCTTTTGTCTTACAGAATTACTTGTCAAATTTACTTTCCCCTTAAAAAAAATTCACGACGTAAAAACAGCGCAAACCTTACAGATACGACTCCTATTTAAAATTATTCTAAATACGTCATATTATTAAGTTCTGTATCTTTAAAACGACCTTATACAGGAATCTATCGTGAATGCTTCTTTTTCAGCTTTCGCGAAAGCAAAAAAACAACCAACAACTATATGGAAGAACATATCGTTATTATAGGTAACGGAATTTCGGGTGTAACCACTGCTCGACACATCCGAAAATTATCTGACAAAAAAATTACTATCATTTCTGCAGAAACCGATCATTTTTTTTCTCGTACGGCACTTATGTATATCTACATGGGGCACATGAAATATGAGCATACAAAACCCTATGAGGATTATTTCTGGAAAAAAAACAGGATTGATCTCAAACGTGCTTTTGTACAAACTGTAGATCATGCCAATAAGCAATTACAATTTGCCGACGGGAGTAGTATGTCTTATGACAAATTAGTGCTTGCTGTGGGGTCAAAACCTAATAAATTTGGTTGGCCAGGTCAGGATTTAAAAGGCGTGCAAGGCATGTACTCAAAACAAGATCTTGATATGCTTGAAAAAAATGCTCCTGACAACGAAGCGTGTAAACGCGCTGTGATTGTAGGAGGAGGTCTTATTGGGATAGAACTAGCAGAAATGCTGCATTCTCGTGATATCCCTGTGACATTTTTAGTGCGTGAGAATAGTTTTTGGAGTGGCGTTTTACCCGAAGGAGAGAGTGCGATGCTTAATCGCCACATCAAAAGCAATCATATCGATTTACGATTAGGAACAAATCTCAAGGAAATCTTACCTGATGAAAATGGACATGTGCGCGCAGTCGTGATTGCAGAAACAGGAGAAGAACTCCCTTGCACCGTCGTCGGACTTACGGCTGGAGTGTCTCCCAATATTGATTTCTTAAAAAACAGCGGTATCGAACTCGGAAGAGGAATCAAGGTAAATCCTATGTTGGAAACGAATATTCCTGATATTTATGCAATAGGCGATTGTGCAGAGCAACATGAAGGGATTAATGGCAGACGTCCTATAGAAGCCGTTTGGTATACAGGGCGTATGATGGGAGAAACAGTAGCGCAAACTATTTGTGGAAATCCGTTAGCATATAACCCTGGTCACTGGTTTAATAGCGCAAAATTTATTGATATTGAGTACCAAACGTATGGCTGGGTATATTCAAAACCTAGAGAAAACGAAACTCATTTCCATTGGAAACACGAAGATGACACCAAATGTATCACCATTAATACAGATAGTGAGTCTGGAAAATTTATAGGAATCAACACCTTTGGTATTAGAATGCGACACGAGATTTTTGACAGATGGTTGACAGAAGAGCGTTCTACAGATTATGTGCTGGAGCATTTAAAGGACGCTAACTTTGATCCAGAATTTTACACCCTCTTTGAAAAAGACATTGTGGCTCACTACAATAAAGAATACAACAAAGAGATCCGTGTAAAATCAAAAAGTTGGGCTCGTATATTCAGTAAAGTCTAAACTCATTATCAATTATTATATAAATAAGTTTTATACGCTTCTATCTGTCGAAAGGCAAGTTTCGCTAAAGCGTACTTTAAGAAAACACCAACTATGAAAGCATTAACATATATAGGTCTAGCTATATTCCTTATGGGACTAACCCTATTTTCAGGATCCATTTTTCTAGGAAGTTTTGAACTCAAACAGTCAGATTTAACTACGTTTCTAGAAAGCAAAGGCATCAAAAATGAATTGCTAGAAAAAGAATTACAAGACGCTGTCATTACAGGAGAGCAGATGGATATTTTTACCTTTTCCAGTAAAGTGAGAGGAGCCTTAGAAAAAAACAACGCCCATTATGATGCCCTTATAGCAAAATACGATGCTGAAAAGGACTGGACCAAGAAAGGCGAGCAATATCAATATAGGATTAACGAGAAAGATTTCCGAGCGATGAGTTTCTCTCTAGCGAAGAAATCTGGAAAAGGATTTATCGTCGAGAATAGAGGGTTGATGTGGTTTCTCACATTTGGTCTAGGGATTTTAGGAGCGCTGCTGTTTATTCTTCCTCAATTAAAATTATTAGGCCCTCCAGGTATAAAAAATAATGGCGTGTATCATAATCCTGCAACTAATCGTGGTTGGATAGCTTGGTTAGTACTCATATACTTAGTAACCTTTTACATTCTGTTATATTTTATGGCAGATTATGTGGTGAACTGGACGTTTATTTTAGACCCCATTAGCAAATCGCTTAGTGGCGGAGAGGCTAGTCAATGGTTTGTTTATGGATTCCTTTATTGTGTGATTATGGTCGTCATGGCAGTACGCATGTATATTAAATATCGTCACAATAAATATCAGATTGTAAGAACCACATCGGTACTTTTCTTTCAGATTGTGATTGCATTTTTAATCCCTGAAATTATGACCAGCCTTAATATGCCTGCCTATGATTTTAAAAATGCATTTCCATTAGATTATGACTTCTTCTTTGACTGGAATTTAGACTCACTTATCAATAGTGGTGGGGTCGGATTATTCATACTCGTATGGGGTATTGTACTTACAGTGATCATTGTTCCTGTAATGGTTTACTTTTTTGGAAAAAGATGGTACTGTAGCTGGGTATGTGGTTGTGGTGGTCTTGCTGAAACTCTTGGGGATCCTTACAGACAACATTCTAGCAAAAAAATGATTTCTTGGAAACTAGAAAGATGGTTAATTCACTCCGTTTTAGTGTTCTCTTTAGTGATGACGCTTGTGACCCTTTATTGTTATTTTACAGGAGCTTCTTCTTTTATAGGGATTCCTTCAAATTGGATTAAAGACACCTATAGTGTTCTTATTGGGGCTTGGTTTGCAGGTGTTATAGGTACTGGATTCTATCCTATTTTCGGAAACAGAGTGTGGTGTCGTTTTGGATGTCCTCTCGCAGCGTATTTAGGTTTTGTACAACGTTTCAAATCAAGATTTAGAATTACAACCAATGGAGGCCAATGTATCTCCTGTGGCAACTGCTCTACCTACTGTGAGATGGGAATTGATGTAAGAGCGTATGCTCAGAAAGGAGAAAATATTATCCGTTCTAGTTGTGTAGGATGTGGTGTATGTTCGGCAGTGTGTCCTCGTGGGGTGCTTAAATTGGAAAACGGACCTTTAGATGGACGCATCAATCCTACAGATGTGTTATTAGGAAATGATGTAGATCTGATGGATTATGTAAATAATAAGAAAATAAGTTAATTAAATCCCTTTATAAGCTCTTGCCTGCTGGCAAGGCAGGTTTGCGAAAGCACATAAAAAAAGCCAACCTCGCGGTTGGCTTTTTTATATAAATTAGTTTTTCTCTTCTGGTTTCATCTCGAAGTCTTCCATGAACTTCGTTGTATAGTTTCCTGCGATGTAGTCAGGATGATCCATTAATTGTCTGTGGAAAGGAATGGTTGTTTTTATTCCTTCAATGATAAACTCATCTAATGCACGTTTCATTTTATTGATGGCCTCTTCTCTTGTTTGCGCCGTTGTAATCAGCTTAGCAATCATAGAGTCATAATTAGGTGGTATCATATAGCCACTATAAACATGGGTATCAATACGAACCCCATGCCCTCCTGGAGCATGTAAGTTAGTGATACGCCCTGGAGAAGGTCTAAAATCATTATACGGATCTTCTGCATTGATACGACACTCTATAGCGTGTAATTGCGGATAATAATTTTTCCCAGAAATTGGCACACCTGCAGCGACAAGAATTTGCTCACGAATAAGATCGTAATCAACTACCTGTTCAGTGATGGGGTGCTCTACTTGAATACGCGTATTCATTTCCATGAAGTAGAAATTACGGTGTTTATCTACCAAAAACTCAACAGTCCCTGCTCCTTCATATTTGATATATTCAGCGGCGCGTACGGCAGCATTCCCCATGTCTTCACGAAGTTTATCTGTCATAAACGGAGACGGTGTCTCTTCGGTAAGTTTTTGGTGACGACGTTGTACTGAGCAATCTCTTTCAGAAAGATGACACGCTTTTCCGTTGCTGTCTCCTACAATTTGGATTTCTATATGGCGTGGCTCTTCAATAAGCTTCTCCATATACATCCCGTCATTTCCAAAAGCTGCTTTTGATTCTTGACGAGCACCTTCCCAAGCTTTGAGTAAGTCTTCCTCTTTCCAAACGGCACGCATTCCTTTTCCTCCACCTCCAGCAGTTGCTTTAAGCATTACTGGATAACCTACTTCAAGTGCCAGTTTTTTACACTCTTCAAAGTCTTCTATAATTCCTTCAGATCCTGGAACACAAGGAACACCAGCAGCTTTCATAGTCGCTTTTGCTGTTGCCTTGTCTCCCATTTTATTAATCATCTCTGGGCTTGCTCCGATAAATTTAATATCGTGTTCTTCACAGATTTTTGAAAACTTAGCATTTTCAGAAAGGAATCCATATCCTGGATGAATGGCGTCTGCATTTGTAATTTCAGCTGCGGCAATGATATTTGCCATTTTAAGATAGGACTCGCTACTTGGCGGAGGTCCTATACACACAGCTTCGTCTGCAAATTTTACATGAAGGCTTTCTTCGTCTGCTTTTGAGTATACAGCTACGGTTTTTATACCCATCTCCTTACATGTTCTTATAACACGCAAAGCGATCTCGCCTCTATTTGCAATAAGTATTTTCTTAAACATAGTGTTCAATTTATTTTTAGGAAAAATTCTTTTATGAATGATTCATTATCCGCTTTCGCGAAAGCGTACTCCTCCTAATACATTAAAAATACCCGTAAGGGATTATGATGGATCTACTAAAAATAAGGGCTGATCAAACTCTACTGGTGATGAATCATCTACAAGAACTTTTACAATTGTTCCAGAGACTTCACTTTCTATCTCATTAAAGAGTTTCATAGCTTCGATCACACAAAGAACATCTCCTTCAGAAATAGAATCCCCTACCTCTACAAAGGTGGGTTTATCTGGAGATGGTTTACGATAAAATGTTCCTATGATAGGTGATTTTATGGTAATGTATTTTGAATTTTCGTCTTCTGCTGGCGCTGCTGGTGTTGCTGGCGCTGCTGTTTCTGGCTGTTGTACGACAGGTTGCACTTGAGCTTGTACGGGTGCCATGGCAGGCATGTGCTGAACCATTGTCGCTACTCTATCTTCGTCACTGCCTGTTTTAATGGTGATTTTTACATCATCCATTTCAAGTTTTACTTCACTAGCGCCAGATTTTGCAACAAATCTGATTAGGTTTTGAATTTCTTTTAAATCCATAATGCGTTTGTTAGTCTTTTAGTTTTTGTTTTAGGAGTTGTAGGCCCATTTCAAATAAATGGAGCCCCAGGTAAATCCACCACCAAAAGCAGCAAAAATAATAGTATCTCCTTTTTTGAGTTGGTTTTCATAATCACTCATCAACAATGGTAAAGTTGCTGATGTTGTGTTACCGTAGCGATGAATATTGATAAGAACTTTATCCTCATCAAGTTTCATGCGTTTTGCGGTGGCATCAATTATTCTTTTATTGGCTTGATGAGCAATAAGATAATCTACATCATCCCCGGTTAGGTTATTACGGGTCATGATTTTATCACTTACATCTGCCATATTAGAAACAGCATATTTAAATACTGTTTTGCCGTCTTGAAAAACGGTATGTTGTTTATTATTTATGGTTTCATGAGAAGCTGGAAGTATAGAACCTCCTGCATCTATCTTTAAGAACTCACGTCCTACACCATCTGATCTTAAAATTTCGTCTTGTAATCCAAGTCCTTCTTGATTGGGCTCAAAAAGTACTGCACCAGCACCGTCACCAAATATAATACACGTAGCTCTATCTGTATAATCTATGATAGAAGACATTTTATCTGCACCTATGAGTAATACTTTTTTGTAACGTCCAGATTCTATATAACTAGATGCTGTAGACATACCATACAAGAAACTCGAGCATGCTGCTGTGAGATCGTATGCAAACGCATTGGTTGCGCCTATTTGAGTGGCTGTATATACCGCTGTAGATGCTACTGGCATATCGGGCGTTGCTGTTGCAACGATCACTAAATCGATCTCTAGAGGATCGAGCTTTGCTTTTTTGAGCAAATCGTTTGCGGCTTGAATAGCTAAAAAAGAGGTGCCTTTGCCTTCTTCTTTGAGTATACGACGTTCTTTGATACCGGTTCGACTCGTAATCCACTCGTCGTTGGTGTCTACCATGGTCTCCAAAATCTTATTGGTGAGTACATAGTCTGGAACATATGCCCCTACAGCTGTAATTGCCGCTGAGATTTTATTCATTTGCTTCAGTTAGGTTTATTCAATTTATATCAAGAATGACACAAAATGGAGGGAAAAATACTAAAATTTGACCAAAACAAGGTAAAAATTAACTTTTTTTACCGAAAACAATTATAAAAAAAACTCTCACATTGTGAGAGTTTTGTGTTGTATAGAGATAGGAGGCTATTATGCTTCTATTTCGTCTCCACTTTTATCAATAACTACTTGGCCTCTGTAATATAGTTTTCCTTCGTGCCAGTGTGCTCTGTGGTAAAGGTGTGCTTCTCCTGTTGTAGGGTCTACAGCTATTTGTGGTACAGCAGCTTTGTAATGTGTTCTTCTTTTATCTCTTCTCGTTTTTGAGATTTTTCTTTTAGGATGTGCCATTACGTACTCTTATTTATCTGTTAATAGTTTTTTTAATGAATCCCATCGGGGATCTGTATTTGACTGATCGTTATTTTCTTGTTCTTTTTTACTACCTAAGCTCAATTCTTCAAGCTTCACTAGTATTTCTGATTTTAATGTTCCGTCTTCAACGCCTGGGTGAACCCTTTTGTTTGGGACTGATAAAATAATAAGTTCATAAATATACTGAGCAACGCACAATTCATATTCACCATAAGGTAAAATAAGAATTTCTTCATTTTCATCATTATACTCATGACCAAACTTTACTACAAGCTCAATTTCTCCTTCAATAGGTTCATCATAAGGCTCATTAGTAAGGTCACAATTTACATTGACACTACCATTTACTTTAAAATGCAACTGCATAAGCGTTGACTTCTTTACAAAGTCAAGACTTACATCTACAGCCACGCTGTTAAAGTCATCAAATTCAAAATAATCAAAGAACGACTTGTCTATTTGATATTCAAACTTATGCTCTCCTTCTTTTAAACCTACATACTGTATGGTAAATAGTTTCAAATCTTTCATCACTTCATCCGTTAGGAGCGTGCAAAGATACATAATTTTATTAATTTAAAAACCTCTTACTATATTTTTATTTATAGTCGTTTTATTTTTATGTCATCTAGGTTTTACACTTAAGACTCCTTAGATCCATGACGCCCCTTGTGTACTGATTTTCTTGGGGAAACCTTCAACACATCTTTTGTTAACTCTTCATAATCTTTTCTTTTTTTATAGATATCTATTGCTGTAAAAACAGCTTCTCTAAAAGAACCATGATCTGCTTTATTCTGACCTGCTATTTCATAAGCTGTTCCATGATCTGGAGAGGTGCGAATTTTATCTAAGCCAGCCGTGTAGTTCACTCCTTTACCAAAAGAAAGGGTTTTAAAAGGAATTAAGCCCTGATCATGATATGCCGCAAGGATGGCATCAAAGTTTTTATAATTACCAGAACCAAAAAAACTGTCTGCCGCATAAGGCCCATACACAATCTTTCCTGTGTTTCTTATCTTCTCTAGCGTAGGAATAAGTACTGTATCATCCTCATCTCCTATAACTCCGTTATCTCCGACATGAGGATTAATTCCTAACAGGGCTATTTTAGGGATATGAATTCCAAAATCCCGTTGCAATGTTTTGTATAATGTATCTACTTTTTGAGTAATCACTTCAGGAGTAATACGGGTCGAGATATCCTTTACCGCCACATGATCTGTTAAAAGGCCCACCTTGAGATTTTCTGTAACCATTAGCATCATAGCATCACCTTTCAATTCTTTAGCTAAGTAATCGGTATGTCCTGGGAATTTAAAATCTTCTGTTTGAATATTTGCCTTGTTTATGGGTGCTGTTACCAACACATCTATCTCCCCCTCTTTAAGAGCCTTTGTTGCCGCAACAAACGACTTTAATGCATACGCACCTGCGTCTTCTGTCACTTCGCCAAATGCTATTTTAACAGGCTCCCTCCATACATTATATACATTTATTTTTCCTTCAACTGCTTTAGATATCTCATCTATGCCATGCAAATTAATCTGACTCTCCAATATTTTTTTGACAAAAGAAAGTGTTTTGACAGATGCAAATAGCACAGGCGTACAAAAATCTAACATCATGCTTTCTGCAAACGTTTTGAAAACGATTTCTACTCCTATACCATTAAGATCCCCTACAGATATACCAACTTTAATTTTTTGATCTTTCTTCATAATATAACAGCTATGGGTTTTGTATTTTTACATCACAAAAGTAACCAAATTATAGTCATTCATGTTTACAGGCATTATCGAAGATTTAGGTAAAATTATTACTATCGAAAAAGAACAGGAAAATGTTCACTTAACAGTCGAGAGTCAACTCACCCCAGAACTTAAAATTGACCAAAGCGTCGCCCATAATGGCGTATGCTTAACCGTTATTTCAATTAACAACAATCAATACACGGTTACTGCGATAAAAGAAACATTAGAAAAAACCAATTTACATACACTTAAAGTACACGACGAAATAAATCTAGAGCGCGCTATGGTTCTAGGCGCAAGACTGGACGGACATATTGTACAAGGACATGTAGACCAAACAGGGATTTGTACAAATAGAAAAGAGGAGAACGGAAGTTGGAGATTTGATTTTTCTTATGACCCAAAACTAGCCAACGTAACGATAGAAAAAGGCTCGATTACAGTAAACGGAGTAAGTCTAACTGTTGTAGATTCTACAAGAAATGGGTTTAGCGTCGCTATTATTCCTTACACCTACGAACATACTGTGTTTAAAAATATAGATAAAGACACTGTGGTCAATCTAGAGTTTGATGTTATAGGAAAATATGTAAAAAGACTTACAGAGGGGTATTAGATTACGCTTTAGAAAAACGATTTTTAAAAAAATACGCTATTCCCACAATCAATCCTAAAACTAATAATACCTGGATATTTTCATCGATAGGAACCACAAGACCTGGCAGAGACGGTGGCATCCTACCCTCTGGACTTGGAGGTGGAGGCGTTGGACCATCTTTACCAGCACTCTGTGCTAATGAAGCAAGACTGACAATCATAAATGATATTGTCATAAGTAAGTTTTTGAGTTTGGGGCTCATAGACTACAAAAGTATATAATTTAAAAGATACTTAATTGTAACGTTATAAATATACTAATAGTATATTGGGTTTTATGCTTTTGATCGGCAATATTAAGCATTTTATCGGTAAAAACAAGAAAATACTTGTTTTTTTTACTCAAACATAATCTCCAATTTATATTCACAAAAAAACATCATAGGTGTAAAAGTAATTTAAACTATTGTTTTACACGTATGATGGTTATAAAAAAATGCATTTAAAAAACTTTTTTATTATATACGATATAATTATTAAAAAGGTTTTCTATTACATTAAAAAAAGTGGTCCCACTTGGGCTCGAACCAAGGACCCTCTGATTATGAGTCAGATGCTCTAACCAACTGAGCTATGGGACCGAAAACGGGTGCAAATCTAAAACAAATACTCAATAGCGCAAAGAATTTTAGTGCTTATTATTGTTTTCTTGACATAATTCTACCAAAACACCCCCAGCCGTCTTGGGATGAATAAACGCTACAAGTTTATTATCAGCCCCTTGCTTAGGCTTCTCATTAAGCAATATAAACCCTTCTTTTTTAAGTCGAGCCATCTCCAATTCTATATCTTTTACAGCAAAAGCAATATGATGAATCCCCTCCCCTTTTTTTTCTATAAATTTTGCGATGGGACTATCCTCTCGTGTGGCTTCAAGAAGTTCAATTTTATTAGGTCCTACTTCAAAAAAAGAAGTTTTCACTCCCTCAGACAATACTTCTTCGATCTTATAATGAGACTTACCTAATAGCTTTTCATATATTTTATTAGAGACATCAAGATCTTTTACAGCGATTCCTATGTGTTCTATCTTATCCATTTCGTTTATTTCTTTATGAGTACGCTTTCGCGAAAGCGTATATCTTATTAAAACATGCTCTACAAAAGTAACACAATCTATAAAAAGTGTATTTTTGCCTTATGGAATCTAACAGACAGAAGAAAGTAGCGGGCGTTTTACAAAAAGATCTTGCCGATGTATTACAAAATGCATTGCGAGATAGTGGTCATCGAGGAATTATTGTTTCTGTTTCAAAAGTAAAAGTTCCCACAGATCTTTCCATAGCCAAAGTATACATCAGTGTTTTTCCAAATGCTGAAGCAGCCAATATGCTCAGAGAGCTCAATTTAGTCAAAACCAAAATCAGACATGAGATCTCACAACGTACCCGTCATCAACTAAGACGTATGCCAGAGTTACAATTTTATATTGATGACTCACTAGAATACATGGAAGGGATCGACAGATCTCTTAAAGGCGTTGATAATCCTATTCAAGACCCTTCTTTATTAGAGAAAAGAAAAAAATCGTAGATGCGGTTTCCTTTATATATTGCAAAGCGTTACCTCTTTTCAAAAAGTGGCACAAACGCTATTAATATCATTACCATCATTTCTATCGTAAGTGTGATCATAGCCACTGCAGTACTTGTGATTGTACTGTCTGCTTTTGCTGGACTTAAAGAATATAATATTTCTGTAACTTCCATCATAGATCCAGATCTTAAAGTTTCTCCAAGTACAGGAAAAACAATCACGATCACGCCAGAGCAAGAAAAAAAAATAGCTTCTATAGCAGGAATAGAAAACTTTTCCAAGGTCATTGAAGAACGCGTATATCTAGAATATGATGGCAAAACACATCTTGGGTTTATAAAAGGTGTTGACGAAAATTATTTAAAAGTAAGCACTATAGACACTACCTTGTTTGCTGGCTTTTGGCCTAGCTTGGGAGAACCTGAAGTAGCGATAGGCTACGGTATAAGACGCAGACTATCCATAGCAATGAGTGACTATGGAAACTTGTTACGCATTATGGTTCCAAGACCTGGCACAGGACAAATTACCGCCTCTGATTTATCAAATGCTTTCAACAGATCTAGTGCGGTAGCAAGTGGTATTTTCCAAGCGGGTGAATCTATTGACAACGACCATCTTTTTGCAAATATTGACTTTGTGGGTGACTTATTAGAATATCCAGTAGACAAAATAAGCACTATAGAAATCAAGCTTACCCCCGACGCAGACGAGTCAAAAGTAAGAACAGCATTACTGGCTGTTTTTCCAGATAGCATACGCATTAAAAACAGAGCAGAACTGAACGATGCGCTTTACAAAATGCTGAATACAGAAAACTTAGCCCTCTATTTTATATGCACCCTCGTCCTTATTATTGCCCTATTTAGCTTTGTAGGAAGTATGATCATGAGTATCATTGATAAAAAAAATCATATCAAAACATTTTCTGATCTCGGAGCCTCCCTCAGCGATATCCGCAAAAGCTTTTTCTACCAGGGTGCACTTATGATTGTGATAGGAGGCGGCATAGGTGTCTTACTTGGGAGTATTATTGTTTTTATACAACAACAGTTTGGTATTGTGAACATCACAGCATCCTTGCCTTATCCAATACGTTTTGAATTTTTAAATGTGGTGATCGTATATGCAACGATTCTTGTTCTAGGGGTTTTTGCAGCAAAACTCGCTTCTAGCAGAATAACTAACAACTTCTTATCTAAGCAGTAAACCAACTTGGGAGAAGCCCACGAGATATTTCAAAGAAAAATCCATTTAATTTCGTGACAAGCCCTGGAGCATTAAATCTCAATTATTGAGTAAACTCGTACCCTGCAAACTCTTTTTCAATAAGATCCATAGCAGCAAATACATCTTCACTATGATCACTTGTGACGAGTTTCATGCGGTATTCTTTAAAGTGAGGAATTCCTCTAAAATAATTCGTGTAATGACGCCTGGTTTCAAAAACACCTAACACTTCGCCTTTCCAATCGATAGACATTTGCAAATGACGCCTTGCAGCTTCAATACGCTCTTCCATCGTAGGAGGTTTGCATTTTTCTCCCGTTGCCATGTAGTGTTTTACTTCCTTAAAAAACCAAGGATAGCCAATACTTGCTCTTCCTATCATTGCTCCATCTAGACCAAATTTATCTCGCATCTCAACAGCGCGTTCTGGGGTGTTCACATCGCCATTCCCAAAGACAGGGATATGCATTCTAGGGTTATTCTTGACCTCTGCAATAGGATGCCAGTTCGCATCCCCTTTATACATTTGTGCACGCGTCCGTCCGTGTATAGAAATTGCCGCACACCCTACATCTTGTAATCGTTCTGCCACCTCAACAATCTTGATACTATCATGATCCCACCCCAGGCGTGTTTTTACCGTGACAGGAAGTTTGGTATGCTTGACCATGGCTTCCGTAAGCTTGACCATCAAATCAATATCCTTAAGAATCCCTGCACCTGCACCTTTGGAAACCACTTTTTTCACGGGACATCCAAAATTAATATCGATGATATCAGGGCCGCTTGCTTCGACAATTTCTACACTTTTAAGCATCGACTCCATCACCGCTCCAAAAATCTGAATCCCTACGGGACGTTCTTTCTCATAAATGTCTAATTTCATAACGCTTTTTGCCGCGTCACGTATCAATCCCTCTGAAGAGATAAACTCCGTATATACCACATCTGCCCCTTGCTCTTTACATAATGCGCGAAAAGGCGGATCACTCACATCTTCCATAGGTGCTAGTAACAACGGAAAATCCCCTACGTCTATATCTCCAATTTTTGTCATTTTTTCTTGTAAACTTTAAAATTTCTTTTTCATAATGGTACGCTTTCGCGAAAGCGTCTAATCCTTTACAAACACAATCTCTTTAATAAGCTCCTCTCCTTTTCTATCAATCACCACCGTAGTCGTATCTCCTACGTCAAACGTAGAAAGCACACGCATATAACTCATCATATCGACCACCGTGCTATCGCCCATTTTGATGACCACATCGCCTTTTTCCAAGCCTGCATTTTGAGCAGCCCTTCCTTCACTCACCCCATCGATACGCATCCCTTTTCCAGAGAATAAATAATCAGGAACAACGCCCAAACCTACTTTAAAACTCGGTACCGCAGCACTCTCATCTTTGGTTTTGGTAAATGTCAGTTTTCCGTTATTATCTAACTCTGCTACAATCGCTAGAATATAGTCCTCAATCATACGCATACCTTCATAATTGAGTTTCTCACTATCATCACCTGGCTTGTGGTAATCGTCGTGTTGCCCTGTAAATAAATGCAACACTGGGATATCGTTTAAGTAAAAGGAAGTATGATCTGAAGGACCTACGCCACTTTCGTGCTCAGCGAGTTGAAAAGACGTATTGGCAGCGAATACCGTTTGTCCCCAGATCGGAGAAGTTCCTATTCCATGCACCGCAAGCGCTTTTTCTTCATTAAGTCTTCCCACCATATCCATATTAATCATATAGTTGATTTTAGAAAGAGGAATAGTCGCATTCTTTGTAAAATAATTAGAGCCTAATAACCCCATTTCCTCACCAGAAAAACCAATAAAGAGGTAATTATTGCCTTTGTATTTTTCGTTTTGAAGTTTTTCAGCTAACTGCAACATTACCGCCACACCACTCGCATTGTCATCAGCGCCATTGTGAATAGCAGCTCCTTCTCGATATAACGATCCTTCACCACCCATTCCTAAATGATCATAGTGTGCGCCAATCACAATGGTATTGGATGCTTTGTTATCCAAATAACCTATCACATTGGTTCCTGTAATAAGGGAGTCGTTTCCACTTTCGCGAAAGCTTACCTCACCATGTGGATCATTTTTAGGTGCAAATGAAAATGTTTGAAAAAAAGTACCCGCATTTCCTTTGGGAGATAATCCCATCGATTCAAAACGATCCTTGATGTAGTGAGCTGCTATTAGCTCGCCTTCTGTACCTGTTTCTCGCCCTTGCAAACTATCTGATGCGAGAAAAGTAACATCTTTTTCTAGAGTAACTGGCGTAGGGATTTCTTTTTTACAAGAGACCAAAGAAAGGAAAGCGAAACTTAAAATGAGATTTTTCATAGAAGAATACTGTATTTTTGTGCAAAATTAATGATTTATACTCGTATGAAACACTTTTATATAGTTGCCATTATTTTTGCTTGTATGGCTTGCAAAGAAAACACATCATCAGCAACTACCGAAACAAAAGAAACAGAAGTCATTGTAAAAACTCAAGATAACACGTTAATCTACCCAGAAGAGGTTCACTTTAAGAATATCCAACAAGTAACTTTTGGAGGAGATAATGCCGAGGCATATTGGAGTTTTGATGACAAGCAACTTGTTTTTCAGTCAAATTATAAAGAATGGGGAGTAGCGTGTGACCAAATGTTTTTAATGAATCTTGGAGAGACGTTTAAAGATAGTCAGCCCCCTATGATCTCTACAGGATTAGGGCGCACTACCTGTGCTTATTTTCTTCCAGATAACAAATCCTTTGTATATGGATCTACTCATTTGGCAGACAAAGAATGTCCTGAAGTTCCGTTACGTAAAAATGGAAACTATGTGTGGCCTGTGTACGATACGTTTGACATTTTTGTATCTGATCTTGAAGGCAATATCATAGGACAACTTACTGATGAGCCTGGGTATGATGCAGAAGCTACAGTTTCTCCAAAAGGAGATAAAATCGTATTTACTTCTACGCGTAGTGGGGATTTAGAATTGTATACTATGAATATTGACGGTTCTGATGTGCAACAAATCACAGACGAACTAGGTTATGACGGAGGTGCTTTTTTCTCACCAGACGGCACAAAACTTATATTTAGATCCTCGCGCCCTAAAACGGAAGAAGAAATAAAAAAATACAAAGACTTACTTGCACAAGGTCTCGTAGAACCTACCGAAATGGAATTGTACATCTGTAATGCAGATGGTTCTGATATGCGTCAGTTGACACGCTTAGGAAATGCTAATTGGAGCCCTTTCTTTCACCCAAGTGGCGAAAAGATTTTATTTTCTTCCAATTTTGAAGCGGAGCGTGGTTTTCCATTTAACTTATATATGATAGACTTAGATGGTAAAAATCTAGAACGTATCACCCATGGTGAAACTTTTGATGCCTTTCCTGTGTTTTCTAATGATGGTAAAAAACTAGCTTTTTCTTCTAACAGAAATAATGGAGGTGGTAGAGACACCAATCTTTTTATTGCAGAATGGGTAGACTAGCACTAAATTAATTTTTAGTCTTTGATTTCCAAACGATCTCTTTCTTTTTTGTCAAGAGCTCTGTTGTTGTCCTCTAGTCTAAAATTACCGAAGTTATACGTAAATCCTACCTGGAGGTTTTGGGTCTCTGGTACAGATAAAAATCCGTTGTTTTGATTGAGGTATTGAGACGTCACCAAGGCATTGGCTTCACCCAAGACATCATTTACAACAACAGATAGGGTCGCTCGTTTATCCCAAAATGTTTTCTTAAGACCTATTCTAAGATCTGTGGTAGATTCTTGTATATAACTCCCAAAAATAAAGCCTGAGATATAATCCAAAGACACCTCTCCTGTAAAGGTTTTGTCTTTACTTAGGGTTATAAAATTAGAAAATGAGCCGTAAAAACCATCTATTTGAACAGTGAATGGTATACTACCACTTTCTACTGCAAGAAATGTTTCTTCTTCATGGAAAAGGCTCATGTATGTATAAAAGTACCACCATTTTGTAAAGGAGCGTCCGTGTGTAAAATCAAGACCCCAAGACTTACTTGCTAGTGCATTTTGATTTTCGGCTCTTACCACTTGAGATTCATTGTCCTGAAAACTCAATCGTAGGATGTTCTCTCCATTATCACGATAATACACGTCAAAAAAGTATTTTCCAGACAAGGAATAATTAAAATTGAATTCGTTTCCAAAAGCAGGTATCAATCCCGAGTTTCCTCTCGTAAAATTATTTTCATTTAAGAAATACACAAAAGGATTCAGATCCTGATAGCGGGGTCTATACAGCCTACGGCTATAATCCAAACTAAAGCTATGATTATCTGATAAGGTATACTGAGCATATGCTGAAGGAAACCATTCTAAATAATCTAACTCAACTACTTCATCCAACACGATAGAATTCCCTGTAGAATTGGTTTGCTCCACACGCAATCCACCTTTCAAACTCCATTTATTGATATCTTTACTCAATGAAGCGTATCCCGCAAAAACATTTTCGTCATACAGAAAATCATCATCTTGCGCCTGATCCAATCCATT
Source organism: Dokdonia ponticola (assembly GCF_042653865.1). NCBI lineage: Bacteria > Pseudomonadati > Bacteroidota > Flavobacteriia > Flavobacteriales > Flavobacteriaceae > Dokdonia > Dokdonia ponticola. The sequence goes on along the minus strand of NZ_JBHSFV010000007.1, from coordinate 151,551 downwards.
GGGAGCATCATTTTGAATAGAAGGAAATTGGATTGCAGACCTTGAGTCAATCACCGATATTTTACCCCCAGTTTCTAACGCTACATCCCCTAATTGAGTTGTGTAATCTATTTGACCTGTATAAATTTCTATATCCTGTAAAGCGTTACTTGTAAAACGAACATTTCTAAAAATAGCATTTTGATCATCTGTATACACAGATAACAAACGCTGAGTACGCTCTCTAGTATAGCTGGTATAATGTGCATTTGCTTGTAAGCTTCCATTTTCAAGAGCGTACCCATAGGTCAAATCAAAAGCAAGGTTTTTTTGTTCACCATCAATACGGCTTGTCGTTCCAATATCAAACGAGTCATCTACAAATGAAGAAACCGCTGTTACTGATCTAGCAAAATCAAATTCGTCTGGAGAATACAACCCTATTGCTGAAAAACTAAGTTTTTGCTTATCATTTAATTGGTAATCTAGAATCAGATTTGCATTATGCGCTTTAGTCCATGTTTTACGCTCAAAATCTTGAAGCCATCTTGAAACGGGTGTGGTTTCATTTTGATAATTCACAAAGCTATTGTCCTGTTTTGTCTTCTTAAGAGGAGAGTATCCATAATTAAAAAAGACATTCAACTTGTTCCCTTTAAAATAATGACTCGTCCCAAAATAATGCTTTGAAAATATACCATACGTCCCACGTGCCGTTACAGATCCTTTATATCCTAAATACAGTGCTTTTGAAGACACTATGTTGATAATCGCTCCTCCTTCTGCGTCATATTTTGCCGATGGATTTGTGATTACTTCAATTGATTTTATAGTGTCACCACCCAAGCTCTCAAGTAAGCTTTGTAATTCTTCAAAACTGAGTTCTAATTTTCGATCATTTATATACACATTTACCGCATTATTCCTAACGGCAAGCGCATCTTGTTTGACAACTACTCCTGGAGTTCTTCTCAGTATATCCCACGCACTACCAGTAGCGGCAATGGTATTTTCTACATTAAAAACCAATCTATCAACTTCTCGAACAATGGTCGGTTTTTTACTGATTACCGTTACCTCTTCAAGGCTTTCTGTATTCTCTTTAAGAATAATGACTGGGAGTTGTTTGTCTTCTGACAAATTAAAGACTGCAGAAGTGTAGTTTTCATATCCCACAAAACTAGCTTTAACAAGATATGATCCTTCTTTGATCTCTGTAAAAATAAAGGTTCCAGCATCATCAGTAACCGCTCCTTTTACGATCTCATCACTTGTAGTATACAATACCACATTTACAAAAGGAACTCCTTCTCCAGCATTATTTTTAACAATACCCGATAGTGTAGCTTCTTGGGCTACTAAAAATCCTGAGCATAGTGTCAATAGAAACACTAAAAAAAAAGAGGTAAAATACTTCATTTTGGCGGATAAAAATACTCTAAAAGTATCCATATAGGGTACCTTTATTCTTTTTTTCGACGAAATACATAAATTCTATTTTTCAACCTGCATAATCGGCAACATAACGCCTATATTTGCACTCATTGACATGGATTAGATTATGAAGAATATTAGAAATTTTTGCATCATTGCGCATATTGATCACGGTAAAAGTACCTTAGCAGATCGTCTTCTTGACGAAACCTCTACGGTCACTAAACGTGAAGCACAAGCGCAATTGCTAGACAGTATGGATTTGGAACGTGAACGCGGGATTACCATCAAATCACACGCTATCCAAATGGAATATATCTATAAAGGAGAAAATTATATCTTAAATTTAATAGATACTCCGGGGCATGTAGATTTTTCTTACGAGGTTTCTCGAAGTATCGCCGCTTGTGAAGGTGCTTTACTCGTCGTAGATGCTGCGCAAAGCATCCAGGCACAAACTATTTCTAATCTATATCTAGCCTTAGAGAATGATCTTGAGATTATTCCTGTACTTAATAAAGTAGACTTACCAAGCGCAAACCCTGAAGAAGTTACAGATGATATTGTAGATCTTTTAGGATGTGATCCAGAGGATGTGATTCCCGCTTCCGCGAAAACAGGGATTGGCATCAAAGAAATCTTAGCTGCTGTCATAGAACGAATACCTGCCCCTCAAGGCAATCCAGACGAACCTTTGCAGGCTCTTATTTTTGATTCAGTATATAATCCTTTTAGAGGTGTAGAAACCTATTTTAGAGTTTTAAACGGAAGCATTAAGAAAAACCAGCAAGTAAAATTTGTGGCAACTGGCAAAACCTATGGAGCTGATGAAGTAGGCACGCTCAAATTAACCCAAGCACCCAAACAAGAAATAAAAACAGGAGACGTAGGATACCTCATCACAGGAATCAAAGATGCGCGTGAAGTAAAAGTAGGAGATACCATTACAGATGCCAAAAACCCAACACAAAGAGCTATTGAAGGTTTTGAGGACGTAAAACCAATGGTATTTGCAGGTATTTATCCTGTCGATACAGAAGATTACGAAGAACTTCGCTCTTCGATGGAAAAATTACAACTCAATGACGCATCGCTCGTTTTTGAACCAGAAAGCTCTGCCGCTTTAGGTTTTGGTTTCCGTTGCGGATTCTTGGGAATGTTGCATCTTGAGATTATCCAAGAACGCCTAGAACGCGAATTTGACATGACAGTGATTACTACGGTGCCTAACGTATCGTATCACGCTTTCACCCACAAATATCCAGATGATATTATTCTCGTGAATAATCCATCCGACCTTCCTGATCCGTCTAAGCTTAATCGCGTAGAAGAGCCTTATATCAAAGCGTCTATCATTACAAAGTCAGATTTTGTAGGACCCGTAATGTCACTTTGTATCGAAAAACGAGGGACCATTACCAATCAAACTTACTTGACCCCAGAACGTGTAGAACTTAGTTTTGACATGCCACTGGCTGAGATTGTTTTTGACTTTTATGATCGTTTAAAAACGGTATCTAAAGGATATGCCTCTTTTGACTACTCACCTATCGGAATGCGTGCTTCTAAACTAGTAAAAGTAGACGTCCTCCTTAACGGACAAGAAGTAGACGCCCTTTCGGCACTATTACACCAAGACAATGCGTACGATATCGGAAAGAAAATGTGTGAGAAGTTACGCCAGTTAATCCCGCGTCAACAATTTGACATTCCTATCCAAGCAGCCATTGGAGCAAAAATTATCTCACGTGAAACCGTAAAAGCCCTTCGTAAAGACGTAACGGCTAAATGTTACGGAGGTGATATTTCGCGAAAGCGTAAACTCCTAGAAAAGCAAAAGAAAGGAAAGAAACGGATGCGTGCAGTTGGAAATGTTGAGATTCCTCAAGAAGCGTTTATGGCCGTTCTAAAACTGAACGATTAATACAATTCTTAACTCATATTTTTAAGTAGTTAAGAATTATACATCGCATCTAGCAATTGCTTGATTTTTTCAGGGTCAGAATAGGTTTGTAAATCCTGTTGTACTGCCTGTAAATTATGCATGGGGAAAGCGCCTTCTAAACTCTCAATCGTATTACTCGCTGATGCGTGGATTTCTTTAAATCCAGCGTCTATAAACTGTCCAATATTACTCGGTCGAATACCGCCGCCTGGTAAAATAACAGGTTTGTTTTTGGATTTTTCTAGTAACATTTTAAGAACAAACAAACCTGAAAGTGCATTTTCAGATTGCCCTGACGTAAGAATACGGTCTACGCCTACTCTCTGCAAAACTCTAAGGGCATCCATTGCATTGGGCGTCCAGTCAAACGCGCGGTGAAAGGTAAATGACATGCCTCCAGCAGCATCCACAAGGGTTTGCGTTCGCTCTTCATCTATGGTAAGGTCCGATTGTAACACCCCAGAAACCACTCCTCCCACTTTTACTTTACGGCAAAAAGCAATGTCTCGTAACATCACGTCAAACTCATCATCATAGTAGGTAAAATCACCACTTCGAGGACGTATTAATACATACACAGGAATTTCAAGGTCAGAAACTACCTTTTCGATAAGACCATGACTGGGTGTAATTCCGCCTAAAGCAAGCTCACTACACAACTCAATACGCTGTGCTCCTGCCTTTTGAGCCGCAATAGCAGATTGATACGAATTTGCACAAATTTCTAATAACATAACCCGAAAATACAGAAAATAAAGAGGAATGTATACATTCAAATCAACAGATTTATATGGGCATTAAAACCCATTTTTAAAAGGGAATCTTTTCAGTATCTTACGTACTTTAAATTTGAGAAACATGCGTTTTAGAATCCTACTATTTTTAATCCTAGCTATCTGTTTTAGTTGCAAGAAAGACGTCACGACATTAGCTTCAGGGGATTATCCGCTTGTAAATCATGTCAACACCTTTATAGGTACAGGCGGTCACGGGCATACGTATCCGGGAGCAACGATGCCTTTTGGAATGATGCAGTTAAGTCCCGACACGCGACTAGAAGGTTGGGATGGTTGCTCAGGCTACCATTATGACGACACCTACATATACGGCTTCAGCCATACGCATTTAAGTGGTACCGGAATTTTAGATTATGGAGATATTTTATTGATGCCTACCACATCGGTCAATTTTCATAATGGCGCTGATGGAAAACCTGGGTACCGAGCTCCTTTTTCACATGATAATGAGAAGGCAAGTCCTGGGTATTACGAAGTACATTTAGACAGTACCAACATAGATGTTGCCCTGACAGTAACGCAAAGAGCAGGGATGCATAAGTATGCTTTCGCAAACCTGCCTGCCGGCGAGGCAGGAGCGGAAAACCAATTCATCCTACTAGACATAGAGCACCGAGACATCTTACTAGACGGAAGCATCAATATCCTTTCGGATACAGAAATAAGCGGTCACCGATTCTCCGAATCATGGGCTAAAGAGCAGAAGCTATTTTACTATATAAAATTTAGTCAACCTATTAAAGGTGATGGCACTCTTTTTTACAGTCATTTCAAAGAAGGTGGCGGAGCTCATTCTGATGAAAAACCTATCAAAGGCCCTAATACCAAAGTTGCCTTAAAATTTGACAACCCCAACAACGAGCCTATTTATGTCTCCGTAGGAATCTCTGCCGTTGATGAAGCAGGTGCCAAAAAAAATCTAGACACCGAGATCGGTAACAAAACTTTTGAGCAACTCAAGCAAGAAGCACAAGATACTTGGGAAGCACAACTCTCTAAAATTGTAATTGAAGACACAAGCAGCACCAATAAAACCAACTTTTACACGGCTTTATATCATACCATGCTAGCGCCAAATAGCTATCAAGATGTCGATGGCAGATACCGAGGTATGGATCAAGAAATTCATCAAACCACCAATTTTGAGTATTACACCGTATTCTCCTTGTGGGATACGTATAGAGCGGCACACCCGCTATACACGATTATTGAAGAAGAACGTACCAATGATTTCATCAATACATTTTTGGCAAAATATGACGAAGGTGGCATCTTACCCATGTGGGATCTTTCGGCCAATTATACAGGATGTATGATCGGGTATCACGCGGTGCCTGTCATTGCAGATGCGTATATGAAAGGTATCCGCGATTACGATACCGATAAAGCTTTTGAAGCCATGTTGCACAGCGCGACAAGAGATCATTTGGGATTGGAGGCGTACAAAGAAGTTGGCTTTATTCCAGTCGAAGAAGAGTCAGAGTCGGTATCCAAAACCCTAGAATATGCTTATGATGATTGGACCATCGCCCAAATGGCAAAAGCCAAAGGCGATATGAAAACGTATAACACGTTTATACAAAGAGCCCAATACTACAAAAACACCTACGACCCGAGTAGTAAATTCATGCGCGGAAGAGTTCGTAATACGTGGTTTTCGCCTTTTGACCCGTTTGAAGTGAATTTTAATTATACGGAGGCAAATGCGTGGCAATACAGCTTTTATGCACCCCAGGATATTACGGGACTCACAAAACTTATGGGCGGAAAAGAAGTTTTGGAGGCACAACTAGACGAATTGTTTACTGCCGAATCACAGACTTCTGGACGTGATCAGGCAGATATTACGGGCCTTATTGGGCAATACGCACACGGTAATGAACCCAGTCATCACATGGCATATCTCTATAATTTTATTAATAAACCTCATAAAACACAAGAGAAGGTCCGGGAGATTTTAACCACCCTATACACCAATGAACCTGATGGAATTTCCGGCAATGAAGACTGCGGTCAGATGAGTGCATGGTACGTGTTAAGTAGTATGGGCTTTTATGCGGTAACTCCAGGAAGTAATACCTACATCATTGGAGCGCCTTTATTTGACAAAGCGACCATCCACCTTGAAAATGGAAATACATTTACCATACAAGCTTTGAACCTGTCTGATGAAAATAGCTATATCGCTTCCGCGAAATTAAACGGTGAACCCTACCCGTTTTCCTACATTACACACGAAGATATTACCAAGGGAGGTTCTCTTGTTTTTGAAATGACCGATCAACCTTCTTCCTGGGCTACAGACGATGCACATATTCCTTCTACCGAAATCAAAGATCAACTGATCGTATCTGCCCCTTTTATTACCAAGGGCGATATTGCCTTTAAGAAACAGACAGAGATTGTATTGGAAACAGTAGACCCAGCAGCAACTATTTTTTACAGTACTACAGGAAACAACTTTCAAAAATACACAGCACCCATTACCATCACTGATGCAGAAACTATCCACACCTATTCGGAGAGAGAAGGTCAAAGAAGTATCACGATTCAAACTAATTTTTACAAAATAGACGAAAACCTCACCATCCAACTAGAAGCCGAATATGCTAATGCGTATAACGCAGGAGGGAATGATGCGCTCATAGATGGCATTCGGGGTACCGCTAATTTCAGGACGGGTACATGGCAGGGATTCCACGATCAGGATGTGATTGCTACGGTAGATTTAGGAAGTGCTCAAGACATCTCTTCTATAGAAACCAATTTCCTAGAAGACCAAGGAAGTTGGATTTTCTTTCCCACAGAAGTACAAGTACTCGTTTCGAGCGACGGCAAAACATTTGAGGTATATAAGAAAGAAACAATAGAAGTCCCCTCTTTTACTGACAAAGTCACGATCAAAACTGTAAAAGGGGAAGAAAAACGTTTGGGCATCCGCTATGTAAAACTTATTGCTAAAACCCTTGGCCCCGTCCCTGAATGGCATAAAGGTCATCCGTACCAAGGCAGAAGCTGGATATTTGTAGATGAAATTGCTATAAAATAATGGAAGTAATTAATATCGTATTAGACTTTTTGAGAACTGATATTTTTACTTCTTTCGGCTTGCTTACTATCCCTTTTTTAATAGGACGTCAGATTCCAAAGCTTAAAGAAAACTTTTTGAAAATTGATGAGATGGCGTGTCGTCTTATCATATTCTGTGGAATCCTATACACCATTATTCTTCTTATATCTTATTCATATATTTTCATATTCATGGGGGATGAAAATAATGAGTATGCTATCACAAATAGAGCAACAGGGTCTTATGCATGGGCATACTGGGCGATGATATTCTCTTGGTTGTTTATAACACAACCTTTTCGCTTTAAGCTTGTTCGCAAAAACATATTGATAAGACTACTATCAATTCCTTTTTTCTTAATTACCCTAGAACAATATGTGATTTTCACAACGTCACTTCACAGAGATTATGGATCAGAAAGTTCATCAGATTTTCATCTCTTGGACATTTTGGATACCATTCCGTATTGGCCACTTCATCTATTATTGAAATTAGGACTTTTTATAGGGTATGTATTTTTATTTCAGTGGATATCTAAAAAAATAAAAAGGAATAAAGTAGTATCTTGAGATCACTTTATGATCACAATGCATGAAACACCAATGATATAAAGAAGATATGCGCTTTTATGTAAGTGAAACTTATACTAGGTTAGCTTTCGCGAAAGCAAAAAAACACACATTAAATGAACAGAAGAAAATTTATACAAAACACAGCACTCACGGGAGCAGGAATCGCCACAGGTGTTGCTGCCATAAGTTGCAAAGAAGAGGCTACACAGCAACTAGAAGCCACAGATACCTCTGCAGAGGCTTTAGTAAGACCTTCCTATATCTCTATCAGCACTTGGAATACAGAGCGCGCAAACTCAACGTCTGGTGAATTACTAGCACAAGGCAAACCTGCACTAGATGCGATCATAGAAGGCGTAGCGATAGAGGAAGCTAATGAAAAAAATACCACAGTAGGCATAGGAGCGACGCCAGACAGAGAAGGGAATGTCACACTAGATGCTTGCGTCATGTCCCCAGAAGGAGATTATGGGGCGGTGCTTGCGGTAGAAAATATTGTTCATGTCGCGGCTCTGGCACGTAAAGTCATGGAAGAAACGCCCCACGTCATCATGGCGAGTAAAGGTGCTGAAGAGTTTGCCTATACGCAAGGATTCAAAAAACAAAAATTACTGACACCAGCCTCTGAAAAAGCATGGAAAGAATGGTTAAAAACAAGTGATTACCAACCAGAAATCAATGTTGAAAATCATGATACCATAGGCATGCTTGCCATGGACACCTCTGGTAAAATTGCAGGGGTTTGTACCACTTCTGGATTGGGTTATAAAATGAAAGGTCGTGTAGGTGACTCCCCAATTATAGGTTCGGGGTTATTTGTAGATGATGAAGTAGGTGCCGCAGTAGCCACAGGCATGGGAGAAGAAGTTTTAAAAACCGTAGGGAGTTTTCTTGTCGTCGAATTAATGCGTAATGGTATGTCTCCCCAAAAAGCTTGTGAAGAAGCGATACAGCGAATCGTTAAAAAAGGAGCGCGCTATAAAGATTTTCAAGTAGCTTATATAGCCATGAATAAAGCAGGAGAAACAGGATCTTATGCGATACACGAAGGATTTACTATGATGAAATATCAAGAAGGAACATCTGAAACAATCGTATCTGATTATTATACTAAAAAAGAAAAATAACACATTTGATCACCTATTTATTTATTTATTTTTTAACAAGTCTCCTCAAAAAGACATACAAACAGGATAGGAAAATATACTTGTTTTTTTTAAGAAAAGGTGTACATTTAGAGATATCTCACTAAATGAAAACGTACTTTTACTTATTCCTTATTTTCTTCTGTTATAAAAACGTTGCTCAGAATCAAAATGAGCAAGCTATAGATTCTGTATTCATTACACTCGAAACTTTTGAATCACCAGATGAGAAGGTTAATTTTTTAAGTACACAAGTATCAATACTTAGGTATTCACCGCAAACCTTCCCATATATAAGAAAATCTGAAGAGATAGCGTTAGATGCAGCATCAAATAAACTCCTTGCAAACACCTACTATTACTACGCAAACTACTATTATTATAATTCAAAATTAGACTCATCTTTTATATACATAGAAAAAACAAAACCCTTGATTGAGGACAAAGAGCAACCGCTTCTTAGGGCTTTTTTAGCATCGACAGAAGGAGGTGTTTATAAACTAAAAGGCAATATGCCTAAATCTATTGCAGCAACATTAGAATCTAAAGCCCTTTTAGATAAAGCTAACGTTACTGAGTTGAATACCATGGATCAACAACGCTATAAAAGGATGATTTTATCTATTACAAATTCTCTAGCAAACTATTATAATGAAAATGAAAATTATGATAAAGCACTATCTTATTACAACGAAGGTTATCAACTAGCTATTAAAGACAGCTTATTTATTCCTGCTGGTGTTTTTATTGGAAATAAAGGAGATTTACTACTTAAAAAAGAACAATACCCAGAAGCATTAAACGCCTTCATCAAAGGAAAAGAATTAAAAATTAAAGGCAATGCACCTCCAAGGATGCTAAGTGTATCAGATCTAAATCTTGGCACGGCCTACACCTATCTTAACGATTATGAGCAAGCTCAAAAATACTTGGATCCAGCCGTATCCTTCTATGAAAAAACAAATAATGTTGCCCGACTATCTGAAGCTATCTACCGTAGAGGTAAATTACATTTAGAAAAAAAAGAATTTCAAAAGGCAGCAAAAGATTGTGAGATTTCAAAAACATTAGCCGAAAAAGAGCAGATCATAGAATATATTTCTAATGCTTGTGATTGTTTACACACTGCGTTTTCAGCATTAGGAAATAATGAACTGGCTTTACTAAATTACAAAGAGCATATTGCAGCAAGAGATAAAATTTTCAATAAAAAGAATGTCAAAAAACAAACAGAATTAGAACTGACGTATGAGTTTAATAAAACACAAGAACTCAAAGACGCTGAACTCAAAGTTCTTAAGCTTGAATCAGAAAAAGCATATAAAGAAAAGCAACTCTATTTAGTAATAGGAATCATCGGTGCCATTTCTACTATTTTAATTGGATTTTTTCTATACAAGAATAAACGTAAAAATAAACTTCTCGCTAAACAAAAAATACTACTAGAGGCTACGGTTGATGAGAAAAATGCATTACTCAAAGAAACACATCATCGTGTAAAAAATAGTTTTCAAATAGTATCCTCGCTCTTGTATCTACAGTCAGAAAACATCCAAGATAAAGAAGCGCAACTTGCCATTAAAGAAGCCCAAAATAGAGTACGCTCTATGGTACTCATTCACCAAAAGTTATACAATAAAGACCAATTAGTAGGGATTAACACCAAAGAATACATTGAAGATCTTACGCAAGATATTTTTGAAAGCCATCAGTTTACAAAACTACCTATTAACTATTCATTAGAAGTGGCACCTATGATCTTAGATATTGAGACTATAACCCCCATAGGACTTATCCTTAATGAATTGATTACCAATGTACTTAAACATGCTTTTGATGATGTAGACATTCAAAGTAAAATGAACATTATTTTTGAAGAACAAGGAGAAAACTTGGTTTTAAAAGTATCTGACAATGGCAAAGGCATGTGCGAGACCATAAAAGAAAGTTCATTTGGAATCAAACTCATCAAAGCGCTTTCTAAAAAACTAAAAGCAACACTTACCTATTCTAAGGCAGAACCTCAAGGAACCTCTGCAATACTAGAAATTTCTAGGTTTCAGGTATTATGATTTACTAAAGAAAAACAACTACTCACTAAAAAAATGGTATATCTTACATACTTTGAGTTAGTTTTATAAGAAAGTAAGGAAAGCGTATTTTGAAAAAGCCAAGAATTTATATCGTAGAAGATGATCCTATTATTTCAGCAACCATAGAAACTGCCTTAAAAAAACAAGGATATAAAATCATTGGAGATAGTGAAAACTACACTACAGCGCTTCATCAAATTCATGAGTTAAGACCAGACTTGATATTACTTGACATACAATTAGAAGGAAATAAAGATGGTGTTGATCTCGCTACAGAACTTGACAAAGAAGATATTCCTTATCTATACCTTACCTCACAAACAGATCCAGAAACCATTACCCGAGTTAAAAAAACAAAACCGTTGGGATATATCGTAAAACCATTTACAGAAAATGGATTACGAAGTAATATAGAACTCGCGTGGCACAATTTATCGTTGACAGCCAAAGAATATGTACTGATCAAAGCCGAAGGATACATCCATAAAATAGATCAGGCCACCATACAATACCTGAAAGCATTTGACAATTATTGTTATATCGTGACCACTACAAAAACACTATTAGTACCTCACACATTAAAACATACTGTAGGAAAATTAAATAGCGCCCATTTTATTAAAACACATCGATCTTATATTGTCAACAAACATCACATTGTAAGCATTACACAAGACAAAGTAATTTTAAATAAAGAACCTATCCCATTGAGTGCGGCCAATCGACCTGTATTACTAAAACTTCTAGAGTCTTAATTTTAGATGCGCAATTGTAATTACTACTCGTACAATTTCACTAAATAAAAAAAGCATTTCACTAAATATTTTTTGATCAAAAGACAACTACGAGTATGTTTGGAATGCAATATAAATGATGTCAGGATTTACAATAAACTCTCACTAAGAAATCTCACTAAAACAAATTCCTGCATCATTTATTATTGTAGAATCTAGCCGTATACCATCTCCTCAAAAATCTTTTTTGTTAACAAAATAAATCTACCGTAAAACAAATTAGACTTATTTTAAAGCATTAATGAAAGACAATACTAATATGCGAACGAAGGTTTTATACGCTTTCGCGAAAGCGTATACAGGCAAATTTGACGTATTTTATCAAGAAAAAGAGACTTCCTAAAAAACCAAAATGATTAAAAGTGTACTTTTTCAAATAGGAGCTTTTGAAAAATGTGTATTTTTACCTCTGAAAATAAAATGTGTGAAATATCTTGTAACCACAAATAAAATTTCGGTTAAATATCTTATTTTCAGGTATATAAAGTTTTACAAGTAAAAATTCATCTCTACATATACGATTACACAAAAACCATCGTTATAGTATTAATAACACGTAACTAAAGATAATCAGTCTCTAATAATGAGTATTTTATAATTTTCTATTATATTTGCAAACGCCTTAGAGCTAAAAATATTTAAGACTGTTGTAATTGACTTTTAAATAATCAATTATGATTTGGGGTGAAAGCCAAGCATCTTGCTTGGCTTTCTTTATGCACTAAATTTAAATAATAGTACGCACCAAAAAATCAAAACGGGGTCGCGAGCGCACCACACAAACGAATCAACAGAATCTCACTCGAGCGGTTTTTACACATTCTGTCTCATCTTGCTTGGCTTTCTTTATGGACTCAACTGAAGTATAACACACCAACAAATCAAACGGGGTCGCGAGCGCACTACACAAACGAATCAACAGAATCTCACTCGAGCGGTTTTTACACATTCTGTCTCATCTTGCTTGGCTTTCTTTATGGACTCAACTGAAGTATAACACACCAACAAATCAAACGGGGTCGCGAGTGCACCACACAAACGAATCAACAGAATCTCACTCGAGCGGTTTTTACACTTCTACTCATCTTGCTTGGCTTTCTTTATGGACTCAATTGAAGTATAACACACCAACAAATCAAACGGGGTCGCGAGTGCACTACACAAACGAATCAACAGAATCTCACTCGAGCGGTTTTCACACATTCTGTCTCATCTTGCTTGGCTTTCATTATGCACTAAATTTAAATAATAATACACACCAAAAAATCAAACGGGGTCGCGAGTGCACCACACAAACGAATCAACAGAATCTCACTCGAGCGGTTTTCACACATTCTGTCTCATCTTGCTTGGCTTTCATTATGCACTAAATTTAAATAATAATACACACCAAAAAATCAAACGGGGTCGCGAGTGCACCACACAAACGAATCAACAGAATCTCACTCGAGCGGTTTTTACACTTCTACTCATCTTGCTTGGCTTTCTTTATGCACTAAATTTAAATAATAGTACACACCAAAAAATCAAACGGGGTCGCGAGTGCACTACACAAACGAATCAACGGAATCTCAATCGAGCGGTTTACACACTTCTACTCATCTTGCTTGGCTTTCTTTATGCACTAAATTTAAATAATAGTACACACCAACAAATCAAACGGGGTCGCGAGTGTACCACACAAACGAATCAACAGAATCTCACTCGAGCGGTTTTTACACTTCTTCTCATCTTGCTTGGCTTTCTTTATGCACTAAATTTAAATAATAGTACACACCAACAAATCAAAACGGGGTCGCGAGCGCACTACACAAACGAATCAACATAATCTCACTCGAGCGGTTTTTACACATTCTGTCTCATCTTGCTTGGCTTTCTTTATGCACTAAATTTAAATAATAATACGCACCAAAAAATCAAAACGGAGTCGCAAGCGCACCACACAAACGAATCAACGAAATCTCAATCGAGCGGATTATAAATTCCTTCTTATCTTGTTTATAAAGTTTTGATTATAAAATTTCGCGAACCTGCCTCCCCGGCAGGCAGAAGCGTATAAAAAAAGCCTCCTTTGTTTTACTAAAGGAAGCTTTGATAAATTAAGCGTATTCATATAGTCCTCTAATAGGAAAAAACAGTTTCTCCTTTGGCTTCTTGATCTTTAAATCGAACCACCAGATCTAATGCATCTGGAATAACATCACTACACAAAATAATAAGAGACCCTTTTTTGGCATTATTTGCGGCAAAAGTAATCGCCTCTTTCTCAGACGGAATAATAGTCGTCTTTTTGTTGGGATCTTTTGCCATGATACCATCGTTCAGCATTTTAATTAGTTCTTCTTCCGTTTTCCCTCTGAGACGTTTGTCTTGACGGATAATGACTTCATCAAACATTTCTGCGGCGATCATACCCATCTCATTATTATCTTCTACGCGTCGATCACCAATACCTGCGATGATCCCCACCTTATATGAATGATCTAGATTCTCTGTGAATTTTTGTAAAGCTCGCATCCCTGCTGGATTATGCGCATAATCGAGAAGAATGGTGAAGTTCTCAAATTCAAATATATTTAAGCGCCCAGGGGTTTGAGAAGCAGAAGGAATAAAGGTCTCTAAAGCTGCTTTCATATCCTCTATGCTAATTCCTCTAATATTTGCTGTAAGAATGGCGGGAAGCACATTCTGAATCATAAAGGTCGCTTTTCCTCCATACGTAAGCGGAATATCTTCAACTTTCATAATTCGCATCTTCCAAGTACCTCTACAAATGGTTACATAGCCATTTTCATAAACAGCTGTAATACCTCCTTTACGTTGTAGTGCTTGGATTCTAGGATTATTCTCATCCATAGAGAATAAAGCCAAATTACTATCAATATTGCGACGCATATCGTATACAAGATCATCATCGGCATTTAAAATAGCATATCCATCAGGGAGGACTGTTTCTGGAATGACACCTTTTACGCGTGCTAGTTGCTCAACAGTATGTATTCCTTTAAGCCCTAAATGATCGGCAGCAATATTAGTTACGATTCCGATATCACAATTTTTAAATCCAAGTCCAGCTCTTAATAAGCCACCTCTTGCTGATTCTAATACCGCAAAATTCACTGTAGGATCTTTCAATACAAACTCTGCACTTGCAGGTCCTGTACAATCACCTTTCATTAATAATCGGTTTTGGATATATACGCCGTCACTTGTAGTATACCCTACCCTATATCCACTCATTTTTGCAATATGAGCAATTAATCGTGTCGTTGTCGTTTTTCCATTGGTTCCGGTGACAGCGACAATAGGTATTCTACCTGTATCGCCTTGTATGGGAAATAATTTATCAATCACTGGTGCTGCTACATTTCGAGGTAATCCTGTGGTTGGAGCTAAGTGCATTCTAAATCCAGGTCCTGCATTCACTTCAAGTACAGCCCCTCCCGTTTCTGACAAAGGTTTTGTAATATCATCTGTCATGACATCGATACCGCAGATATCCAGATCAATGATTTTAGAAATTCGCTCTGCCATAGAGACATTCGCTGGATGCACAATATCAGTTACATCTTCGGCAGTCCCACCCGTACTTAGGTTGGCAGTATCTTTTAAAACCAATCGTTCCCCATCTTTCAATACAGAATCTACGGTATATCCTGCATCTTTAATAATAGTCTTGGTGAGATCATTAATCGTGATCTTTGTGAGTACATTTTCATGCCCAAAACCTCTACGCGGATCTTCATTTACTTTATCTACAAGCTCTGTAATTGTAGATTTCCCGTTTCCTATCACATGTGCTGGGGTACGGATTGCGGCTGCCACAAGTCTATGATTAATGACGAGTAATCTGTAGTCTTCACCAGTGATATATTTTTCTACGATAACTCTGCTAGACACTTCTTTTGCTGCATGAAAAGCAACGAGTGCATCGTCATAATTTGTAATATTTACTGTAATTCCTCTCCCATGATTTCCATCTATAGGTTTTATTACTAGCGGATACCCTACATATCGACATGCATCTTCAAGACTTCGCTCTCTGCTTATGATATCACCTCTTGGCACCTCTACCTCAGCTTGTTCCAGCAGATATTTAGTATCTTCTTTATCACAGGCAAGTTCTACACCGATACTACTCGTCTCACTAGTGACTGTGGCTTGTATTCTTTTTTGATTAGCGCCATATCCTAATTGACACAGTGAATATTTATTCAATCGTATCCAAGGAATTCCTCTACTTGCTGCCTCCTCTACAATAGAACCTGTACTTGGTCCTAATCTTTCCGCTTCTCGCAACTCCCGCATTTCTTGTATATCATCTGCAAGATCATAAGCCTCTCCTTGAATGAGCGCTTCACAAATACGAACAGCAGCTTTTGCAGCATACCTTCCTACACTTTCTTCTATGTATGAGAAAACAACATTATACACTCCTTTTTCACCGTAATCTCTGGTTCTTCCAAACCCCGTGTCCATATCTGCTAATGTCTGAATCTCTAAAGCGATATGCTCTATGATATGCCCCATCCAAGTTCCTTCTTCTACACGCTGAAAAAAACCTCCAGGCTCCCCTACAGAACAACGGTGTGAGTACATCGTAGGAAACATTGTTTTTAAACGCTCTAAAAAACCATCAATGGTATTGGATGGTCGCTCTTCCATCTCTTCTAAATCCAAGACCATTACAATTAATTTATGACGTCGCACAGACCAATAGTTTGGACCTCGCATAGCGTTAATTTCTCTTATTTTCATATATAGAAGGTTAGGTTGATTATAAATAATTCGTATCCTATAAATATATACTTTTTCAAGAACATTTACCGTATTTTTGCAAACTGCTAAAAACAAAATATGGCTAAAGGAACATTAATTCCCATCGGAGGAAACGAGGACAAAGGGAACACCCAAAATGAACAATATACCCTTGAGTATGTTCAAGATGGTATTCTCTCTAGAGTTGTTAAAGAAAGTGGAGGCCCTGAAGCATTAATCATTGTGATTCCTACAGCTTCTAGTATTCCTGTAGAAGTAGGAGAAAATTATCTAAGTGCCTTTGACAAATTAGGATGTACCAATGTTCATGTAATGGACATTCGAAAGAAAGAAGATTCAGAATTAGCTGAAAACATAGCACTGATCAAAAAAGCAGATTGCATCATGTTCAGTGGTGGAAATCAATCTAAGATCACAAAAAAGATTGGACACACTACCATCCATAAGATCCTTATAGATCGTTATGAAAATGATCATTTGGTCATTGCAGGCACCAGCGCTGGCGCCATGTGCATGTCTAAAGAAATGATCACCGGAGGAAGCAGTACAGAATCCTTTATCAAAGGAGCCGTGGGCATGGGAGAAGGCATGGATTTTATCTCAAATCTGATTATTGATTCTCATTTTATTAAAAGAGGTCGATTTGGGAGACTTGCCGAAGCAGTCGCAAAATTCCCGAAACATTTTGGGATAGGCCTCGCAGAAGATACTGGACTAGTCATTAAAAATGGGCATACCTTTGAAGTAATCGGTTCTGGAATGGTGATTCTTTTTGACCCTACAAAACTCAAACATAACAATGAGAGTGTACTAAAAGAAGGCACGCCTATGTCACTGGTGAATTTAAAAACGCACGTCCTTGCTAATGGAGATCGCTTTAATTTTAAAAAAATGAAAATTAAGGTACTTCCTCTAGAAGCTTCTTTTGTGTAGTTTTGGCCTTTGGCTTTTATGCTGGATGCTGGATGCTGGATGCTGGATGCTGGATGCTGGATGCTGGATGCTGGATGCTGGATGCTTAAAGTTTATTTTTTATAAATGGTAGTACCCGATTAAAATTCACATTCATATAATTAGATCTTTTATCTTTTTGAGGTTTAAAAAGTACTCTTTATAAATCACTAACGCTTGATTAAAACCCACACACATTTATTAGACCAGACAGCTCGCAAATAATTAACGATGAAGTCTTACGTCTTATATCTAAAAGCGAAGCGGTCTTACGTCTTCGTCGGATACGGCTATTTATAGATAGAAATCTCAGTAGTCCCAAAAGAGTCTTTTTTGGCTCTATACATCCCTTCTGTATTAAAAGGCATAGCAATATTACCATGAACATCTATGGCAATAAGACCACCATCACCTCCTATGGTTACTATTCGTTTTTGAATCACCTCATCGGCAGCTTCTTGTAGAGTGAGGCCTTTGTATTCCATTAGACACGAAACATCATAGGCTACAACCCCACGAATAAAAAACTCGCCACTCCCAGTACAACTTACCGCACAAGTCTTATTATTGGCATAATTTCCGGCTCCGATCATAGGGCTATCTCCTACACGCCCCCATTTCTTATTGGTCATTCCTCCTGTAGACGTTGCAGCGGCAATATTCCCATGATAATCAAGTGCAACGGCTCCAACAGTACCAAATTTGTGGTCTTTTTTATCACTGTGATCCAATTGAAAACGATCACTGTCTTTTATCTCTAGCCATTGTTTGTATCTCAAATCATCATGAAAATAGGTCGGATCTTCTAGCGCAAATCCCTGCTCATCTGCAAATCGCATGGCACCGTCTCCTGCAAGAAATACATGTTCACTTTTTTCCATCACATCCCTTGCTAGAGAAACAGGGTTCTTAATTCCTGTAATTAACGACACCGCACCCGCATTTAAGGTTTCCCCTTCCATAATCGCAGCATCCATCTCGTGCGTACCTTCGGCAGTAAAAACACTTCCCTTCCCTGCATTAAATAATGGTGAATCTTCGAGTGATCTTACAGCGACTTCTACTGCCTCTACAGCCGTTCCGTCACCTTCTAGAACTGCATATCCTTGTTCTAAAGCAAATGCAAGTGCCTCCTTATAACGTTTCTCTTTTTCTTGAGTCATCGCACCTTTGAGTAGCGTTCCAGCACCTCCATGTATAGCAAGAGCAATTGGTTTCATAAGTCTTTATTTATGGCATGAAAAATACAAATAGCTTTTTGATTATGGTCCCTTGATCTATAAATATGTAGGGAAGTTTTTTCAACTTATCAACAGTGTTGCCATTTCTGACTTCAACTCCTTACATTTGGGTTACCTAAAAATTCCGCTTTCGCGAAAGCTCATACAGCGCCATAACCTGATCCAATGATATCTATGGAAAAGTGTTCGCAATGAGCAAGCTTTCGCGAACCTGCCTTGCCGGCAGGCAGG
The DNA here is from genome assembly GCF_042653865.1 of Dokdonia ponticola. Taxonomy (NCBI): domain Bacteria; kingdom Pseudomonadati; phylum Bacteroidota; class Flavobacteriia; order Flavobacteriales; family Flavobacteriaceae; genus Dokdonia; species Dokdonia ponticola. Next base: position 132,520 of record NZ_JBHSFV010000007.1, on the reverse strand, counting down.
AGCGTAAAAACAACGATCGTGACCAATACCGAAGAGAATACTCAAAAAAGACTTTTTTTACTAGATGCGTACGCCCTTATTTTTAGAGGTTATTATGCGCTAATTAAAAATCCGCGAATTACCAGTTCAGGAATGGATGTAAGTGCCATTATGGGCTTTACCAATAGCCTTTTTGACGTCATCCGAAGAGAACGACCTGACCATCTTGCTGTTGCCTTTGATAATGGAGGGAGTAGTGCACGCGTCGAAGCTTTTCCTGAGTACAAAGCAAATCGTGATGCCACTCCGGAAGCGATAAAAATTGCGGTTCCTCACATTAAAGAAATCCTTAAAGCCATGCACATCCCTATCGTAGAACGGGAAGGTGTAGAAGCCGATGACCTTATAGGAACACTTTCTAAACAAGCCGAAAAAGAAGGGTATAAAGTCTTTATGGTAACCCCAGATAAGGATTATGCCCAACTGGTTTCTGACAATATATTTATGTACAAACCTGCCCGTATGGGAAATGGGATTGAAATTTGGGGAATCCCCGAAGTACAGAAACGCTTTGAAGTGGAGCGTCCGGAGCAGGTGATTGATTACCTCGGAATGATGGGAGATGCCAGTGATAACATCCCTGGCCTTCCTGGAGTAGGTGACAAAACAGCCAAAAAATTTATTGCTGAGTACGGCTCTATGGAAGGTTTGCTCGCCAATATAGATAAGCTGAAAGGCAAAATGAAAGAAAAGGTAGAAGCCAATGCAGAGCTTGGCCTTCTTTCAAAACAACTAGCGACTATAATGCTGGATTGTGATGTGGTTTTTGATGCCAAAGACTACGAACTCTCAGAGCCCGATGCCGAAGCAGTAGGTAAGAAATTTGAGGAATTGGAGTTTAGACGTATGAAAGATCAGTTTGTGAAGATCTTTTCTGAAGAAGCAACACCCACACCTACCGCAACAGCTACCAAAAAACAACCTGCTAAACCTTCGGCAGGGGAAGGACAATTTTCGTTATTTGGCGGAGATGGAGATGCTATCACAGAAAGTATGGAGGCTGCATCAACACGCAAAACCATTAACGATACTCCTCATTTTTATCAAATGGTAGATAGTCCGCTTTCGCGAAAGCTATTCCTAAATAACCTCCTCCAGCAAACTTCTGTTTGTTTTGACACAGAAACCACCGGCCTTGATCCGCTTACGGCAGAATTGGTAGGAATTGCCTTTTCTTGGGAAGTCGGCAAAGGGTTTTACATCCCATTTCCAGAAGATAGAGAGGAAGCAAAAGCACTGATCCAAGAGTTACTCCCATTTTTTGAAGCAGAAGGAATTGAAAAAATAGGTCAGAATTTAAAATACGATCTTAAAGTTCTTGCTAAGTACGATGTAACCGTCAAAGGAAAATTATTTGACACCATGCTCGCGCATTACCTCATCAATCCAGATATGCGCCATAATATGGATGTATTGTCTGAAACCTATCTTAACTATACTCCCGTTTCTATCACGGAGCTTATTGGAAAGAAAGGAAAGAATCAACTTTCTATGAGAGAGATACCGCTAGACCAGCAAACGGAATATGCGGTAGAAGATGCAGATATCACGCTACAACTTAAGAAGCATTTTGAAAAAGAATTGGATGAGGCAGGAACGCGCAAATTGTTTGATGACATTGAAATTCCGTTGCTACGTGTTCTAGCAGCTATGGAGTTAGAAGGCATTAATCTTAATGTCGATTTTCTTAACCAATTATCTAAAGAATTAGAAGCAGATATCACCAGATTGACTTCAGAGATTTATGAAGCCGCAGGCGAAGAGTTTAATATTAGTTCTCCAAAACAACTAGGAGAGATTCTTTTTGATAAAATGAAACTGGTCGACAAACCTAAGAAAACAAAGACGGGACAATATTCTACCGCAGAAGATGTACTCTCGTATCTTGCCAAAGATCATGAGATTATTCAGAAGATTTTGGACTACAGAGGTCTTGCCAAATTAAAGTCTACCTATGTAGATGCGCTCCCCACACAAGTTGGGGTAGATCATCGAGTACATACCGATTATATGCAAACAGTAGCTGCTACAGGACGTTTAAGTTCCAACAATCCAAACCTTCAAAACATTCCAATCCGAACAGAAAGAGGGCGTGAAGTACGTAAAGCGTTTATTCCACGTGATGAAAACCACACCCTACTCGCTGCCGATTATTCTCAAATAGAATTACGTATTATTGCTGCGTTGAGTGAGGAAGAAAATATGATTCAGGCGTTCCAAAATGGAGAGGATATTCACGCCTCTACCGCCGCCAAAGTGTTTAATGTGCCGCTAGAAGAAGTCACCCGCGAACAGCGTAGTAATGCAAAAACCGTCAACTTTGGGATTATTTATGGAGTTTCTGCCTTTGGATTGAGTAATCAGACAGATCTCTCCCGTGCAGAAGCCAAAGAATTGATTGATACCTATTACAAAACCTATCCAAAATTACGCAACTATATGAGCGAGCAAGTCGACTTTGCGCGTGAAAATGGCTATGTGAAAACGGTATTAGACAGACGTCGTTATTTAAAAAATATCAACTCAGGAAATGCCATCGTAAGGGGTGCTGCCGAGCGTAATGCTGTGAATGCTCCGATACAAGGAAGTGCCGCTGATATTATTAAACTTGCGATGATCAACATTTACAACAAACTAGAAAACAGCGATTATAAAACCAAAATGCTCTTACAAGTGCATGATGAATTGGTGTTTGACGTTCCCAATGACGAAGTAGACATCATGAAAACCCTTATCAAAACCGAAATGGAAAATGCTTTTAAAATGTCAGTACCACTGGATGTAGAAGTTGGATTAGGACACAACTGGCTGGAAGCGCATTAAGGAAGGACGAGGTGGGAAGTACGAGCAACGAATGACGAGGTGGGAAGTACGAGCGACGAGATTTGAATTATAAGATAAAAGAGTATAGAATATAGAGCATAGACTTATTATGGATGAGTTGTTTTCGCTTTCGCGAAAAAGAAAACCGCAGTTTTTTTTGGAGTAATAGTGGACAGGTTTACATACTCCTACCTAACATCGAGAGAAGTTATCTACACTACTATTAATATGAGCAACGTTCTAAATCTAGAGGTTGTTTTTAAATAAGTAACATTTCCTGCCTATGGTTTTATACCATTCTAAATTTTATAGTGTCTAGCGATTTCTAAAGCGATCTCCTTATTCTCTTTGCCTGTATTTGTGGTTCTACCGCTATTTGGCGGGACAATATCATATACAATACCATCCTTTAGAATCAGGAGTTGGTTGGTATTGGTTATGAAAACAGCCTGCTCCCCAAAGCCTTCTATTTTATGATAGAGTGCTGGATTTCTCTCTGGGTTATATTGCCAAAAAGGATCTTTTTGTTTGGCTGTCCAAGCGGCAACTTGTCCTTTCCAAAACTCATATTCCTTCTTACCATAAAATAACTTTACGTCACAATGCAAAATCCCACCATTCCCATTACTGACAGGTGCTATTTTTATATCAACACCATCAGGATTGTATTTCATAATCATCTCTCTAGGAAAATCAGTACAAAGTCGTTGGCTTATAATCTGTGCTTCGGCTTCTTTATCTGAATTTTTAGTATCTGCTGTCGCTTGTTGCTCATTTGTATTTGTATTTGCATCAACATTATTGTCTTTATTCCCCATGCATGCAGCAAAAACGAAGGTTATACTGACTATCCATACTATGTATTTTATATGTCTCATTGTAATTTTTTTTAATTGATATATCCTGCAGCTTTTGCTATGGCAATAGCCACTTCTTTATAATTTCTATTTTTAGCAACCTCGCGTGTATTCATCCTGTTTTTTAAAGGGTATATACTTAAAGTATATCCTTCAAACTTTATTTTAAGTTCGGTTTTACGCTCATTCCATACCGCAGCTAGACCCATATCCTTGATCCATTCTGAAGATTTTGATATCGATTTATTTAAGGCCCAAGCCTCTTGCCACTCCACTCCATTACCAGCGGCTTTTGCCACATCATAAGCGGTTTCATCTTGACCGATTTCGCATTGAATGTTCATAGAGCCTCGTAACCACTGAAAATCACTCTCACCATCTTTGATGAAAAAAGTACATATAGGTGCTGAATTGGGCGCTCTTCGGTCTGATTTTGAAATATCCTCAAAGACTACCATATCTTGGGATACTTGATACATAGAGGCAATATCGCTAGCTGACATATTCTCGCAGGCACTCATCTCTTTAAAATAATGAATGAGATTGCCTTTAAAGTTCTGATTAACGAAGCCTGTGTCATTTATTTCTGAAACATTGACCGCTTTTCTATCTCCAATACAGGCTGTAAAAGAGATCGCAACCCATAGTAAGCATAGATATTTTGATAGATTCATAATTAAATTTTTATTTGGATTAAAATGGTTTTTAGATATTTGATGGTGCGTTACACGCTTCTGCTTACTGTAAAAATTAGAACATCTTTTTATACTCCTTTGGATTGATGACTTTGCTTATATCGTCATTTATCTTGATTGTTTCACTCTTCATACTTCCTTCTTTGGAGGTAATCGTGTACTCCATGATGTGTCCTGGTAAGACTTCTTTATTTTGCACAAACCAATTAGGTAAATTCACATCTGGCGCCACCCATAAATTCATTTTTGTATCCGCGTCAGACATTGTGTATTCATAACAAGTAGCCCCTAAGATAGTTTTTGTATTACCTGTTTTTGTGAGTTTGGAGTAATCGTATTTTTCCATTTGATCCGATGGATTATTCATTTGTTGATTCCCCATCATTTGAGAAGATATTTGCATTTTCATGCCCGAGGTTTCCGCAAAAATGTGAGCATTTCCGTTATCCATCACAACAATAGATTCTCCACCCACTTCCTCATCAGAATAGTCACTCATGTTTGCTTTAATACCCATGTAATTGGCATTAGGATTGAGCAAATAAGAGATCTCATACGATTGGTTATCTTCTGATGTGGTTACTTTTACAACGGTTTCAAATGTAAACTCGTAAATCCCTGGAGTTGCCGTAGTAATTGTAGGTTTTGGGATGGCAAATTCGCTACTGTTTTGAGTAGTCGTATCTGATTTTTTTATCGTGGTATTATCTATAAATTTGGGGGAGTTACCATCAACGGCGCCTTTTACGGTAGCTTCAAAAAAGGTTTCTGTATAATCACCGTCCTTGTTACTTTTTCGTAGAACTTCGCGGAGGCTTGCTTTCCCTGTAAAGGAAATTTGGATAGCACCATCTGTGAGAACATCCACACTTACTTCCCCTTTCGAAACATCATAATTTTGATAATCATCAGAGACCGCTGGTCTAAATTGATTTCCTGTTTTCCTTCCGTAAGACAACTGCGGATCGTATCCTAATGTAAGTGTTGCCTCTTCGGGTATGCTAAATGTTTGGCGTTCGTTTTTTGAACGATTATCCCCATCATGCTTTAGATTTTTTGACGTTTCAATAATGAGATTAAATCCATCATAAATATCTGCTTCGTGAGACCACCAATTCCCATTCATCTGATAGCCATCATCTGTTTTAATGACTTTAACTTGACTTAGCTCATCTATTTGTACCACACCAAATTTTTTAGAATGCGTAATTAACATCATCCCAAAATCTTTTTCTTTTAGAGAAGATATCACTTCTTTGTCCCTCTCGTCTGCTTCCTCTTCTTCTGTATCTTTTGGGTCAATTTTATTCTCAATGCTTTTTTTTATTCGCTTTAAAAGCTGAGCTTCTGCTGTTTGAAATTGACCTAAAAAACAAAGAAGAATAACTAGTTTTAATGTGATTTTCATGATCTGATGTGTTTAATTACATTCCTTAATGTTAGAACTCTTAAATTGTTAACAGAAATTTCAAAAAAAAATTAAACCAGTTTGCGCGATATCCAAGTTCTTTCCTCAATTTCATGAAAATAAGGCTCGATATGACTACAGAACTTTTATCAACGTAGCACTTTGTTTTAATCTAAAAAAGTGAGAACAATTATAGAATACAGCATCTAGACTTAATATAGGTTCGTAGGTGGTTTATACTTTCGTGAAAGTAAATATTGTATCTGGCTTATAAAACACATAATTAGAACAATACTCTTAATCGTAAATATCACATAAATCACCCATCCATTTTTAGTGTAAGAGAAAGAGCAATAGCCATGTAACTCTTACAATATATCAAGACTAGTAGAAACGGCTGCATTTTATTTATATTTACGCAAAACTAATCATCACTATTTATGGAAGGACTCTTTACCCTAGACAGCTTATTTACGTTATTAATGCTAGTACTATTACAAGTGGTATTAGGATTTGACAATCTTTTATACATCTCATTAGAATCCAAAAAAGCACCTGCAGATAAGCAAAGCTATGTGCGTAAACTTGGCGTAGGAATGGCTATTGTATTACGTATTATATTACTTTTTATACTCATGTCCGTCATACAGTATTTCCAAAATCCTTTCATCTCTTTACATGGCAACGGCATTTTAGAATTTGAATTTAATGTGCACAGCCTTATTGTTTTGGGTGGGGGTGTCTTTATTATCTACACCGCTATTAAAGAGATTTGGCACATGATGCTCCTCAAAGAACACGAGGCGACAGAAGTTAAGAAAGCATCCGTAGGGAAAATCATCTTCTGGATTGTAATTATGAATCTCGTATTCTCTTTTGACTCTATTCTAAGCGCTATGGCACTCACGAGTGATATGGAAAGCTTCAAAGGACAAGTCATCTTAATGTCTATCGCGATTATAGCAGGAGGTATCCTTATGATTGTCATGGCAGATAAGGTCTCTAACTTCCTTCAAAAAAATAGAATGTACGAAGTATTAGGTCTTTTCATTCTTTTGATCGTAGGGGTCATGTTACTCTCTGAAGGTGGTGAAATTGGAAAATTAGAGCTTTTTGGAAACCCCGTGACACACATGAACAAAACCACCTTCTACTTTGTCATCATCGTACTCGTGCTTGTAGATATTGTGCAAGGGAGATACCAGAAAAATTTACTGAAAGCAAAAGAAGAAGGCGATAGTCATTAATAATTTGCTTTCGCGAAAGCGAACTTCACACTAAGCCCGTTAAAACATAAAAGCACGGTTTAAAAATAAAACCCTTTTATGAGGTAATACTAAAAGGCTATTTTTGATGTATTAGAATAGCCTTTTAGCATGTAATTAATAACCTATGGTTTATAAAACAAACCGATACGTCCACTTGACTAAGAATGTATTTCTAATTTGTTGCCCCAAAATTTGTTGATCTGCAGCATCAAAAAGACTCGCATCTGTACTACTGTTTCCCTCGATTCCTTGAGACCAAACTAAGAATAGTTCTGATCCTGGAATGTATTCCCAACGCATCACTAAGTTGGATCTAAATTGCACAAAATTGAAATCTGGATCTCCAAAAGAATAATCAGCGGTACCATCTTCATCCTCGTCTATAACATACGATCCATTTTGAAAATCAATTTGATTGTTGTTATATAATGTAACACGATCGCTTAAAAGTTCTGCCTCGCTATTGGCGGCATAATTAAACTTTGTATAGCGCCCTTTTGCAATAAAGGGTTGTGCGTAGTATTGTATGGTCAGATTCGGATTGATATTATAGTTCACACGTAAGGTTGTGCTTAAGGTCTGTTGATCTATTTCACCTGTAATGTATCGTCTTCCAAACTCAGCAGGCACATAGGCCGCTTGAGACACATATTGTGTTTTATTAGGATTGGACTCGTATTCTGTCGACAGATTCAGACTCAATGCATCTAACGGTTGCCAATTAAAGCGTACCACATATCGTCTTAATTGAAAATTACTTTCTCGCGCTTGAGAATACACATATCCCAATACGGCTGAAAACTTTTTACGTTGATCTGTCCCACTAAAAAGAAATCCAAAATTCTCATCACTAAAACGCCAACGAGGTCCTCCTCGCAAAAACGTATTGATAAAAATACGCGGTTTATGCCCAAAGCCTACTTCGGTAAACCAATTGTTGATCCAATTGACCTCCGCTTGCATATCGTATTGAATACGGTTGTAATTTCCTTGAAAATCAAAGGTGGTAAATTGATTTACATTAATCTGCGCACGACGATACCAGCTGGTGGGTTTTAAAAATAACCTACGTAACCAAGCACTTTGCCTGATTTCATCGGCTTGTCGTAAGAAGCCAATATCATTCAATTCTAATTCTGGAGATCGCCAGGCAAGACTGTTCCCATAACGCCAGTTACCACCTCCATCCTTACCAATAGCAATACGACCTCCCGTTCCTGTAAGCGACGTTCTTGTAGGATCTACTTCGACGTGATCTGCATCTACCCTATTAAATAAATGCTGTATAGATTGTTGTGTATTTGTAATAGCTGCTTCAGATCCTGTGACATTACTAAAAAGGAATTTACCATCTATAAAATAATTACGATTTTGCCACGTATGCTGTGCATCTATACCTCCAGTGAGCGCTTTATCGTGAAGAAATGGCAAGTTTTGGTCTAGTGTTCGGTCTGTATATGTCAGTAACCCTCCCACGAAAGAATTACGATTATTCAAATCTTTTTGCAAGCGCACCACGCTATAAAGGGTCAAAGGCTCCACCAATTCTTTCCTATTGGTTCCTAAGTTTCCTTCTTCTGCCAACCCATCTCTTATTTCTGGACGTTCATCTAATTTTATTTCTGAAAACTCATTGGCGGTAATACTTTGTAATGCTCCGATAGACCAACCATCTTTTGTTTTTCCACTAAATTTAGCCGCTCCCAATATGGTGGAGTTAATAGGAATGTCCTGAAACTCACCTTTACTTCGATCGGCTGTTGAGAATCCTTGCGGACTACGCCCTATACGCCTAGAGAAAAACAAATTATCCTGACTTCCATTGAGTCCTAATTGAAAAATATTGGCATTCTCCACAAAAAACGGTCTACGCTCTTGAAAGAAAATCTCAAAGCCATCCAGAGCAATAGCACCAGGATCTGCATCTACTTGTCCAAAATCAGGATTTACCGTAAGATCCAACGTAAGATCATTTGTAATACCAATTTTGGCATCGATCCCTCCATTTAACCTAAAATCATCTCCATCTCTAAAAGGATTGCCTGGTTCTTTCTCAAAGGTATCATACTGCGCTACTAAGAAAGGCTGTATTTCTAATTGTTTTTGTGGTTCTATGTTTTTGAGACCCCGCAATTCTCCAAAATTACTCACCCAACCGTTGGCATCTTGAGGAATGCGTTGCCAAACATCACGTTCTTGGTTTCTAAAAAATAATCTATTTACTTGCAACCCCCATATTTGCTCTTCTGATTTTCCAAATTTGAGCTGACTCAGTGGAATTTTTGCTTCGGCAGTCCATCCCTCTTCATCTATATGAGTTGCCGCATACCAAATAGGATTCCAACTGCTATCAAAATTTCCATTATTTGAAATAAACTCATCTCCTTTTACGCCTGAAGCAGAGATGGTAAATGAAAATCCTGACCGGTCATCATTATAACTGTCTATATTAATCTCTACCCAATCCCCTGGGAAGTCATCGCGACGCCCCATACGGCGCTCTATCTTATCTACCTCTGTATCATAGGCACGCCAGGCCACGTATAGAAACTTTTGATCGTACGTGATTTTAAATTTGGTTTGTTGTGCAGGCGCGGTATTCTCGTCAGGTTCATTTTCTACAAAATCGCCCGCCCATTCAACAACATTCCATGCATCTTCGTTGATTATTCCATCTATGATAGGGGCATTACCCGTGTAGGGGTTTGTTGTGTAAACGCGTTTAGGAACGACGGTGCTGGTTTTTGTCGTGTCTGTTTGTGAGTACGCTTTCGCGAAAGCGGACACAGAAATAATAAAAAAAAGAAGAACGGCGCGTTGATAGATGGATTGCATTGATTGATGGTTGGTTGATTGACATCCTAAAAGACTAGTGATTGTTGATGATGTGACAAGTATTTTGTTTTTTTAAGAATACCTTAACATTTATAAAAAATAAATTCTAGGATAAGGCTCAGATAATCACCTTCATTAAGAAGATAAAGACAAAAATAAAAGAATTAAAACGTGTCCTATATATATACCCTATTTTTGGGCTTACAAAAACACCTTAAAATATTGCAAGTTGGCTATTTGTGTAATCAATAATTAATTGTACTTTTGCAGACCGTTTTTATACGGGAAAATTGGAATGTTTAATTTAAATTAATTAGTGTGGACACATTAAGTTACAAAACAGTATCTGCAAACAAAGCTACCGTAAACAAGGAGTGGGTTTTGATAGATGCTGACGGACAAACGCTAGGTCGTATGTCATCTATCGTAGCTAAGTTTTTACGCGGTAAGTACAAAACTGACTTTACACCTCACGTTGATTGTGGAGATAACGTAGTTATCATTAACGCAGAAAAGATCAACTTAACAGGAAGTAAATGGACGGACAAATCATACATCCGTCACACAGGGTATCCTGGTGGGCAGCGTAGTCTTACAGCAACAGAACTCTTCGATAAAGATCCTACTCGCATCATTGAGAATGCAGTAAAAGGGATGTTACCTAAAAACAAATTAGGGAGTGCTTTATTTCGCAATTTAAAGGTGTATTCTGGCGCAGAGCACGGACAAGAGGCGCAAAAGCCAAGAACAATTAATCTTAACGAAATTAAGTAATGGAAGTTATTCACAAAATCGGTCGTCGTAAGACCGCTGTAGCGCGTGTATATGTTTCTGAAGGAAAAGGGAACATTACCGTAAACAAAAAAGACATGGCTACATACTTCCCTACCGCTACGTTACAGTACAAAGTAAACCAACCATTGGTCTTAACAGAAAATGATGGGAACTTTGATATTAAAGTAAACGTATACGGAGGTGGTATTACAGGTCAAGCAGAGGCGATTCGCTTAGCTCTTTCTAGAGCTATGTGTGAGCTAGATGCAGAGAACCGCAGCATCCTTAAACCAGAAGGTTTATTGACTAGAGATCCAAGAATGGTAGAGCGTAAGAAATTCGGACAGAAGAAAGCTCGTAAGAAATTCCAGTTCTCTAAGCGTTAATATTTGCAGAGTTTTGTTGGACTGGTTTCAGCGTCTCTCTACAAATTCAAATTTTGAAATTAATAATAATCAAGATACTGAAACAAGTTCAGTATTTTCAATGTTGTCGTGGCTTGGTTCGCTTTCGCGAAAGTCTGCCTTTGTCGGCAGACAGGCGTAAAAAAATCAAGGTTAGTTTAGCATCTAAACCTCGTCGAGTACGAAGTTGCTAATTTAAGTCCAACGGAACGTAAACTATTACAAAAATGGCAAACAACATAGAAGTAAAAGAATTGCTTGATGCAGGTGTACACTTTGGACACCTCACAAGAAGATGGGATCCAAATATGGCACCGTATATCTATATGGAGCGTAATGGAATTCACATCATTAACTTATACAAAACTGCTGCAAAAATTGAAGAATCTTCTGAGGCTCTTAAAAAAATAGCAGCATCTGGTAGAAAAATACTTTTTGTAGCTACCAAGAAACAAGCAAAAGATATCGTAGCAGACAAAGCTGCAAAAGCAAACATGCCGTACATCACAGAAAGATGGCCTGGTGGAATGCTTACCAACTTTGTAACGATTAGAAAAGCTGTTAAAAAAATGCAAACCATCGACCGCATGAAGCAAGATGGACGTTTTGATACGCTTTCTAAGAAGGAAAAACTACAAATGAATCGTCTTCGTGAGAAGCTTGAGAAAAACTTAGGATCTATTGCAGATATGACACGTCTTCCAGGTGCATTATTTGTGGTAGATATTAAGCGCGAGCACATTGCGATTAAAGAAGCACAAAAATTAAACATTCCAATATTTGCGATGGTAGACACCAACTCTGATCCACGTCAAGTTGATTATCTAATCCCATCTAATGATGATGCTTCAAAATCTATCGACAAGATTGTAGGATATGTATCTGATGCTATTATAGAAGGCCTTGCAGAACGCAAAGCCGGAAAAGATGCTCAGTCTGAAGGAACAGATGCTCCTAAGGCAAAAGCACCTAAAAAGGCAAAAGCTACTCCAGCTCCAACAGAAGCAAAAGCTGCTCCTGCTGCTCCAGTAGAAAAAACTGAACCAGCTAAAGCAGAAACTGCTGCAAGCGAAGAAGAAGAGTAACAAGAAATTTATTAAAGACAGAAGTCGTTTAGTTTTTTTCTTACACGGATTAAATTAAGCGACTTTTTTTAATGTATAACCAATGAGATTTCCGCTTTTTCGGAAATGAAAATGAAAATAATTATGGCAAATATTACAGCCGCAGACGTAAACAAGCTTAGAAAATCTACCGGAGCCGGTATGATGGATTGTAAAAAAGCATTAGTAGAAGCCGAAGGTGATTTTGACAAAGCAATTACCATCCTACGTAAGAAAGGACAAAAAATTGCTGAAAAAAGAGCCGACAGAGATTCTAGTGAAGGTGCTGTTGTAGCAAAAATCAACGATGATAACACTAGAGGTGTTGTTATTTCACTTAACTGTGAGACTGATTTTGTTGCAAAAAATGATGCTTTTGTTGCATTAGCTAATCAAATGGGAGATATCGCTTTAGGAACCAACTCTAAAGAGGAGTTCCTCGCTGCAAGTTTTGAAGGAATGACAGTTGCAGAAAAGCTTATCGAGCAAACAGGTGTTATTGGTGAAAAAATTGAAATCGGAGGTTTCAAAACATTAGAAGCTCCTTTTGTAGGATCTTATGTTCACGGTAATAAAATTGGAGCTTTAGTAGGTTTGTCTGCCGCTACCGATGCATCTGCCGAAGTTGCAAAATCTGTCTCTATGCAGGTTGCTTCTATGGGTGCAACAACATTATCTTATAAAGATTTTGATCCTGCTTATGTTGCTTCTGAAACAGAAGCTAGAATTGCAGTAATAGAAAAAGATAATATCGAATTAGCTCGTTTAGGAAAAACGCTTAAAAACGTACCTGAATACATCTCTATGTCTCAATTAACTCCTGAGGTTCTTGCCAAGGCAGAAGATGATATTAAGGCACAATTAAAAGCAGAAGGAAAGCCTGAGCAAATCTGGGATAAAATTGTTCCTGGAAAATTAGAGCGCTATATTGCTGACAACACAACACTTGATCTTGAAAAATGTCTTCTTGATCAGCGTTTCATCATGGATGAAAGTGTAAACGTTGCTGATTATGTAGCAAGCAAGGGCAACCTTAGTGTTACAGGATTTGAAAGAGTTTCTTTAGCATAAAGAGATTAAAATATCTATAAAAAAATGCGCTCTGTTTCTAGAGCGCATTTTTTATTTTGTACTTAGCTATAGTTAATCAACTCTCTCTATAGTAAGTGTTGCTAATGGCTCTGTAAGTGGATTTCCGTTTCCAAAAGGAGCCCCGTCATACAAACTGATCGAAGCATTCTCTTCGCCATCATTTGCCTCATAAGTATTTCCAAGAACAACACCAGCATCAATAGGACGTAGCTCAATGCTTTCCATATCTATTAACGTCTCTCCATCTACTACATTAAAAGAACTTACACCTAAAAACCAATCTGGACTAGGATTTAACCTTGCTAGAAAAGTAATTCTAGTACGCGTTAGATTTACATTAACAGAGGTGTTTGTTGTAGCCTGAGGACCAGATACACCAGATGTGACAATGCTAAAAAGACCATCGCCATCCTCTCCTAATGAAGTACTAATAAAACTAGAAAGACCTTCTACATCTCCAGATTCAGCATATAATGCCATACCTTCTGACGCTGCTTGCCCTAAGGCAAATACAGATACTTCTGGTGCGTGTGTTATTGCTACAATGGTTCCAAAAGAAGCGTTTGCAGGAAAATCCTGAGGGTTGTTTTCTTCTGTGAAGTTTGTTGTAAAATCTAAATTATAAGAAGCACTAGCTTCTGGTAAACCAGGTCCTGTTGGATCAGGATCAGGTCCTCCATCATCATCACCTCCACAACTGATAAAAAAAGATAAAACAACAAGGCAACTCCATTTAAATAATTTGTTCATAATTGATTGTATACGTTTTTAATTTTAAAAAATATTTTGGAAAATAATACATACCTCATGGCACATACCTATTTAAGACATAAATATAATAAACTTGTCACTCCCTAAAGGTAAGAGTTTATAATAGTTTACATAAAATGAGGTATTTTCTTTTTTTTTAAAGATAAATCTATACGCCATAAGATATAGATGTTGCTTAAAAGAATTTCTTAAAAAAAGTAGTATAAGCACTATATTTGCATAATCTTTTTCAACCTATGAAATATAAAAGAATATTACTTAAGTTATCTGGCGAATCCTTAATGGGTGATCGTCAGTACGGTATAGACCCAAAACGCCTATCTGAATATGCAGCTGACATTAAAAAAGTCTTAGACACTGGTGTCCAAATTGCTATTGTAATAGGAGGTGGGAACATTTTTAGAGGAGTTGCAGGCGCAAGCAAAGGAATGGATCGTGTACAAAGTGATCACATGGGAATGCTCGCCACCGTAATAAATGGTCTAGCACTTCAAGACGCTCTTGAAGATGCGGGAATACCAACTCGACTGCAAACAGCTATAAAGATAAATGAAGTCGCAGAGCCTTTTATAAGAAGAAGAGCTATGCGCCATCTAGAAAAAGGACGCGTTGTTATTTTTGGTGGAGGAACAGGAAATCCCTATTTCACGACAGATTCTGCAGCTGTTTTACGAGCCATAGAAATCGAAGCAGATGTTATCCTTAAAGGAACACGCGTTGATGGAATCTATAATGCAGATCCAGAAAAAGATAGTGATGCTGTAAAGTATGATCACATCTCTTTTGACGATGTATTACGGAAAGGTTTAAAAGTAATGGACACAACCGCATTTACTTTGAGTCAAGAAAACGAACTTCCTATCATTGTTTTTGACATGAATAAACCTGGCAACCTATTAAGAGTTGTCACGGGAGAACAAATAGGAACGACAGTCAACTTATAAATTAGTATATGGCGCAGTTTTTGTTAAATTGCGTTTAAAATATGTTTTATTATGAATGAAGAAATTCAATTTATATTAGATAGTACTAAAGAAGCTATGGATGGTGCTATCACACATCTTTCTAAAAGATTATTGACTATCCGCGCTGGAAAAGCGAGCCCTGCAATGATTCAAGGGGTTATGGTAGATTATTATGGAAGTCCTACACCACTGTCTCAGGTAGCCAACGTGAATACTCCTGATGGACGAACGATATCTATACAACCATGGGAAAAATCAATTATTGCAGATATAGAGCGTGCCATTATCAATTCAAATTTAGGTTTTAACCCTATGAATAATGGTGAAAGCATTATTATTAATGTACCACCTCTCACTGAAGAAAGACGTAAGGATCTAGTAAAACAAGCACGTGCTGAAGCAGAAGATGCAAGAATTGGTGTACGTAATGATAGAAAAAACGCAAACAACGAACTTAAAAAACTAGAAGACGCCTCTGAAGATGCTATAAAAAATGCAGAAATAGATGTCCAAAATCTTACAGACGCCTATATTAAAAAAGTAGATAGTACACTTGCTACAAAAGAAAAAGAAATTATGACCGTTTAAGGAACGAGACGATCGTTAAACAAATACAAAAAGCGACCTTTATCGGTCGCTTTTTTAATACATTTGAATTCACATATCCTGTTTTATGTATAGAATACTTTTTGTTTTATTGTGTATACATACCGTTTCTTTTGCGCAAAGAGAGTCTTCTAAAACTGCCGAAGAAATTATACAAAAAGCTATTTCTTTAAGAGATACTAATGATCCACGGGCGGTTCTTTCTAATTATACGTTTACCAGTTATGAAAAAACAATCATCACAGATAGTCTAGACACAAGTACCCACAGTTACCTCTCTGAAAAGGTGAGCAAAACCACCTATACTACCTTTCAGGGTTTTACCGAAGATGTCATAGGTTTTCAATTAGCAGGGTTTCAAAAAATACGTTATGAAGTACTTGCTGTAAACTTACAATCGCGTTCTTTTTACGATGAAGATTTTGTGATTTTCAATACGCGATATGCTGGTATTTTATCAAAAAGAGGGGTCAGAAATTACATATATACACTCCTACCCTCCTCAACAGAAAACGAAATACATATTTCTTTCTCCCCAAAAAGACCTAAAGCTATTCCAGGGCTTTCAGGTGTCATGATATTGGACAAAGAAAGGCTGGCTATTAAAAATGTCAACGTAAGCTTAGACGATGCCATCAAAATAAAGCTGAGTCAATCCTACATTTTCAATGAAGAAGCTCAAATATACCTTCCCGAAAACAGAGCTCTTTTTATTGACAAAGGAAATAGCGAGAGACGTCTCTCGTTTTTTGGAGGACGTATTTCTATAGGAACCCTACAGGAGGAAGACCTAGAGGAAATGATCACAAAAAAGTATCTTGTTTCTACAACTAGCAATAGTAATTTTTCGCTTAAAGCGAAAGAAATAAAAACCCAACCTTACGCTATCAATTTACAACCAGAAGCTACTGAGCAACCTATCAGTTTCTGGCAAAAATATCGTCAAGAAGATTTAACAAAAAAAGATAAACGAAGTTTTTCTGAGATAGAGAGAATCGTCAATGCAGAAAATATCGAACGCCGCTTAGGGACTATTAACAATTTTAGTATTGGGTATTACAGTGTCAACTTTTTTGACTTTGATCTCACCTATCCTGTAAAATTTAACAACTTTGAAGGACTCCGATTAGGACTTGGAGGCGTAACCAATGAAAGTTTTTCCAAAAGATTTCGAATAGAAGGCTATGGAGCGTATGGATTTAAAGACAAAGACATCAAGTATGGTGTAGGAGGCGGTGTACTTCTCAACGAAAAAAAAGACGCATGGATAAGTCTCACCTATAATAGTGATCTGGAAGAGGTAGGAAACTATGCGTACCTCACAGATAGACGTGTTTACTCTTTGTTTGAACCAAGGCTCGTAAATATCAACCTGTTTTACAAACACCGAACTACTCGAACTAATCTAGAATACCGCATCGCGCCCAAATTACTTTCTGAATTTCAAGTGGCACATAGACGCATAGAACAAACAACAGCCTATCGTTATATTAAAGATGGTCAGGAAATAAGCAATTATAATATTACAGAAGCAACAGCGGGCATACGATGGAGTCCAGGCAGTAAGTTTATGAAAACCAAAGCTGGAATCAATGAAGTGTATGATGGATATCCAAAAGTAACTGCTCAAATATCTCAAAGTATCGATGGCTTGGAAGGTGATTTTAATTTTACAAAATTTGGCGCTAAAGTTTTCTATCGATTAGACCGATTAAACAAATCTGCGACCGAATTACTAGTAGAAGGGAATGTTGGGTTTGGAGATTTACCCATCACGCACCTATTTCAAGCCTACCCCAATGCCCCTACTAAAGAAACCATACTGCAGCGTTTTTCTGTGGCGGGAGTCAATAGTTTTGAAACCATGTTTTTTAGTGAGTTTTTCTCTGATAGGCTTGTAACTGCTCAACTTAAACACAGACTCGCTCCTTTTAACATAGGCAAAAGCTTTAAGCCAGAAATGGTATTTATTACCCGTTTTGCTATTGGAGATATTCGCAACCCTGAAGATCATTTAGACATCCAATTTGGCTCATTAAAAGAAGGATACACAGAATCTGGTTTTGAAATCAATAAATTACTTTTCGGATTTGGAACCAGTTTTACCTATAGATATGGGGCGTACCATCTACCCAATTTTGAAGATAATATTGCATTTAAATTCACTTTTAATTTACAACTTTAGAAAAGTATCTCACCTCTCGGATTTTCTTTAATAAAAGAATACCTTTGCGACTGTAAACAGAGGTAATGGCAAAATTTTTAAGTTCGGGATTTTGGGAGAGCATTGCAGGAATTATCCTGCGTAATAGACCTCTTATTCTTATCCTTGTTTTGGCCACTACTGTTTTTTTAGGTTTCCAGTGGCAACACATGCGATTTACCTATACAGAAGCAAATCTCCTTCCAGACGACCACGAAGTCAACTTAGAATACAACAAGTTTCTTGATAAATTTGGAGAGGAGGGTAATCTCGTTGTGATTGGCATTAAAAACGACAGTCTATTTACACCCAATTTATTAAATGCTTGGAACGACTTATCACAAAAAATTGATCAATACTCAGAAGTCACTCTATCTATATCTCTCAAAGACCTTAAGTTATTAGACAAACAAGAAGATCCTTCTAGATTTGATCTAAAATCATTTATTCCAGATAGCGTTACTTCCTTAAAACAAGCATCTGATTATAGAAAGCAGCTTTTTAATGACCTCCCTTTTTATGAAAATTTAATTTATAATAAGGAAACCGGTACCGTACGGTCTGCTATTTATCTTGATAAAGAAATCGTAAATACACCAGCAAGAAGAGACTTTATAGTCAATGACCTCATACCACTTATAGAAAAATTTGAAGCAGATTCTGGTCTTAAAGTACATACCAGTGGAATGCCTTACATACGAACACTCAACTCACAAAATATTATTGATGAAATAGGCTGGTTTGTTGGAGGTGCTTTGTTAGTGACTTCATTATTATTCTTTTTCTTCTTTAGATCGTATCGGGCTACGTTTATATCTATGATTACTGTAGTTATAGGCGTGATGTGGGCTTTTGGATTTTTGGGATTATTAAAATACGAAATCACGGTGCTCACCGCACTGATTCCTCCGCTCATTATTGTGATAGGTATTCCTAATTGTATTTTTCTAATCAATAAATACCAGCAGGAGTACAAAACCCATGGCAATAAAATAAAAGCACTCCAACGGGTGATTACCAAGGTAGGAAACGCTACGTTGATGACAAACATCACCACAGCATCTGGATTTGCTACATTTATCCTGACTGAAAGTTCGTTACTTAAAGAATTTGGTGTCGTAGCTAGTATCAATATTATAGGAATCTTTCTTCTTTCTTTATTGATCATACCCATTATCTATAGTTATATGCCACCCCCAAAGGACAAGCATTTAAAACATTTGGGCAAAAACTGGATCGAAGGATTTGTCAATTGGATGGAGCGTATGGTCAAAACCCAACGCATTGCTATTTTTATAGTTAGTGTCATCCTGCTAACGGCAAGTATGATTGGCATTAATCAGATTCGCGTTTCAGGTAGTCTGATTGAAGATATGCCAAAGAACACCGCATTTTTTAAAGATATTAAGTTCTTTGAACAAGAATTTGATGGAATTATGCCTTTGGAAATCTTAATAGACACTAAACGCCCTAAAGGGGTTATGAAACTCGCCACACTCAAACGAATGGAAGAACTGAGCGTTGTGATAGAAGAGCAACCCGAGTTATCAAAACCTGTGTCTATTGTAAATTTGGTGAAATACGCAAAACAAGCGTATTACAATGGCTCTCCAAAATATTACCAACTCCCTAGTAGTAACGAGCGTAATTTTATTCTTCCCTACACAAGCTCCTTCTCTGATCAAACCAATCTCATGGGCGCCTACGTAGACAGCACAGGGCAATATGCACGTATCACTACCTTTATGAAAGATATAGGCACCGACAAAATGGAGCGTGCCGAAGAAAACTTAAGAAACAAAATAAAAACCTTATTCCCAGAAGATCGGTATGAGGTGACCCTTACCGGAAAAGCATTGGTTTTCCAAAAAGGAACCAATTATCTGGTAAATAACCTGATCATAAGTCTATCTCTTGCCATCTTGCTTATTGCCTTATTTATGGCTTGGATGTTCCGATCTTTTAAGATGATTTTGGTATCGCTAATTCCCAATTTATTACCATTACTAGTAACTGCGGGTATGATGGGCTTTATAGGCATTCCTATTAAACCTTCCACCATACTTGTTTTTAGTATTGCTTTTGGAATCTCTGTAGATGATACCATCCATTTTTTAGCCAAATACAGGCAAGAATTGCGTGCGAGCAAATGGAAAATAAAAAAATCGGTGTATGCTTCGTTACGTGAGACAGGCGTGAGTATGTTTTACACCTCTATAGTCCTTTTCTTTGGCTTTTCAGTATTTATGATCAGTAGCTTTGGAGGAACCGTTGCTTTGGGAGGTCTTGTAAGCGCGACTTTATTATTTGCCATGCTTGCCAATTTACTACTACTTCCTTCCTTGTTGCTTTCGTTAGAACGTAGTATTGCCAACAAGAAAACGCTTAAGGAACCTTCGCTTCAAATTATTACAGAATTACCCGAAGACCAGCAAGCTGAAAAAGACAAAATTCAAGAAGATGCTATGCACTAATCTATTCCAAATACGTATGAGTGGTATGGAATGATTCTTTATCCGCTTTCGCGAAAGCGGATCATCAAAATTTACCTTCTTAAAGTACGGTCTCAATTTCAAAACATCTTTATATTTGCCTCTCCTAATTGATTCTCTTTTAATAGGGATCAAAAATCGATTAGAAAACATCATTAAATTTCGATCAAGAAAGTCGAAGTAACCAAAAATCCGCCGTGGGATTTAAAACAAGAAAAACTATGACCTATATATCCGTAATCGACCTTTTAGCTAGTGATGCTATACATCAGGAATTTACTGTAAAAGGATGGGTACGCTCTTTTAGAGCCAATCAGTTTATGGCACTTAACGATGGTTCTACCATTAAAAATATACAATGTGTCGTCGATTTTGAAAACATGGACGAGGCACTTTTAAAGCGGATTACTACGGGCGCTGCTGTTATTGTTACTGGCGTACTAGAAGAAAGTCAAGGAGCAGGACAACGCGTAGAGATCAAAGTAAAAACTGTACACATTGAAGGAGATGCCGATCCAGAAGACGTAAAACGAACGATTTTATCTCCGAAGCGCCATACCTTAGAAAAGCTTCGCGAGCAAGCACATTTACGTGTTCGCACTAATACATTTGGTGCTATAATGAGATTGCGTTCTAAGCTTTCATTTGCCGTACATCAGTATTTTAACGAACACGGTTTTTACCAAGCACACACCCCTATTATTACGGGAAGTGATGCAGAAGGTGCCGGAGAAATGTTTCGCGTAAGCGCATTAGACCTAGAAAACCCACCTAAAAAAGAAGACGGTAGTATTGATTACAGTCAAGACTTTTTTGGGAAAGAAACCAATCTTACGGTTTCTGGACAGCTAGAAGCAGAAACCTATGCATTAGGTTTAGGAAAAGTATACACTTTTGGTCCTACGTTTAGAGCCGAAAATAGTAATACCTCCCGACACCTTGCTGAGTTTTGGATGATTGAGCCGGAGGTTGCGTTTAATGATTTGGCAGACAACATGGATCTTGCTGAAGATTTTATCAAATACGTGATCAGATATGTGTTAGAACATTGTCAAGATGATCTCGAATTCCTAGAAAATCGTCTGGTAGACGAAGACAAGAAAAAACCACAGGCAGAGCGTGCAACCATGTTATTACGAGAGAAACTGGAGTTTGTGATTGCCAATAATTTCAAACGTGTAAGCTATACGGAAGCCATTGCGATATTACGCGATAGTAAACCAAATAAGAAAAAGAAATTTAAATATCTTATAGATGAATGGGGCGCAGATTTACAGAGTGAGCATGAGCGTTACTTGGTAGAAAAGCATTTTGAATGCCCTGTGATTCTTTTTGATTATCCGGCAAACATCAAAGCATTTTACATGCGTTTGAACGAGGATGGTAAAACGGTACGTGCGATGGATATTTTATTTCCAGGTATAGGAGAGATCGTAGGAGGCTCCCAAAGAGAGGAACGTCTAGATGTGCTTAAAGAAAAAATGGCGGCGTTGGATATCCCAGAAGAAGAACTATGGTGGTATTTAGACACTCGTAAGTTTGGCACCTGCGTTCATAGTGGGTTTGGTCTTGGTTTTGAGCGTTTAGTGCTCTTTGCTACGGGTATGACTAACATACGAGATGTGATTCCTTATCCTAGGTTTCCTGGACATGCTGAATTTTAATTTCAGGTATAATACAATACAAAAAAGGGGCTTTCGCCCCTTTTTTTTTGCAATAACTACACGTATCATTGTACCTTACGACAAATCACATTCATAACCACTAAACCAAAAAACAATTATGAAATTTTCAAACTTTATGATTCCCCTATCCATGATGGCATTATTGCTTGTTAATTGTAAAGGAGAGCACACTAATAATCAAGATGATGGCAATAACGACCCTCCTACGGTTGTAGAAGCACCTGACATGATCATTCCTGTAGAAAAAGGCGCTGAATTGTTTGCCAACTATAGAGAGAATAGAATTTCTTTAATTGAAGAAACTGAAAACGCTGATTTACCAGAAGGACAAGATCCTTATTTAGCGACAACTTCCGTGACATTTGACTTTGAGGAGTTAAAACAATACATGAAATACATTGATAAAGAAGCCAAAAAATCAAAAACAAGAATCAAAGGATTGCGCGTGTATTTAGGTCAGTATTCCGACACTAAGAATGAAAAACATCCAAGGGCAGAAACGGTATTTTTTAATCCGACGATGGTTTATAAAGACAACCAAGAAGTGTCTTTTGCTATCCAACATCAAAACGGAAATAGCATGGCTGTTCCCGTAGGACAAATTCTAGACTATGGGAAAAAACCTGCTGGCCGAACTAATCTAACGCTTACCGTACAAGACTCTATTACGAGCCTTGCTGGGAATCACGGAGGAAGAAGACCACCGCCAGCGACGGATGAAGGAGATTATTAATAATATATAAAGTTTATAGGAATAGAAAGTATTTATGGAGTTTTTAGGCAACTTACAATTTGTTATCCTTTTTATTACTGCCATCACAGCTACTTTCTATTTCTATAAATATAAGCATACAGAAATGAGATTATTCTTGTTTCTGTTTTGGTATATCGCTATTAATGATATACTTGCATTTGAGTATTGGGAGTATTACAAAAAAACATCTCCCACAATTGTCTCAAATAATATATTTTATAACATCTTAGACGTTATAAGGTTCTCTGTCATAATATGGATCATAAAAAGAAATATTAATGACCCCAAGAAGTTAAGACAACGTATTGTAACTGTATTATTATATACCGTATGGCTATTCTATTTAATAAATTCTTTATTTGAAAATCCAATAAGGTTCTTTTTAGACTATTCATTTATTTATGGCGCGATAATAACTGTCATAGCTATTATGTATTACTCTATAGATCTTATTAAAAGCACTCAGATTTCAAAAATTAAAAAAGACCTCTTATTATGGATAAATATAGGATTCTTAATATTTAATATTTCTTACCCTATTATTTTAGCTATTCAAATTTTTTATGAGCCTTCTGACTTATCAGAAATTGACAAAAAACTTTTTAATATTCAATTACCTATAGTAATTTCAATTATAAGTATCGTTTCCAATTTGATTATCATTTTTGGATTTATATGGTCTGAAAAAAGACATCAACATAATTAACTATATTTAAGAATATCAAACTTCAATTTTTTTTAAATTGAAAAACACCATTTTTAGTATCTCATAATATTATAAACAAAAGAAAATTTGCCCATTCACTTAAGTAATCCTGATGATAACACGCTAATTTTAGCGTTAGTATCTATAACAATATTACTACTTTTATTAATTGTAGTTGGGGTATTATTCTCTGTATTCATCAAACGCAAAAATGAACTTCTCATCGAACAACAAACCTCTCAAAAACGTTTTGAACGTGAGATTGCAGAGTCACAGATAGAAATTCGAGAAGAAACCTTACGTAATATTAGCTGGGAATTACATGACAATATTGGGCAACTCCTAACGCTTGCTAAAATACAAACCCAAAATGCGGGTGGAGATCAGGCGCAACTAGATGAAGCTGCCAACACCATAGGAAAAGGATTGACGGAAATACGTGCACTGTCTAAACTGATCAACCCTGAAGCCTTGAATAATATGACCCTCATTGAGGCGATAGAGCTGGAATTAAACCGCTTCACACGTATGGAGTATCTGACCACAAGTTTGAACGTTACAGGCACACCGATTACGATAGATAAAAAAATCGGAACAATTATTTTCCGGATGTTTCAGGAGTTTTTTACGAATACGATTAAACATTCGAAGGCGAGTCATCTGGATGTGTGTATCACCTACACAAAAGACACCTTGGATATCAAAGCAAAAGATAATGGGGTTGGGTTTGATATCGCTTTCGCGAAAGCAAAAAATGGCATAGGCCTTTCTAACATAGAATCTAGAGGTAAATTGATTGGAGCGACGATCCTTGTCTCTTCCAAAAAAGGAGATGGCACACAACTACATCTCTCATACACACCAAAAAACGAATCATATGAATAAACTTGTAGTAGTAGACGACCATACCCTCCTCTCACAGGCCATTAGCGGACTTGTTAATTCTTTTGAAGATTTTGAAGTGTTGTACACCTGTAAAAATGGGCAAGAACTTATCGATCAGCTGGTTTTTGAAAACAAGCGCCCAGACATCGTACTTATGGATGTCAATATGCCTATTATGGATGGGATAGAGACCACCGTATATCTTAAAGAACACTATCCTAACATCAAAGTACTCGCGCTCTCTGTAGAAGAAGAAGAACGCACGATTTTAAAAATGCTCCGCGCAGGAGCCAAAGGGTATTTACTAAAAGACACTGAAAAATCAGTGCTAGAAAGCGCTTTAAAAGAATTGATGACCCAAGGGTTTTATCACACCAATACCGTCTCTCAAATCCTTGTAAGAAGCCTGCATGAAGAGAGTTCACTTACCCTTAAAGAAAGGGAACTGGAATTCATAAAACACGCCTGTACAGAGATGACCTACAATGAAATTGCAGACCGTATGTTCTTAAGTCCAAAAACAGTGCAAGGATACAGAGATAGTATTTTTTCTAAATTGAATTTAAAAAATAGAACAGGGCTTGTAATCTACGCCATAAAACACGGGTTGTTTAAGCCATAATTAAGATTTGTGAGATTTTATTTTCAATAGCTTCAATAATTACGATTTCTAGTGTAAAATATAACGCTATGATCTTCTCTCTTTTGCTTATTTTTGTTGTATGTTAAAACAGCAACTTAATTTTAAACTTTCGCAAAAGCTATCTCCTCAACAAATACAGTTGATGAAGCTTATTCAATTGCCTACCCAAGCTTTTGAGCAAAAAATAAAGCAAGAGCTTGAAGAAAACCCTGCACTAGACAGCGGTAAGGAAGAAATAAAGGATGAGTTTGATGAGTTTAGCAACACCGAAGAAGATTTCGGAAACGACACCATAGAAACCGACATCAATGTAGATGAATACTTAAGTGATGATGAGATTCCTGACTATCGCTTGAGCGCTAATAATTACAGCGCTGATGATGAGGATAGGCAGGTACCTTATGCGTCTGGAACTTCTTTTAATCAGTATCTAAAAACACAGCTGAACACGGTTCGTCTCTCAGAGGAAGAGCGAGATATTGCCGAATTTATTATAGGAAGTCTTGATGAAAGTGGGTATTTAAGAAGGTCTATTCCTGACTTAATGGATGATCTTGCTTTTACTCAAAACGTGTACACCACTGAAGAAAAAATAGAAGAGGTCCTTTTTAAAGTGCAAGATTTAGATCCTTCAGGAGTGGCGGCCCGTAATCTTGAGGAGTGCTTACTATTACAGCTTTCGCGAAAAGCGCCTACAAAATCAGTGGAACTGGCCATTAACATCCTTGAAAAATCTTTTGATCACTTTAGCAAAAAGCATTACACAAAATTAATGTCTAAATTTGGTATTTCTGAACAGGAGCTCAAAGATGCTATTCAAGAGATTGAACACTTAAATCCTAAACCAGGAGGTTCATACGCTAGCAATACAAAAATTGTAGAACATGTAGTACCTGATTTTACCATACGCATTGTAGAGGGAGAATTAGAGCTTTCACTTAATGGACGTAATGCACCTGAGCTCCGGGTTTCTAGAGATTACAGCAATATGCTTAAAGGGTATAAAGCTTCTAAAGAGAAAACAAAAGCGCAGAAAGATGCGGTGATGTTTATAAAACAGAAACTAGATGCTGCAAAATGGTTTATAGAAGCTATTTTACAGCGCCAGCAGACATTATTTGTGACGATGAGTGCTATCATGCATTATCAGAAAGAATACTTCCTTACAGGCGACGAACGTAATTTACGCCCTATGATACTTAAAGATATTGCTAGTGAAATTGGCATGGACGTTTCTACAGTATCTCGTGTAGCCAATAGTAAGTATGTAGATACCCCTTACGGCACCAAATTGATTAAGGAATTTTTCAGTGAAAGTATGACCAATGACCAAGGGGAAGAAGTATCTACCAGAGAAATCAAGAAAATTCTAGAAACTGTTATTCAGGAAGAGGATAAGAAAAAACCACTAACTGACGATAAACTCGCTGGTATTTTAAAAGAGAAGGGATATCCTATAGCTAGACGTACTGTAGCTAAATATAGAGAACAGCTAGATCTTCCCGTTGCCAGACTCCGCAAACAAATCTAATGAAGTACATCATCCGAAGTTTGTCTTATATTTTTCATCCGCTATTTATGCCTATAGCTGGCGTTTTATTATATTTTCAGATTTCGCCACGATTTTTTAATAGTTCTTTTCTCTTTTCTAAGGTATTTGCCACCGTCATTATGACGGTTATCATTCCTATTTTAAGCTATTTCATGCTCAAAAACCTGAATTTGGTCACAGAAATACACTTAAAAAAAGTAAAAGAGCGGCGATATCCATTACTGATGCAACTCTTATTCACGCTTTTATTACTCAAAATTGTTTTTAAGGGGTATGAGATTCCTGAGGTTTACTTTTTCTTTGTAGGTATTTTAGGATCTAGTCTGGCAGCGCTTATATTGGTGTTTGCTAAATTTAAGGCAAGTCTTCACATGATAGGTATTTCTGGTTTACTCACGTTTATTATAGGATTGAGCATTCATTTTAATCAAAACTTATTACTACTTATCGCCTTGTTAGTCATAGGATGTGGGGGTACTGCCACCTCAAGATTAGATGCAAAAGCACATACCTATATAGAATTAATTATAGGTTTTTTTGTGGGCGCACTGCCTCAACTTATGTCGTTTAAATATTGGTTGTAAGATCAAAACCAGCAAATGTATTGATCATAAAAAGTAAAACTGAAGTCCCAACCGGATAACCTGTAGGCTTACATCTTCCCCATTAATTGTAGCATCACCACTAAAAAGAGTATTTAAACCGTAATAGGCCTGAAAGTTAAAGGCGCCATAGCCAAAGGCAAATGTCAAACCATATTGGAGTTTATTTAGCTCAGGAACATCTGTTTGATTTACTTGGTTATTTTCACCTATGAAGGTGGACTTAAATCTAAAAATGTAACTAAACTCTATGCCTGTGTGTATTCGCCAGAAAGCATATTTTGTAGGGGTAGACGTCCTCCATCGATATTGTATAGGCATATCTAATGAATAAAAAGTAAATCGGTTCTTATCTGCATTAACATCTTCTGGTATGGTAGAAAAAATAGTCGTAGAACCATCCTCTTCCTCTCCTATAAAAAGATCTTGATTAAACGTATTTAGAGAAACTCCTAAACCAACACCTATTGCTTTATTACGCTGTTTATTAAAAGGCATATCTCGTATAAATCCTAGCTGCATACTTCCGCTGAGACCATTTTGGGAAATTCCGTCTGGTCTGTTGGAGATTAAATTAAACGTAACCCCAACATAGACTTGATCTTCTCTATATAAAGAATCAATAACGGTGTATTCTACAATCTCATCTTGACTAAAAACAGATGGACAACACAGTAAAAATGGCAATATGTAAAAAACAGTATATTTCACAAAACTAGGTTTATCACAAAGATACAAGAAATGATCACTAGCTAAAGGCATAAAAAAACGCCTTGAAGTATCAAGGCGTTTTTTTACTAATTATAAAATCTTCGATTAATTTACTGACTTATTAGGCGTAGTAATAAATATAATTTTAGGCAAGTTTGCTTCACGCAGTTCTTGTTTTACATCATATACAATTCCTGATTCTGCATCTTTATCAATTTTCAAAGCTACAATAGCAGAGCTTTGAAGCTCTTCTCGTAAATTTGTTACTTCCTGTAGAATAGCAGATTTTACTTCAGTAACATCTACAATACGATCTCCTATCTGTACGATATCTACTTTACTTTTTCCAGTATAACCTTCACCTGGTTTTCCAATATAAATGAAAACCGTTCTAGATTTGTCCAGCTTTTCAATTTGATCTGCTGGTGGTAATTGATTTAGAACCTTAAGATCATTCTTTCTAAGTACAGTAGCTACCATAAAGAAAAACAACAACATAAATACAATATCTGGTAAGGATGCTGTATTAACTGGTGGAAGTTCTCCTCCTTTTTTCTTTTTAAACTTTGACATAATGTTAGTTGCTTTTTGGTTCTGCTTCAGACAATTTAAAAGGAATTAGTGTTCTAATTTCTTTTAATTTCTCCTCTGTTTTCTCTACGTTACCATCATAGTTTCCAGCATCAATAGCTGCCTTAACTTCTGTATATTTCCATCCATAAAGTCGTTGTGACTCTCTATCTCTAAGAAAATTGTACGCTGCTCCTAATTCGTTCTGAACAGCTACATAGGTAGTATAGTTTGTTTTCCTATCACTACTCATAGAGATAATCGCTTTATCGGGATTATCTGAAGAACTAGGGCTTCTAGCTCCTTGACAGAATTCACAATGTCCTTCTTGCCCCGCTGGAATACCACCGTTGTCTAAGAAATCAATAGCTGCTTGACGCAGGTCTCTTAATTCCATTCGTTCATCCTCTACGAGAAGTTCGTTATTACCATTTACCAATACAACAAACAGGTTTTTCTGTTTAATAATTGGAGGTATAATCTCCTCATCGAGAGGTGGTGGCAATTGCCTTACTAATCCTTTATCTTTATCTATAGTTGTAGTAACTAAGAAGAAAATAAGAAGCAAGAACGCAATATCTGCCATAGATCCTGCATTAATTTCTGGTGCTGAGCGTTTTGCCATAATATGTTATTTTACAAGTTTCTTTGCTCCTGAGAACAACATTAAGCCAATGGCTATCGAGGCAAGTATATAAAATGCATTTATACCAGCGCCTACCCATCTTGATCCATTTGCCGATAATACTTCTCCATCTTTCATTGGTGTTTCAACACCATTAGCTAAGAGATATGACACAGCGATCACTGCTAGAAAAGCACCAACACCTATTAAAGTGTTTTTAGCGTTACCACTAGCAAGTCCTTTAATAACAAATATAATGACTAGCACTAGAATTAAAGCAAGTACAACGTATGCAATCATCATCAAATAACTAATACTTGATGGTACATCAATCGCAGTGACATCTCCGTTTGCTGCTTTCAGTGTTTCCTGAAGTCCTTCGCTGTCTAATGAAGCTACTACTCCCGCAATAATAAGAGCCACGACTCCAAGAACACCGACTATTATTTTTAATATTTTATGTAAACCCATAATTTTTTAAAGTGTTTAGGTGTTACTATTATTTTTTGTGCTTCACAAGCATATCGATAAGTGTGATAGAAGAATCCTCCATATCATTTACGATACTATCAATTTTTGCGATAATATAATTATAGAAAATTTGAAGTATAATAGCCACTACAAGTCCAAATACGGTTGTAAGAAGTGCTACTTTAATACCCCCTGCTACTAAGGCTGGGTTCATATCTCCTGCTGCTTCAATTTTATCAAACGCTTGAATCATCCCAATTACCGTTCCCATGAATCCAAGCATCGGTGCAAGTGCAATAAATAATGAAATCCAAGAAACGTTCTTTTCTAGTTGTCCCATTTGAACACCTCCATAAGAAACTACTGCTTTTTCTGCTGCTTCAACGCCTTCACCAACACGGTCAAGTCCTTGATAGTAGATAGATGCTACAGGTCCTTTTGTATTACGACAAACTTCTTTTGCAGCTTCAACACCACCACTATTTAACGCATCTTCTACGCTTTGTGCTAGTTTCTTACTATTAGTAGAAGCTAAGTTTAAATAAATGATTCTTTCTATTGCGATTGCTAAACCTAAGATAAGACATAAAAGAACAATTCCCATAAATCCAGGTCCTCCTTCTATAAAACGTTTCTTTAAATCTTGTGTAAAAGATAGTTCTTCTTCTGCTGGTGCATCTTGAAATGTTGCTCCTGAGTCAACACTAGCAACGATTTGCTGTACTTGAACTGGAAGGGTTGTTTGCGCATTGCTGGCTTGTGTTGTAAAAGTACCCAAAGCTACAACAGCTGCGATTGCCATAATAGAGAATAATTTTTTCATTGCTCTTGATCTTAAATTTAAATTAGTAAAGGGTTAAATATAGTAATTAATTAGATTAATTCTAAAAAAATAGCAGATAGAAACTATTTACACAAACCTAGTAAGCACGTCATATTGACTAGACTTCCTTACTTAGAATATAATAGGTCATTTTTAATAGTAAAAAAAGTCCTTGATTAGTTTCTATTTCTATGAACATAAATAAAGAATACCAACTATCTTTATTAAAGCAGAGAGGAAGGGATTCGAACCCTCGATACGCTTTTGGCGTATACACGCTTTCCAGGCGTGCGCCTTCGACCGCTCGGCCACCTCTCTAGTTAGCTAATATCTATTTTTATCAGCGCTGACAAAAGAACTAAAATAGTTAGTAATAAAAAAATAAACGTTTCCCTAAAATTGTAAAAAGTGAAAAAATGTCAAAAACTTAACATTTCTCTTACCTAATTGAGATTTGAAACAGCTTTTGTATGAAAACACAAGAAACAATATTCTATAAAGAGTATTGTAAACAAAAATAGACCTCTAATAACACCCATTATAATGTAAAACAAAGGTATGATTGGTATTTTCTAATGTACCTATGCTTTCATTTGAAGCTATCCCTTGATGGAATGCTTTCGCGAAAGCGAATACTTCCTTGTAGAAAGAGATAAAAGCTCCCTACATATTAGAAACTTTACATTCAAAACGAAACGAAACGTGTATACTGTTTGAAATATTTGAAGTCAATAATTTTGGAATTTTAATACTATAGTCCTCTAGCAACACTACTGTAGTTCCTGACAGCACATAAGAGGTAGGTGTATTGTCAATCTCAACTTTAAAAGCTAAAGGAACTGTTTGGTCTTTTAATGTAAGAAAACCTTCAATCATTCGTATTTGAGTATCAGATTGAGTAAGGTCAAAATCAATGATTTCACCTCTAAACACGGCTTTAGGATACAAGTCAGATTCTACATAACTCTCATTAAAATGATCATACATGAGTGTGTTTTCAAATACAAATGCCCTCATTAATATATCTAAAGCAATATCACCTGTTTCTGGATTTAAAACACAAAATGCCTGATTATTGATAGCCTCAATATCCTCTGCCACTGTACAAGAGGAGATAGTCACCTTCCCTAGTCTGGTACTATAGCTACTGGATAGTTTCTGAGAGGTCGCTATAGGAGTTATAAAAAGGAAAAGAAAAACTATTTTATTCATATTAATTACTAATTACTCCTAATATAGATACTGTCCTGCTCAATTACAGTGGGAAAAACCTTATTTGACAAGGCAACTATAATCTCACAGGCATTAGTATCCATCTCTGGGGGATTATCAATAAAGTATTGCTAACCTCTACAATAATAAGTTAAACCTCAGGACAAGCCCTAGATCCTGAAAATTGACCTAAGGGTCGAGGTATTACACCATAGATCCCGCTATAAAGCGAGATTCCCGCCTGCCGGACGGGCAGGAGTTCAACAAACTATTCTGAATGCGTCTTTCAGACTTTACAAAACAACGTTTCACTAATAACATATCTTTTTGAAACTTGCTTTAGTTCGCAAAACAACCCCCTGAAAATTTCTAGAGGGTCATTTCACAAACTAACTACTGCCTATGTTTACACAATTATTTTAAGAGAGAAAAGAGCTCTTCCCCAAAAAAAGAGCCCCGTCGCTCACTAAACCAATTATAATATCTCACTAAAATAATTATGCCTAGAAAAAACTCTTAAATCGTTTTTTTAATTTTCTTACGTAATCCTAGATATGCTCCTGCTGCAAGCCCTAGACCTAACAAGCCATCTATAGGCATGGGTGGTGGTACATCTTCTACATCATCTTCAAAAGTAATTTGAGTTGTAGTAGCACTAACGTTTAGAGACACCATCAATCCAGCGATGAGTAATAGGGTTCTTATGTCCTTTATATATGTTTTCATTTTATGTCTGTTTTATGTTATGATTATTGTTTGATAATTCTGCGTGTCACGGTCCCTTTATCACTAGTTAAGGTGACAAAATAAATTCCTTTACCTACAGTACTCATTGCTGTTGTCGTAAGTGTATTTCCAGCAAACTGTAGCTCTTTACGATACACTTGTTGTCCTAACATATTGGTAACAGTAAGGTTTACTGCTTTTCCTTGCAAATCTGTAGATACAGTATTCAGGTTTGAATCGCCTATTGGATTTGGAAACATCGTAAGTGTAAACGCTTCAGTATCTTCTGTGGCTAATGCCGCTTCCGCGAAAGCAAAACTAAAACGATCACTCGCTGAACTCTCATCGCCTGAATTTACCGTAAAAGAAATTACATTTTCACCTTCTGTGAGCGCTGTAGAAACTCCTGTAAAGGCATCTACTAGATAGGCAGTCACTTCTCCTAAAGAAGCTACATTTACGACCAACGTATACGCCTCTGCTCTGTAGGTTGTGTTAACTAATGGAATCACTTCTCCTTCTTCTGGCAAAAAACGACGTTCGATACTTAAGATGTGATCTCCATTGGCAATTGCCATAGATTCATCTTGATTAAAGAACTTAGGGGCATCTTCTAAAGTGATACTATTACTATGATCTGGGGAGAAAAAGATACCAAAACTATCTTGTAATGATGCCCCATTAGTATAAGCATCTGTACGGTATAATTGACCAATAATATGCGCCTCTTCTAGTGGATTGTCTTCTGTAAATGAAGTTGCTGTATTTTCTCCTACGGCTTTACTGGTTTCAGTAAATAAGATGGATGCAGCTCCCGCAGTAGCCGTAGTTACAAATCCTGCCTGACCTGGTTGTAGAAATTGATTGGCTGCAGACATAGACGTATTAGTTCCTGATGGAAGTAATACCGTTACATACGCCCCACGTTCTCCTAAAGACGGATCCCACATAAAGTATTGATTCGTATTTACATTAGTAGAAGCAGTAGTAACTGCTCCCATATCTACAGAGGCTTGGTATGGGTTTCCGAAGAAGTTAAAATCCCCTGCTACTGGACTAAAATCGGTCTGAGACACATCACCTATCGCTAGATTTCCTGTAGCCCTTAAAATCGTTTCTGAAGGTGCTGGTGTGTTTGACGTTAAATCTATCGAACGACTACCACGTATAAAAAGACGGTATCCTTTTCCTGCAGTTAAAACATCGGTATCTGTATTGGTCAGAGCTTCCCAAGCTTGCCCTACGTTATTTAAAACAAACATAGAGGCATTATCTGTCTCGGTATCATCAAAACCATTGGCGCCAGCATCTCCTCCTGTGATATGTGTTCCAAATCCTGGGTTTGGATCTTGGTTGGTTCCATCTACATTATTGACACCCTCTTGCCAGTTGGCATTGATCGTTGAGGTAGTTGTTACGGCACTTGTCGTTAACCTAAAAGCACGACGGCTAGACATATAACGCTCTACAGTAACATCCCCCGTAATCGTTCCATCAGCTACCTCATCAAGCATCGCGGTTGTGGATGCGTTACTCTTAAATGTAAGGGTACCTCCAGATACGTTAAGAACTCCATCTGTAAGCGTCACTGTACCCAGAACATCTACTGTCCCTGTCAAAGAAGCATCTGCTGTACCTGTATTATTGACTACAAGGTTTAAAACACTGAAGTCTCCTCCTATAGCTTGAGCCGCTGCTCCAGAAATAGCAATAGTCGATTGATCTGCGGTTAAGGTACCTGCCACATCCAGGTTTCCGTGTAAGCTTAACGTATTTGCTGCGATATCAAGTGTTCCTCCACTTGCTACAGTTACATTATTGGCAACAACATCTCCTACTAAGATCGCATCGGGAGACAGTACTTCAATGTTATCTGCTTGGGTAGACACTCCTTCTGGGTCTTGTGGTGTCCATGCGTCGTTTTCCCAAACAAAGTTCACACCATTAAAAATTACAGCTCCTGAACAATCTGGGGTATAATCTAAAATCTGACTCCCAGGCTCATTGAAACAGTCTGCGGTTTCAAAACTAAAACCTACCAACGGATCATAAGGACCACAGGCCGTAAAAAACTGATCATCAAAAGGATTGGTAGCATCAAAACATACCGAAGGGTCTTCTGCTGTAGCACCTGGCAAGAAACGTATTTTTAAATGCACTAATTCCACAGGGGTTGCTGTGGGCACATTATCTCCATACATTCCTCCACTGGCGTTTTGCTGCCAAATAAAGGATACTTTATCATCTGTGGTATCGTTAGAGATAAAACTTGTATAATTAGCGCCTAACGGGACAGGGGTTCCTCCGACATCAACAATGGTTTGCCCACCTAATAAAGAAGTAGTTGGACGCTCAAATTCAATAGCGCCGTTGTTTGCTACCTGTATGCCAAAAGCAGCAGGATTATAATCTAAAAAAAATTGTCCAGAGCCTAAACTAAAAGCTACATCTGAAGAGATCATCACATCTACTTCATAAAAACTATCCATCCCATCGGTAGTGATTTCTGGGTTTTCAAAAGAAAGGGTAATGTCCTGTGCGCTCATCGTAAAGAACACTAACAGTAACGCTATACCAAGTGTAAATTGTTTCATCATTAAATTGTATTTGTAGTTATTGTTTTATAATTTATTATGGGTGTATCGCTTTCATATTTTGACATATTGAAAGCGTTATTAGCATTGTTATGAATCATCTCTCGGAAACATTCCAGTGTACTCGATGTGCCGCCTGTTATCGCTACCTCGTTGGGAAGGGTAGCGATCACAGTGTCGTTTACACCATCTACCTTAAAAGGTTGGGCAAAACATATTACGGCTACTAAAAAAAATATAAAATTGAATAGTCTTCGTTTCATTTTATAATGCTTTGCTATTTTCGCGGTACAATACTAGCGTCTAGGTGCTTTTATAGAAAAAAAATATACTTGAAGATGAAAAAATGGCACTAAACAGGAATAAAACCAATTGATTTTTTTTACCTTCATAGCATATATTTACTTGCGTATTTACAAGTATGTAAAATTAATTCTACACTTACAAAAACGCTGTAACAATCCCGCAAAAACATATAACAATCCCGACATTGATAGGAAGAGTCAAAAGGTGACTATCTATTTTGTGGATGTAAAAATGAACGCTGAGTATTATTTCTAAAATCTCTTTAAAAGTGAGAAATTTGTGATGTACGCTTTACCGCTTCGCTCTCCCTCTGGTCGTGAATCTCGTCCCTCGATTTACCGCTTCGCTCTCCCTTTGGTCGTGAATCTCGTCCCTCGATTTCGCGAAAGCGTACTTATGGGACCTGTGGTACAAACTTATAGAGGCAGAAAAAGCGCATACTGTAGCACTACAAAGTGAAGTTTTTGAGGAAGTATTAAAGAGACTGCTCAATATGCTCTATAATATCAGTAGAAGGCTCAATCCCTAATTTTTTACGCGCACGGTATCGTGTAGACTTTACAGACGCGATAGAGGTATTCAGGATTTTACTTATCTCATCGGTTGTAAGACCCAGCTTGATGAGACTTATAAGCTCTTTTTCTTTTCTATTAAATTGGGAGAAATTTTTATCTAGATGTAGCTTAAAATCAATGTGCACCTCATCAAGATAGGACTGCAAACTAGATGCCGATTTATTTCTTGATTTTTCGGTCAATAAAGACATAGATAACGTACGCAGTGCTTGTTTACGTTCTTTCTCACTTTCTAATGTGATAATACCTTTAATCTCATCTAGAGTTTTATTCAACACCTCTTCTGTAATGGAATTTTCTATAACTACTTTTTTGAGTTCGTTCTCGCGATTGGCTAGGGTGAGTTCTGATTGTATTTTTTCCATTTCCTTTAAAGCGATCTCTTTTTTAGCAAGGATGATTTTTTGTCTTTTGTCTTTTACTAAAAAATAAACGATGAATAGTCCCAAGAGGAGTACTACAAATAGAAGAATAAAATAAAGACGTTTTTTGGATTCCTCAGCCTGTAATGCCAACGTAGCGACCTCCTTTTCTTTTTCAAATTGATAATTTAAATCTAAGGCTGTAAAGCGATTTAACTCTTCAATGTTATGGATAGAGTCTAAATATGTCTTTGATATTTTATAATCTTCATACGCCTTTTTATAATCTCCTTTGAGTTTATGTATCGTATGTCGACTATAATACTCATTTTCTAATTGCCTCTTATTGCCGATAGCTTGTGCATAAAAAATGGCACTATCGGTAAGTGCTATCGCTTTATCATATTCTTTAAGCTGTCTATACGTGTAGCCTAGGTTCTGAAAATGTGAACTTAGCGTTTTATAATCTTTTTGAGTCCGCGCTATTTTAATACTTTCCTCAAATAAAGGAATGGCTTTCTCATATTTTTTCAGCCCAACATATACGAAGGCCATATTTGAATTTGTAACAATAAGAGCGTTCTCAGACGGATCGATGTCTCTTGCCTTTTCTAGGTAATACAAAGCAGAATCTGGTTGCTTAAATTGTTGAAAACCTAGCCCCAAAACATTATATGTCATGGCGAGATCATATGAATATTCTTCTCCTAAAGCTTGCCTAATTTTTATCGCTTTATTGGTATAGTACATTGCTTTGTTTTGATCATCCTTTCCATAGTATAAATATCCTAGGTTGTGATATGAAATTCCCATCCTTACGGAGTCTACAATCTTTTCTGCAATTTTTACGCCTTTTAAAAAATAGTCCAATGCTTTTGCCTTATCACTTTGATCCTGCGCACATTCTCCAAATCCATTATAAACATCTGCCTTTTGTTTTAGATAGTATAGACTACTATACTCATGTTCTTCTATCTCTTGTAAAACGTCATTAAGAATTGTTTTTGCTCCTTCTACATCAGAATTTCTTACATAATTAGCAAGCGCTATTCGAAGTGGTATTTTAATAGAGTCGGAGGTTGCTTTTTCTATTTTGAGTTGAAGAGATTTTGTAATACTGTCTTGAGACTGTGCAGACAGTGAGTAGAAAAACATAAAGAATACCAAAAAAAATAAAAATGATCTCTTTACCATAGCAAGCAAGGGACTATATATAGGATTTATGAACAAATTGGGCCTCAAAAATAGGTAATTACTACCCATAAGATACACATTTAAAGCAAAACGAGGCCTATTTGAGGCCCTAGCAGCACTCACTTCAATGTTACATTGGAATAGAAAAAGCAATAGCATATGTATGGTATTGCTTTTATTTTAACGAAACATTCAAAATAAAAAATAGCGTAGTCCTCTAAATAAGAGAACTACGCTATTTTTTGTTTGAGATATTTTTGAATATGTATTGCGAATGATTATAAGGTACAGCCGTCTACTCAAACTGCTGCACCGTTCCTGAATTGGAAAGCACCAGTAGTTGTATATCACTGTTCAATACAAAGCCATTCATATCGGCATCTGCAGCAGAGTAACTTTCTCCGCCTCCTGCAAGACCTAAGGCTTCGGTAATATCTGTATTGAGAATCTGGCTACTGCCGTCTGCGTCACCGGCAATCATGGCAAAGGTGCCATTGACCTGGGTAAGGGCAAGATTTTCTCCTTTCGCGAAAGCGGCATCTTGCGTAAAATCTAAGGTACTCACTGTACTGCTTAAAGAAGCGGGTACTGCTGCCAAAACACCTATATGATTGCGGTGTTTGATGGCAATAAAATAATCGCCGGCATCTTCTGTAAAGGTGATACTCGAACTACCATCCAACCCGACGATATCGCCATCTCTTTGCAATAATGCAGATGTGCTGTTGACGAGTGTGGTATTGTCATTATCAACACCAGAACGTAACTCTATCAGTACCCAATCAACGATGGCATTGGCGCCTGTAGTAGTAAAAACAGAGGGAGCTACCGTCGCACCATCGCCATAGGGGGAAGTGGTAGGGAGTAATCCATTTTCGCGTAAGCTATCTCGCATCAAGCCTTCTTCACCTGCAATAGGATTTGTGGCCGCACCTTGTAAGAATACTTTTAAATTGACTGTGATCACGAGTTCAGTAATCGATCTGAACCCTGTCCAACCGGCATCTAAATACGCCTGTGTGGTACCTGCAGGCACAAAAAGATCTACGTTAGAACGGTCTCCAAAACTACTCACTTGAATAAACGCAGGAGAAGTGTCTGTCGTGGTAATCTGCTCTAATGGATTCCCAGAAAAAGCGTTACTTCCTATGCTTTCTAATCTGGATGGTAAGGTAACATTTACCAGGCCTTCGTTATCAAAAGCATTGGCATCTATTGCTGTGACTATAAAGTCTGTACTTTTAAAATTAAAGGTACTAGGCATTACAAAATTTGAGGGTAAAGACCCCGTGTTTTTTCTCAGCAGACGCATTTTGTTTACTGCTTGGTTTCTATTGATAAACTCAAATACTATATTTTGAAGTACACCACCGCGTCCTATGGTAGAGGTATACACACCATTGATACTAAAAAAACGAAAGGCATCCTCTGGGCTTTGATTATCATCATCATTGGTACTTGTGTTCCACAAACTGCTGTTTAAATACGCATCCAGTGCCGCTTCGGGTACAATGAGATTAATATCCCGACGGTTACCAAAACTACTCAGTTGCACAAAGGCAGGAGAAGTGTCTGTAGTAGTAATCTGCGTTAATGGGTTCCCATTAAAAGCATTGCTTTCTATACGGTCTAATCCAGAAGGTAAGGTTATACGCTCTAAGCCTCTGTTAGCAAAGGCGGCGTTGCCTATCTCTTTTATTGTAAAGGTTATACCTTCATTGTCTGTGGTTTCTGGAATGATTAAATCTGTAGCGGTTATTGTTCCTCCTGTAATTGCTAC
Source organism: Dokdonia ponticola (assembly GCF_042653865.1). Classification (NCBI taxonomy): domain Bacteria; kingdom Pseudomonadati; phylum Bacteroidota; class Flavobacteriia; order Flavobacteriales; family Flavobacteriaceae; genus Dokdonia; species Dokdonia ponticola. Next base: position 93,409 of record NZ_JBHSFV010000007.1, on the reverse strand, counting down.
TTCGTAAGGTGTTATAGAGGTGACGGTGTAATTCAAATTGTTTTCTGAAAGTGTAGTACCTACTTGAATTCCATTTACGGAAAGAAACCCTGTCCAATTGGCAGCTTCATAGTCGGTTGCGGTACCATCAGGTATGGTTAAATCGATAGTACTTCGGTCTCCAAAACTATCATTAGCTCCTGTAGCTATAGTAGGTGGTGTGGTAGCTTGAGAGTTGATTGTTATTAAAGGATTACCGTCAAAAGCTTGCGTGCCAATATCTGTGATAGCTGCTGGTAGGGTAAGTGTTTCTATATTATTATTTTGGAAAGCCCTTTCATTAATAGATGTTACGTTGCTGGGAATGGTAATATTTGTGAGGTCATTGTCTGCAAAAGTTAAGTTTCCTATTACCGTTAGATTTTCTGAAAGTGTTACTGACTCAAGATTGTTGGCTCTAAAAGCAGCACCACTTATTTGCGTTACTGTATTAGGAATAACGAGACTTGTTACTAGGTTCTCGGCAAAAGCACTATTCTCAATACTTATTATGTTACTTGGAATAATTACACTCGTTAGCTGATTTCTAAAAAAACTTTGTAAAGAAATTACAGTAAGATTACTATTAATAGTAAGCTCTGAAATCTGGTTGTCTTGGAAACTAAAATCACCTAAAACGGTCAAGTCATCTGGCAGGATTACTGCAGAAATTTGGTTATTTCTAAATGCTGCATTACCAATTTCTCTTACAATGTTTGGAAATGTTATGCTCGTTAAACCAGCTGCTTCAAATGCACGCTCTCTAACGCTTACTACCGCAAACGTATCTACGCCATTTGACACCGTTTCCGGAATCACTAAATTTGAAGTAGCAGGAGTTCCTCCTATAATAACCACTTCATTAGGCGTTAACGAAGTAATTTTATATCGCAGATTGTTTTCAGTAAATTCATTTACAGAATTAAATCCGGTCCAGCTAGCTGCCTCATAGGCTGCTTCACTCTCGAAAGGTATGGTTAAATCTATCGTACTTCTGTCCCCAAAACTATCATTAGCACCTGTAGTTATGATAGGTGGTATGGTAGCCTGTGAGTTGATTGTTGTTAAAGGATTACCGTCAAAAGCTAGCCTGCCAATATCTGTGATAGTTGCTGGTAGGGTAAGTGTTGCTATATTATTAAATGCAAAAGCTTCTTCTCCAATACTAGTAAGGCTATTAGGCAATGTTAGTGTCGAAATATTGTTATTTCTAAAGCCATTTTTTTCAACTTCTACTATGTTTTCAGGTATCTGCAGATTTTCTATTTGATTGCCCGCAAAAGCCTGATTTCTTATGACTGTTAGATTTTGAGGTATTTCTATACTTTGCAGTAAGTTGTTTTGAAAAGCTCCTAGTCCCAAGCTTGTAAGATTATCTGGGAGTAATATACTTGTTAATTGATTTCCTGAAAAAGCACGTTGACCGATTGCTTGTATCGTCTCAGGTAAAGCCAAAGACGTTAACCCTAATTGCTGAAAAGCAGTATTACCCACACTGGTTACTGTAAAGGTATCTATACCATTAGATACGGTTTCCGGAATGACTGCATCTGTTGTAGGCAATATTCCTCCGGTAATTTCTACTTCATTTGGCGAAAGCGAGGTAATTACATAATCTAGGTCGTTATCTGTAAATGCACTACCTACTCCCGTATTAATAACGCCGTTTATCGAACGAAATCCAGTCCAGGTAGCCGCTTCATAGGCTGTTTCTGTTCCTGGTGGAACCGTTAAATCGATAGCATTTCTATTCCCAAAGCTATCATTAGTACCTGTAGTAATAGCAGGTGGTGTGGTGGCTAAAGAATTTACTGTTGTTAAAGAATTATCTTCAAAGGCTCGGTCACCCACGCTAGTGACTGTTGAAGGCAATGTTAGGTCTGTAAGCTCATTATTTCTAAATACATCATTACTTATAGTTACTAAGCCTTCTGATAATGTGAGACTTGATAAAGGATTATTCCTAAAAGCTTCATCCTCAATAGTAGTAATCGTTGCAGGAAAAGTGACTGCTGTTAATTGTTCATCTTTAAAGGCTTCCACACCCACGCTAGTGACTGTAAAGGTTGAACCTAGATTTGTAACAGTTTCTGGAATGACTAGTTCACTTGTAGCGGGTATGCCACCAATAATTGCTACTTCATTAGGCGTTAACGAGGTCACACGATAATTAAGATTGTTATCTGTAAACGTATCTCCTATTTCAAAATCTCTAATACCGTTTACTGTAAAAAAACCTATCCAGGTAGCCGCTTCATAGGCTGCTTCCGTTCCTGGAGGTACGGTTAAATCAATAGCACTTCTATTCCCAAAGCTATCATTAGTGCCTGTAGTAATGGCAGGTGGTGCAGTGGCTAAAGCATTTACTGTTGCTAAAGGATTACCTTCAAAGGCTCGGTCACCCACGCTAGTGACTGTTGAAGGCAATGTTAGGTCTGTAAGCTCATTATTTCTAAATACATCATTACTTATAGTTACTAAGCCTTCTGATAATGTGAGACTTGATAAAGGATTATTCCTAAAAGCTTCATCCTCAATAGTAGTAATCGTTGCAGGAAAAGTGACTGCTGTTAATTGTTCATCTTTAAAGGCTTCCACACCCACGCTAGTGACTGTAAAGGTTGAACCTAGATTTGTAACAGTTTCTGGAATGACTAGTTCACTTGTAGCGGGTGTGCCACCAATAATTGCTACTTCATTAGGCGTTAACGAAGTCACACGATAATTAAGATTGTTATCTGTAAACGTATCTCCTATTTCAAAATCTCTAATGCCATTTACTGTAAAAAATCCTGTCCAAGTAGCCGCTTCATAGGCTGCTTCTGTTCCTGGCGGTACCGTTAAATCGATAGCACTTCTATCCCCAAAGCTATCATTAGTGCCTGTAGTAATGGCAGGTGGTGCAGTGGCTAAAGCATTTACTGTTGTTAAAGGATTAGCTTCAAAAGCTCGGTCACCCACGCTAGTGACTGTTGAAGGTAAGGTAAGGTTTGCTATATTACAACCAATAAATGCACGAGCTCCAATGGTGGTAAGACCTTCAGAGAGGTCAAGAGTTGAGATATTATTTCCTTGAAAAGCTTGAAAACCTATACTCACAAGACTCTGTGGTATGGCAAGGGTTGTTATATTATTATCCTGAAAAGCCCTATTACCTATACTCACAAGATTCTGTGGCAAGGAAAGTTCTGCAATATTATTATCTTGAAAAGCTTGCGCATCTATAGTAACCATACCATCTGGTAAGCTGAGTGTAACAATTTGATTATTCCTAAAAGCTTCCACACCCACGCTAGTGACTGTAAAGGTTGAACCTAGATTTGTAACAGTTTCTGGAATTATTAGTTCACTTGTAGCTGGTGTGCCACCAGTAATTGCTACTTCATTAGGCGTTAACGAGGTCACACTATAATTAAGATTGTTATCTGTAAACGTATCTCCTATTTCAAAATCTCTAATGCCATTTACTGTAAAAAATCCTGTCCAAGTAGCCGCTTCATAGGCTGCTTCTGTTCCTGGCGGTACCGTTAAATCGATAGCACTTCTATCCCCAAAGCTATCATTAGTGCCTGTAGTAATGGCAGGTGGTGCAGTGGCTAAAGCATTTACTGTTGTTAAAGGATTAGCTTCAAAAGCTCGGTCACCCACGCTAGTGACTGTTGAAGGTAAGGTAAGGTTTGCTATATTACAACCAATAAATGCACGACCTCCAATGATGGTAAGACCTTCAGAGAGGTCAAGAGTTGAGATATTATTTCCTTGAAAAGCTTGAAAACCTATACTCACAAGACTCTGTGGTATGGCAAGGGTTGTTATATTATTATCCTGAAAAGCCCTATTACCTATACTCACAAGATTCTGTGGCAAGGAAAGTTCTGCAATATTATTATCTTGAAAAGCTTGCGCATCTATAGTAACCATACCATCTGGTAAGCTGAGTGTAACAATTTGATTATTCCTAAAAGCTTCCACACCCACGCTAGTGACTGTAAAGGTTGAACCTAGATTTGTAACAGTTTCTGGAATTATTAGTTCACTTGTAGCTGGTGTGCCACCAGTAATTGCTACTTCATTAGGCGTTAACGAAGTCACGCTATAATTAAGATTGTTATCTGTAAACGTATCTCCTATTTCAAAATCTCTAATACCGTTTACTGTAAAAAAACCTATCCAGGTAGCCGCTTCATAGGCTGCTTCTGTTCCTGGCGGTACCGTCAAATCGATAGCACTTCTATTCCCAAAGCTATCATTAGTGCCTGTTGTAATAATAGGCGGACTGGTAGCTAATGAAGAAATTGATGATAACACGTTGTCTTCAAAAGCTCTTGAACCTATGCTGTTTATAGTTGAAGGTAAAACAATGTTATCTATACTATTACGTGCAAATGCTAAACTTCCAATAGTATTGAGGCCTTCTGGTAAATCAATAGTCGCTATATCATTTTCTAGAAAAGCTTGAAGTTCTACTGTTATAAGACTCTGCGGTAGCGTGATTGATGCAATATTATTATTTCTGAAAGCCCGCACCTTTATAGTCGTAATTCCCTCTGGTAAGTTCAGTGTAGAGATACCATTATCTCTAAAAGCTTGATCTTCTATAGTTACAATCGTTGCAGGAAAAGTGACTGCACTTAATTGTGCTCCTCTAAATGCAGAATCACCCACACTGGTGACTGTAAAGGTATCAACACCATCAGATACAGTTTCTGGAATCACTAGATCTGAAGTAGCAGGAGTCCCTCCTGTAATTCGTACTTCGTTAGGGCTAGTGGATGTCACCGTATAATTTAAACCATCTACGGTGAAGGATTGAGCAATGCTGTTAAATGCCAAGCACAGAAAGGTGCATACGAGAATTATTTTTTTCATAGTAGTTTATTTCTTATTAAAATAAACTTCAAAATAATCATACATCTGTGGTAGTACCAACAAACAGTTGGTATCAACTGGGTATCGTTTTTATAATTTATTGATAATGTGATTTTTAATAAACGAAAGATGCACTATTTTACTGCATTCTAGGTACTGAGATTGTAATTCTTCTTGGATTATTTTAGGTATGTAAACTAGCAAGTAGAATGTCATAGTCGCAACCTACTTTTGCCCATAGTTCTCGACTGCGCCTGTCTGCCGTGCAGGCAGGCTCGAACAGATCGTTGTAATAATTTAAAAATAAAATTATCAACCACTTACAATCCTATGTAGGTATTTCTAGCTTCAGTATGAATGTCGCTTTTTTAACTTATTGCTTCGGTCTCACTGCATTTGCATCTCTGATGTACGCTTTCGCGAAAGCGAATACACAATCTAATGCGATACGGGTTTGTGAGAACTACCTCCATACTTTTTGGCATGTAAACCAGCAATCAGGTTCACTATCATCAGAAGCGCAAAGCAGTGAAGCCTTTTTTGAAAAATAAAATAGCAGATTAACTATAGAAATGTACTAATGAAACACTTGTTGCAAGAATTTGATAGTGTTATTCAAAAAATAGTAGCTCACTAAAAAATCCCATAGGCGATTTTGACAAAGAGTACAAGAACTAGCGTATCATTTCTTTTTCAAGATGTGCGACTATGTCAACATCTGAGCCTAGGTTAAGCTTTTTGCGTATCCGATATCGCTTTGATTTTACAGAGGCGACCGAAGTTTTTAAGAGCTTGCTTATTTCTGCGGTACTTAATCCAACCTTCATAAGATATAACAGCTCTTTATCTTTTGGTTTCAGCATAGGGTACTGCTTGTCCAAATAGACTTTAAAATCTACAGACACTTCATCAATATGTTCTTGCAAACTTGCTACGGCTCGTTGGTTTGATTTTTCAGCAAGGAGGGATGTAGAAAGGGATCGTAGCTCTTTGTCACGCTGCGCTATATCATGTTTAGTAATAATCTCCTTAATGTCGTCAAGGGTTTTATTGAGGACTTCTTCTGTAATAGAGCTTTCTACTAGTATCTTTTTCAGTTCGCTTTCTCTATTTGCCAGTGCTAGTTTTGCCTTCATTTTTTCCATTTGCTCTAGGGCAGTTTCGTTGCGTGCGAGGGCTACTTTTTGTCTTTTATTTTTTACAACAACATATATGATACTAAGTCCTAGTGTAAGTGCTGTGATGAAGAGTATTATATACAGTTGTTTCTTGGTATTGGCATTGTCTAGTTGGATGGCAGCAATTTCTCGTTCTTTATCAAATTCATAGTTAAGCTCTTGTTCTGTAAATCGTTTGGTTTCATCTATATTTTTTAAAGAGTCTGAATACTGCTTGTAAATGACATAATTTTCATATGCGATTTCATAATCACCAAAATAGCGTGCCATATTACTTTTAGACAAATACTGACTTAACAGGCTCCCTTTACTATCCAAGCGCTTGCTATAATATATTGCACTATCTAGTGCCTGAAAAGCAGCCTCTTTATTATTTGAAAAAGCGTAAGCGACTCCTAGATTCATAAAACACGCAGGTAATCCTATCATACGATGTTTCTCCTTATGTGCTGCTATATTCCCTTTATATAATGAAATTGCTTTTGCATATTCTTTATTATACAGATAATATGCTCCCATATTAGCATCTGCATTAATACGAATAGCAAAGGTGGTGTCTAATTGTTTTACCTTGTTTAAGAAAAAGGGAACTGAGTCTTTGCGCACCCGATAGTCATTTAATAATACCGCATAATGCATGTATGTATCAGCAAGGCCTATGCTGTCGTTAAACTTTTTTTGTATATTTTCTGCTTCTTTGAAATAATGGATGGCAGTTGTTGTATCATTACGCACTTTAGACAAATTTCCTCGTACGATAAATGCACGTCCTAAAAGAATAGAATCTTTAAGCACATTTGCAATATCTATTGAGGATTGAATAGTAGCAAGTGCCTCCAAGTGCTTATTCTGTTCCACATCACACTTGGCCATCACACGAAGTGCACTTCCTCTCAATTTTAGAAAATAAGGAGTACTGTCTTTTTGTTCTAAAATCTCTTTGACTTCAACAGCTAACGATCTTGCCTTATTCACATCAGTATCATAGAGATAATCAGAGAACGCTACTTTTAATTTCAACTTTACAGAATCTGTTTTAGCTTGTTGAATGCTTTCTTGAAACTGTGAAATAGTTGCATCTTCATTTTGTGCTATGGTAGCGAAATACCCTATAAAGAGGAGAAAGAGGAGTAGGTAGGTTTTCATTAAAGACGTAGAGGAATGTTTATATACGCAAAAATACAAATAGGTATCAAATGACACCTATTTGCAACAAAACGATACCCATATGATACCATACCCCTCAGTGATCACTTAGCTTACTAGCTGTGCACTTATAGGAAGTATACTTACTCAAACTGCTGCACCGTTCCAGAATTTGCAAGCACCAGTAGTTGTATATCACTGTTCAATACAAAGCCATTCATATCGGCATCTGCTGTCGAGTAGGCTTCACTACCTCCTGCCAGCGTTAAAGCTTCCGTAATATCTGTATTGAGAATCTGGCTACTGCCGTCTGCGTCACCGGCAATCATGGCAAAGGTGCCATTGACCTGGGTAAGGGCGAGGTTTTCTCCTTTCGCGAAAGCGGCATCTTGTGTAAAGTCAATGGTGCTTACAGTGCTACTTAAGGGTGCTGGCACCGCTGCAAGAATACCTATATGATTGCGGTGTTTGATGGCAATAAAATAATCGCCTTCCTCTTCTATGAAGGTAACAAAAGAGGTGCCATCCAATCCTACAATATCTCCATCGCGTTGCAATAAGGCTGAGGTACTGGCAACTACGCTTGTATTTTCGTTATCTGTTCCTTGACGTAACTCTACGAAGACCCAATCTACAATGGCGTTGGCGCCCGTAGTAGTAAACACAGTTGGGTCTACGGTAGCGCCGTCGCCATAGGGGGAAAGTGTAGGGAGTAAATTATTTACTCGTAAATCATCACGCATTAAGTTTTCTTCTCCTGTAATTGGGTTTAGACTGGCTCCTTGTAAAAATACTTTGGGCGCAACGGTTATAGCTACATCTATTTCTGTAATAGAATTGAAATTAATCCAACCCCCATCTTCATAAGCTTGTGTCGTTCCTGTAGGTATGGCTAGATCTATGTTTGGTCGATTGCTAAACGTATCGTTATTTCCTGTGGTGATACTAGCAGGTACATTTCCCAATGCTATCACTTCAGATAGTGGATTTCCTTCAAAGGCACGAAAACTAATACTACTTATAGTTTCAGGAAATGTAATACTTGTCAATTCGTTATTACGAAAGCCTTGCCCACCTATAGACACCAAATTATTGGGTAGTATAACACTCGTTAATTGGTTATTGCGAAAACTACTTGCTCCAATACTCACTATCGTATTAGGAAGGATCACACTTGTTAAATCGCTAGCATCAAACGCGCTACCTCCTATTGCGGTGATTGTAAAATCTGAATCACCACTACTAACCATAGCATCAACAACAAGGTCCTGAGGAACAGCGATTCCTCCTGTAATCGTCACTTCATTAGGCGCTACTGATGAAACCGTGTAGTTTAAATTATTTTCAGTAAAGACGTCTCCCACTTCAAAATTAATCACTCCATTTAGCGAATTAAAATTTACCCAACCCGCAGCTTCATAAGCTGCTTCTGTGCCTTCTGGGACTGTTAAGTCTATATCATTTTCGTTATCAAAGGAATCATCACCTGTTCCTAAAACAACACTAGGTGGTGTTGGATTTAAAGAGTTAATACTATTTAAAGTCGAATTATTAAAAGCAAGTTGACCAATACTCACTACATTTTCTGGTAGTATGAGCGTTGTTAAGTCATTATTTTCGAAAGATCGAAAACCTAGGGTTTCCAAGCTACTTGGAAATGTAACACTCGTTAAATCATTATTGGAAAAACACCTGTTAGGTAAGTCTGTAACGCCCTCTGGAATCACTACAGATTCAAGCGCATTAAAACGAAATGCTGCCGTCCCTATAGCACGAATTGTAGTAGGAAACGTAACACTTGTCAAACCAGAAGATTCAAAAGCCCCATCGCCAATACCCACGACAGTAAAGCTAACATCTTGGATTAATACGGCTTCAGGAATTATTAAATTGGTTGGTATGGTAGTTCCTCCCGCTGCTTCAACTTCTGTAGGATCTAAGGCTGTAACCGTGTAGGAAAACCCACCAACCTCTAATGTATTTCCTACTTCTAGTGATAATTCTCCATTGATCGTTGCAAATCCTGTCCATCCACTATTGAGATAGGCCAGCTGTGTGCCTATGGGTATGGTTAAATCGATACTACCTCGATTACTGAAAGAATCAGTAGTTACGTCAGTTGTGATATTTGCAGGAGTACTTCCCAAAGCAATAACAGCTACGAGCGGATTTCCTTGAAATGCTCGAAAAGCAATACTACTAACAGTCTCAGGAAATGTAATACTCGTTAATTGATTATTACGAAATGCCTGCCCTCCTATCGTTGTAATTGTATTAGGCAACGAAACACTTGTTAAACCATTAGAAATAAACGCACTACTTCCTACAGCAGTCACTACAAAATCTGAACCTCCACTGCTTACATTTTCTGGAATCGTTAGATTTTGAGGAACTGAATTTCCCCCTGTAACGCTCACTTCATTAGGAGCTAATGAGGTTACCGTGTAATTCAAATTATTTTCAATAAAGGTATCTCCCACTTCAAAATTAACCACTCCATTCACTGAGTTAAAACCTACCCAACCTGCAGTTTCATAAGCTGCTTCTGTTCCATCAGGAACGGTTAAATCAATGTTACTCTCGTTAGTAAAAGAATCATTGTTTCCAGCACCAGTAACAACACTTGGCGGTGTAGGATTCAAAGAGTTCACACTAGTTAAAGGAGAGTTTGTAAAAGCGAATTGTGCAATACTGGTTACATTTTCTGGTAGTACAAGACTTGTAAGATCGTTATTTTCGAAAGATCGAAAACCAATCGTTTCTACACTAATAGGTAAGCTTACACTTATCAAGTCATTATTAGAAAAACAGCGTTGTGGAATGTCAGTAATCCCATCTGGAATAACCACTTCGGCAATCCCATTAATTCGAAATGTTGCTTCTCCTAAATCCCTCAATGTACTTGGTAATGAAACACTTGTAATACCTTTACCCTCAAAGGCACTATTACCGAGAGCTACAACCGTAAAATCTGTTCCATTATCTGAAACAGTTTCAGGAATGACTAGGTCTGACGTAGGTGGCGTACCTCCTGTTAATCGAACCTCATTAGGAACTAAAGCTGTAATAACGTAGGATAATCCATCTACCTCAAATAGGCCACCAATGATAGGTTGTTGAACACCATTTATAGAGTTAAAACCAGTCCAACCTGCGGTGAGATAAGTGTCTTCTGTACCATCAGGTACGGTTAAATCTATATTACTTCTGCTACCTCCAAATGTTGTCGTTCCAATGGTAGCAGGTGTTGTGCCTTCTGCTGTAATGATTGCCAAAGGATTGGCTCCAAAGGCACTCTCCCCTATAGATACCATTGTACTTGGAAAGGTAATATTTGCAATACTATTAAATCTAAAAGCTCTTTGACCAATGGTTTCTAATCCTTCAGGCAATTCAATAGTCGTCAATGAATTTTGATCAAAGGTAAAATCACCGATACTCCGTATCGTAGTTGGAAATGAAATGCTTGTAATACTCTTACTCTCAAACGCGTTATTGCCTAAAGCAACGACAGTGAAATCGTCAATACCATCGTTTACGATATTTGGGATCACTAAATCTGACGTAGGTGGCGTGCCTCCTGTTAATTGAACTTCATTAGGTGTCGTAGATACTATCGTGTAGTTTAAACCATCTACTGTAAAGGTTTGCGCAAATGATCTAGAAATACTAAAGAGTATACAAAGTATAATGACAATTTTTGTTTTCATCTTAATTAAGTTTTTTAATTCAGTACTATTCTGTAGGAATTGTTTTGTTGTATTTTATGTCACAAAACCTAGCGTATAGCTATTGAAATTCTTCAACTCAAAAGTACCAAGAGCAATGATTTATCCCCTGAAAACAAAGGCATCAAATGAGCCTCGATTTTCACAACTATTTGATATTCAATTTTTTAAATACTTTTTGTTTACTCAGTCACTAACGTGAACGTGAAAAATCAACGTTAAAGCGGAAAGCACTTCCTTACGGTCAAGGATTCATCTGTAAAATGAGTAAGAAAATGATTCTTTATAGAAGTAAAAAAGGATCAATCCCGCCTTTAATTTTTTGTGAACGGAGGTAAAACTAACACATCGTTTTTCATATATCCTTGCTTACATTATTTTGAACATCTACTTTTACAGAAAGATTACACAACTATTTACATAATTCAAAGTGGGTATTTGGTCTTATGGTTATTGTTTCAATTGATAGATGTTGCTCGATATGCGCACTAATATCTATGTTCAGATCGATGTTTAATTTTTTCAGATACGATATTTTGTAGATTTCACTGAAGAAACGGAAGTATTCTAGACTTTTGTTATCGCATTAGTGGTTGAACCAAATTTTATGAAATATAATAGTCTTTTCTCTTTGGCATTAAATTCTAGAAACCTCAGGTCTAAAAAAAATAAATTCTATTTCTACTTCATTTACATAGGATTATATACTTAACAATATCCCTTTGAGTTATTTTTTCAAAAAGCAACGTCGCGGATAAAGAGCGTAATGCTAGCACAAAACCGACATGTACCTCGGCACAAAACACTTTTACGTATTTGAAATTAGCATTTAAACTATCGGTTTTGAGAACGTAGTATCACGAAGTTCAAAGATTGCTAGCCTGTGTTTTGAAGTATATTACAAATACTTAGTACGCTTTCGCGAAAGCGGTATCCTGCGCAAAATCAATAGCCGTTATTCAATCAAAACTTCAGTATCAATCGTAGTAGATTCTATAGACCGCAAAAAAAATGACCTCATTCTTACCCCAAATAAGAAAAAGGCCATCTTCTAAACTAAAACCTAGTTATCTTTTAATTAATTGTTTACTTATACTTCCAAAGGCACCTTCAATTCTAACAAAATAAGTGCCGTTAGAGATCCTTGAAATATCCATTGATATTTCATTTAGAATGCCATTTGATTTATTGATTGCTACACGTCTGCCTCTTACATCATAAATAGCAATCGTGTCTATAGATAATCCATTAGGATTAGAAATAAACACCTGATTACTTGCTGGGTTAGGGTACAGGCTAAGACTACTATCAATGGCATCTTGTACACTAAGATTATCATCTACCGTAAGTTGGAATTCACAACAATTTTCATTACCAAATTCGTCTGTTGCACAAAGTGTTACTGTATAAACATCTTCATCTAACAATGTTCCTGGAAGTGGGTCTTGTGAGAATTGGGCAATAGGATTTGTACAGTTATCTTCTGCAGATGCTTCCCCTGTGGCAAAGTAATCAGGCACTTCAAAGGTTGTATTGCCCTCTTCTAATACAATGGTCTGATCGTCTGGACAGCTCACTGTCGGAGCGATCACATCCTCTACAGTGACAATTGCCGTACAAGAATCACTGTTATCATCAACACTCGTTACAGTGAGTGTAACGGTATTCTCTCCGATATTGGAACAATCAAAACTAGTAATATCAAGTGTTAGAGCTTCAGCATTTATAGAGCCCCCATCCACTTGCTCAGGAGTAATACTAGCTATACCGTTTGCATCCAATTGCACGCTAATATTCTGACAGATGGCCGTAGGAAAAGATTGATCTACGATCGTTACAATAGCATCACACGTTGCGGTATTACCACTAGCATCTGTAACTGTCAAAGTCACCGTGTTTTCTCCAACATCTGCCGTGGTAAAAATCTCTTGAGAACTACTTAAGGAGACTGTCCCACAATTATCACTACTTCCATTATCTATCTGTGATGCGGTAATCGTTGCATTCCCATCAGCATCTAGCTGTACGGTAACATTTTGACAAAGTGCTTCAGGTGCAAGCGTATCTTCTACGGTAACAATTGCCGTACAAGAATCACTGTTATCATCAACACTCGTTACAGTAAGTGTAACGGTATTCTCTCCGATATTGGAACAATCAAAACTAGTGACATCGAGTGTTAGAACTTCAGCATTTATAGAGCCCCCATCCACTTGCTCAGGAGTAATACTAGCTATACCGTTTGCGTCCAATTGCACGCTAATATTCTGACAGATGGCTTCTGGAAAAGCTTGATCTACGATCGTTACAATAGCATCACACGTTGCGGTATTACCACTATCATCTGTAACTGTCAAAGTCACTATATTTTCTCCAACATCTGCCGTTGTAAAAGTTTCTTGAGAGCTACTTAACGAGACCGTCCCACAATTATCAGTACTTCCATTATCTATCTGTGATGCGGTAATCGTTGCATTCCCATCAGCATCTAGCTGTACGGTAACATTTTGACAAAGTGCTTCAGGTGCAAGCGTATCTTCTACGGTAACAATTGCCGTACACGTAGCACTACTCCCGCCTACCGTAGTAACTGTAAGAGTGACGGTATTTTCTCCAATAGCATCACAAGTAAAAGTATCTACATCTAGGGTTAAGGTATCAATATCAGGATCAGTAGCATCACCTGCAAAAACTGCTTCTGGAGTAATTGTTACGGCTCCATTTTCATCTAATTGTGCGGTAATATCTTGACACGTAATTTCAAATACTACCGGCTCACTACAATCTGGGGTATAGTCAAAAATCTGAGATCCTGGCTCACCTTGACAATCTGCGGTTTCAAAATCAAACCCTACCAAAGGATCAAAAGGACCACAAGCTGTAAAAAATTGATCATCAAAAGGATTGGCAGCATCAAAACATACAGACGGATCTTCTCCGGTTGCTCCAGGAAGAAACCTTATTTTTACATGAACAAGTGCTACAGGTGTTCCCGCAGGTACATTTGTTCCATACATCCCTCCACTCGCATTTTGCTGCCAGATAAAGGATACTTTAGAATCCGTCGTGTCATTAGAGATAAAACTTGTATAATGATCACCTAACGGAACGGGAGTCCCACCCACATCAACAACTACTTCCCCTCCAAGCAGTGAATTTTCTGGACGCTCATACGCAATAGCTCCATTATTATCGACTTGGACTCCAAAAGCTGCGGAGTAATAATCTAAGAAAAATTGCCCTGATCCCATACCAAAAGCAACATCTGAAGAGATCATCACATCTACTTCATAAAAAGAATCCGGCCCTTCTGTGGTAATCTCTGGGTTTTCAAAAGAAAGGGTAATATCCTGCGCACTCATCGTAAAGAATGCGAGTAGCAATGCTATCCCAAGTGTAAAATGTTTCATCATTACATTATATTAGTCATTATTATTTGTGTGTACGCTTTCGCGAAAGCGCACACAACACTTATATATTCATGGCACAATACTAGAGCCTGGTCACTCTTATAGAAAAAAAACATACGTTAAGATGAAAAAACAACGCTGAAAAGGAATAAAATGACTTGTGATTTTCCCATCTTAATACTACATTTTCACTGTACACGAATGCACATACAAAACTAGTAGCACGCCTACTAATGGCGTATAACAATACCGCACAATGCTAGTACAAAACCGACATATTGTATGCGGTTTTATACTTTTAATACGTTTGTATTTGTGTGTACTTTTTAAGAAGATGTATTAGGAAATAGCAATGCCAGTAGGTGTAAAACCAAACTCTTTTTTAAAGCATTTTGTAAAATAAGAAGGGCTAGAAAATCCACATAAAAATGCAATTTCGGATACGGTATATCTACGATGTGTCAATGCTTCTTTAGCTTTACTCAAACGGGTACATGTAATCAATTGTCCAGGGGACTTACCCGTAGCTTCTTTTACCTTGCGTTGTAACTGGCGCTCACTCATCCCAAGGCTCTTTGTGAGCATTTCTACCCCAAAAGAAGAGTTGTCAATATGCTCATCTATAATCTTGATAAGATCTTCTAAAAACGAATCATATTTTGAAAAACTAGTGGAATGTCCTACCATTGGTGTATTCTCAACAGCATGCGTATTATTTACCTGATAGAGTTTACATAAAGATCCAGAATTATAGCGTAACATAGAGCTTTCTTCAGAAAAGTGAAATTCTGAACCTGAGAGTAAGTGCTTAATCGTTTGTGTGACAATGAGGCTACTAGATACGGAATGTGGGAGTAATGTATGATACATATACATATCCCTTTTATCTATTTTATATCCCCCATCTAAACACTCCTCTTTCACGTAGAGTCCTAGGTGTATATGGCTATTTTGATATTGAAAACTATCTAAGATATCGAGACCACTTTGTACCGCTTTCCCTGGGACTTTAAACCCTGCAATAAAACGCTCATTGTCGATATCTAATAGTACACCAGACTGCCTAGCGATACATTGCTTTATAGCTGTTGAATTTGTTCTTCCTAATGAGGTAGCGATTACTTTCCCAAATAGTATCGTAATCAATCCTTTTTTGGGTTCATTACTAGGGGGTAGTTCTTGAATGAAATCTTTTATTTCGTCTAGAACCTCTTGTGTATTTCCTGCCCAAAAAAGATGATCGTCTCCATCAAACTCCACAAATTTTGCTCCTTTGATGTGCTTTGCAATAAACCGTCCTTCTTCAATTTTTACATCAATATCATGAGTGCGTTGCATGAGAAGTGTAGGTACTTTTATATACTCCAAAATATCGATGATATTTACCTGCGTATTCATTTTAGTAAGCTGCATAGCTGCTTGAGGACTCGCACCAGATCTAAAATAACTCGCTAACCAGCCCATAAATTGCGGATCATTTGCTTTGGAAGGGGCTAGTGTTTCCAGATTCATCTGACCACTCCCCCAACTATGCTCAATCATATCATATACTTTCTGACGCTCGACATCGGTGGGAGCCCAAGGATAATTTTCAGAATACCGCCGCTTTGCAAAAATCCCAAAAGCGGTTAATGCTAATACACGATTAGGATAGGTAGCGCTAAATAAAGCAGATACACTTCCCCCTTCGGAATGTCCGAAAAGGACTGCTTTTTCAGATCCTGTGGCATCCATAACGGCCTTGATATCTTCCATACGTTCTTCTAATGTAGAAATCTCTACAACGCGGTCTGAAAGCCCTGTCCCTCGTTTATCAAAAAGAATCACCCTCGCAACCTTCCCTAATTCTTGAAAGAAATTAACTAACTCAGGACACGCCCACATCCAATCTATGTTAGAAACCCATCCCGGTATATACACCAAATCAATAGAGCCTGAACCAAAGACTTGATAGGCGATATTGATATTTCCGCTTTTTGTGTATTGTATGGAGGGTTTCATGCGAGTAATTTTTCTTTTTCATCCATTTTATGCTTACTTATGATGCAAAAAACAGTTGTCATTTTCTTTTTGAACAAAGTAACTATCCTAAGTTAGTTACGCCAAAGAAACAAGGGTAGCAAAAAGGTAGCGACATTGTTAATTTACTTATAAGCAGCCCCATACCATTACTCAATTCCATCGTAGTGCAAAATCTTCCCTATAGGTTTTCAGGTTTAGTTCGCTTTCGCGAAAGCGTATAAAGAAGCAGCATATACAGCACTCTTAAGATCGTCAAGAAGTAGAATCTGAACCGTAGGAAAAGCAATACGGTCTTGCTTAGCATCTAATCATCTTTTTATAAACACGGGATCTAGAAGATTTTATAGCAACTATTGTATTATTTTGAAGTTTACTAATTTCTGTGATGTTATTAATTTACTAGTGCAAGAAACAAATAGTATACTACACAAAAACTGACCTGCTAAAAAGATATGTATTAAAATTATGTGAGTTCTCCCCTTAAAGGCGTTTCAAAGACAGATTTAAAGACTTTAGGACCTAATTCTTGTCCTAATAAATACATCATTTTTGTAATGGCTGCCTCAGAAGTAATATCGCCACCACTAATCACTCCTATTTTTTTGAGTGCAATACTGGTCTCATAATTCCCCATTTGTACGCCTCCTCCAATGCATTGTGTTACATTTACCACAGGAATACCTCTTTTTATAGTTGCCTTTAAGGCCTCTATAAACCAAGTAGCTGTTGTTGTGTTACCTGAACCATAGGTTTCTAAAATTACCCCCTTTACCTCTTGAATAGCCAACATACCCAAGACTAAATGCTCAGGAATGCCAGGATACATTTTTAAAAGCAACACATCCGTGACAAGGTTACCATGCACCTTGAATGACTTTTTACTAGGTTTAAA
Source organism: Dokdonia ponticola (assembly GCF_042653865.1). Classification (NCBI taxonomy): domain Bacteria; kingdom Pseudomonadati; phylum Bacteroidota; class Flavobacteriia; order Flavobacteriales; family Flavobacteriaceae; genus Dokdonia; species Dokdonia ponticola. The sequence continues at coordinate 76,146 of NZ_JBHSFV010000007.1, read as the reverse complement.
AAGTAATTCCTGATTAACCATGAGATGAACTCCAGAAGTAATTAATGGTGGATAATTGGGAGAGTCAAATGCCTCAAAATGCTCTGAGCTTACTTTCGTCGTCCGATTTGCTCGATACAATTTATACTCAAAATACAGGCACACCTCTTGGACAACTGGCCTATTGCGTTTTTGCAAGGCTGCGATTTGTATCGCCGTAATTAAATTTTCTTTGGCATCTGTTCGTAAATCTCCTATAGGTAATTGAGACCCTGTAAAAATCACAGGTTTATGCAAGTTCTCCAGCATAAAGCTAATCGCCGATGCCGTATAACTCATTGTATCACTTCCATGCAACACCACAAATCCTTGGAAAGACTCATAATTTGAAGCGATTAATGAACACAACTCATTCCAGTACTCAGGATTCATGTTGGAAGAATCAATAGGCGTCTCAAATGATGATGTTTTAATATCACAATCCAATAACTGAAGCTCTGGTATGTTTTGCAATAATTGATCAAAGTCAAAAGCCTTTAATGCCCCCGTTTCATAATCTTTAATCATCCCAATAGTACCTCCAGTGTATATTAAAAGGATACTAGGTTTTACGCTCATAATTTTGATGTGTTGATTACTGGATTTGCATACATTAATAAGAAGCTCTCCATCTCTAATGGATTTTCTTTATTTACTCTACGCTCCAAACGTCTTTCAAAATGACGTAATTCTTTCTCGTCATAATACGATGCATATTTTGATGTATTATGATACAAATCGTATGCAATATAATTAGACGGCCATAATTTATAATGACGATGGATATTCTTATCGATTTCAGAAGCCAATCGCTGTAATTTATCATTATCGCTTTGTGCTTCATTTTCTATTAGATCATATATAGAAGGATCCAAAGGTGCTGCTTCTATATGAATACGCTTTTTAAATCCTAATGCCCCTTTGAGAATACTATTAAAATCTTCATTATTGGTTTTTATGTAAGGTATATTCTCTTGCTTTGCGACAAGCTCTGGCACTTTCAAAATATCTGTAGGGTCATACTCATAAGAGATGGCCACAGGAACAATATCCAATTCTTTTATATACTGCATCAAAGGTGTTTTACCTCTCGCCATCGTAATCATCTTAAGCACCCCTTGCTGCGTGACATCATTCCCATCCTTCGTTCTGCCTTCCCTTTGTGCCATCCATACAGACCTTCCTTCTGACAACAAAAGCTTCATATATTCAGACAACACTTTGGAGCTCTGTAATAACTCTCTTGGCGACTGACTACGCAATACCAAAAAATTCCTGTTAAGCCTAGACAAAGCCATCAAGAAATCCTTCTGTACCAAATTATCTCCTATCGCAGAAGCCGTTGTAATAAGCCCGTTATCAATCAGCGCTACATTAAGTAATGAGGTATCTAATACAATATCTCTATGATTTGATATATAAAAATAAGGCTTATTGGGTGATAACGTATCAAAACCTGCCGTAGTAAAACCTTCAGAACTTTTTGCTAGTAAATGCTGTACCGATTTATAAATAACCTTTGTCTGAAAATCATGAATAGAATAACAGTCTAATAAAATAGCCTGTATCTCCTCTGCAGAGGCCTCTGGGAATGTAAACTGCAACAATACCTTAAACATAGGATGTCTTGAAGCTTGTTGTAAAGCCTCATTCACTTCACTATCGTGATAGGGTCGTATGTGATCAAATGTAGAAATAACGTTGCATTTAGATTAATAGCCACAAAAGAAACAAATTTATTTGAGTTTCGTCTATATATAATTAACTAAGTTTAGGTGGTTTTTACGTTACCAAATACAGCCGTAGCATTCTCAGACGTAATTTTAGCAATTTCTTCCAACGGTTTTTGATAGATTGTGGCCAGTTTTTCTGCCACTAAGGTCACATAACTACTCTCATTACGCTTCCCTCTATATGGAACTGGACTCAAATAGGGAGCATCAGTTTCTAAGACAATATGCTTTAAATCAATTTCAGAGAGAAACTGATCAATTTTTCCATTTTTAAACGTTACAACTCCACCTATCCCTAACTTCATGTTGTACCCTATCGCTTGTAATGCCTGCTCTTTAGTGCCTGTAAAGCAATGGAAAATCCCAAAAAGATCATCCCCTTTTTCACTTTCTAGCACTTCAAACACTTCATCAAAGGCATCTCTACAATGAATCACAATCGGTAATTGATGCTTCTTAGCAAGCTGAATCTGCCGCTTAAATGCGTCTTTTTGAATATCCAGTGTACTCTTATCCCAATATAAATCAATGCCTATTTCTCCTACGGCATAAAAAGACCTACTGGCAAATTGCGCTTCTACATGCGCTAATTCTTCTTCATAATTCTCCTTTACATGGGTAGGATGTAATCCCATCATTAAGAATACCTGATCTGGATAGCGCGCCGCTAAGTCATACATGCGTTCTGTGTATTCAGAATCGATGGCGGGAATAAAAAAACGAGTCACCCCTGCATCCATAGCACGTTGGATCATCACGTCTTGATCTTCATCAAAAGCTTCACTATATAAATGGGTGTGGGTATCTGTAAAATTCATACTGCAAAAATAACAAAGCCCAAGAGGTCTATGAAGTCATTTTTACTTTTTTAATTTACATTCTGTAAATACAAGGATTATAGCTTTTTTAGAAGTTCTTGTGCCACCTCATGATCTTCGGCACCAGCAGGAATTTTTTCTAACAATTGTTTACACGCTTGTTTATCGCCTTGCTTCAGTTTACTGAGAGCGCCATACCAAGTCGCTTTATGCTTGTACAGTGTATTTCCGTCAGCTAGTTGACTAAAAATAGCATCTGCCTCGTCATATTTTTCAACTTCAACCAGTGCAATTCCTTTATAATATTGCACCTCAGCATTGGCGTCATCTGAGGCGAGAATTGCATTAAAATACGTAATAGCCTCTTGATATTCTTTGGCGTTGAAGGCTGTTTCCGCTTTCGCGAAAGCGGTCCCTTCCCCATCTCGCTCCACAAGACTGATGGATTCATTAAAAGCATAATCTGCGTATAGTGGATCGCCAGATGAAAACATAAAAGTGAGCCCAATAAGCACAATAACAGCGGCTGCGATCGCATACTTCCAAGGATTAAAACGAATCACTTTCACCGGTTTTTTAGGTGCCACTGAAGTATCTAAATGTTGGTCTGCAACTGTTTTCAACGTGTCTTTAAACGCTGCTCGCTCCTCTGAGAGATGATGACTTAAATGCTGATTGACATCTCTAAAAATGATAAAGGCATCGTTAAGGGCGGGTTCTGTCTTCAGCCTTGATTCAAAAGTTTTTTTGGCTTCAGGCGAAAGCGCTCCCTGAAGGTAATCGTCAAAAAGCAAAAGGGTTTCTTCGTCCATAACTATAGATGTTTAAGGGTTTGGTACTGCACAGATCCTTGCACCATTGCTGTAAGTTTCCCAATACAAAGGGATTTTTTCTTCCGAGCGTATGCGTAAGAAACTTCTAGTTTTTTAGCCACTTCTTCCATCGATTTAATAGAAAAACTAAGCTTTAAAAGTTTCTTGCAGGCATCCCCCATTTGCTCCAACATTTGGTTAAATAAATGAGCTCTTTCTTCATACAAAGCGGTCTGATCTGCTTGATCTTGTACATTTCTATCTATAGATGTTACCTCATCGTTTATTGTTACCCCTTCTGGCTTGTTTTTTTTCAAGAGATTCAACCACTTGCGTTTACAGATTAAGAAAAAATAGGCATCAAAAGGGCAACTCAAAGTAAGTCCTTTTGTCTTTGCCTGATCGTATAGGGTAATAAGTGCTTCTTGAATAATATCTCTAGCAGCAGCCTCATCACCGCTATTCTTTTGAATATACCCAATCACCTTAGGCGCAAAACGAGTGTATATCTCAGCAATCAGTTTTTGATCATGTATAAGCAATGCCTGTACATATTTCTGGTCAGGATGTACTTTGGAATCTCCCATGTTTGCTGGATTTATAAGTAGACTACCTCGGGAAAAGCCCAAGAAGTATATTAAGAAAAAAGAATTTGACGTTAAGGCTGTCCTCAACGTATGTACTGCTTCATTATCGAGTAAATATAAAAAAAAGTTCTAGAAGAGGGGTAACAATATGAAGCGGGTAATGATATAAGGGTGTAAAACAAAAAATAACATATCAAATTAATAGTATTATGAAAACAACAAACTTTATGTACACAGATCAGAAAAACAGTATGAAGGTGTATACCGTATTAAAATCAATGACCTTATTTTTAGTATCACTCATTCTTTTGACGAGCTGTGAAACAGCAGATGATGTTGATATCATAACAGAAATACCAGATGATATCGCTCAAGTTTTTGGAGGATTAGAATATAATAATAGTATCACAGAAGCCCGTGAAAATGCTATTCAAAACTTTACGATAGACGCTTCAACAGGAGGGCTTATTATAGGAGAAGACGGTACACAATTGTATTTTCCGCCTAACGGACTTACACATTTGGGAGGAGAAGCAGTCACTGGCGATGTAGATATCGCATTCATAGAAATTTACAGCAGAGCAGATATGCTTACACAAAACCTACCGACCAATGGAAAAAAAGATAATGGCGATGTAGTGACGATTATTTCTGGAGGGGAGTTCTTTATAAATGCCACTCAAAACGGGAACCAACTGGTAGCGCAAGTCCCCTTTGAGCTTACCGCACCTACAGATACTTTTGATCCAGAAATGACGGTATTTGTACCAGAAAATTGTGACAGATTAGATTGTGATGTGGTATGGGAAGAAGATGAAGATGCTGCTATAGAAGGAGGTGAAATTCAAAATGCTGACGGAAATTGGACCTCTGCCTATGTTGCACCGCTTACCAACTTTGGATGGACTAACTTAGATAGATGGTGGTCGTATGCAGGTCCTAAAACCATGGTATTTGCAGATGTTCCTGAAGGATTTAATGAAACTAACAGCGCTGTATATGTATCCTACGACGGAGAACCAAATGCACTCGCACTGTTTGACACCTATGACACAAACTTAGAAATGTTTACAGAACATTATGGACAAATGCCTATCGGATTAGACGTTCACTTTATATTTGTCTCTGTACAAGACGGTGATTATGTATATGCCATCCAATCAGCTACTATTGGTGCAGATCATATCGAGACCTTCGCTACGACACAAACCACTACAGAAGCAGGCCTTACCGCATTAATCAATGCGTTACCATAAGAATCTTAAATAAAATCAGGATAAACCTCAGAGCAGCACTATCGCTCTGAGGTTTACCCTTTTAGTGACATTCATTGTTTTTAACTATATTTAAATGCATTTACTATCCCCTTCTTGCATATAACTAACTAACTATCTTATGAAATATGTTCAATTCCTATGCACGATAGTTTTGGCGGGATGCCTAGCTATAAGCTGTTCTGAAGATCACGATTGCGAGGAGGGCATCGTTGAAACTCCCAATGCCATAACCCCTATAGACGGAGCCGATTATGCAGCAAGTCTTATGGAGTGCAGACAACCCAAAGTACAGACGTTTACCATACAAGGATTTGCAGGAGGTCAACTTATTGGTGCGCAAGGAGGCGTTGTTTCGATTCCTGGACAATCCTTATTTAATCCAGATGGTACGATCATAGATGGCGAGGTAGAAGTCAGTATGCTAGAAATGTTTACCTCAGGTGATATTGTCGCTTGCCAATTATCGACCAATACCCGTAATGCTACCGGAACCATTGAACCTACCCTAAGCGAGGGCTTGTTATTTTTTGACATTCGTTTTAATGGAGAACCTGTCGTCATACAAGGAGAAATACAAATTTTTATTCCCGAAGAAAATAATACAGAGGAGCTTTTATTTTTCAATTCACCTTCCTGCCCAGACCTCAATTGTAGGGTCACTTGGGAAACTATTGGAAGTGCTTTCCCTACAGAAATAGACGATCCCATAGGAAACATCACTACAGGCTATAGCGGCAGTACTTCTCAGACGGGTTGGTATAGTATCGCACAGTTTAATCCTAGTCAAAATGAAAGAACAACAGTATATAATGTCCCTCCGGCTGGATTTAACGACACCAATAGCAATGTCTTCCTTAGCTATACCAACGATAAGATTGCGGTAAGCCTTTTCGAGCAGTACGACCTGAATCTAGGCGTCTTTAGTGAGGTGTATAACGAAATTCCATTAGACACTCAGGGACACCTTATTTTTATCTCAAGACTCGATGGGATATTTCGACTAGATACGTCTCAAATAAGCGTAACACAAGATATCATTGGAGCCACCACCAATACCAGTGAGCTTGCCGAAGATCAAACAATAACGGTTATTAATTCGCTATAAGTCATGACGAAAAGAATTTTCAATACCGTTCTCTTTGTAAGTCTTGTAACATTTTCGGGCTACACGCAAACAATTCCGCTAGACACTTTGACCAGAAGTGCTCCTATATTTTATGATGTGTTGGGCAACAAAGTCACGTATGGCGCAGAAATGCCCGAACTTAATCAAATTGCAGGCGCTCCTAAAGCATTTTACACCTATTACTGGGAACTAGGGGATGGCAACTATAGCTTTGAAAAAGAACCTAAGCACACCTACAAAAAAGAAGGAACCTACGAGGTAAAATTATGGAGCACCAATAATTATGACAATGGCAAACCTCCTGCCAGCCGGCCTAAAAAAGTGGTGATTTCTGATGCTTCCGATGAAGAAGCGAGTGTGGATGGTTTTGCTTTCGCGAAAGCGAACCCAGTATTCAAACCCGATGAAGATCTACTTATACGTACCAATAGAGACCCTTTACCAAGTCAAGAAATGGTACTGATCACGAGTTACAAAAACACCAAAGACTACGTCACTAACGGAAAACTCTACCTGTTTTATAACGACAAGAGTTTTAAGGACAAAAACTTTATACTTACAGACACCCGACTGCATCACAACGAAAAAATAGAACAAAATGAAGATTTTGTACATCATGCAGGTACTGATTTTTCTCAAGAATACCTTGCCTCCACCTATCCGTCAGAGTTACGAGAACGCACGCTCGTTGTCCAAGACAGTACAAAAAAAACCAACCTTCCGCTCACGCTTGAAGAATCTCAAGAGTTGTACCTTAACAGCCAAGTCATCACCTTTACCAATATGCAACCTGGCGAAGAGCGCAATGTCTTTCGTACGCTAGAAACTACGCCAGAAATGATTAAAGATACCAGTGCCATTGTCACCCTACGAAGTATCTATGTCCCTGACGAAAATTATGAAAACCACACCGTAAAAGACACCGAACTAGAAATTGTCACTTCTCATGACCCTAATAAAATGTCCTCCAATGGCACGCTGATGAATTATCGCTTGGTACGCTTTAAAAAACTTAAATTTAAAGTCCGTTTCCAAAATGATGGTGAAGGGCCTGCAAATACGATTAGGCTTGAGGTAGATACCCCTGAGATGTTTGACAAAAACACCTTAGAGATTAAAGACATGTATCCCCAATGTCGCATCTGTCCCAAAGATCGTGAAGTCAATTATTCCTGCCTAGACACTATTCTTCAAAAAGATAAAATCATTTTTACATTTAAACGTATTTACCTCCCAGGTACCGCTCAAAAAAACGTCACCGAAAAGGATTCGACAAAAGGATTTGTGAAATATGCTATGAAGTTTGGCAAGGATTTTCACAAAAAGAAAACCCGAAGTCGTACGGCTATTTACTTTGATAAAAACGAGCCGATTTATACCAATTATAGCACCACTCGATTTACGCCTGGCATTTCTATAGGCGCCAGAGCTGGGTATATTTTTAATCCCGATCTAGACAATGCCACCGAAGTATTTGCAGGCATCACCCTCTCCCCTTTTAAATCGTATCGTGGGTATTTGCAAGCAGAACTTTTCTTCTCCACCACCTCTTTTGACAACTTTCGGAATTTTGAAACCATCGAAACCAATGATATTGGGATAGAAAGTATCACGCGATTCACAGAAGAGGCAACAGCACGCAATATTACTACCTATCTGGTCCCTATATCCTATCTATATAACCTCAACAATTTTATTGCTGTAGGAGCGGGTCTCCAACTTAAATTAGACCTAAGCCGTGAATGTAATCAAACCACTACGGGCGAATTTTTCTTAAATATTCCTGGAGAAGGTGAAATCCGCGACGAAACGCAAGATACTTTCCAAGAAACAGATTGTAATAAAGGCGTAGGCAATTTTCAATCTGGAGTTTTTGCCGACATTAATTTTGGTGGTGTTCGGATAGGTCCAAGCGCAGGCATTCGATATGTTTCTAATTTTAATGCCCCTAATGCTCAGATTCAAGTCTACGGACTTTGGAAATTTTGACCGATGAGAATGCGCCAACTATTCTATATGTTACTAGTGGTTTTTTGCACGTTAACTAGTCATGCGCAAGAAGACCTTTTTTACAACGCTTTAGATGCCTTTTTAAACAACCCAACGCCTCAAGAACTCTCTAAACTCATACAAGAAACAGATACGTTACCCATTTCAGATGCTGATAGCCACCTAGCAAAAGTGGTCGTAGACTGTAACATTGCGTATTACCAAACTCGCTATGGCGATATTGCTGCGGCCATCTATCGATATGAAGCGGCTTTGGATCGTTACAAGGCACAACAGTTAAGCGGATATGATATGGTGGACGCTGCGATGATTCCGCTAGGTAATTTATACACACAAACCAATGCATATACCGAAGCAGAACATATGATACGGGGGTATATTGCGCTTTCGCGAAAAGCGAACCAAAACAACCACCTCCTTTCAGGTTTGATTAATCTTTCTGTCCCACTACAAAATCAAGGCAAGTATGAAAACGCCATACGTGTGCTGGAAGAAGCCAAAAAACTAAGCCCTGAAAATATTGACATTAGGATGAATTTAGCGACAAATTACTTTAGCAAGGGAGATCATACCCAAGCGGAAGCATTAGCGCAAGAAGTTATCGCATCAGATCCTAATCAAGTCAACGGATATAAATTACTGGCACAAATTGCGATACGACAACAAAATTATCTAAAGGGGGAACAACGCTTACAAAAAGCACTTCAAGTACAACTTTCTAAGACATCTACACCTCAACGTTCACTTGCAAAAATAAAGCTTTTACTGGCGCAGACGTATGCTTCAAATCAAAACATAACAGAAGCGAAAGAGCAGCTACAGCAGCTGTATCGCATCTGGTTTGTAGATTATACAAATGATCAGGAATTCCCAAATGAGACGCAACTTTTTGGCGAAAACACTTTAGTAGACGCGCTAGATCTTCATGCCGAGCTTTTCTCCTTCCAACATAAAAACGAAGAGGCTCTCAAGGCGTATGCACTTGCCGCCCACGTAGCCGATTTATTAAATAATGACCAACTACAGCAGGTCTCAAAACTACGATTACAAGCCAGTGACAAAGTCCGTTCAGAAAAAAGACTTGCTCTGATCTATGATCTTTATAAAAATGAAAAAGAGGAAATCTGGTTAGAAAAAGCACTTCGCATCAGTGAACGTTCAAAATCGACGGTGGTACTAGAATCAAGTCAAGATAAAGCTTTGTTATCAAAACACGCTAACGACAGCTTGGTGATTGCCTATCAGCATCAAGGCGTACAGCTTTCAAGATTAGAGACCCAATTATGGAAACTTCGTAGCGCCCAAACAACTAACTTACAACAGATAGAGGAGTTACAAATGGCATATAGCAATACCATGCTATCGCAACGTAACTTACGGCTTCGTATCGCAGAGAAATATCCTACATTAAACACACAAGAATCTTCAATATCGTATCCACTTCTCAAAGAAAAGGTCAAAGAAAAAGAAGAAACGGTAGTCAGTTATTTTTTTGGCAAACAGGCAATCTATCAATTCATCATAGGGCCGGCGACAACGCATTTTGAAAAAATCGCACCAGATCAAACAGCGCGAGATATGATATTTAATATCTGTGTGCGTTACAATCGGTATTTTGAAGACGCCTCAAAGATCAACAATGCGCCTGATGCTTTTAAAAATGATGCACATGCATTGTACACCCTTCTCAAACTCCCTGTGACTGAAAAAATAATCATTATTCCAGATGGAATGCTCGCTTTTTTACCTTTTAGTACTTTACTAACTGAACCATCGGAAGGGGTTATTTTTGATCAAATGTCTTTTTTACTTCAATCGACAACCATTACGTATCAGCTTTCAGCAACGCAGTATCTCAAGGCACCAAAAACATCAACAAAACCCACGTCTGTGCTGGGGGTTTTTCCAGTTTTTGAAGGTTCAGAATTGGCACTTACGTACTCTATTGAAGAAGCCAATGCGATCAAGGAAATATTTCCTACGAAACTATTAATGAGAGATGAAGCAGGCGCAGAAGCGGTATTTCCCTCTAACGCATTTAAGGACGGTATTACAAATGATTATACCATTTTACATTTTTCTACCCATGCGCGTGGCGGAGGCTTTAACACTCCAGCCGAGCTACAATTTATGGGTCAGACAATCACTGTTAATGAATTGTATGGTCTCAACTTACAACCAGATCTTGTCGTTTTGAGTGCTTGTGAGACAGGAGTGGGTAGTATCGCTACAGGGGAAGGAACGTTGAGTCTAGCGCGAGGGTTTCAATATGCGGGTGCTCCCAACCTATTGTTCTCTCTATGGAAAGTAAATGATAAAGCCACCTCCCAACTGATGGGTGATTTTTACAAAAACCTGAAGGATACGTCTTCAAAAACAATAAGTCTCAAACAGGCACAACAAACCTACCTAAGTGACAAAACCATTTCTAACGCAAAAAAATCACCCTATTATTGGGGCGCCTTTGTCTATTATGGTACACCTGAAGAAGTAGTGACCTCATTTTCGTGGATATGGATTCTCGGAATCATAATTTTTGGACTATTTTTGATGCTCATTGTTTACAAAAAGTATGGCATCACTTCGTGAATTTTTAATAGAAAAAGGATACACACGCATACGGTTATTTCCGACACTTACGCAACATCTAGAAATTACGGCAAAAATTAATGGCGTAAAAGGTTCTTTTATATTAGATACTGGAGCTTCTAACTCCTGCATTGATTTTAAATATGCAGAGCATTTTAAAATCACAAGTGAAGAGAGTGAAGTCCTAGCCGCTGGAGCTGGCGCTACCGATATGCGTACCGAATTATCAAAAGAAAATAGTATCAAAATAGGCACTTGGAAACGACAGAATATTAATCTTGTTCTTTTTGACCTCTCTCACGTGAACATCGCTTTGGAAAATCACAATACACCCGCTGTACACGGAATTTTGGGAGCTGATATTCTCAACCTTGGAAAAGGGATCATTGATTATCAATACAATTGCCTTTATCTTAAGAAATAAAAATATAGTTATCTTGTAAGCTGTGATGTTACTCAAAATCCTCATCCCTAATGAGAGTATTACTGCTGTTTATTTTTTTGCTTATCAATATAGTAGGTCTTGCACAAGACAACAGCCTATATAAAAAACAATTTAGCCAACAAGACGGGTTAGAAATAGACGAGGTACAGGCACTCGCATTTGATCAAAATGGATTTCTTTGGCTAGGAGGTGGCACAAACCCATCTCGCTCTAAAATTTTAACCAATACCAACCCAACACTGTTACAACGTTTCAACGGAAACTCTTTTCATACCATCCCACTCCCCACCGATAAAGAAAACAACAACATTATTGATATTTTCAAAAGAAAGGATGGGCAATTTTACATCGTTACAGATAGTTCATTGTTCCTTTTCAATCCAATTAGCACAGAGTTTACACAAATAAAAGTGCCGGAAGACACAGGAATATCCCCTGTTTTTGAATATGAAGGGAAAAACTATATCATCACTCAAAATGGGCTTGAAATCATTATCAATAGCATACACCCTGATCTACGTCTCGTAGAACGATTTCGATTTACTACAACGGTAAATCGTATTCTAATAGATAAAAAAACACAGTTTATTCCTTTTGAGGATATCATAGTAATAAGTGACGACAATTTTCCTATCACCTTTGTTAATTGGGATGGAAAAGTTTTAAAAACTATTGATGCCAGCGATTTTGAAAATGAAAGAGAGCGCTCTTTACGCAAAAAATGGATAGACGCACACTTTCTAAAAAATGGACAACACTACGTCCTCTTATACAATAATCCTCAATTATATAGCATCGCACCTAAGACCATGGAGTTAATTGCAGTAACTTCTAATGAAAATCAACTTTTCAGTGACAACTTAAAGACGTATAGTGACCCAAAAGGAGGACATACCATTATCTCTTCGTATAATAAAGAACTATCTATACAATCGCTAGACGACACCAATCAATTAACTACTGTATACAATAATAAAAGTTTTGGTAATACTGGACGCATAGAAATCGTATCAAAAGATACAAATCATGATGTTTGGTTTACGGCTAATAACACACTACATTATATAAAATTCTCATCAGACATCATCACAACCTTACTTCCTAACAAAGAAATAAGAGCCATCACTTCCCTCTCTCAAAAAGAATATCTTATTGCCACGGAGAAAGATGGATGGTATCTCTTTAATAGTACGAATAACACCATAAAACCCTATGCCACTTTCGAAAAAGGAGACGTTTTAAAACCATACTCTTCCCGTAATTTTTTTCTAGAAGGCAGTACCATTTGGAGTAATGATACTTCTGGAGGAATTATTAAGGTAGACACCTTAACAAGAGAAACACAATATTACAGACATTATCCAACCATCTGTATGGTACGACCAACAGACTCTACCATCATATATGGAACCAATGGATATCATCTTATGGAGTTTAATACACATCAGAAAACTCATACTCCTTTAATATCAACAGATTCCTTAGATATTTTTGATCTTGAATGGCGTCAGGCTGACAACTATATCGTAGCAAGTACAAACAAAGGATTACTTACCTATGACCTCAATTCAAAGGAGCATGCATTTTACAATGACCCTACACAACTTCCCGACCCCTTTCTTCTCATGGGAGAGTACCACCCTGAATACGGATATATCCAAGGATCGCGCTCAGGAATCGTAACCACTTTTGACCTCGCAACCAAAGAATTCAAAACCCTTTATCAAGATGAACTGCAAGCAGGTATCGCTACGATACTTTTTGACGATCAAGACAACTGGTGGATCAATACGTTTAACGGTATTGTCTCCTTCAACCTTGAATCAAAAAAAACAAATCGTTTTTCTGTAAAAGACGGATTTACAAACAATGAAGCAAATCGGTACAGTGCTTTAAAAACAAAACAAGGCTTTTTAGTTGGTACGATACAAGGATTGAATTTTTTTAAGCCTGACGTTTTACAACCAGAAATTAACGATGCTCAAATTACGCTTTTAAGGGTGAGCGCTTATAATACACAAGAAAAAAAGTATACCATATCTCATGATCAGTACGCTTTTTTACCTGCCGACAGGTATGGCGCGAAATCGAGCTTGCGAGATTCACGACCATCGGGAGAGCGAAGTGGTAAAGCGGAAACCATCACTCTCCCGTCAGAAAATCGTGCATTAGAAATTGATTTTGCACTCACCCAACTCGATATTACCAGAAACGAACGTTACCGCTATCGACTTGATAACAAAGAATGGGTAGCTATTGGAAATACACAATCCATACGCTTTCCAAACCTTGCCGCAGGACGATATATACTTGAAATTGAAGCCTTGAATTTTTCAGGTAAAAAAATTGGAAAATCACTTTTAGTCCCGATACATTCTGAAGATTTCTTTTATAAAACCTGGTGGTTTTTTCTAGCAATCACACTTAGCATTATGAGTATTCTTCTTTGGATGCTTAGACAACAGCAATTACGAAAACGCCTACAGGAAGGGTTCTCACAAGACTTAATGCAATCACAAGAAGAAGAACGCGCTCGGATTTCAAAAGATTTGCATGACAGTGTGGGTCAGCAACTTACGCTCATCAAACAAAAACTTCAAGAACAAGGAAAGACAGACGTAAGTGAACTTACACATAAAGCACTTGAAGACATACGCCATATATCTCGCGGATTGTATCCTAGTATTATCAAACAACTGGGTCTTAGTGGCAGTGTTGAACAAATGCTATATGATATAGATGAACAAACCGACCTTTTTGTATCTGCCGATATTGCCGACATAGATGATTGTTTTGATTCAAAAGCCGCATTACATATTTACCGATTTGTTCAAGAAAATGTATCTAATGTGATGAAGCACGCTTTCGAGGAGCAAAGCGACGAAGAAGTTTATGCTGAGCAACGTCGAAGCACGAAAGCGATCTCAGTCACCATTCAACAACAGCAAAAAACCATTCTTATAACCATCCAAGACAATGGGAAAGGATTTGATGTTACTGAAAAACAAAAAAACAATAGTCTCGGTTTAAAAACCATGGAAGAACGTATTCGTATATTAGCAGGGACGTTAACCATAGAAAGTAATCCAACATCTGGAACAGTAATTACAGCACAAATCCCCCATAGCCATGCAAAGAACTGACATCCAACTACTCATTGCAGATGATCATCCCTTATTATTAGAAGGGCTAAAAAATGCGTTACATGCCCAAGGATATCCTCATATAGAGGCGGTAAGCAACGGCGCTTTGGCACTAGATTATGTTCAAAATGAAAAACCTCATGTCGCACTACTCGATATTGAAATGCCCTTATTAACAGGATTTGAAGTCATTAAAAAATGTCAAGAGCTACATGTTAAAACCCGTTTTATCATACTTACCTCACATAAAGAGAAAGGCTTTATTTTAAAAGCTAAAAAACTCAACATTGCTGGGTATATAATTAAAGATGAACCCTTCAGTGAGATTGATAAATGTATCCAAGCCGTCGCCTCAGGAAACACCTATTTTAGTGCTACTTTTGATGCCATATTTGAACGGCAAATTAATCCAGAGTTACAAAAAGTAAAACTCCTCTCCCCTTCTGAACGTACCATCTTACGTCTCATTGCTCAATGCAAGAACTCTAAAGAAATCGCAGAATTATTGACCATTTCTATACGTACGGTACAAAAACATCGCGCAAATATCATTAACAAATTAGAATTACCTACAGGGATAGATTCCTTATCTATATGGACTCAAGAACATCAAGAACTCCTCCTCTCCATCTAATTTATTCCCGTGAAGGCGGGAATCTTATCATATAAACTGAAACCTCATCGTGATACGCATCACATATAAAGGTTACCTCAAGCTGTCATCGTGAGCCTGTCGAAGGAACAGTCTAGAGCTCTTGTAGCTATGAACTAACTATCAAAAACTTCTTAACTCCTCTCGAAGAGACATACACTTTCCCGATACTAACATATATAAAGCCTCTTTTTTAGGGCTATATCATATTCTCTATCCCTTTTCATTCTCGTGAAGGCGGAAACCTCATCATTAACAACTTTAGTATTCTCAAAACATTCACTCTCTTTTCGACATCAATTTCAAACACTACGTCCCCCTACGTATTTTTTGCGGTAGGTACGTATATAAAGAAAAATCTTATGCCTATTTTTACATCCTAAACTAACATCCCCATAGTTATGAAAAAAGTATTACTATTACTCTCTATTTCCGTACTTACTATATGTGTATTACAAGCGCAAACCACCTTTACCTATACTGGAACGGGTAATTGGACAGACACTGCAAATTGGAGTCCCTCATATCCAGGCACCACCTTAAATACGGGAGATACCGCATTTATAGAAGCAGGGGCAACTGTTAGTACTACTACTTCTACAATGATACAAGGGCAGGTATTTAATTTTGGAGAATTTAACAATAATAGCCTTTTAACTATTACTGGAAGTTTCTTAAACCGTTCAGTATTAAACAACACCAACACAGGAACACTAACAATTAATAATAGTGGGGTCTTAAATAATAATGCTAGTAGTTTCATAAATAACAATAATGTCATAAATAATAACAGCGGAGGAACCATTGTCAACTTTGCTACTATAAACAATAACCTGAGTGGGACTCTGAATAATAATGGGGGTGCATTACTAAGAAATGATAATGGATCTGGACAAATAAACAATAGTGGTTCTATAATACTCTCACAAAATGGCACTCTTTTCGGAAGAAATAGCTTTCATATAGGTAATCAAATCAATTCAGGTATTTTAGTTCCTGGAAATGGCATTGGTATCTACCGTTTTAACAACGACTATACGCATCAGATGACGGCACGTCTAGACATCCAAATCGTAGGAGCCACAACAGTAGGAACAGACTACGATCAAGTGGAGGTTATTGGAAATACACAATTGGCTGGCACCCTCAATGTGAGTTTACCGTCTGCCTTTGTTCCTCAAATAGGAGATAGTTTTACCATTTTAACTTCAAATTCAATTTCTGGTACATTTGATACTGTAAACTTCCCTACTATTCCAAATGGTGTATTTAACATCACATATACTTCTACAGAGGTTATTCTTACGGTTTCTTGTCCTACAACCACTACCTATACCATTGCAGGAGGATGGGACAATGGCGCACCTACATCTTCTGTAAGAGCGATCATTACTGAAGATTATGATACAGCCACTATGGGTCTTGGTGATATCACCGCCTGCGAATTGATTGTAAATACAGGAGCCACTCTTACGGTTTCAGATGGTAATTTTATAAGCGTAGAAAACGATATCACCATAAACGGAATGCTTGATGTAGCAAACACTGGTAGTGTGGTACAAGTAGCAGAAGATGCCATTACCATTAAAAATGGGGATATTACTATACATAAAATCACCCCACCTATTGCTGCTAATAATTTTGTAGTTATGGGTGAACCTATGACTAATGGTAGAATTCGTGATAACGTTTATGAAAATTCCAGGGCTGTATTTTCTATTATCCCTTGGAATTTCGTTCCTTTTCCAATTGATTTTGATGTTTTCCCTGAATTTGAATTTTCAGAAAATTTCCTAGATGACAACAATGATTATCTATTTGAAATTCCTTATGATCCATTTGTACCAGGTGAAGGACCACCACCAATACCAGGTATGCGCAATCCAGGTCAAGCTCTATTGGTTTTCCCATCTTCTTCCGTAGATGATCCAGTACAAACCTATAATCTAGATTATACCATAGGAACTCTCAATTCTGGCACCATCACTGTTCCTATTAATTACAATGGTCCTGCAACAACAAATAACTATAACCTTCTTGGTAATCCGTATCCATCGGCAATAGATGTCACTGCGTTTATCAATGCAAATGATGCGGTAAATGAAGTGTATTATTGGGATCATATCACCAGTCCATCATCTGATCTTCCTGGTTTTGGAACCAGTAATTTCTCTATGAATGATGTTTCTGTACGCAATGCCATGATGGGTATTGCTGCTGTAAACGGTGGAACAGAGCCTGGCCAGTTTATGGCCTCTGGACAGGGATTTGGAATCAAAGCAGATCAAGCCGAAATGATGGCAGGGACACCTGTAGTCTTTACCAATAGCATCCGAGTAACAGGAAATAATGATGGCTTTAGAAATCCTGAAACTCAAACAGGAATTGATAAACTTTGGCTCAATCTGACCACTACCGCTTTTGAAGAAGCGATGGCACAAACAGGGATTGGCTTTACCTCTAATGCTACTCCAGCTATTGACAAAGGCTATGATACCCCGCGATTGGGAACGTTTTTATCCTTATTTACAACGGTGGATTCTGGGGAACTTTTAGGCATTCAAGCCAGAGAAACTTTTAATACAGATATGGAGATTGCCCTTGGTTTTTCTACGTCTATTGAAGAAGTAACTCCGTACACTATAAGCATTGATAAATTTGAAGGAATCGCTATAGAAAATGCAACCGTGTTTATTATTGATCATGTGTTAAATACCATTGTCAATTTAAATGAACAACCTTATACATTTACAGCTCAGAAAGGGTTACACACAGACAGATTCACGATTGTATTCCAAGATCGTGACGTATTGAGTGCAGACGGAGAAAGCTTTCGCGAAAGCGTAATTAACCTCTATCCTAACCCATCACAGGGTCAGGTGACAGTGGCTTATGCTGGACCTTCAACACTTGAAAAAGCTGTCATTACAGACATCAACGGAAAAATCATCAAACGCATCGATCTTCAAAACTTTGATCAAACACAGACGATGGATCTAGGGGATCTTGCAACAGGGATGTATTTTATGCAGATTACATCGCAGGAAACTACCGTTACTAAAAAGCTACTAATACGATAATTGGGTGCTCCTATCATATAAGAACACTCACCCTAAAATGGCGTATTGATTGGGGGATCACGAAACCATTTTATAGAAAAGACCGAACGTATGTTCGGTCTTTTATTCCTTATAAAACAGTCATAATCGTTCAATAACCTTATAATCTTAATACTTTTCAATGATACTTAGAGATGTGATTAACGAAGAAAAACACCTGTCTACCTCATATCTTATTCGGTTTGGTTTTTACAAATTACCCCATGGGAATTTTTATAGAAGACGCTACTTTTTCTAATGACAAGTGATGTTACTTAGTTGAATGCAGAACAATCAAAAGGATGATAGCGTAATAGCAAAGAGTCTCTTCAAACACATCATATATTGAGAGACCGTTCGTATCTGTAAAGCAAAAAAACCGAGCCAGTTGGCTCGGTTTTTTTATATAGTTATGTGTTGCAAAGTCTACATTTCTAATGCTTTCTTTACATCGCCATTCATTAATAAATTAATTGGATCTTCCAGTGCTTCTTTCACCGCTACTAAGAACCCTACAGACTCTTTTCCATCAATAATACGATGGTCATACGAGAGTGCCACATACATAATAGGCGCTATTACGATACCTCCGTCTATAACTATAGGACGTTCTACAATATTATGCATTCCTAAAATACCCGATTGTGGTGGATTGATGATTGGTGTAGATAACATAGATCCGAAAACCCCTCCATTAGAGATTGTAAAGGTACCACCTGTCATTTCATCTACCGTAATTTGTCCATCACGTGCTCTGATAGCCAAACGTTTTACTTCGCTTTCTACCCCTCTGAAAGAAAGATTTTCTGCATTGCGAATCACAGGAACCATTAAGCCTTTAGGACCAGAAACCGCAATAGAAATATCCTTATAATCAAACGTCAACATTTCCTTTCCATCAATCATACTGTTGACAGCTGGATACATTTCTAAAGCTCTTACCACAGCCAGTGTAAAAAAGGACATAAA
The DNA here is from genome assembly GCF_042653865.1 of Dokdonia ponticola. Classification (NCBI taxonomy): domain Bacteria; kingdom Pseudomonadati; phylum Bacteroidota; class Flavobacteriia; order Flavobacteriales; family Flavobacteriaceae; genus Dokdonia; species Dokdonia ponticola. The sequence goes on along the minus strand of NZ_JBHSFV010000007.1, from coordinate 56,869 downwards.
TCCTAATCCAACCCCATGTTTTGCTTTGAACGCTTCTTTATGCGCTGCACGAAGGTCAAAAATAGGTTGCATGTTTACCTCATTAAATGTGGTAAGCATGGCCGTTGTATTTTTTGCTTCTACAAGACGCTCTGCTACTTTACGACGTAACATTGATAACTTGGTACGACTTTCACCTCTAGCACCAGGTCCTGGTGTTCCCATAGAAGGTTTTGCTTGTACTGCATCTTCTTTGGTAATACGACCATCGCGACCAGATCCAGATACTTGATTGGAGCTCATTCCTTTTTCGTCTAGGATCTTTTTTGCTGCGGGGCTAGGTACTCCAGAAGCATATGTTTTTTGAGTTTCAGCAGGAGCTTTTTCGCCTGTTTTTGGCGTTTTAGCTTGTTCCTTTTTGAGGTCTTCTTCTACATTACCATCACCGCCTCCTTCGTCTCCACCTTCGTAAGTACTTGAAGCTGGGGCTTCGGCAGAAGTGTCTATTAGGCAAACTACAGCACCTACGGCGACAGCATCGCCTTCTTCTGCTTTAAGTGTAATAATACCACTCGCTTCGGCAGGAAGTTCTAGTGTTGCTTTATCACTATCTACTTCGGCAATCGCCTGATCTTTTTCTACATAATCGCCGTCTTCAACAAGCCATTGTGCAATTTCTACCTCAGTGATCGATTCTCCCGGTGACGGGACTTTCATTTCTAAAACCATAGTTGTTTTTATTATCCTGTTTTTGCTTTCGCACTTCGACGTCGCTTGGTATACACTTCTGCGTCGCTTCACTAACTGAAAGCGGACTTATTAATTAAACTCTCTCAAAGGAAGAAGTCTCATCCTCCTTCAAAATTAATCTTTATTATGATCAGATTCCCACTTGCGTGAAATCTCATTATCGTGAGATTTCCACTTGCGCAGAATTCTCATGTTCGTGAGATTACCGCCTTCGCGGGAATTTATTGTTGTTTTGGTGTTTCAAAAACACTCTCTATTACTTTTTTATGTCTTGCCTTTGATCGTGTACTACTTCCTGCTGCTGGTGAACTATATACTTTACGGGAAGCGACACGCAATTTGACTTGATCAAAATTCATGAGCATGAATCCCCAAGCGCCCATATTTCTAGGCTCTTCTTGTGCCCAAACATAATCTGTTACTTTAGGATACGTTGCTATGACTTCTTTAATTTTATCTTGTGGTAATGGGAATAATTGCTCTAATCGAACTAAAGCAACATCTTCACGACCATTTTCTGTACGATACTCTAAAAGGTCATAATAAAATTTACCTGTACAGAATACAAGAGATGTCACTTTTTTCTTGTCTACAGTAGTATCATCTATTATTTCTTGGAAACTTCCTGTAGCAAGCTCTTCTTTACTGCTCACAACTAGTGGATGTCTTAATAGTGATTTTGGTGTAAACACCACAAGCGGCTTTCTGAAATTCCACTTCATCTGACGACGTAATAAGTGAAAGAAGTTAGCTGGTGTTGTGACATCTGCCATGATCATATTATCACGAGAACAGAGTTGTAAATAACGCTCCATACGGGCACTTGAATGCTCAGAACCTTGCCCTTCATATCCGTGAGGCAATAACATTACAAGTCCGTTTTGAGTTTTCCACTTAGACTCCGCTGCAGAGATATACTGATCTAGCATAATCTGTGCACCATTAGAAAAGTCTCCGAATTGTGCTTCCCAAATCGTTAAGGTTTTAGGTGCTGCCATGGCATATCCATAATCAAACCCTACCACTCCATATTCTGAGAGTAAAGAATTATATATATCCATATGACCGTCTAGACCTAATCTATTGTGAAGATTGATCTCCTCTACATCGTCTTCTGTTTTGATAATCGCATGACGATGAGAAAAAGTGCCACGTTCTACATCTTGTCCAGAAATACGAACATTAAAACCTTCTTCCATTAAACTAGCATAGGCAAGTAATTCTCCCATCCCCCAGTCTAATTGATTTTTTTCTGTGTATTGTGCATGGCGATCTGCGACAATTCGTTCTATTTTACGTATAAACTTTTTATCTTCTGGTAATTTTGTAATCCCCTCTGCCAGGGTATTTAATTTCTTCTGATCGTAAGTCGTGTCTATAGGTGCAAGAATATCTTCTAGAGAACCTAGTGTATAGTCTTTCCAATCATCTGCGAGGATCTCAGTAATGACCGTTTTATCTTTTTTACGAGATGCTTCTAGATCTTCTTCAAGATCACTTTTATAATCTTTCTCTAATTGCTTTACGTATCCGTCTTTGATCACTCCTTCATTCAATAGGCGGTCTACATAAATATCTCTTGGATTTTTATGTTTTGAAATGGCTTTGTATAATTTAGGTTGTGTAAAGCGAGGCTCATCCCCTTCATTATGCCCATACTTACGATATCCTAGAATGTCAATAAAGACATCGCGCCCAAATTCTAATCTAAAATCTAAGGCAAAGGCAAAAGCATGACATACAGCCTCTACATCATCTCCGTTTACGTGAAGTACTGGGGAGAGCGTTACTTTTCCCACATCTGTTGAGTAGGTAGAAGATCGTGCATCTAGGTAATTTGTGGTAAACCCTACTTGGTTATTGGCAACAATATGAATGGTACCGCCAGTGCCGTATCCATCTAGTTGTGACATTTGCACAATTTCATATACAATTCCTTGACCCGCTACGGCTGCATCTCCGTGTATGGCGATAGGAAGAATTGCTTTTTTATTTCCGTCTAATTTTGTGTCGATTTTTGCACGTGATATTCCTTCAATCACGGCACCTACGGTTTCTAAGTGTGAAGGATTTGGTGCTAGATCCATACGGATGTTGTTTCCTTTATCGCTTTCGCGAAAGCTGGTCCATCCCATATGATATTTTACATCTCCGTCAAATAGCTCATCTTCGTCATATTCTTTTCCATCAAACTCGCTAAAAATAGCTTCTGGTGATTTTCCAAAAATATTAGCCAATACATTGAGGCGACCACGATGTGCCATTCCCAAAACAAATTGCTGAATTCCTTTTTCTGAGCCAAGTTCAATTAAATAATCCAATCCGGGGATTAATGCATCTAGTCCTTCTACAGAAAAACGTTTTTGACCTACATACTTAGAATGTAAAAAGGTTTCGAAAGAAGATGCTTGATTTAATTTATGAAGTATATGTTTTTTTTCATCTGCAGAGAAAGAAGGATGGTTATCGTTATTATTTAACCAATTTTGAATCCATTCACGCTCTTCAGGTTTACGGATGTACATATATTCTACTCCGATAGCATCACAATAAATGGCATCTAAGTGGCGTACGATTTCGCGTAAGCTGGTTTTTCCTAATCCTAAAACAGACCCAGCTTCAAATTCTAGATCCAGATCTGCATCAGAGAGATTAAAATTATGAAGTTCTAGGGTAGGCTCGTATTTGCGACGAGCTCTTACAGGATTTGTTTTTGTAAAAAGATGTCCTCTGGTACGGTATCCGTCAATTAAGCGAATGACGTCAAATTCCTTCTTTACACTCTCAGGAATTATTACGGAGGTATGCTCTCTTACCTCATCAGAAACCGCATCACTGCTCTCCATTCCAAAATCGAAACCTTGGAAAAAGGCGCGCCAACTAGGCTCAACACTGTCTGGGTTTTGTAAATACTGATCGTAAAGCTCTGAAAAATAAGCTGTATGGGCTGCGTTTAGAAACGAAAATCTATCCATTGTTGATTATAATCTATGTCTTACTGACATATAGAGATACAAAAATACGATATTTAACATTTTGGGGTATATAATTCCTATATTTATGAGATTATTTTAACAAACAGCTGTATGAAACTAAAAACGAACCTTCCTATTTTCATTGTATTTGCTCTTTTTTTTAGTTTTCAAGATCAAGCTATTGCACAAGAAGATCCTCTTTCTACACCAAGAAGTGAGTTTTGGAGGAACGTACGTTTTGGAGGTGGTTTGGGTCTTGCATTTGGCAATAATAACACACAAATAACGGTAGCACCAAGTGCTATTTATCAGTATAATGAATATATTGCTTTTGGCCCTGGATTAAATTTTAATTATCAAAAATTTGGCGACTTTTCTTCAACACTCTATGGTGTGAGTGGTATTTTTCTTGCCAATCCAATTCCGGAGATTCAGCTTTCTGGAGAATTAGAACAACTTTTTGGCACACAAAAAATTAATGATATTGGAGGGAGTCAATCTTTTGATGTAAATAACACGGCTCTTTTCTTAGGAGTGGGCTATCGTTATGGAGGCGTGACTATTGGTGCCCGCTATAACGTTTTATTTGATAATAATGATGGTATTTATGCAGAGGCATGGCAACCTTTTGTAAGAGTGTATTTTTAAACGCTAGATTACATCGTGCGTTTCATTAAGTTCATTCCAAAGTCACGTAGCAACTGTTTTTTGTCCTCAGAAATCGCTACTAATTCTAATGATTGAAAAGCACGCTGCGTATAGGTTTCCATTTCTTCTTGTGTGGCTTTTGCAGCCCCGCTATCAATAAATTGCTGCTTTACCGTTTCAATTTTATCAGAAGGATCTATGGGTGTGATTGAAAATAAATGCTCCAGTTGTCTCGCCTCATCCTTGGCTGATTTCTGCAAAGCGGTGAGGTATAAAAATGTTTTTTTATTCTCGATGATATCGCCGCCCACTTGTTTTCCAAATGTCTCAGGATCACCAAAAGCATCTAGATAATCATCCTGTAATTGAAATGCAATTCCTAAATCTCTTCCATAATTATAAATCGCTTCTTGACATTCCTTTGAAGCGCCAGCGACAATAGCTCCCATTTTAAGTGCAGCACCTACCAAAACAGCGGTCTTATACTCAATCATCATTAAATACTCAGGAATCGTAACATCATCTCTGGTCTCAAAATCAACGTCATATTGTTGCCCTTCACATACTTCTATAGCTGTTTTAGAAAACAGTTTTGCCAGTTCTTTAAAAATAGGGCCGTCATAATTTTCAAATAATTGATACGCAAGAATAAGCATCGCATCACCAGAAAGAATACCCGTATTAATATCCCATTTCTCATGTACGGTTTGCTGTCCTCTTCGCAGAGGGGCGTCATCCATAATATCATCATGAACCAAAGAGAAATTATGAAAAATCTCGATCGCTAGTGCAGCATCCAACGCTTTATGATAGGGTTGCTCAAACAACTCGGTTGCCATGAGCGTTAAGACAGGACGCAAACGCTTTCCTCCCAAATCAAGAATATAATTAATAGGTTCATATAGATTTTTAGGTTCTTTATCTAAAGAGCGTTGATTCAGGTAATCTATAAATAGGGATGAGTATTCAAGTACGGATAACATCTACAAAAAAATTTGAACACAAAAATAAGCTTTCCTAGGTTATGGCTAAAGGTATGCTTTCGCGAAAGCGTACTCCAAATGTTAAATTATCGTAAAAACTTTGGAAACTTTAATCGTTTTTAAAGTTTCCTCTGTACATTTGCATCGCAATTTATGAAAGATAAAATACTACATACTGCCACTGAATTATTTCTAAATCAAGGATTTAAAAGCATTACCATGGATGATATCGCCAAGGAAATGGCGATATCAAAAAAGACGATTTATAGTCATTTTAGCAATAAAGAAGCGATTATTGAAGCTTCTGCAGCTGGGATTTTTGATATGATTTGTAGTGGCATCGATCTGATTACTGGACATAAAAAAAATCCAATTGAGGAGCTTTATGACATCAAACGTTTTGTTTTAGAGCATTTGAAAGGGGAGCGTACCTCTCCTATGTATCAGCTCCAAAAATACTATCCAAAAATTCACCGTAACCTACGTAAAAAGCAATATGACTTTATGCAAGATTGCATGGTTGAAAATATAATTCGCGGTGTGGACGAAGGGCTTTTTAGAGAAAATATTGATGTTCAATTTGTAGCTCGTATTTATTTTACAGGAATGACAGGAATCAAAGACGGCGATATATTTCCTGCGTCAGAGTTTCCGCCACACATCTTATATGATATGTATTTAGAATATCACCTGCGTGGTATTGTAACGCCCAAAGGCCGAAAATTATTAAACAAACTCATACAATCAAACCAAGAGTAATGACAAGAATTCTAATCATTTTTTTATTGTTATTTGGGAGTTCCCTTTATGCGCAAGAAAAGACTCGTTTTTCCTTAGAAGAAGCAATCAGCTATGCGTTAGACAATAATAAAACCGCCATCAATGCGCGCAGAGACATCGCTATTGCCATTAAACAAAAATGGGAAACCACTGCTTCTGGTCTTCCTCAAATTAATGGCGTGATCGATTACCAAAATCAAATCAAGCAACCAGTATCCTTTATTCCATCAGAATTTTTTGGTGGAGATCCAGGAACGTTTACACCTGTTGCTTTTGGAACTTCACAAAATGCTTCGGCCACAGCCACATTAACACAATTGATTTTTGATGGTTCCTACCTCGTGGGACTCCAAGCCGCAAAAGCCTTTCTAGATTTTTCTGAAAATGCGAATGAAAAAACGCAATTAGAAATCAGAAAAGGCGTCATCAATGCTTACGGAAGCGTACTGATTACTCAAGAAAATTTGGCTATTCTCGATAGCAATATTGAGACCGTTAAAAAAAATCTAGACGAAACACGTATTATATATGAAAACGGTCTTGCTGAGGAGGAAGATGTAGAACAATTACAAATTACCTATAGCCAACTCCTTAATCAGAAAACAAATGCAAAGCGTCTTGAAGGGATTGCAATCCAGATGCTCAATCTAGCGATTGGTGTTGATATCACTAGCGAAACACAACTCACAGACACGCTTACATCACTAGCAAAACCAGGTTTAGGGCTTTTTCAAGAAAATCCAGAAATCGAAAAAAACGTAGATTATAAAATTGCGTTCAATCTTACAGAGCAACGCTCTTTAGAACTCAAATTAGAACGAAGTAAAGCCTTACCAAGTCTGAGAGGGTTTATCAATGTAGGCACGTCAACAGGGCGTAACGAGTTTAACTTTTTTGATAGTGATGAGCGTTATTTTGCCTCTTCTATATTTGGCTTAACGCTTGATGTTCCGTTATTCAGTTCGGGTGCGAGAAGTGCGCGTACTCAAAAAGCAAAAATTGCATTAGAACAAGCCGAAAGTGATTTTGATTACACACAAGAACAAATCAGGCTTGCATACGAACAAGCAAAAAGTGAACACCAACTTGCTATTGATAACCTTGAGGTATTTAAAAGCAATCTAAAACTGGCAGAACGTATCGAGCAAAAAAACCAAATCAAATATAAAGAAGGGATTGCAACAAGCTTTGAATTACGACAAGCTCAAACACAATTATACTCAGCGCAAAATGCGGTTTTACAAGCCATGCTGGATATGATTAATTCAAAAGCTGAGCTTGAAACAGTGTTGAACACACCTAACTATAGAGGTAAAGAATAGTTGAGGAGTATAAATATTAAGAAAATAAAAACGGAGCACGCTGTTTTTCACTAAAAAAACAAATACTAATTAAAATGAAAACATTCGGTTTTGAAAAATTAAATGTTTGATAAAAGTTAAGACGACTTTAAATTATCACATACACATTAAATAATCAATCAAAACATAAAGGTTCAAAAACATCTCATCAGATAAACTTTTAAACCTATAAACTCATAAACAACCAGTACCAATGAAAAAAATACTTTCAATTTTAACTATCACACTACTCCTTGCTTCCTGTGGCGGTGACAAAGAATCTCAATCTATAGAGAGTATCATAGAAAAAGGAGATCTTGAAACTATCAAAACAAAGAGAGAAGAGATTAAAAAAGAGATTACAGCTTTAAATGCTCAGATCACAGAGCTAGATAAGGTTCTCAAAAAGAATGATAGTTCTAAAAACAAAACCTTAGTGACCACATTGGTACTTAAAGACACCCTATTTAATCATTTTATAGAAGTACAAGGGAACGTAGAAACCAAGCAAAATGTAGTGATTTACCCAGAGTTTCAGGGAACACTCAATAAAGTATATGTAACCGAAGGACAACGCGTGACTAAAGGGCAATCTTTAGCTAGTATTGACGATGGTGGTTTAACAAATCAATTGGCTCAATTAGAATCTCAAGCGTCCCTTACTAAAACAACGTATGAGCGTCAAAAACGTCTTTGGGATCAAAAAATAGGATCAGAAATACAATACCTACAAGCTAAAACACAATATGAATCTTCAGAAAATATGGTAAAACAAATGAAGAGTCAGTTAGCAAAGACAGTGGTAAGAGCTCCATTTTCTGGAATTATTGACCAAGTAATTACAGATCAAGGTACGGTAGTAGCTCCAGGACAACCTATCTTCAGGATTGTGAATCTAACCGATATGTTTGTGACTTCAGAAATTCCAGAAAGCTATTTAGCTACTGTGACCCCTGGGAAAAAAGTAGAGGTTATGCTCCCAGTTTTAGGAAAAGCAATTACTTCAAAAGTACGCCAGACAGGAAACTATATCAATCCTGCAAACCGAAGTTTTACAATTGAGGTAGATGTTCCTAACAAAGATGGTCAGGTAAAACCTAATTTGACAGCACGTCTATCTATCAATGATTATACGGCTGAGAATGCCATTTTGATTCCGCTTAGTGTGATTAATGAAAACTCAGAAGGAGATCAGTATGTGTATACCGCTTTCGCGAAAGCGGACACACCCGATAAAACCATCGCTAAACGTCAAATTATCAAAACAGGAAAAACGCAAGGTGACTACATCGAAGTTCTGGAAGGATTAAAAAGTGGAGATCACTTGATTGTTGAAGGTGCCCGTTCTGTAAAAGATAATCAAGAAATTAAAGTTAAAACCTATTAATCATGGAGGTTAAAAAAAATAAAAAGGTAGATAAAGAGTTTATCTTATCCAGTTGGGCGATAGATAATCCCACGATTATTTATGTCCTGATGTCCCTGTTTTTAGTGTTAGGATTAGTAGCTTATTTTGGGATGCCTCGTGAGAATTTCCCTGAAATTAACGAAACTAAAATATACATCTCTGCACCCTATCCTGGAAATACTGCCGAAGATATAGAACGTCTCATTGTTGACCCCCTAGAGGACAAACTTCAAAATATTTCTGGAGTGGTCGAGATTATTTCGACTGCACAAGAGGATTATGCGATCATTACGGTAGAGTTTGAGGAAACATTTACTGTCGCAGAAGCCAAACAAAAAGTAAAAGACGAAGTAGATAGTGAAACCTCCAATGAAGACTGGCCTACCTTTAATGGCGCTAAAGTAGAACCCAATGTTTTTGATTTAAGTATCTCAGAAGAAACGCCTATTCTTAATGTAAATATCTCTGGGAATTATCAGGTTGAAAAACTAAAAGAATATGCCGAATATCTTCAGGATGAAATAGAAGCGCTCAAAGAAATTAAAGCCGCAGACATCCGTGGAGCACAGGAAAAAGAGGTGGAAGTCGCGGTAGATGTTTATAAGATGATGGCTGCCAAAATTAGTTTTGATGATATCATTAATACCATTCGCAATGAAAACATGACCCTCTCTGCAGGGAACTTAGTAACTAGTGGTCAGCGTCGTACCATTCGTATTACGGGAGAAATAGAAAATCCATCAGACCTTAATGACTTTGTAGTAAAATCTGAAAAAGGAGCTGTCTATTTAAAAGATATTGCAAAAGTGACCTTTAGTGAAGAAGACAAAACTACCTATGCAAGAGATCTCACCCTAGAGGAAGGTGAAAGTGTCAATGATGAAAATGTAAGTGAAAGTGTCGTAATGCTAGACGTAAAAAAACGCGCTGGCAAAAACATGATCGAAGCCGTAGAGCAGATTAATGAAATTATCAAAAACGCAAAAGAAAACGTCTTCCCTCCCGATTTAAAAATTGCAGTAGCTAATGATCAGAGTGAAAAAACGGTTAATCAAGTAAATGACCTTGTAAACAACATCATTTTTGGAATTATCCTCGTTGTAGGTGTATTAATGTTTTTCTTAGGATTTAGAAACGCACTTTTTGTAGGTTTTGCGATTCCAATGTCCATGTTTATGAGTTTTATGATTCTGAACCTGATGGGCTACACCATGAACACGATGATTCTTTTTGCCTTGATTATGGGATTAGGAATGCTGGTAGATAATGGAATTGTGGTGGTCGAAAACGTGTACCGTCTCATGGATGAGGAAGGGATGTCTCGTATCGAAGCTGCCAAAAAAGGAATAGGGGAAATTGCATTCCCTATTATCATTTCTACATTAACAACCGTAGCTGCCTTTGTACCGCTTGGATTGTGGCCTGGAGTGATGGGACAGTTTATGATTTACTTCCCAATTACACTGTCTGTCGTATTAGGTTCTTCTTTATTTGTTGCTATTTTTATCAACTCTATGTTGGTCTCAAGGTTTATGAAAACCGAAGAAACCCCACTGACTCGCAAATTCTTAATAAGAACTTCTCTTATCATGCTACCCATTGGCCTGTTGATTCTTTTTGTAGGAGGACCTGTAAGTGGTTTAGGGAGTTTAGTGCTGGTCACCATTGTCTTTTTATGGATCTATCGTTATTTTTTAATGGGAGCTACAGAAGCTTTTCAACGCAGATTCCTAACGTGGTTAGAACGCAAATATCAAGAATTTCTTGGTTGGTCTATAAAAGGGAAAAAACCTGGTCTTTTTGTGGGAGGTATTTTCATACTTCTTATTGCAACCTTTATGGCTTTTGGAGCGTCTGTTGGAGCAAAACGAACGAGTATTGAGTTTTTCCCAGATAATACTCCTAATCAGATTATTGTTTATATAGAATATCCTGAAGGGACCGCTATTTCTAAAACCAATGAAATTACAAAAGAAATTGAGCGTCGTGTTTTTAAAGTTTTTAATGATAAAGCCTATTTAAAAGGAGATGATTATAATTTCTTAGTAGAAACCTCGGTTTCTCAGGTGGGAGAAGGTGCTGGAAATCCTCAAACTGATGGGGGTAGCGCTGCAGAAATGCCACACCGATCTAAGATCACAGCCACCATGCGAGAATACAAATTTCGCAATGGTGCCGACAGTGAAGAGTTGCGTTCTAAAGTGCAAAAAGCAGTAAAAGGAATCTATCCTGGTATTGCCATCTCTGTAGAAAAAGATGCGGTAGGACCACCAGCTGGGTATCCTATCAATATTGAACTAGAAGGCAAAGATTATAACGAACTTATTGTCGCGGCAGAAGCCATGCGTAATTACATCAATACTAAAAATATTTCAGGTATTGATGAGCTTAAAATCGATGTAAACAAAGGAAAACCTGGAACGCAGGTAATGGTAGATCGCCAAAAATCCGGAGAACTTGGAGTTCCAACAGGAATGGTAGGAAACCAATTGCGTCGTTCTATTTTTGGAGACAAAGCTGGTGTTTATAAGAAAGACGGGGAAGATTATGATATTTATGTTCGTTTCAATGAAGACCAACGATATGATCGTTCTGCCCTATTTAATCAGAATATTACCTTTAGAGATCCTGCCAATGGACAAATAAAAGAAGTTCCTGTTGCGGCAGTAACCAAAACGAAAAACACTTCTTCTTTTAGTGCTATCAAACATCGCGATACCCGACGTGTGGTGACGGTATATTCCGCACTAGCACCCGGATATACAGATGCAGGTGCCATTGTTAGTCAAATTCAAGAAGAGATGGATACACAGGATGCCAAAGAAATTATTCCAGGTACCATTAAAGTAAATTATACAGGGCAGATAGAAGAGCAAAACAAACAAATGGAATTCTTAATGGGTGCTTTTTTTGCAGGACTAGGACTCATCTTCTTTCTACTGATTTTCCAGTTTAGTTCTATCTCAAAACCAATGATTATTATGATCGCGATTTTTCTGAGTTTCATTGGGGTATTTGGAGGGATTTTAATCACTGGCGCTCCATTTGTTATTATGATGACTATGATGGGAATTATTTCCTTGGCAGGTATTGTGGTAAATAATGGGGTGGTATTACTGGATTACACCCAACTTTTAATAGATCGTAAACTTGTTGCTTTAGATTTACCAGAGAAGGCTTTACTTCCTAAAGAAGAAGTTGCTGAGCTCATTGTAAAAGCAGGTCGCGCACGTTTACGGCCTGTAATCTTAACAGCAATTACAACGGTATTAGGACTTATACCGCTTGCTGTTGGTATTAATATTGACTTTTTTGGTTTATTTCAAAGCTTTGATCCTGGTATTTATATAGGAGGAGATAATGTAATTTTCTGGGGACCGTTGGCTTGGGCTGTCATTTATGGCCTGATCATCGCTACTTTCTTGACGCTAATTATTGTGCCTTTACTCTTTTATATTGTATATCGTATTAAACTATACTTTAGAGGAGCGGCTACTATAGATACAAATCTTCAAGAAACTACGACGGATGATGAAGAACTAGCCGATACGCTAGAAGAAAATGTGTTGGATACGGAGTCTTTTGACTATCCAATCCCTGAAGGAGAATAAAATCCCCCAATTTATTCCTTTCGAAACGCCAGCATATTGCTGGCGTTTTTTATTCAAAATCCGTTACTTTTAGATGACTCTGAGTATGCTTTCGCGAAAGCGTAGCCTTTATCAATTTCTTTTTTAACAAGCTGTTATTATACTATATCATCGATTTTAATTATCTTAATGGAAACCAAAAAAATATTATGAAAACAAAACTTACCCTATCTATACGATATGCAATTGCCATAAGTGGATTGCTGATCAGTTACTTTTTACTCATTTCTTTATTTGGATGGCACACCAATCCGTTATTTAGTTTGTTTAATGGTGTGATTACCGGCTTTGGGATTTATGAGGTCATTAAAGGATTCAAATTAAGAGAAAAAGACGCTTTTACATACGCTAAAGGGTTCACCACAGGAATTGTTACTGGATTTGTTGCCACCCTTCTATTTACACTATTCTTTGGAATTTACGCAGGAAATATTAACCCCACGTTTACAGACAGTTTTATGGGACCTTGGGGAAGTTCTACAAGTCTAGCTATTATTCTGTTTACCGTAGCTATCTGCGGATTTGCTACGACAGCAGTATTTACATTATCCTTTATGCAACTGTTCAAAAAAAGTTGGAATCCTACCAAGTCAGAAACAACTACAGCGTTTACTGGTGACGAAGTAGAAGTCTCAAAATAATCTTAGGCATATTTATCAGGTACAATATTAACGTACTTGAATATGAATATGATCATCGTGACGCACAGCACGACATCCATGATATCGTATCTTGGGATGACGTATTTGCATCCTATCCCGTATGTGAGGCTCGATGAAAATTTTAGCGATAGATGCTTCTTGAGTAAAAAATTGCATTAGTTTTTTTGTTCCCTTTTCAGAGAAATTCAAATCTGGATTTACAGTGCCTAGTGTGAGGTACTTTGGAAAGTCATATTGCCAATACCCTTTTTCTTTGCATACTGATATTTGATCATATTCACGTTTCAACGGAGATTCAAAAACTCCATAACCGCTTACAGAGGGCTTATCATTTATGATGAGTCCTTTTTTATTTTCATAGATTAAAGAAATATCCAATTTTTTACCGTCATTATGACTTATATGTGGTAATAATGGGAAGCCGTCAAAAAAAGGAAAATTAGCATCTAGACAATGTACCTCTACATCTGGATACAGCTTTAACAATTTCGTTGATACATTGGTGAGTACCGTATTCACCTCAGGAACAACATAATTTCTGTTAGCTAATGACGTAAAAAGCATATGTATCTTGACAGTGTCTGTCATTTGAATTTTTTCTCTCCCAAAAAAAGGAGCTACAAAGGGAACAATGAAAAAAGTGCTGAAAAGGTATAGCACTATAAAAACTGTCCATCGCTTTAGTACACTTCTTCTATACATAAAGGCAGAAAATAGGTATATAACACCTCCTATTTGTGTAATGATGGTTAGTATTACAACCCAAAATACATTCAGAAAAAGTTTACCCATGAAGTTTTGATATATACTCCATAACGGTTCTTGTAGCACCTGTATTGCTATTGATAAAATGACCTGCAATCATGCCTGTTTGGGATCTGAATTTTTGATCGACAAGTAATTTATTTAATATTTCGTTGAGCTCCTTTTGGTTCGAAATCGCATAAAGGCCTGCTAATTGTTGTAATTTTTTGGCTTCAGGGAATTTTTCAAAGTGATTTCCAATGATAATAGGAATTCCAAAAGTAGCAGGCTCCAAGATATTGTGCAGCCCCGTTGCTCCTAGTGCTCCGCCTACATAAGCAATATCTGCGTAATTATATATTTTAGTTAGCAATCCGATGGTATCAATAATAAAAACGTCATATTCAGAAAGTGTTTTTCCATCCTTTTCAGAAAACAAAACAGATTTTACGCGTAGTCTTTTTTGGAGGGCTTTTATTTTTTCTTGATGAATTTGATGCGGTGCTATAATCATTTTTGCAATCCCTTGATGGGTATTGATAAAGGAAGCTAACACAGTGTCGTCTTCTGGCCATGTACTCCCACAAACCACACACAGACTATTTGCTTTAAAATCTTCGATAAAATCTAAGGTATTATCCATCTCAATTTGACGAGAGACCCGATCAAAACGGGTATCTCCGCTCAAGGTGACGGGATGCAAGTGCAATGCTTCGGCAGCTTTTACAGAGGAGCTATCTTGTACAAAAAAATGATCAAAAGCATCAAGACTTTTACGCATCCACGCTCCATACCATTTGAAAAAAGGTTGATTTTCTCTGAAAACCCCCGATAAGAGAACGGTTCGAATGTTTCGTTTTTTAAGTTCGGTGAGGTAATTCGGCCAAAACTCATATTTAATAAAAAACACCAATTCTGGATGGATAAGATCTATAAAAGTACGTGCATTAGATGGGGTATCAAGGGGTAAATAGGTGGTCGCTTTCGCGAAAGCGTTATTTTTCTTGATCTCATAGCCAGAGGGAGAAAAAAAGGTAATGACCAGCGAATATTCTGGATAGTTTTTTAACAAGGCCTCCATCACAGGAACGCCCTGTTCATATTCTCCCAAAGAAGCCGCATGAAACCAAACGACACGATCTTGATCTGCAATTTGGGATTTTAGCGTAGGAAAGACGTCTTTTCTCCCTTTTACAAATAGCTTCATCTTTGGACTAAAAAGTCCTGAAATAGGCAAAACTGCTTGTACTATAAAGATAAAAATAGAATAGAGATGACGCATACACTGCTAAAATAGTGCTTTGTCCTAAAATAGATTGTTGAAAGGAACGAGTTTTTGTATTTTCGTTACAACTTTCTTAACTGAAAACGCAATCAATCTTATCTCAAAAAAGAGTAAAAACTCTTGTATATCTATGAAAAAGATCCAAATGGTTGACCTTAAAGGTCAGTACGAAAAAATAAAAGAACGTGTAGATGCTTCTGTTCTAGAAGTGATTGAATCTACTGCCTTTATAAATGGTCCTGAAGTACACGCATTTCAAAAAGAACTTGAAGACTATCTGGGTGTAAAACACGTAATCCCATGTGCAAATGGAACTGATGCCTTACAAATTGCCATGATGGGATTAGGGCTAGAGCCTGGTGATGAGGTCATCACCGCAGATTTTACATTTGCAGCCACTGTAGAGGTGATTGCTTTATTGCATCTTACTCCAGTGCTTGTAGACGTAGATCCTATCAATTTTAATATTGATATTGAGGCTGTAAAAAAAGCCATTACACCAAAAACAAAAGCGATTGTTCCTGTGCATCTTTTTGGGATGGCAGCCAATATGGATGCTATCATGGATCTTGCTAAAGAGCATCATCTATATGTCATAGAAGACAACGCACAAGGCATCGGGTCTACTTACACGGGACGCGATGGCAAAAAAGTAAAAACAGGAGGGATTGGTCATGTGGGAACTACATCATTTTTTCCTTCTAAGAATTTAGGATGCTATGGTGACGGAGGTGCTATTTTTACCAATGATGATGATCTTGCTCACACGATACGAGGGATTGTAAATCACGGGATGTATGTGAGATACCATCACGATGTGGTAGGTGTGAATAGTAGATTAGATTCTTTACAGGCAACCATATTACGCGCAAAATTGCCACACTTAGATGCATATAATACAGCGCGTAGAGAAGCAGCGCGCAAGTACACTGCTGCTTTTATGAATCAAGAAAAAATTATCACGCCTATGATATGTGATAGCTGTGATTGTCATGTATTTCATCAATATACATTACGATTAAAAGATACAGATCGTGATGCACTTGTCGCACATTTACAAGAGAAACAAATTCCGTGTGGTGTGTATTATCCTATCCCACTGCATAAGCAAAAAGCCTATCAAGATGAACGTTACCAAGAAGCTGACTTTACGGTAACCAATCAGCTTGTACAGGATGTGATCTCGCTACCTATGCATACAGAACTTGATGACGAGCAAATCGAGTTTATTACAACAACCATCATTGATTTTGTAACTAAATAATCACCACTAAAAACCAATCCATGAAAAAAATCATTTTACTACTGTGTATCCTTTTTATAGGGATCACCTCTTTTGCACAAGAAACGACCCTTTTACATTGCGGTAAACTGATAGATACAGAAAAGGGTACCGTTCTGACAGAACGTACTATTGTTGTACAAGGAACTAAGATTGTATCCATCAACAATGGGTACACACAACCTAAAAAAAACGAGACGGTTATTGATCTTAAGTCAAAAACAGTGATGCCAGGTCTCATCGACATGCACGTTCACATAGAAGGAGAGACGAGTCCGACGCGTTATATCGAACCTTTTACAAAAAATGAAGCAGATGTGGCTTACACTGCTGCAGAGATCGCAGAACGCACCTTAATGGCTGGTTTTACGACCGTACGTGATTTGGGAGGAAGCGGTGTAAACGTATCCTTACGAAATGCTATTAATAAAGGGACCATAGATGGTCCTCGTATTTTCACAGCAGAGAAGGCGATTGGAACCACTGGTGGTCATGCAGACCCTACCAATGGATATAAAAAAGACTTAATGGGAGATCCAGGGCCTGCAGAGGGCGTCATAAACAGCCCTGAAGATGCTCGTAAAGCAGTACGACAGCGGTATAAAAATGGAGCTGATTTGATTAAAATCACAGCTACTGGAGGTGTTTTAAGTGTCAGTAAAAATGGGGTAAATCCTCAGTTTACTCAAGAAGAGATTAATGAAATTGTAAAAACAGCTAAAGAATATGGGATGAGCGTTGCAGCGCATGCCCATGGAGTAGAAGGTATGAAACGCGCTATAAAAGGAGGCGTTACAACCATAGAGCATGGATCTTTAATGGATAAAGAAACTGCTACTTTGATGAAACAATACAATACGTATCTCGTGCCCACCCTATCTGCAGGTCGTTATGTACGTCAACAAGCGGATATAGCTGGATATTACCCTGCTATTATTATTCCTAAAATAATGAAGGTAGATGCTGGCATACGCGAAACTATGAAAATGGTCGCTGAAGAGGGTGTTAATATTGCTTTTGGAACCGATGCAGGTGTATTTCCTCACGGAGAAAATGCCAAAGAATTTATCTACATGGTAGAAACTGGATGGTCAGAAATATTCTCTATTCAATCTGCTACAATCACCAATGCAAAGGTGCTGGATATGCAAGGACAGTTAGGAGAATTAAAAGAAGGATATCTAGCCGATATCATTGCTGTAGATGGAGATCCTATCAAGGATATTTCTGTAATGACACGTGTTTCTTTTGTTATGAAAAATGGTGTGGTTTATAAAAAGTAAATGATACATTTTTCAAAAAACACTACATAAAAAATTCATTGTCTAGATTTTTTTTATAGAGGATTTCTATTAATATAGGATTCCTATAATCAAATATAAAATCACTTTTCTTGTAAAATTTTTGGGTTTATTACAAACTATAAAAGCTTTAAATAGCCCTCAAGTCGAGGGCTATTTTAAAGCTGGGGGAAGATTGGTTTTTTTTTAATAATTGAATAGACGACAAGCCCCTAAACTCTCTTAATCTATTTCAATATATTAAATAAGCTACTTGAACACTCAAAACCAACAATTGTAACATTCAATACGAACAAGTAAACAAATTACTAGTAGATTGAAAATGTATATTTTATGTACTTAGCAAAGTATTAAATACTTCTCCTTATCTGTTATCTAATGTAAGAAGCAGTTCTGAATATTTGTTCGGGTATGCTGTCAAAAATTTTACGGTTTTACCGTAATTTTGGCTGTTTATAGCCATTTTGGATAATTACGTCTTCTAGTTTAGACATTTAGCCCTGTTTTTTTACTCAGTTGTAAGAATTATATTTCAGTTGTTTTTGCTTTCGCGAAAGCGGATATTTAACAAAAAAACTAGACAACGCAGATATCCTAAAGAGTAAGAATAAAAAAACATCTAGGCATTATCACAAAGAATAATTTCTAGATGTTGTTGCTGTAGTATTTAAGAATCTCAAAAAATATTCTTGAGAAGATAAAATACTTATGAAGGATATATCTATATAAGACCTCTTAACCGCGCTTCTTCAATTAATCGTTCATCACTTTCTGATTTAACGTGTAATTTTTCTTTTAATTGATTTTTACGCTTTTCGATGGCGCTTAAGGAAAGATTAATATGATTCGTAAGGTTTTTTGTGCGGACACCTCTTGAAAGATGGTATAGTATCTGAAGGTTAATTTGATCTACAGATACATCATTTGTTACCATTTTGCGTAGGTGATCATTTACGGTACTACTATAATATATTTTCTGACTCAAAACTTGCTCAAAGGCATGATTAAGTTCTGAGAAGGAAATATCTGTTTTTATGAGTAATCCCTGAGGATTTACCTTTTCCAATATATTATGAATTCTGGTACTCTCATTGTGCATGGTAAGAATAATTACTTTTACTCTCGAAAACTTTTTCTTGAGATATTGGGCAATTCCTTCACCAGAAGTAATACCTACATCATTAGTTGCAATGGGCAACTGTACATCGATCATAGCGAGATCGTAAGATTTTGATTTGGGGGTTCTATCAATCAGCGAAATAGCCTCATCACAGTCACATGCAGTGTCTATTTCTAGCTTATAATGCTCTTCGCAAAAATCTGATAGCGTGTTTTTATACCCTTCTAAGATCATCGGGTGATCATCAACCATTAAGACTTTAAGTTTTTTTTTCATAGTTTACGATTATTTTATAAATTACTAAATATCGTAAGTTGCTAATCTTAAACTTTATAGGGAAAGTATTCTACTAACATTTATTTAGTGACAACAAGATACTAAATTTTTTAATTAAATAGAATCTGGATTTGGGTTCCTAAGTTAATTTTACTAATTATTTTATAAGATCCTGCTATTTGTGATACTCTAGATTTAATATTCTTCATTCCAATACCTGATTTTGCTTTGGTAGCATCCATTCCTACTCCATCATCCTCAATGGTAAGTTCTACGTTTGCGTCTTTACTTTTAAAAGTAACCGTAATATGTTTTGCATTGGCATGCTTGTTAATATTCATGAGACATTCTTGAATAATACGATATACATGAACTTTTTTAGGGTTTGAGATTAAATCCCAATTAATCTCTTTGTCATATAAAAATTCATACGTAACCTGTTGTGGGTCTAATTGATCTTTTAATAGTTTTCTAAGTACATCTGGGTATAAATTGTCTTTAGTAAATCCTTCACTATTTAGATCGTGAGAAATCTTTCTGATTTCCTTCCCTAAGTCTTTTAATTGATCTATATAGCTAGATCGGAGTTTTTCTACATCTTTACCGTGTTTGTTATTCAAGCTATCTAAACTCAATCTCAAACCAAAAAGTCTACTTAAAATCCCATCATGAAGCTCCTCTGAGATACGTTGTTTTGCAAGGTGTTTTCCTTCTTCTAGTTTTCCTTGTTGTGCGAGCATGAGGTTAAAAATCTCTTCATTAGATTTTTGTTGCCCCTCTTGATACTCTAATTCTTTTCTACTATTTCTTTGTTGTAAAACAATATACCCTATCAGGAATAAAATCACGCAAATTGAAAATATAATAAGTAAAAACTGAGATTTTTTTGTTGCTTTGTTTTTTGCTACCTCTAGCTTATCTGTTTCAAAACGGATACGAGCAAACTTATTTTGATAAGCTCTTTCTTCACGCTGAAGACTATCACTGATACGTATATACTCCTGTCCGTATGCAATGCCTTCACTAGGAGCTGACACTTTCATTAAAAGCTCTAGGGATCCTAAGATACCTTCATTATACGTGATTTCTTTGGCAGTAGCATAGGCATTTTCTGCATAATATGTGGCTAGCTCTTTATTTTTATTAGTTAAGTATGTTTCTGTTTTATTTTCCTTAGTTAAGTATGTTTCTGATTTATTTGCCTTGGCTAAGTAAATTTCTGATAGATGCATCCCGCTGGAGACCATCACGATTCTATCATTTACCTCCCTACTCATGTCTAGAGCCTTAAGCAATAAATCAGGAAAAGAATCCATGTTCCCATTTTTATACTCGGCATAGGCTAGATTATCTATCAAGCGGATATATGATTTGGGCTTTTTATACTCAAGGCTATCATAGGCTAGCCCTTTTTTGAAATTGTATATCGCCTCAGGATAATTACCCATATCCATGTAAACCATCCCTAAATTATTCAGTGTACTTATATTGAGCGAATTTCCATTTTCAAGGCTAGCCCTATAGTCATACACTTTTTTATAGTATTCTATAGAACTTTCATATTCACCTAAGAATTTTGAAACGATAGCTAAGTTGTTATATGAGGAAGCTAAATACCTAATTTCTTCAATTTGCTCAAAAAGTCTAATTGCTTTGATAGAACTTTCTTCAGCGCCAACATAATCTCTAACATTTTTTTGAGTAATTGCCATAGCTAAAGCCGAATTAGCTTTTGACTTAATATCTTTTATTTGATCATATAATTTTTCAGAAGTATAAAAATAAGCATAAGCGCTATCTAGGGCATCTTTTCTTAAATGGTATGATCCTAGACTATAGTTTGATTTTGCCAACCCTATTGAATCATGAATCAAAGAACTTAATTTCAATGCTTTATGCTTAAATCTATAATTAGAGTCTTGTACCTCTAATAATTCATAGGAAGAAGCTATATCTAATAAATAACTCCTTAATAGAGTATCTCTCGGTAAATCTTTAATATAATCAACCATACTGTCAATATATTTAAGACGCCCAGATTTTTCTATGGAGGTGTTCTCAACAAGACTTTGATACTTCTCAAATGGATTTATTTCTTTTTTACCTAAGCTTGACTCAAAAGATTGATCATCACAAGACAAAAATAAAATAAAGGATATTAAAAGTAATAGAGAAATATTATTCTTCATCATGCTAAATATCAGAAATATAAACTTTTTCAACTAACAAAACTAAAAAATTATGTATAATATAAACTAAAATGTAAAAATAAATAATGCCCTATTCCTTAAATTGAGAATAGGGCATAAACTAAATTAGTTCTTACAATTCTTTGATAACTAAACTTAGTTTTAATTACCACTGGGGGGAAGATCATCCTCTTCAACCTTTTTCTTGTCTTTTTTTTCTGCTGGAGGAAGATCGTCCTCTTCTACATTATCATTATTAGTTTTAACAGGCGGAGGTAGATCATCTTCTTCTACATTGTCTGCCTTCCCTGAAGGAGGAAGATCATCTTCCTCTACTACATCAGCAGGAGGAAGATCGTCCTCCTCTACATCAGCGTTAGTTTCTTCTGTTCTATTGTTAGGAGTCGCTTCAGCGTCTTCGATGCTTTCTATATTTAGAATGGTGTTAGTTGTCTCAAAATCTTCTAATAAAGGATCAGATTCACAAGAAAAGAATAAAGTAACAACTAGTAATATAACAATGGTTTGTATGTATTTTTTCATTTTTGGGTGTTTTAGTAATTTAATTTCAAGCATATGCTATAGCATATCTGTTTGATTGGGTTAAGATTTATCTAATGGTTAATTTGGCATTAGGGTTTTAGGGGTATTCGGTTTTATCATCATATCATTACATAACACACCCCTAATTACTGTGTGTTTTTAATGATATTTTGAAAAGCTTCACAACACTAATTGCTTTGTTATAACGGTGTAAAAATAGAAAGAAGTCGTATGTTAAAATCGCAATTTACTTTCTATATAGTAGTTATACGACACATAGATGTAGATGGATGTCATACACGTGTGTATAGCCAATTTAAAAAATGGTAATTTTTACCAAACTATAGTGTTTTTAAGATTTCAAAAAACATAACCTATTGAATATCAATTAAATTAACTAAATAAATTTTTGTTATTTATCGATATATGCACATATAATAGAATGTATTTCATCGTTAATAACTTAAAGAACCCTAGGCAATGACTAGACTTCGCTTATAAAAATTATCGCGTATCATCTCTACATTATCTCGATATGATTTTGAAAAAGGAACTGCTATATCACTATGCTCCATCGTGCATTGTGATTTTCCAAAATGAATTCTTGATATGTAATGACTATTAACTATGTAACTATTGTGAATTCTTATAAAATGCTCAGGTAGAGAGTCCTGAAAGAATTTTAGTGTTTTAAAGGCGCTTACAGTGGTCCCATTAACTCTTACAAAATCTGTGGTATTATTATCTGCTTTTAAAAAAAGCACTTCGTTAGTATTTACAAACTTATAATCCCCGTATGATTTTAAACAAAGTGTATCATTAATATCTGCGGGTTTGTTAAATGGTAATTTTCTAAAACGAAATAACGTACGTCGTAACACGTTTTTATCGACAGGAGTCATAATGTAATCTAATATACTATGCCGAATTCCTTCTATTGCGTATTGAGCTGTCGTAGCCAATGCTATAAATTGTGGTAAGACATCTAAGTATTTTTGGAGTGCATCCAACAGATAATATCCTGTCATACCCGAGCGATTATGCTCTAATTCTATATTAAGAAATACTAAAGAAGGATTTCTTTCTAAAATAATATCTAGACCTTCTTGCTCACTGGGAGAAATCCCAATACAGATAAAATTATTAAAATTTTCCATAGCAAGTTGTATGGCATATACGGTGTCTGGATTGCTGTCTATAATAACGTAAGAGTGTTCCATATCGATTTAATTTTAGTGAGAAAATATACGATGGACTTAAGGGGGTTTTGTAAAGGGGCTTAAGACATAGGAAAGCTACTTATTATATCCGTAATTTTGTTACGGTATAACCGTAATCATGATACGGCATTCATACAAAAATCCCTTGTTTTTCTACAATAGGCCATTTTTGATATTCTAGTTTTACGTTCTAAGCTCTAAAAAAGTTATTTAAAAAAAAGATCAAAACCTACAAGTTGAAGAGAGTATTTAAGCTTTTTTAGGGTCTAAATGCTCAAAAAATATTTAGCACAATCTTGAGTAAAGATGACCAATACCCATTTGATAAAACTATTTTTTACGCTTTCGCGAAAGCAGAATGAAAGAGAAAGAAGAGGGGGCTAAAAACTAAAAAATTATATATCAAAAACAAAAAAGGCTCCTCATAATGAGAAGCCTTTTGTACCCCAAAAGGGTCAATTATCGAACTTTTTGATGGAAGATATACACTTGATTATAGCCAATTATGAAAACCTCACTTCTATTATTTAATGTTAATACTATCCCCAAAAATATATCCGTAAGTGAGCTTCTAAATATTCTTGCTTCTACCTGAGGTAGACAGGTTCGCGAAAAGCAAATTGTCTTTCTTGAAAGTCGTTTGATATGTGTTCGTAATGTCAAATTCATTCGTTCTATTTTGTTGGTACAATATTGAAATCGTTTATGAATTTCTTTTGGAATCAAACTAGGATAGATATTTAATCTATCGGTATAAATCCTTTTGGGATTGAGTAATAATATCTTATTGATTAATTAACTAATATTCTCTTTTGTTCTTCCACCAATAACAAAATCAATTAAAGATTTTGTTACTCTTTCAATACCATAGATTAACCAGTTTTGATGTTCACCATTCGCAATCTTTATAAACATTTCATCTACTTCAAATGTACAGCCTTGTTTATCAAAGTAAGGAACTTTAATTGCCTTACTAATCCTAAGCATTCTTGAAAGAACTGCCTTAGTTGAGATATTTATAATTCTTAAAATACTTTTAACTCCACAGCCTTCTTTCAATAAACATTTTATAAATTCATTTACGTTTGATTGATAGGCTTTATAAGTATATCCTAATTGAAAATTAGATTACAGCTTTTACAATGATAACGTTGTTTACCACTTCGTTTTCCTTTTTTAATACAATTTGATGCATTACAATTTTTACATTTCATATCTGTAAAAATAACCAAGCACCAATTTACTACACGTAAGTATAAAGAATCCTTATTTAATAGCCTCTAACAAATTTTCATTACTTGAAAGAACAAGAATGAGTCTCAAATTCGAGACCCATTCTTTATGTATATTACTGATAATCAATTATCAAAATATTCAATTTCTCAAAAGCATCAGTTTACTACACCACCATTATGATTTTCTAGTCATAAAAAGTACTACTTTGTAAAAGTATCTTAACATTTTCATCTTCTACCTTAAAAAGGTACTCATACATTTGATTTATATCTAGCTTCTCCTCATTTTTAATTTTATCCTCATCTACTTCTCCATAATAACTTGTTAATTTAATTTGAATTAAATCACCATATAATCTTGTAGTGCTAAAAACTACAGCATCACTATTAGTGCTAGATAAAGATGACAAGTCTTTATAATATCGTTCTTTACAGTTAGCAGATTCTTCATTCATTGAAACAACTTCGTCAAAGCTCATTTCAAGCCTTTTAAAAGTTTTTTCAATCTCCTCTTTTGAATAAGGTTTGAATGATACTTGATCTAAATAAGGCTTTACTAAATAAGAATCTATAGATATTCCTTCTTTAGTTTCTAAAACCTTATTTATACATTTTTGAATTATCAAATAATCATTCTTCTCTAATTCTTTTACACAAGTTTCATTAGATTTACAACTCATTATTAGAAGAGTTATCATTAAAAACAAACTTATTCTCATAGTTTAATTATTATCGTTTACTAATTTCGTTTTACTATAATCAGCTTCAGATACATTAGGGACTGTAATGTATTCATATTGAATCTGTCTTCGGGTTCCATCAACTTCAAAGTATAGAGTTCCTTGTACATTTCCATAAATATATCTTTGTGGTAACCCTAGACTTTCTCTAAATTGATTAACGCGATCAACTGTTGGACCAGTCTGTGTTTCTCTATCTCGACCTATAGGATCTGGGAAAAATCCAGGATTTATTTTTTCTGATTCATCGAATGGACTATTAAAATAACTAGCTCCTAGTTTCGTATGTAAGGTTTCATGGAGAAATACCATTCCTGTACCGAAAGTTTTTGAATCAACACCATTTTCTTCTAATGCTTGTTGAGCTCCATAAATTTGTTTTCCATTTATACCTATATATCTAACTCCATCCTGTGAAAAAGTAGTAGTAGAGTTATTTGACCTAAAAACTTTTACGGACTCTTCACTAGTTAAAAGATGATCAACATAAGAGCTTATTTCATCACTACAATTACCTCCTTCTGAACAACCTGTACCTACTAATGTAGACTTACCATTATTATCAGTATCTATTTTTATCGTTTGACCCGAAATATCTGCTAAATCAATTAATAAATTTAATAATATCCACTTATCTTCATTTTTATTACTTTGAACTAAAGTACTTACATCAACCTCTTTTCCATCAGGATCAATAAAGAACATAGGGTTATTCATAGCAAAGTTATAAGAAGAAAGGTTCATATATTTCTCTGCAAGTGGGTCAATAATCATCCATCTTCCTAAAGAAGCTTGATAATTTCTTGCTCCAAAATCATACCATCCTAATCCAAGCTCAGGATTATTTTCTTTTCCGTTGTACTTAACACGTTCTGCTACATCATTTTTATTGGAAGTAATTACATCGTTATATCCTTTTTGTTGCAATCCGAAGGGATAGTAACTAAGGCTAATTTTTAAGGGCTTTTAAACCTTTTTTTAATCAATCCCTCAAACTAATAGAGGTTATTTCAATGAGCGAATATTAAAATTCAAATTTAAGCATCATTCGAAATATTCAAAAGCTTTTCAATAATATCATTTTTAAATTTGCTCATAATACGTTTATGGTAATCTTTCGGATCAAGTTCAATACCAAAAATTAACCGATACTTTTCGTTATCACTTATTGGTAAATGGCTATTGAATGTATTTTTAATTAGACTCTCTAAATAATTTTCGGAATACTTGAATCGCAAATCATATAAATCCTTTAATTCCTTATCGGAATGTCCTTTGTAAATAAAAGGAAGATTTAAAGCATCAAAAGTATTTTTCCCTTTATTACCTATCAATGTATTTTCTTTTAAAAATATTTCAGGTACATGAGCTGTTTTGAAGATATAATCGAATTTATAAGCGTTTGAAATATCTTTATTTACATAAGGATGCAAATGTTTTTCCAAGTTAAATTCTGCATCAGATTTTATAGTATTACAGGTTCCACAAGAGGGAATTAAATTATAAAAAGATAATGCTAATAACGAAAAAAAAGTTTTAGGAAACCAATGATCCATCTGCGGAACTAGTCCTTTTCCTTTTTCTTTCTTGAAAACAAAGATATATTCTCTATTACAATAAGTACAAGTATGTTTATTAATTAGTTTAGCGAATTTATAGTTCCACTTATTCGACAAGAACCAATCTGTATAACCAGAATCAACAAATATTTTATCGCTCTCAGTTTTGAATTGTTCCTGTGTATACCCCAAATAAAGATACTGACTTTTAATTCGATTGTAAATCTCGTAAAGCTTTTCTGGCTTGGATACTATAATTTTAATGATTAAATCTTCTGCAAATAAATCTCTAAAATCTTGATTAACATTAGCCCTTATATTCATCCTACTTCTACATAAGGAGCAGTTCGAGTCTTCACACCTATATCCTAAAGTTTTAGATTTAGTCTTACGCCCTTTTATTTTTATTCCCAACCAACAAATTGCTACTTTGCTGTAAATTTTTAGAGCATGATTTTGTTCTCCTAAGTATATCATAGCTCTAGTCCAAATTATCTAATTTATTCGCTATATCATCTCTACCTAGTTTTTTAGCATAAGCTCTGATTTCTTCTAATTTTTCATCTTCAGTTTTTGGGTAAATAGTATTATACATTTCATCTAAAGTATTTTTAAGTAATGGCTCATCAATAATTTTAATAAGTGATTCGCAATATTGCATAGATAAATCAGGCGCTCTATCTTTTAATTCTTTTAGCTCTTCTATTTTAGTGTTTAATATTTTATTTTTAATTCCATTAGTTATTTTCTCTTCTCTTTTTAAGGACTTTATTTCTTTTTTTAAAGACGTTACCTCCTTTTGGAGTCTCTCAGAATTTAACCAAATAATCACTTCATCAATCTTTTCTTTTGCAAAATCTCCCATAAAACCATTACTAAGAAAAAAGTCATCTGCAAGAATATCATGAATATTTGCTCCAAAAGATTTAATATTACCTTCTTTATAAACTTCTCCTTCTTTGAGTCTTAAAATATTATTTGCAGGAATATCAGAAAGAATAAATGGAGAATGTGTACTAAAAATAATATTAATCCCTTTAATATTATTGAGTTTTAAATTTTTAATGCCATTCAATAATTCTTTTATATATGCTTTCTGAAAGTCTGGATGATAATATAATTCTATTTCATCAAGAATAATGTTTACATAATTATATTTTATCTTTTCTGTTTTACTTTTAAAAACAGAGTTTACATTTAAAAGATGATAATAAATAGAATGTAGCGAATGAGCAAATTGTTGTTCTCCTGAACTTAGAGATTCAAAAATATGCCCCTCTCCAGTTTTTGTTATTTTTTCTATAATTAAGTATGGTCTATAAGCAGCAACAGGTATGAGTTCGATTAAATCTATTGAAGGGAAATTATCTTTTATTGATTTAATTCTCGATACAAACTCTTTAGTTTTTAACTTATAATAATACTTTGTAGTTTTTTCCTTATCAACTAAGTTATTAGGTTCCCAGTGTATTTCATCAGAGTTTTTAAATATATTGAATCTAATAGCATTTAAAATCTGTCGTAACTTTAATACGATGTGGCTATTGTCATTTTGTAGTTTTAGTAAAAATTCTCTGAATTTTCTTAAACTTGGTATAGGTTTTTCATCTTTTGGGAGAAAAGAAAATTCAAAATATTCTTTATAGTTAGATGAAATACGGATAAGCTTTCTTAAAATATATTTTATAAGAGATTCAAAATGGGGAATCACTTTTACATCAATCTCTTTAATTCTTAATTTTCTCTCTCTATATAAAGCATTATAAATATCAATAAAGAATTCTTTATCTGTGTATTGATTTCCGTTTGAAAGCTTATATTCTTTAATATATCTTTGATATACTAAATCAATACTTACATTATTGATACTAATAAATCTTTCCGTATCTAATTCAAAATTGATAGATTCTACATCTTTATTATTGACTATATTTTTTATAATAAAATTTTCATCTACAAGATTAGAAAGTACACGTGTTTGAGCAAAATGAAATTCATTATTAATATTTATAACCCCTTCTGTTCGCATTGGAGTAATAACTAAAGGTGTTTGATAACCATCATTTTTATGAAAGAGACTTTTAAGCCAGTGCCCTTGATTTATGGTATTAAGTCCGTAAAGTGAATAATTTGTTACTATACTATAAAAAAATAACTCATTACTAATCCCTTCATATATTGAAATCGAATCGTTCTTATATGTTTTGTTTTTAAAATTCAAGAATTTACCTGGTCCTTGTATATGACGATGAGATAATCTTCCATCTACATAATTAATTGAGAAAAAGTCTAAATCAATAGCATATATCAAATCGACCCTCAAATATGTCTGCACTCTATTTATATTGCTAATAATTTTATAAAGATATAATTCTTCAGTCTTTATATATTTTTCGCTAAAATATTTGCTGCCAGGAACTATTCCTTTCTCAAGGGCTATCGCGTAACAAGTCACATAAAATAATTCTAATAGTGTGCTTTTTCCAGAGCCATTTTCACCAACTAAAGCGGAAATATTAATTGATGTGCCATTAATTTCTTCATTATATATGTTAAATGAATCGTCTTTTTCTATAATTATTTCCTCAACAGGTTCAATGTTAGAAACAGTCTCTCCTTTTTTACCTAAATACTGATAATTAGAATAAAAAGAGAATACACCATTAGGATCAAGACCTTTTAAAAAAGTTTCATCACAATCTAATAAAGGTCTTATTGCTAAAAGTCTAAATCCACTCATACATGTTTTATTTATTATCTATTTGATTTAATATTAATTCAATCGGTTTAATTGTTTGCTCCTCTACCCATTTGTTTTTTATTACCAATTGTTCTATTAAACTTTGTGCTTCTCTAGTAAAAGCACTTCGCTTTAAACTTGAAAAATCTTCTTTTTTCCACTCGCTATGATGCTTACCAGACTTCATAGGTTTTAGCATTGGGTTTTTAGGGGTTAGCAGTATGATATTTTTATCTTTTTGAGTTAGTATTTTTTTTATACGAACATAAATATCTAATCCGTGATAGTCCCAATCGCAAACATAAAATACTGGATAGATTATTTTTTTTGATGGAACTTCTTCTAGCTTTTTAGTGTTATTACCTCCTAAATGCCATAGCTCTATATTATTTTCTCTAAAGAGCCAAGGGTCTTTTAAAAAATCGATGTTTTCACAGATTAATATGTACTTTGGGTTTTTACAATCCACAACTAACATCCATTGTTGAGATTTTGGCGATTGCATAGGAAATTCTTTAACACCTAGGATTTTTAAAATATCATCCCGTAATCTTTTATTATCATCTAGAAATTTAGAATCTTTTTCTTCAAAAAAGTTACTGGAAAACATATGAGGTGTTGACAAAGTATCTTTTAGATTTTCCTTATTCTTATGGATTAACATTAAGGTTTTTAATACATATTCTGAATAGGTGCGTTGTGCAGATATTTCAATATTTACTTCTTCAAAAAAGTTTGCATAATATAAATATTGATCGAGCAATTTTTTTTCAAAAAACTCATCGAAACCTTCTTGTTTTTCTATAACTTTAATGTTCCCATTTTTATAATCGATGATTCTTTCTATATCATATAAAACTCTTTTTACATATATATTATTCATCAATCTTAAGCGTGTACTTTTTCCTTTATAGAGTCGATAGAGTCCTTCTAGTTCTCGCCAAGTTAGTTCTTCTCTCATAGTTTAACTGAATATTACAGATGGATGATGATTGGCTCTTTCTTCATTAGCTATTTTAGTAAGCCTATAGATATATTGATTTTCCCTTTTAAGCTTATTAGGACTTATGGATAATGAAATAATTTGATAGTCAAATAGTTTGGCAATTTTACTTAGCATATCAAAATTAGAGCCTATCCCTTCTGCTTCGTCTATACTCATAAAACGCAACCCGAGAATAGGCTCTTTGTTAGTAGAACTTCCATTTTTTAAGGATAGTTTAGCAATACATAATAGGGCTATTGAGGTGTAGGTTTGTCCTGTACTACCAGAGTTACGTTTTCCACTTTTGGTTACAATACTGTAATCTAAATTATAATAGGAAAAAGGGTTTAGTAATTTCCTAGCCGACATATTTGGTTCGGGTATTTTACTAAATTCTTGGTAAGCATATAATAGTTTGTCTTCTAGCGAGGGTAATTTTTCATTTTTAGCGT
This sequence comes from Dokdonia ponticola, assembly GCF_042653865.1. Classification (NCBI taxonomy): domain Bacteria; kingdom Pseudomonadati; phylum Bacteroidota; class Flavobacteriia; order Flavobacteriales; family Flavobacteriaceae; genus Dokdonia; species Dokdonia ponticola. The sequence continues at coordinate 26,023 of NZ_JBHSFV010000007.1, read as the reverse complement.
TTAAACTTTCTTGATAATCAAATAAACCAATATCTACTGTAGCTAGTTTTTTTAAATAGCTCGCTACCCAGTTTAAGGAAACTGTAGAGCTTTGCTGTATTTTTAATGATGCATTATTGTCTCCTGTTATTTTTGTGTAGTCTTCTTTGAAAAATTTCTTAATTTCTTTATTAATTTCTATTTGATTGCCTACTTCTGTTTTTAAATCGTCTAGTATATCTTTTATAGCCAGAAGTTTATTTTGATTTATTCTGGCATTAACATCTATGATTTTCTCCAGATATTTTTCAATTTCATCTAGTATGCTAGTTTCATCAAACGAAACATTTTTAAAAATCTCTGATGGAAACAACATTTTTGCTAATTGTATAAAAGATTGTTCTCCTTTTAATTGTTCTTCTTTATCATTTAATCCATAAGAAATCAATATACCTTTAAGTTCTACCCAATAATTAGTATTTGCAATTTCATAAGCACCATAAACTTCTTTGTAATCTTCCTCCTTGTTTAATGTTTTTTCTAAATTAACATTGACTACATAAGGATATTTTAGTTTATGGGTATCTAGCTCTGTTTCTACTGTGTTTTTACTTTCTATAGATTCTTCTAGGCCTTCTTTAATATCTAAGTTGTCAACTACTGTCTTATGCTGTGTTGTAAAGTCTATTATAAATTTATCTTTATCGATTATAATATCTAAAGTTGGTTCAGTTACTATTTTTTGCTCTTTAGCAATTGCTTTTAAATTAAGGATTTTCTCTTGTATTTTATGAATTTTAAACGTACTTAATTGTTCTTTTATACTTCCATAATTTATTACTTCTTTACCTACATGTTTTAACTCTTTTTTTACTTTTTCAAATACAGCGATTATTTCTTCTTTTTTAGGATATTTAGTTATTTCATTATCAAAATCAAATTCTTCAAAACGAATAAAAACTTCTTTTTGATGTTCTGTTTGTTGTTGCAAGTTATTTCGATTTTGCCATACTTTTAAGTCACTTTCTGGTTCAGTTAAATATTCTAAAACAAATTCATGTAATTTTTTATTTGTTTGTAATATCTTTTCTTTTTCTTCTAGTTTTATTTTTAAATCTTGATTATTAGATTGAAACACTTTTTTAAGCTCATCTATGTTAGCTGTATTAAAAATAGGTTCTTCAACTTCTTCTATAAATACATAAAGCCCAGAAAGTGTTATCCAGAACCCTCTTTTTTCAGGTTCTTCAATAACGTTTTTTAAGGTTTCTAAAATCTTATTGGGCTTAGGCAAGTATGTGCTATTTGCATCAATTTTTTCTGGTTTAATAGTATCAATACTAAAGAAATGCCTTATAATACTTTCTTCTTTTAAGTTTAAATTTTCGCCTTTATTGATTACCCAATATGCCATTGATTTTGGGTTTTCAAAATCGTTAAACTTTATAAGATCCTTATATTGTTTTACTTGTACTTCGTTTTTTATAATTTCTTCTTGTAATTGGTCTACAACACCTTTAAATGTTTTATTGTGATCAAGAGTATTAAAGTCATTTTCTAAACTCTGTAATTGAAGTTGCTTTTGTAATTGTATATACCTGTTTATTTGTACTTCGTTCTTTTTATATAAAGTATAGGATTCTTTTACTTCTTTTTCCGTTTTTAAGGATAGCTTTTTTAAGGCTTCATCTACGATGCTAAAAAAGCTTACTGTGACTTGTAACTTATCTTTTTCTTTTTTTAATTTATCTTCTTCCGAAATAAGTTTGGCGAGTTTTGTGTCACACTCTTGTAATGTCTTTATTTTTAAATATTTTAATTCTTTTATGGACGCTTTAGCTATAAAGTAATTCTGTACAGTCTGTTTAATCTCCTCATTTATTTGGGCTAATCGATGATTGTTAAAATAGAATTTTGCGTTGTTGTATTTTACAAATGCATTATCTTTAATTACTTTGAGATCACGTAACTTTTTTAATAGGGTGTTTTTTTCTTTTATATCTTGAACTTCTTGGTGGTTTTTTCGATGTCCTGTAATGCAATCTTCCATTTGTTTTACAGCATCTTGAAATTGATTATAATACCTAGAACCTGTAGCTTTTCCGTGTAAAAATTCTTGTAAGTTAACATCGTTCTTTACATCTATTCCTCTTCGGGCAAAGGCTTGTAAAATTTTAGCGTAATCTTCTAGGTCACTTTTATTAGTAAAAACATCTATGGGCAATATGTTGTTTAAATATAATGCTTCATGATAGTCTTTAAATAGATGGTATATTTTACAGCCTAAATGGTTGCCCGTATTAATATATTTATCAAATTCTTGTAGTGTCATCCATTTATCATTTCTTTCAAAATTTTCTACTGTAAATGGCGTGTCAAAAGGTGTGAGTATATTTTGTTCAAAGTCTAAACTTTTTTGTACAATAAAAGCTTGTGTTTTTTTAGACCTTCGTTCTATATAACTACCTATTAATAGATATTTTCCTTTAGCTACTTCTACATTTAGGTACGCATAACCGTAATCACCTTTATCTGGAGTCTCTATAATAAGGCTTGTATAAGGCCTATCGTCTTGCCCTTTTGTTGCTGATTGGTATTGTGTTGAACCTACAAGGATTAACTGTATTAAGTCCGTGATAATACTTTTTCCTACACCACTTTCTCCTGTAAAATCGGTTCTAAAAGAATGAAATTTATAATCAAATTCTTGATGGTGTATAATGTTTATGGCTCCTAAGCTATGTATACGCGGGTATTTTTTCATTTATAGCTTTTTATTATAGTGTCAATTTTTGGTATAATGTCTTCGTACAGTGTTGTTATTCTATGGAAAGATGCTCTAGACTCAAACGTATCGCCTTTATAATCTAACCAAGCTAGTTTTCTAAATTGTTTTAAGGCTCTGTCTATAGCATTATCAATTGCTTCATCATCATCAAAATTATCTTTATCAGTTGTAGACTGTGCTACAAGTTTTCTTAAACCTGGTTTGAATTCTTGATAATCATTTCTAATGGTCTGTTTTAACTTTTGGATAGAAGTCAATTCTAAATTTCTTTCCAGAAATAGTATTTTGTAAATTATTAACCCAATAATAATGTAATCGTTTTTAAGAATGTCTCTAAATGGTTGTGGTATGCTTCCTCTACTAGAGTCATTAAAATCGAGAAAAAAATAGGAATCTGTTTCTTTATTTTCTTCTTTTAAGCTTATCCCAAAGAAGCGTTCGTAATACTCTCTTATAGAGTTTTTATTTTCCTTTAAAAAGCGGTAATATGGTATTTGGTCTGCATCTTCTTGAATATGCACACCGTCTTTTAATAGATAGTCTAATCGCCCAAAGTATTGAATAGCATCTTCTTCTTTTAAGAATTTCAGATATTCTACTTCTGAAATATCATTGTTTTCCATAAAGCTGTATTTTTATTTTGTACTAAATTGGTTTTATCTATATCCACTTTATATTTTTCATTATTGTGAGCATCTTCTATAACTTTAAATGTAACTTTTGTAGCAATTGTAACATCATTTGTATCTTCGAGTACCAAGAAAAATCCTTTGGAAATGTTTAGTTCTTTTTTTTGTTGTAATTGGGCAAAAAACAGCTGTACCCAATCATCTATGGTTTGGGCATCATCAAACGCATTTTCTAAAACAGCTTTATTTTGTGCTTCAATTTTTTGATCTCTATGATATTTTTTTCTGGGTTTTGCTTGCGTAGGAAATAAATCTCGATCCCTATCTATCAATAGATATTTAGGACGTTTATGGTTTGAAGTTATAGAGTTTACTTCTTTAGGGAATATAATTTCTTTGTCATTACCCTTTTTCTCAAGTGTAGAATATTTTAGTAAAAATCGTATAAATCGATCTATTTTGGCGCTATACTCTGGTTGATTTAGTGTAAAGAAGAGTTGTTTTATTTTTGGTTGTATTCTGTCTAGTCTCCTATTTGTATTTCTAAGTCTACTCTGTACATTATTAAAAAAGCGAGTGGTGTACCTTATGCGCTCTAATAGTATTTCTTGCTCTGTTTTTATCTCAAATAACAAAGTGCTTATTGAATAGGTTTCAGAAAATGCTGAACGTAATTCGTCGTTTTTATTCTGTATATCTACAAGGTCATCGCTTACAGTTTGTAGTAACTTTAATGGCGATTTTTTTTCAGCTAGTGTGTCGTTCCTTAATTTTTCTACAGCCTCATCAATTTGTCTGTCTAAAAAATCTATTTGTTGTTTTAAATTGGGATGAAAACTTTTAAAATGGATTATAAACCATTCTTCTATTTTAGTTTCATCTCCAATAGATTCTCGTAGTTTTTGCTTTAATTGAGAACATATAATCTTTATCTCAGTTGGTTTTAAAGATCCAATTAATGTTTCTTCTGCAATTCTACAGAATTTTATACCATACTCTTGAAAGGAGTATAGTTGTGTTTCTTCATCATATTTCAGGAAGTATTTTTGGAGTTTATTTATCCGTCCTTTTACATCAGAGACCCTTTTTTCTTCTTCGTTCATTGTAAACTCAAATAGAGAATGAATCTGTTCTGCTGTAAACGAATCGTTTTCATAGTATCCCGATTTTACACGTTGATACAAATGCGCAATTACAATGCCCTCCTTTTTACTTGGGTACAATTGACGATAGGTTTCTTCCTTAGATATCTCGTCAATGAAATCAAATATGCCTGATCGTTCTTCTTTCAATGATTCTTTAAAGTATTTCAATATCAAATAAAGTATTCAACATCTCTTGATTATTTTTACTTAACACAGGAACAGATATAAAAAGTTTGTTTTCGGCCCTACTTATGGCTACATAGTTTACTCTGTGTTCTTCATTTTGTTCTAAATCAGGATTAATAAAAAGATCTATATCATCTTCTTTTTCAAGAACTAATAAAACATTCTTAAATTCATCCCCTTTTGATTTATGTATTGTTTTATGCAAACTCAAGTCTTCTGGTATTGATACACATAATAGTAATTGATTAAAAGTATGATTTTCATAAAATACCTTGACAGCACCTCTGCTAACTTTTGTCATACTAGGTTCAAGATTTAGTCTCACAAATTCAGAGAATTCTATTAAAGAACTAGACTTATATTCCTCAAATGATTTTAATAAAATAGTAATATATTTTAATGCCCTACGTTTACCTTTTATTTTATCCGCTTTATAATTAAAGAATTTTTCTAATTCCTTTATTGCATCTTTGAACTTATTCTCTCTTGCAAAAGCAATGGATTTAATACACGACGTAATTAATTTACTACGATATTTATTGGAGGAACTTGGTTTGTCTGATTCAACTAATTTACCTAATAGTTTGCTATCCAAACCAGTTCCACTAATCTCAGCTTTCATTGCATTGGAAGTTATATTAACTCTAGAAAGAGTATTCACTTTTTCATTTCCGCTAATCATTTTTGCTCTCCTCAAAGCAAATAACATATCTCCAACTATTATTTTGGGATTTTGAGTATTAGTATTTCGAAAGGGCACTTGTGTTATACCTGTTCTAATTGAGTTTAAAAGCCCTACTATTTCATTACTACTTCTTCTATTTTCATTTAAGTAATATTCCTTAATTTCAGGTAACGTAAAAGAATGAAACTGGCTATAATCTGCACCTTGAAATCCATAAATGGATTGGATTGGATCACCAATTACTCCAGTTATTACTCCTTCTAATCCAAGAGCTTTAAATATTGTAATTTGGATTGGATTACAATCTTGAAATTCATCAACAACTAAATAAGGAAACTTTGCTAGTAAAATTTTTGCAACAAACGGAATTTGTTTAAATATTTGGTAGCTAAAAAAAAGAACATCATCATGATGAATTATTCCTTTTTCCCAAGTCATTGTTTTGTATTCTAAATACGAATCATTTCTTATTGGATAATTACCCATTTTAAATGGGTAAGGGGTTTTTACTACTAAATCATCTCCCTCTATTTTCCATCTTAAATTTTTAAAAGCACTGATAACTACACTATCATCTCTAATTCTTTGCTGTCTAGTTCTTGCCTTCCAATCATTTAAAAAACTATAATTTGAAAGTATAATATCATCATGCCCATCAATTTTACTGATATCTAAACTATATTGTTCTGCTATAAATGAAACATATGGTTTTACAACGTGTTTATATAAAAAACTATGGATAGTAGAGACTTCTACCTGAGCAGAAGAAGTCCCCAAACGTTTATATATATTTTCAACAGCGGTATTTGTATAGGTTATACAAGCTACTTTTCTAGTTATCGAAAGCTTATTTGAAGAATGTAGTATGTTCCTAATATGGTTTACTAACCAATGAGTTTTACCTGCACCAGGACCAGCTGAAACCTTAAAATTATTTTCAATATCAGCTATTTTAAAATCAGAGTTTATAATAATTACTGACATAACTCTTCTATTGCATTTTTAATATATTTAGGAACATTAAATTCTATAAAATCATCTGTTCCTTTTTTACTAAGATTTTCAGACAAAACAAATGATAATTCAAGAGCGTTTTCTCCTTTGCCAACAGAGTTTAAATATCTAGATGCAATTATAGATTTTTTCTTTTCTTCACTATCAAAAGTGGTATTTATATTTATTGAATCTTTGATTCTTGTATTGGCACTACTATCTCTCAGTCTATCCATTAAATCTTGGACAGTAGAATCATCAGTTTCGAATATTGACATTAAATCTTTTAATTCTTCCTTATTATCAATAGATTCTGTGAGTAATAATTTTAAAGAAGGGTTACTCATTAATAATTCGTACTCTAAAGTCTTTCCTTTATTAGTTTCAGGACTAAAGAACGTTATATTTTGGTGTGTGCCTTTAGCGTAGATATCAGCACTTGGGTTTACTTGATAATCAAAGCCAACCAAATCTTGATTATATTCATAAGGATAACATTTCTTGAAACTACTTTTAGTTTTTTCTTTTCTTTCTGGATCTCTATCAGTTATACAGACAATTTGTTTAGGAATTGTATTTTCTTTTTCGCTATCAAACAAGTGTAGAAAATGATTAAAATAACGACCTCCAATATTTATTACAGCAACATGATTATCTTCTAGTGACTTACCAATATAATTTGCAAAGATTGACATTAGAAGTTGTTCTGCGATACCTTCAACAAATAATACTTTCTGAGCAAATAGCATGTCTGATTTTGTTGCATCTAAAAAGCGTTGCACATATTTTTTATTTTTCACATCAGGGAATACTTTTGTGGGATAACCTATTTTTGTTTCTCCATTTTGATTATGTAAGCAAATAATTTCACCCAAAGAAACCGCAGAGGTTATGTGAGTTGAATGAGTCGTCACAAATATTTGACGCACTTTTTTTTCTTTTTTATTCTCATTCAAAAATTTGAGAAATTTATATTGCATTGCTGGATGAAGATGAGCTTCTGGCTCTTCGATAGCCAAAGTTGTAAAGACTTTAGCGTTGTTATCTAAATAATCTACATCTGCATTTACCTGCATTTTTGCTAGTAATAGAGACATAAAAATTAAATTATTATACCCTAATCCATTATGTGTTGCAGGAATTTTAATACCTGATTCATATTCAACAATTAATTTTAATACAGAATACATTTCATTTTCAGAAATACTTCCTTCAAAATCAGGTTTTGCTTTATTAAATGATGCTCCTGTTTTTGTTGCATAAGAAAGAATTTCTTGTTTCCCATTATTAATTCTTGAGCTCAAGTCTTCAATTAAAAGACTAGCCTTTTCTGAAAATAATTCTTTTTTAATTTTAATCTGTTGATATTTTTCATCTAGTGTTTTTGTTCCATCCTTTTTAATTTCATAGTCCATAAAGAAATCAAAAACCTCCCTTAGTAATGTATTTCTGCCAGTTAGCATATCTCTTTCAACATCTCTAATTGCATCTAAAAATTGAAAATCAAATTTTTGTAATGATTCTGAATCAGCAGTAGTTTGGTTTGTTATTTTACCGCCCCATATTTTATATCCATAAAATCTAATAAATTCATGTTTTATTATCTTCCATGCCTTTTCTAAGGCATTTGGAGTCTCATTAGTTAATACAGATAATGTATTAACATATTCTTCTTGTTTCTTCTCTGGCAAAAAAAACTCATAGGTCAACAATGCCTCATATGAGCTATCCAACTTCGTTAACCAGTTGGATACTGTTACTAAATCGTCAGGAGTTTCTTCTCTCCCTTTTGTAATTGTAACAGAGATACTAATTTTAGGAGCAATTGCCTTTAATTCGTCTAATGTAACATTCTTATTAAAATCGTCTGTATTAAGCCGTTTTGGTCTTTCATTATCAATTACTAATGACAATGCTTTAATTAAGTTTGTTTTACCTGCATTATTATGTCCAATTATAACATTAACACCATCATTGAACTCAATTCTTTTCTCTTTAAAATTCCTGAAATTATTTATATCAATTTTAGATATGTACATTGATTATTTTATTGGTTTAGTAATTTAATAAACAAGCATAATTCATTTAAATGAACTTTGCTTACGGTTTTCCGTAATCAGAGGAGAATAAACAAATAACCCCCAATAAATATTGAGATTTGTTTAGATTAATACATTTAATTTAAGGGATTACTAAGATATGGTAATTAATTGACAGAATGTAAATTATCACTCATTTCTTGTAGATTTTCAATATCATGTTATAGGAATCTTTCGGTTGAAGAAATATACCAATGCCCCACCATATATTACACTTCACGTATGTTGTGAAACTTTAACCAATGTGTAATAACCGATGATGCACGTGTCTAATGTGCGTTTTTGATATTGAGGTTAATGGTACTGAGTTTTTAAGCAGCTGACAATCAAGGGAGAGTATAACCTACAATAGCTGTTATTCGTGATTCTTTATTATCCTATCTGAATGTTCATAGCATTTTCTAAACCCAATACTTTCAACCATTCTATTTAATGATATATTTTCTTTCGTAGTCATAAGAAAAAGTTCATCATTTTGTTTGAGGATTTCACCAACTACAAAAGACAATAAATGTCTTCCATTTCCATTATTCCTAAAATTTACATCTATAAATATTGTTCCAATCATATTTGGTTTTGGAGATAGAAATGTCATTATAGTGCAAAATCCAATAACCTTATCATTTTCCTTTAAACTATATATTAATTTTCGTAATTGTAGACTTTCAAAATTCTCAAGAGTTTTAGTCAGTTCTTTATTGTTATTACCATTGTACTCCTCTTGATAGTATTGCTGGTAAAGAGTTGCAATCTCTTGAATATCTTCTTGACTAGCTAAATTCACTTCTTTAGAAAACTTACTTTTCAAATGAATCTCTTTAAGAGAATAGAAGTACCTTTCTTTAAAAGATTCAAGAGTAAAACTAGAATTATGATCAGACAATTTGTCAATAAGTTGGGTATTTCCTATAAAATGAAACCCATCCTTTTTAAATTGCTTAAAATCAATTTTATCTTTGATGTTTTTCACATCCTCTTTTGTTAAATTTTTGCTATTAAAAAAATAATTTCCGCTAATCCAAAAACCAACACACCATCTATCAGCTTCTTCATAAATCCAACAATTATAAAATTCTGAATAACCGCTCATTACACGTCCAAAAGCATCAATAATATAAAAGAAATTTAAACTAGTATATCCATCTAAATTTTCAACTTGAAAATAAATTTTGCGTCTAAGTTATTTGTAAAATCTTTGAACATTAATTCTAGTTTTAATTAATACAGTTAATTATATAAAGAGTCTATCCTCCATACCTCATGTATATATTTATACACAAATCTAATATATCTATTCTCTAGTAAATGCAAAAAAGAATGCCTAAAATTATGGATAGCTACTTTTGGAAGTTATATTATTTTTAAATACAATAGTAATTAATTGATAGGATGCAAATTATCTATCATTTCTTGTAGATTTTCAATATCATCTTGAACAAATCGTTCGGTAGAAGAAATATACCGATGCCCACTCATATATTGCACTTCTCGTATGTTGTGAAGCTTTAACCAATGCGTAATAACCGATGCTCGTATCTGATGAGCGTTTTTGATATTTAGGTTAATGGTGCGGAGTTTTTTAAACAACTGACAGGCAATGGTGAAACGATCCGAGTTTTGCGGTATAAACGCCTCTGTGTGGCACGCTATAGCATTTTGCAGGGTTTCCCTATCCGTTTGTATATACTGGGCTAAGGAAAGCACCTGTGGCGATTTGATTTCTAGCTTGCGATAGTTGGTTTTCCGTGTGCTTGGCACATAGATATTCCCTCGCTCTAGATTTACGTGGTGTATTTTCAGATGCTTAATAGACGTAATCGAAAGTCCTTGATACACCATAAGTCCTGTAATGACTTTATCCCGTATCGCTACCGACGGACTATTGGGAAGTTCTATATTCTGTGTTTGAAAGCTATAAAATAAATCTTCGAGTTCTTCGTATTCTAAGAGGTTATGATTCAGCATTCGTTTTGCTCCTCTGATATTCATATTCTCCATAGGGTTATCGCCTCGGTGGTTTTCTTCTATCAGATAGTTAAAGAATACTTTTAAGGCTCCAATGCGTAGTTTGGTGGTTTTCTTTGAAGGTCGCTTCCCTGCTATGGGGCGTTGTATTTTCTTTGCGTAGGTTAAACATGTTTTGTAATCAATGGTATAAGGGTTATAGTCTTTTGATTGACACCAACTCATAAACTTATCGTAACAAATCAAATAGGTATTGATTGTTGATTTGGCATACGCCTTTTCATAGAGATAGGTATCAAATGATTTCATGTTCGTTCATATTTACCAAATGCGTGTATATCTGCGTTGATTCAAGACTTGAATGGCCGAGGAATTGACTAATGGATTTCATAGGTACCTTGTTTTGCATGAGATGCGTGGCGATGCTATGACGTAAAGTATGCAAGGTAATATGCTTTGCTTGTATATCTTCATCTTCGCTGGCATCAATAATATATTTGAGCCTGTTAGCTATCGACATATCATTGATACGTGTACCTCGCTGTGAAATCAAAAAAGCATCGGTTTGATAGTTATTCTGAAACTCTGGTCTGCCTTCATAGAGATAGTCTTGGAGGATACTTAAATTATATGTGTTAATCGGTACAAAGCGTTCTTTGTAGTTTTTGCCTTTACGTACATAGATACGTCCTTTATCAAATAAGATATCTTCACAATTGATATGTACTGCTTCATTTCGCCTGAGTCCGCAACTATATAACAATACCAATATGGCACGGTCTCTCATTTGAAAGTGTTCACTCATATGTGAGTAATCACAGGCTTTAAAGAGTCGTTTGATTTCGTCTTGGGTAAGTATCACCTTATCCGTATTCTGATACGATACTTTCTCTCCTTTGAGATGTACACCAAATTTGATATTAGCATTATGTTCTTTTAAATAGACTAAGAACTTCTTTAAGGCTTGTTGGTGTTTATTTAAAAAGGCTTTTGATAATCCCCCGCCACGTCTTTGGTTTCCCCGCTTTGATAATTGGGTGTAGTATTCTTGGATAAGCAAAGTCGTTACTAGGTCAAGATTACGATGTCCTCGTTTCTCTAAATAATGAAAGAACTCTTTTAAATGATTTGGCAGATTATAGACCGTAGTAGGAGCATAGCCAAGTACGTCCAGCCAATTGGTATATGAGTCCAGGAGTTGTATAAACACCTCGTTTTTAAGTTGTAGTTTTTTCATAGTTTGCTTTCGCGAACCTGCCTGTCGGTAGGCAGGAGTGTATAAACTTCTATACCCTTTTACATTTTTTAGTTTCAGTGGCGAACCTCTTGTTCTCTTTTGTTTATCAAACATTTAGCCTCGCCATTATACCAGTGGCGAACCACTGGCGAACTAGCGACCCGTAGCACGGGCAGGCATTTATACTTTTACCACTTTTTGCAACTTTTCGATACACATATTTAGCGCCATATCGATGGTTGTTTCTAAATGGCGAAACTCATCTACATCGATGATTTCATAACAAAAGGATTCCTTTTGAATATCCGTTCTACGTTTGATATACCCTTCTTGTAAGAGTAACTGATTATAGCGTCTCAAGGTTGATTCCTTAATCCGTAATTCCCTTCTGATTTCTTGATTGGTAAATACCGTATTCTGTTTTTTGCTCAAATGAGTTTTAAGATTTTCGAGATAATTTCTTGTTGCTCCATTGAGTGAGTCAGACTTACGAAGCAAAGTATCTTTGATAAGAGCGTTTGCTATTTTAATATCTTCTAAACTTGTTTCTATATATTCTTCTCCTGTATGCACATCAAATTGTGATTCTCTTTTGTTGGCAATAGAAAGTAACAGCTTCAATGAATTGCAAGTAATGTGCATTGCTTCGTCTTGGTTTAAAAACTGATTTCGGCAATATCAAATGCTCTGCATAGGGATTGATAATACGTACCGCAGAAGCTGACAAACAAATTACTGAGGCTAAAACAGCCAAAAATGAAATTTCAGATCGTCTCAAAAGCTATCGAAAAGAAGCAGAAATCTTTTTGAAATATGCCAATAAAGAGCAGAAAGAAAAGATTGAAGCACTAGGCTTTAATACCTCTGAAACGACAGGTTCATTAAACGATGTGGCCACACGAGCATTAAATATTATTATGGATGCCAAAGATCACTCACTTACCAATGATGAACTCTATACCATCTATGCCGGTAGTATGGAGAATCCAAAAGATGCGCTGAACTATACTGCCTTTAATATTAAATGTAGACCACTCTTTAATAGTCAACGTCTCATTCGTAAAAAAGCAGCAGAAGGTTTGTCGTCTCGTGAAGATATCATTTCACTCAATGGAACTCCTATTAAAAAGGAAGATCCAAAGGATGGAGTAGAGGAAGTGAAAAAGACTTCTGATACTAAAGATGATGCAACAAAAACTGAAAAGAAAGCACCTGTCAAAACGATTACCCTCAAAAAAGGAACACCAGAAAAAGGTAAGAAAGATGATACGACACCAACAAAAAAGTAAAGCCATCGATCATGCTCTATGGCTCAACTTTGAACATCGTACTACTCACAAAGAGTACGGAGTTGTAGAAAGTATTATTCATGATTATGCGGTAATACCAAAAATTTACCCCATTGTTAGCGGACAAGCTTTTGAAGTATTGCCTGATAGTTACACTTCCCTTTCCTATGATAGGATTGCTGAAATCTTTACAGATCGTAATTCATTATGGTTTTGGGAAGAACTCCAAGGAATGTTCTCTACAGCAAATGGAGAGTTATTACGCTTTGTGCGACTAGAAAGTCTCTTATTGCACTGTTAAACGCTGGAATTTTCAGTTGATTTAACCTTGTGTGTTACCACAAGTTTCCTATCCTGATATGCGTAGTTGGTAACGATTAGGTGTAAAGCTCGGGAGGCAATGCGACTTAGAAATTCTCGTGAGAGAATCTCACTATTGTTAGTATCAAACGATAAGGTTGCTAGGAACGAATAGTATGAATAACAGAATGTGAACTACTGTAAAAAATCGTTAAAAATGATAAGCCAAAGATACTGATAGGCTTTAACCAAAATGGTATGGGATAAGTTCGGTTAGTGAAGCGGTAACCGACGTAACTATAACGTCCTCGGTTGACAGGTAGATTCTAACCTATTCTGTGTGGTAAGAGAAACTAGGTAAGCCCATAGGATTCTTTGTCTGCCAGCAAAGAAAGTAATCCGTAAGGAAAACTGATAATCCTGTGGGTAAAGGATGATGAAAAAAGCGAATGCCAGTTTGTAATGAACTGGATAGAAACTATTGTTTTGTTGCGAAAGCAAGCTGACTTTCATCTGGTACTTGATTACGAGAAATTTGTAAGGAAACTTAATAATCAGAAAGCAAATTAGAGTTTTATATTATGAAACATGCGTCTGAACTTAGAGGATACTGGAATTCCATAGACTGGAATCACGTTGAGTATAAGGTAAGGTTATTACAAATGCGTATCGTAAAGGCTACCAAAGCAGGACAACATCGTAAAGTAAAATCTTTACAATGGATTCTGCAAAACTCTTATTATGCCAAATTATTGGCGGTAAAAAGAGTAACGAGTAATAAAGGGAGAAATACTCCTGGAGTCGATAAGGAAGTTTGGTCATATCCTACTCAAAAACTCAAAGGGGCTTTATCCCTGAATAGAAAAGGATATAAAGCTAAACCACTGCGAAGAGTATACATTCCTAAAGCTAATGGTAAACAAAGACCCTTAGGTATTCCAACAATGAAAGATAGAGCAATGCAAGCATTGCTACTTCTAACATTAGAACCTATAGCAGAAACAACTGCCGACTTAAATTCTTATGGGTTTCGACCTAAAAGATGTTGTGCAGATGCCATAGAGCAATGTTTTGTAGTATTTGGAAACAGATACTGCGCTAAATGGATTCTGGAAGCTGATATTAAAGGGTGCTTTGATAATATTAACCATAACTGGCTTTTGAATAATATTCCAATAGATAAATATATTTTATCACAGTGGTTAAAAGCAGGAATTATAGAACACGGTTTTTTTAAACATACTGAAAAAGGAACACCACAAGGAGGAATTATATCTCCTACACTGGCAAATCTTACTTTAGATGGATTGGAAAAATATATCTATGACGCTTGTGGAGTCTGGAGAACTCCGATTGGAAATAGAAATAGTGTTGGACAAAAATTACAAATTAGTTTTGTTCGATATGCAGATGACTTTATTGTTTCTGCCGCTAATAAGGAAGTACTACAAAATGTGGTACGACCAGCAATAGAAGAATTTCTAAAACCAAGAGGGCTCTCATTACAAGTAGAGAAAACTAAAATTACCCATATCGATCAAGGCTTTGATTTTCTTGGACAAAATGTTAGAAAATACAATGGAAAATTACTAATTAAACCTAGTAAGAAATCCATCAAGAATTTCAAGCAAAAAGTCCATCATTTTATTAGAAAATCAGGAAGCCTTTCTACTTATGAAGTGATACTTTACCTCAATGCTCTGAAAAGAGGATGGGGAAATTATCATAGACATGTAGTCTCTAAGGCAATATTCTCTAAAATGGATCACGATATTTTCCAAGCCCTATGGCGATGGGCAAAGAGAAAACACGGTAATAAGTCTCGCCGATGGATTAAAAATAAATATTGGAAATCTATCGGAAATCGAAATTGGGTATTTACTGCCTATAGAGGAGACAAACCTGTGCATCTCTTACGTTTGGATAAAATCCCCATTAAACGCTTTATCAAAATTAGACATGGAGCTAATCCATTTGATGAGCAATGGGATGACTATTTTAAAACTCGTAAAGGTAGGCGGGTGAGAAAGTAAACAGTTCTTGCCTTATAGGTGCTTGAGCCGTATGATGGGAAACTATCACGTACGGTTCTTAGGGGACTTAGGCGGAGTAATCCGCCTCGGTTACCCGACATCCTTGCCTATGACATCCCTCTTGAAAAACTCATTCGCTACAGCTTGTCTGCTCGTGGGTATGATAAGGATCATAAATGGGTCGGGTTTAATAAAGCCAAAGATATTTGGCTGGAATAATTGAATACTTTTTAAACACCTTTCTTTTGAGATTGGTGTTTTTCTATGACCTAATTTGATATATGACGATTTAAAGAATGTTTATTTTAAGACCTCTTAGCGATTTTCTTTTTTACCAACATATCAATGAACGAAGAAAACAGTAATTAACTTTTTGGCTAACTACTGTTTTTCAATAATTTAAGTTGTCATCTTTAGCAATGACCTAGTTTGGGACATTACCCAAACGATGACCTATTTTGGGACATCACCCATTACCAATTGAAATGTTTAAGCATCAATTCAACATCTATATCTTTTCTATATTCTCCAATTTTTATTTTTGAGACTAAGCTGTCTTTAAATTTAAAAAAAGCAATTTTATTATTTTTTGTAAAAATTAAAGTATTATCCTTATTTTGATATTTACTTCCGAATTCTTCAATAATTTTTGAATAAGAAGCTCCTACCTCTATCTTATTATTGAAAAGTGATACTCCTTTGTCATTTAAAGTAATTTCTACAAATTGATCAGTATTCTTCTCATAAGTATATGGATTTATAGAATCATAAACGATCATATTCCCAATTATTCTCGTTGGATAGTTACTATCAGAATTTTTTATAAGAGTATAATATCCATAAAAATTATTTTTAATTCGATCAGGGAAAAAAATAATATCTTCTTTACTTAAAAAAGTAGTAGTAGCATTATCTATTTGATTTTTTACACTCTGTAAATTGATATTATCATTCAATAAAGTTGATTGGTTTTGACCATTTTTTGTTTCAACAGGAATGTCTACGGTATCTATCTTACTTTCTAATGTTTTCACTTGTTTATCTTGAACACAAGAAAAAAAGCATATTGTTAAAAAATATATTATTATTTTTTTCATTCTAAAATAATTTTTAATGTTTATCTATCCTAGGTCTAAATGGTTCTGTATTAAAGTCTCCTGTATCTATTCGTCCACTACTTGCATCAGCTTGAAGTGTATTTCCAGTAGGTAAAGGAGTAGAAGATGGTGTTATCCCTTCTCTAGTTACTGTACCGACTGATGTAGGTGGATTCATAGTTCTGTTAAGTAATCGTATAACATCTATACTACCTCCTAGATTTGTAGATACTCCATCATTAAAGGAAACAAAATTATCCTTATTAGGATTATACATCCAATAAATCATACTTTCAGCGTTTTCTATTTGAGAACCTTCCCTACCAACTCCAACAGAAGCATTACCCCCAATAACAGTAGCTCCTGTTATTTTTGATAATTCCGCAGCAAATGATCTAACGTCATCACTTGCGCAAGTTGCCGAATTGCAATTTCCTAAATAAATTAATGCATTATCTGTAAAATTCACTTCTCCGTTCTTTATTGCATCGTTTAATTTACTTAGCCCAGAATTACTAACTGAAGCGTCAGCTTGAGCTCCAAATATTGTTCCTGCATAACCATGACCCCAAACAGCCACAAAAGCAATTCCTTCTGGGTCAGAAGCAGACGCAGTTCTAAAAGCATCCACAAAACTATTTACACCTCCTGATTGAATATTAATATTTTGAGTTCCAGGATGAGCTTGCTCAAGGATATCTCCTCTATACTTTACATCTTTGCCCAATGTTATACCCAAAACCGCTTCAAGTCCTTCCAATTCAAAATGACTTATAACCTTATTTTCACTGAATGCATATGGAGAATTATAAACAAATTTTTCTGCTAGTGGATCAAGATTAAAAAACCTTCCAATTGCAGGGTCATGATTTCGCCATTTAAATTGTAACCACCCTAACCCTAGATCCTCTTGTAATTCTTGACCTTGAAAGCTAAACCTGTCCGCAGTGTGATTTACATTCCCAGAAACCACGTCATTGTATCCTTTTTGTTTTAATCCAAATGGATAGTAATGCTTTTCTGAGATGATTTCTGTACCTATTTCAATAGCCCCATCTCCGTCACTGTCTGCATACGTAAGACGCACGTTTCCTAAGTGATCGGTATAATTAAACGCATATTGATAGTTAGAAAAACTTGCTGTTTGCGTTTGTGTGCTAAATTTTCCAATAGACTTAGAAGTACCATATACAGGTTCTATATAGCCTTCAGGGTGCGGGAACATTTTTAAAGATTCAACGTTATTATTGTTATTCTCATAGATATATCCTCCTGCATAGTAAGTCGTGATTGTACTATTTTGAACTTCATCATTCATTATTTTCGCAAGTTTTATTCCCGTGGCATCGTAAATATACGAAATTGTCCCTTGCTGAGTATCACCTTGAGCATCAACGGTATTAATTCTAACAGTTACAGGTAGATTTAAGTGATTATATTCAATATTATCCGTAATCCCTTTATTACGATCTTTAATCATATTTCCGTTAACATCATACTCATAATCATCCAATGTAGCAGAAGTATTCCCATCATAGAATCCCTGTTTCTTGATACCTGAAGTACTCCCTTCAATCACATTGAGCAATTGATTTCCATTGTAAGCATAGGAAAGATCGTCCATTAATTGATATCCTGGACTTGTAGGTATATATCCATTTCGTTTTAAGGTTTCTATGTTTCCGTTTCTGTCATAGTTCACATTAAAAAGTGTATAACTATCTACGGTGTTATAATTGATTCCTTTTCTACTAAAACCTCCATTAATTCTATTTAGATCATCATACGCATATCCGTAAGCTCTTACTTGAGAATCTGAATTTGCAGATTTCCAAATGGTTTGAGAGATGTTTCCGTTGTAAAGAGGAGTAACACTTCCTGTAGAAGTCATTCCCTCTTTAGTATCATAATTAATATGAAAATTAAAAAGGTCACGTTCTCCAGAATTACTATTAATATCATTAATATCAGTAAGCCATCCACGAACATTATACTGATAATCTACTTTTTGAAGACTCTTATCAATATTTGTTGCATAGAAATTAAGACTGCTTATTTGTGAGTTTGGTGTTTTAAGGCTAATATCTCCAATAAGAGAAATACTTGGGTCTTCCAATAAGGTAGAAGTTACTACAGCTCCATTTTGTATGAAATATAATGTATCACCATCTCTTTCAATTTTAAAATCATTACTAACTATATCATAGTAGCCAGTGTAGAGTGATTGCGCACCTCCTCCAGCTAGAGGACGTTTATAAATAATATACTTATACTTGCCATTCACCAAAGTAGTTAGAAATCTGTAAAAGTAATTAATATCATACACTCCTTCTTCTGTATTAATATCATTGAATCCTACTCTTAATTCGGAACCTATGGATTCTACAGAAAATGAAATACCTCCGTCTCCTTCTAATTTTCCAATAGTAGCAAGACCAGCATTGTATGCATCAGGTAAATTTGGATCATCTAGTTTTGTAATCAAATGGCCATCATCTGAAACAACAACGTTGACTAAATCGGTATAACCTACTTCAAAAAGTTGTCCTCCCACACGTTTAGATTCCAATTGTCCTAAGTTATCATAGGTATTACTAGCGATGAGTTGCAAAGGTTCATCATCTATTTGTTGCATCTGCGTAATGAGTCTATTTTGATGATCATAGGTAAAGTAGTCTTTAGTGACTACTGCCTGATGACCCGTTTTTTGGTGTGTCGTTCTGCTCTCTAGTACTTTTCCTGTAAAATCTAGTAATGATTCAGAGGTGTCTGTGGTTCCTAAATAGGTGTTTTCACTATAAGAGAATATAGGACGTGCTTTTACGTCATAACCTGTAGCGGTGGTTATCCAATTACTGGTTGCTAATACACGTACTTTTGATACGGTAGGAAGTCCTTTTGTAGCATTGGTTATCGTCTGTCCATAAGCAGTTGTAGGCAAGCTATAACTACCCAAATCTTTATAGGTATCATAATAATTAATAGTAAGCACTGAGATGCTATTGATAGGAAATACCTGATTGGTGTAATAAAGTGTATTTCCATTAAATGAATTACTATTGATAGTTACATCTTCATTAAATTCTGTTTGGGCATCAATTTGATTTTGTATGGTTTGTCTTGAAGATCCAGAGGTGTAAATACCCGTATACACAACTCTATTAAAATCATCGTATTTGGTAAAAAGATATTCATTGTTTTGTCGAAGATTGGCATCCTGAGTAAGAACTGGGCGATCTAACTTATCATACAATATATATTCCCAACCCTTGGCAGGCACCTTCTTTTCAATCAGACGATTGCGATAATCATATTTATATTGATATGCAAGTCTGTTTAGTATGTCCTGAGCATTGGCTACTAAAGTCGTTCCACTTACAATTTGAGCACTTGCCTCTGGAGAGAGTACAAATGTTAAATTTCCAAAATCGTCATATACATAATAAGTGTCATGGACTACATCATTATTGTAGGTACGTTTTAAAACCGTCTGTCCTTTTTTATTCACAAATTCTTCACTAGCATGAGCTCCAGTTTCTATAATTTGATACGCTTGTAAAGGCGCATCGGAAGGATTTGTTGGTCCTGAAGGATCAAGTAACTGCTCAAAATTTTCATCTTGAGTAATGGTTCTTGATAAATTATTGGCTGGATGCAAACCGACCAATTGTAATGATGGCAGGGTAATATCAGTACCACTAAAGACCACTTCAAAATCCAATACATCATCTCCTTGAGTATTTCCATCACTCACCGTATTAGATGTATAGACATAATGAATCGTATGATCTGCAAAATTATCCTTTTGAATTTTCCAACTATTCCCAGGGGCTCCTTGTCGTAAAGGTCTGTTAAGTGGAGCGTTTTCTATGAGTGTTTCACTATAGGGATTTAGCGTATTTTCATACTTAGCAGTATTGTAGAAAGCTTCAATATTACTTTGTAATGTCCCTTGATTTGTAAAATCTAAAGGATTCGGAATTTCTGCACTTGTAGCAAAGGGTAAATATTGTTTATTGGTTCTTCCTAAAGAATCATAAGTGACCAATTGTACAATATTCTGCTTATCGCCTCCAGCTTTTGCAGATACGCTTTGTTTGGCTCTTCCGAGTCCATCATAATAAGAGATATTCTCTATTTTATGATCCTCTGAAACACTTCCCGTTTGTGTGGCAACCTGATAGGAGGTCGTTTTTACGTAATTTTCTGTTGTTGTCTGTCCAATACCTAACACTGGAAAAAGCAACATAATAAATGCTATTAATTTTTTCATCTTTACTATTGGATATTAGTTATTGTATCTGTAGTTATACTCATTCTCACTTAAGATATTCCCATCAGCATCTTTAACATACTTAAATCTATATAAGGTATCGTAATCATAATACATGGTGTATCCTCTAGGGTCTGTCATAGAAGTAATCCCGATAAGAGGATCATAGGTATAGGTGGTTATTTGTGTATGAAAGAGGGCTGGATCGTTTCGCATACCATCAAGCGCCTGACGTAGCGCACCTTCATTTCCAAGATTGCCTATTGTTCGATCATTATCTGCTTGTGCTAATGTGACTAGTGACGATACATATGAAGCAATTTCTGAATGTGATGCATTTACCACTTTGGCAATAGGATATCTGTTATCATATCCCCAGACATACGCAATTTTATTAACCTGTTCTGTAGCAGTAGGCGTACTGCCACTTGAGATGTCTAATTGATAGGACATTTTGATATTCCCATCACTGTAATACTCAAAATAAATGCGCTTCTCATCTGGATGATTCGATGTAGCTCCTGTTGAGGGATTGATCAGATCATTTGTAATTTCGATAGAGGTGGGATAAAATCCATTCCCTATAGCCCTATAATTACTTTTTCTTTTGCTTTTCGCATCATTTGCAGTGGTTGTAACTTCTACTGGCATTTGCAATTGATTACGCGTTTGCATTTGTAAATACACAGGATCATTAAGTTCTAAAGAATACACATACTCCTGAGTCACTTGCTCATCTGTCTCCAATGTTGAAATTTTTCTTCTAACTAAATGACCGATGGTATCATCATATTCATAATCTTGTGTTGTCTGTAATTGTTTATTATCTGATCCATTTCCAAAGAACTGAGTCGATTCTTGGTGTATCATTCCACCTACAAAACCTTGCACGGCAGATGATCTAAGTTCAAAAGAAGGTACATAACTTGTAATATGTAGATTCCAACCTAATTGAGTAACATCAGGGTATACATAGGCGCAGGCTCCTTCAGCATCTCCACCGCCACCACCTCCTGTACTATAGACTCCATAGTCTTTTTGAGAAAAATCATAGGTATATCCGCTTAAATATGGTTTAGAAACTAGTAAATCAAAATTCTTCTCGGGTTTGTTTACAACGTAAAGTCCAAAACTTCCAAAATATTGATACGCATTTGAACTTGTGGCATATTCGGACACTACTTCCTGAACAGCAATGTCCAAAGCGTCAAATACGGTATTTCGTGTCTGTTTGCCTACCGCTAATTGAGGTTTATACGAACTTACATTTGGTGGAACTCCCGAAGAGTGTAAGCCTGTATTTTGATCGATATAAAAATCATGTCTTGTATACCCTCCATTATCTTCTACAGATGTTCCTTTTTTTAGAATTTCATAAACACGCGAATAAGCAACATGAGGCTGACTTCCACCACTAGAGCTTCCTGTTACAGTAATGGAAATGGCATCAATGATTTGACAACCTTCGTCTATACCTGAAAGGCTTACACCATTGTTGATAGTATAAAACTGAGGATTAAAAATGATATTTCCTGAAGAATTACCATTCGTGATTTTATCAACTTTATAGAGGTATTCTTTTTCAGTAGCTAATGTATTAGTAGCTGTATAATCCTTAATGGTTTTAATACGAATACCTGCCCGCTGAACATCGGCTAATTCAGCAGGGCTATCAATGGTAGTTTCAATTCGGCTTACCTGCATAAATTGTGTGATTTGGTTATTTGGGTTCACAAGTAAAATCTGATAACATCCAGGGGTTAAAAAAACACTCATCTCATCATCAATATCGAGTTGAGATTGATCCGCGTATTTACTAAAAATCACATCTGCATTATTGATTAATAGTTCTCCATTTCCATTTGGATTTAGAATTTGATCGATATCAAGAATAGGATTTGGGCCACAACTTGTGGCATTAGACACTTTAAAAGCATAAGCCCTTATGCCTGTACCTCCCGATGGTACATTCCCACTACTAGAAATGGTTTCAAAATATTTTAACGTGTAATTTCCAGCTTCTTGAATATCGAAGGTTGTATTTGAAAAATTAGGGCTTCGTCCTGGACCATATTCATCGTTACACCATCCACTGCCACATTCACAAAAAGAATCAGGATCTGTACATGAGACATTATTGTCAATATAACCTAGTAATGACTGATTGGCATAGTACTGCGTATGTGTAGTTTCATTTAAGTCTGATTGGTTGGCAGGAGTCGTATGCGATTCAAACTCAAAATCAGTATACCCTCCCGTGGGATAATAAATTCTAGAGAGGGTACCTTTAATAGCATTAGAAAAGTTGATAGAACGATCAGCACCTCCAAAGGTATGTTGCCCTACAGTTACTTCTGGAAAAAGTACAGAATTGGATTTACCATTAAAATACCCCATATAATCTTGGGATTTACTTCCAACAGAAGGCACTTGGTCTGGAGAAAAATATTCAAAACGATATTTTTGATATAGATCATTGGTGTTGGAACGAATATCAATACCATTTAATTTTAAACGAATATCAGCTGCTTGTTGTCCCACAGGAGATTGACTATCATTAATTCCAAAATACGAAGTGAGAAAATCATAGATTTTATATTCTTGTGTTGCACCATCTTTGATAATGATTTTATCAATAGCATCTGATGCACCTATATCATATCTGTTTTGATACGAAATAGATACAATTTCTTTCCCATTATGAGTGATGTTATCTAATCGTTGTTGCTCTATTTTAATGCTAGGAACAAAACTGGTTACAAAAGGAGGCGAAGGAACATTTGCAGGTGTATTTTCATCTATGGTGTAGGTATACGAAGAATAGCCAGAGACACTAAAGTTTTGAGCCCATGGTGCTAATTTTGTATAATTAAATATATAGATATCTCTTCTATTAGCGGATTCAACTTTTGTAAGTACCCAAGAGGAATTATAGGTTTTATATACATCAAATATACGTGTATCATTCCCATCGTAGTCAGTAACCTCGGCAGCTTCAAAGTAATATTTTGTCCCGTCAGCACCTATTACTGTCCATCCCATAATACTGCGCATACCATTGGCCCCCGCCGCAGTAGTGGTAAATGTTACTTCTATATGAGGGTTATTAAGTGCATATGCCTGACGTGTATTTACATCAAAAGCAATATAATCGTTAATTCCAATGGCATTAAGACTATAGTAGTCAGGTTGCGTATCATATTCATTAATATTGATGCTATTCATAAAATCAAAGTAATCAACTACTCCTTGTTGATTAGCAAAAAGGGTGCTTTCATTTTTATAGACTATCATTTTATTTTGAACATCATTGTTCCAAAAGCTTAGGTATGGGGTAACTCCCGCAGTAATGTAGTCATCTGGTAGTCCATTAGTAACACGAGAGATACGCCCTCCTACTGCTAAATTCCACCCAAGCCCAGCACTTGTGGCTAATTGCTCCACTTTAATTCCTGAAGCATCATAGCTTAAGTTTACAGGAAGATGAAGTTCTCTTCCTTGATGGGTATAGATAGGAATGCCTATTTCTGGAGTTCCTGCATACATGTTGACAGGTGTATTGCCATACTGAGTGAAGGCTTCTGCCTCAGGAGAGTTAGGAATTGGAACAGAACGATTAAGTTCCGCTTCATAATCAAATTCGGCTTGTGAAGCTGTCTCTTGGGCTTGTAAAGAATTAAAACCTAATGCAAGGATGCAAAAGATAGATAAATAACATGATTTTTTAATCATAATGATTGAACTAGTTTAGTTAAACAATGTGACATAGTTACATATGTAGCTTATTTTCATACATCAAAAAAGACGTAGAATTAATGCCACAGATATATCTGTGCTTTTCAATAAAGGGGGTGTGGTGCGTTTGATAGGTTAAAACGAAGTGATAGTTGATGGTTAATGTCAATACTCTTCTTCAATTTTATAACTTCAAAAGTAGATAAATAGTACTTGTAAATTAATATTTGTCACTGAAATTACTAAAAACTGCATGCCAATTTTACTTAATATGCTCTATGTGAAATTTTTACCTCATGCTAATTTTTTGTTAACTATTTATTTTAAAAAGAGGTATCATCAATTAACCCAGCTGAGCACTAGAAATATTCTAGCCCTCCATAACTTTACATTCTTAATCATTTTTCATTTGTGGTTTTAAATTAATATTCAAATTAAAAGGGGTGTTTAAAATTCAGGAAAGTTCAAATATAGACCTAAATCGACTGTGATATCACGTAAATGAGTGAAGTGACTGATCTAATTAGGGAACTTTCAAAAATATTAGTATTTCCTTATTAGCATAAAAAAGATGGGTAATTAAGTATGGTCGAATACTTAATTACGGGTTGCTTGTTACTTTAGTAATTAGATATATGGTTATTTTCTAATAAGAAGTTTTA
The DNA here is from genome assembly GCF_042653865.1 of Dokdonia ponticola. NCBI lineage: Bacteria > Pseudomonadati > Bacteroidota > Flavobacteriia > Flavobacteriales > Flavobacteriaceae > Dokdonia > Dokdonia ponticola. Next base: position 928 of record NZ_JBHSFV010000007.1, on the reverse strand, counting down.
TGATAATACCTATTTGTCCTAAGTGATATAAAATGTGATGTATAATACCTTCTAAGGCATACTCAAAAGGGTAACGACTCTTATGGTTATCTTCTGTGTATGTTTTTTCAAGAAAAGAATCATCTTTATCTTTAAGAAGTATAATTAATGATAAAATACTTTTTTCATAGTCTTCTTTTAATTGTTTCCAACCAATGGTTTTAAGTTCCTGATTAGAACGCCAATGATCAGGCTGATAGACTTGTTGCAAGGATAGATAGCCTTTGATCTTATTAATCACATCTATATTCAAAGCTATTAGATGTCCTATAATCTCAGCAACACTATGAAGTTCAGGTATAGGGCGTGTAAAGGCTGTATGGTTTGATATACCCTCTATTTTATCCATAACATTAGCCCCTAACCATAGAGACTTGTAATTTATAGCTTCTAATTGCTGTGCATACGCTTGTACTGTTGTATTCATAATTTTATTATAGTCATAGAACTAAACCCAAAAGACCTTTTAAAATGTGGTGCAATGACTATAGATCAAATGGGTGAATAGTTCTATTTATTGGATTTTAAAATTGGTTTATAGCCTATAGTATATACCTAATTATCTATCTATAAAGCCAATAAGCATATATTATACGGTGTAGTATCCCCACTTCAACAAGATGTCGAAGGATTAATTATAACTAACTTTATTATATAAATTGAATGAAACTTAAACGAATATTTTAAATCAGTTTTTAGTGAGTTTAAGCTGTGTAATAAGCTTAAAAGTTATTTCACTTCTATTATTTTTATGCCTTAAATGTGCCTTTATTTCATAACCTTCTTTTTCCCAAACAATCCATAACGGTTTTTCCTCGAAAGTGCCCTCTCTTAAATCAAAAGTATTCTTTGCTAAGTGTTGAATGACTTTACCGTTTTCACCTCTGAT
>NZ_JBHSFV010000006.1:0-309457 GCF_042653865.1 Dokdonia ponticola | reverse complement strand
GACAATTGTAAAATGAGTAATTAATAACTCAGGTAGAATTAACTTTAATAAGTCTAAGGACAGTTCCATTTTTTTTACAAAAATCCAACTTCTATTTTAATTCACACACAACTTTTAGGAATGATCCGGTCTTCCCTTTTATTTTTTAATTATTCTTATAGTGTTACTATTAGTATCAGAATATAATTTAACAAAGTAAATACCTTTAGTTAAGTTATTGGTTTCAATAGATTCTAATCCCGTTTTATATTCATTTATTTTTTGACCTAATACATTATATAGCTCTATTTTTTTTAATGGTATTTTAGAATCAATATTTAATATATCAACTACAGGATTAGGATAAAATGTTATTGATGTATCAATAAACTCGTCTTCATCAATGCTAAGTGCTCCCAAATGAAAGCCAGGACTAGCATAAATATCAAATCCTTCGTATACTCCAGAATAAATCTTACTATCAGTCCAATTAACAGGATCACTATTATCTGCAGAAGGATCTACAAGCTCCATAGAATGACCTTGCCCAGCAGCACCCTCTGGCCACGGAGCACCTATAGTATACGTTAGAACATCTATATAATTTTCAGAATGATGATTTGTATTTTGAATATAAATAGTTTCAGGCTCATCATTACTTAAATTTGCTCCTTTCCATTCATGGGCCGGTACTCCAAAAAATGAGGTAAATGCGGCCTGATTTTTGGCTGTAATCCAATACTCTCCAGGTTGCAAAGTATATTCTGGTAATTTTCCACTAGCAATACCCCCTTTTATTCTTAGCCCCCCTAACTCTATTGGTGTATCTGTATTATTATAAAGCTCTATAAATTCTAAATCATCATTTTGTTCTACAGGAGGTTCATCATACATAATTTCTGTAATTACCAAACCTTCTGTCAACGGATTGTAAATAAATTCAACTTCAGTAGTGGTCATCACATTACCTGCTAAATCTGTAACATTAGCAATCTCTAGTTCGTAATATTTCCCTATACTAATACCAGGGTCTAACATGAGTGTTACTAAATCTGGCTCTGTAAGTACTAAAGAACTGACCTGAGGAGTTGCTGTATCTAAAAAAGTATAGTTAGTCGGTAATAATGCAGATGTACTATCAACAGGCTCACTAAAACGAATTTGTATTTCGTTGGTATTTATAACGGTTGGTTCTAAAGCAACAGGAGGAAAAATATCTGCCTCGGCAGCATAAATATGTATATCATCAATAAGAACTTTAGCGGGTAATCCTTTTTTTGCTCCAGCCTTTGCCATGAATTGCAACACAACATTAGAATTAGAAAAAGCATTTGGATGTAAGGCATAAATAAATTCTTGATATGGTGTATCAATATTTTCAAAGCCACGATGATCTGATCCCATTAAAACTTTTGGGCCAAAAGTAAGACCTCCATCAACAGAGAGTTTTAAAAATAGTTTAACGTGTTTCATGTCCCCCGTAGCAACAGTTGCAACCCAAAAATTAGTTACAACGTTTTCTAATCCTGTAAGATCTAGATCTACTTGAGCTATAACCTCTACTTCTTCTTCATCTTCGCCTTCTTCAACAACAGGCCAAAGACCCATTGCATAATTTCCATTATTAACATTGGTTTCTTCTTGGAATATTCTGTTATCATCTACAAAATTTCCAAACCAATTATTTATAAAATATAAGTCTAGTCCTTGTGTGAAAATTTCGTTTTCAAAACCTTCATCATAAGGAAATTCAGTTACTTGCCCAGTAGTTTTTGAGCAAAAAATAATTACGAGCATTAAAAATATAAGTTTTTTCATGACTTTTAATTTAAGGGTTAATTTGTTTCTTCATAATCTTATCTTCATTCCTCAAAATTATTTGAAGATCCATAACAAATAAATGATCTAGGTCAATTGCATTGGTTTTTATTAAAAAACATAAAGAATTGAGAAATCAATAGAACAATCAAATCTAGTAGCAATACGATTTCAAGAACATTAGTACTATTGAAAAAAACTGAAGAAAAAAGCGCTGTAGTAAAAACCAATCTCATAACCAGCAATGTGTAGAAGAAGTTTTTTCTGCAAAATCAAGAGAAATAAACCAAACCAATAACATTAATTACAATAAAGCATAAATATTTCCTATACGCACCTGTGCATAATATTTTAATATGATTACAGTTGAACTAGCTTTAAAATACATTTGGGAACGCCCGTTTTCTTCAACTAAAGAAAAATTTCTTAACGTTGAGGCTACTTTGAGTAAAATTGGAAAGAAATTGACCTTAAGAGAAAAGAGAATAGATTGTTCCTATTCTCTAAGGAAGAAACGGATTATTCTATAATCAATATCATATTAAAGAGTTAGAGTTGACAGATGTTTCTCTTGAGTCTAGTCGCATAGGATTAAAAATTACCAAGAGGTATTTTAAAAAACAAAACCTAAGAGAAAGCATCTTGAGAATATTAAAAAGGAACTGACTATTTTTTGAAGATTAAATTAAGTAAGAAATACTTACACTGCTTCCTCACGATTGAGGGAGGGTGTAAATTTATCAATGCCTAGTAATTAGACCTTCTTCTTCTAATCTATTGATGATAACAACTACATAATCATCTACAGTTTTATATATACCCTGAGGATCAACAAGATCCAAAGCTCCTACCCAGATTAAGGACTTATCATCATTTTCATTTATATTATAAATAGAAGTTTCTACGTGATAGATTTTATATTCATTGTAATAATCAGGGTTATAATAAATATCTTGATAATAGTAGTAATAACGACCAAATCGTCTCCAACGATAATCAATTGTGTAATATCCCCTAGAATAATTTCTTTTGTCATCAACCCCCTTTACAGCCGAAATAATGATAGCATCAAATCCCTTTTCTGATAGACCTTGAATCATTGTATTAATTTCTTCTTCTGTCTTTTTAGAATCTGTAAATGAAACATCTATAATCTCAGAACTTTCAAAGGCATTAATATTTCTTTTTTGAAATTCTTCTTTTAAACGACTTTCAAATATTTTTCTAGCAGTGAGATTATTTGTTACTCCTACTACCAATAGTTTTTGAGGTTTAAAAAATAATACATCTTCATTTTTCCAGCTATCAACTACCCGTATTGATGAACAACCAGACAACATAATAATTCCTAATAATAAGATGATATTTTTCATTAATTCTGTTTTAGTGTTTGTTAATCTTTTACTAGAATTGTATCTACTCTACTTATGATTTTATCTGAAAATTCTTCTGCGTTTTTTATAATAGACTCCCCTGCAATTGCATCAATATCCTCCATTTTATAACTGCCTTTTCCTGATGTAGTAAGCACCACTATTTTTTCTTTGTAAGGCATTGTTCGTTTTATAAATTTTTCTACGGTAAGAGGAGGCTTCCAATTTTCCCAAGTATGGATCACGATGATAGCATTGTATTCTTTTGGATCTACATTTGGTAATCCTGTTACGTCTATAACCTTTATAAATATAGGTCTTGACTTGTAGTGCTCTAAGATATCAAAAGTGACTTTATCTTTAAACTCACTACCTTGTGTTGCAATCAAAATTTTTTGCTTCAGGTTAGGAGAATTAATCTCCATAGATGCTGCAAGGTCCATCGAATACGTATATCTATACCAAACTCCTAGAAAAAAAAGCAATCCAAAAAATAATAAGAATCCGATTCCAATTTTTTTATACACTTTCATAGTTATTCAAAATGGTGAACTGTAAAATTATACAAGATCAGATAACTAATAAATGATCTAGATCAGTCAAATTAAATAAGAGTTTATACATCTATTTTAACATCTAAGACTGATCTACATCATTGTCTTTAATACCCTACACTTATAGTTTTACATAAAAATAAAAGATGCTTTTTACACTTGTAATAGTCGTAATCATTCTACTAGTAGTAGTCGTATTATTTGCCCCTATTCTTATATGTATTGATACAGATAAAAAACACTATTACATACAACTTAAAGGATTGTTTAAAATAAGTGCAGAGGTTGATAAAGTTGACGTTTTACGAATAAGAGTACATACATTTTTTAAAGATTTTTATTTCTACCCATTACGGCAGAAAACCTCTAAAAAAAAGAAAGTAAAAACGAAAAAATCAAAAAGGAACAGAAATATTCCTTTGACAATGTTTCGTTTATTAAAGTCTTTCAAAGTGAAAAAACTTCATATAGACATGGATACGGGTAATTGTATTACAAACGCCAAACTATATCCGCTGTTTGCTTTTTTGAATTACAAATTTGGAGGTTTCAACATCAACTTTGACGGGCGTACCAAATTACTAGTGTATTTAGAAAACAGACCAATTAGAATACTTACATCATTTATTAATTTTTAAAACTTAGAATTATGGATTTACATTTTGAAGAATTATTAGGAAAAATTACCGACTTCATTAAAGCTGAGGCAAAAACAGATACCGTTGTTGGACAACCGTTTGACTTAGGAGAATTTAAGTGTGTACCTGTTATTAAGGTAGGTATGGGATTTGGTTCTGGAGGCGGTGAAGGTACAGAACGCAAGGGAAGTAAAGGAGAAGGAGTGGGTGCTGGTGCGGGCGTTGGCATAGAGCCTATAGGGTTTCTAGTAACTAAAGGAGATGAAATTTCTTTCTTATCTGCAGGCAAAACACAAGGACTCGCTGCTGTATTTGAAAAAATACCAGACCTTATCGAAAAAATTGCATTAAACAAAAACGTAAAAGAGGAGACTACAGCCTAGTCGCTGTATCCAATAACCATCTATTCTCTAGTCTAGAAAATGGATGGTTATTTTTATGCTTTCGAGAACCTGCCTAGCTGGCAGGGAGCGTACCAATAAAATATATCCCATATTATGAAAACTAGAAATTTTCTAATCTTTTTACTAGGGTTTCTAGGCGTAGGTGCTATAGGTGGAGGAAGTTTATTGATTATTTCACCTTCTGGAAAATTGTTAGGGACACCGCTATCAATACTAGAAACATCGCCTTTTAATGATTTTTTAATTCCTGGTATCCTTCTATTTTTTGTTATTGGTGTTGCGCCGTTAGTATTAATTTTAGCACTTATAAAGAAACCTATATCTGTACTCGCAGAATACTTTAATTGTTTTAAAGATATGCATTGGTCATGGTCATATACCGTGTACATAGGTTTTGCACTTATCATCTGGATACAGGTTCAAGAAGTTCTCATAAATGATGTACATTGGTTACATAGTTTTTATATGCTGTGGGCACTACTCATCCTTTTTGCAACCCAATTACCTCAGCTAAAAAAGAGATACAAAAAATAAAAAATCTATAACGTATCCTCAATTAATAAGAGGTCTATAAATCACATGAAATTTTAGTACACCTAGTGCTCTTTAAGTATTCCAACGATTTAATTTTTCAGGCTTCTTCATGTCAAAACATATTTTACTAGGATGCTTTACCAGTAGATTTTAAATCAAAATTTTCAGATTTTTTAAGCAAAATGATCTAGGTCATTTCACAAAACATACATATAAAGTTACTTTACACTATTAAAATGACTTACTGGAAACTAGTTTTTGGTAAGTTCATAAATCCCATAAGAGGCTTTCTTAAAACGAGTAGATGAAAATGATTTTAGAATGCATCAAATGCGGAATCATACCATTACTAATCTAAATTATTTTAAAAATGAAAAATTTAATTATCGGTCTTTTTATTTTTGGACTTACCACCCAAGTATTTTCTCAAGTTATAGAATTGCCAGAAGTATTCATTTCTCCAGTTAATTACAAATATCTCTATACCGTAAATTCGGAAGACAATGATCCTAAAGTGGCAGGCCTAGAAAGAAAAGTAGCGCAGTTTGATGTCACCAAAGAAGATTATTACGATGATGATTATGATGGTTATACGGTATCATTTTATATTCCTAGCGGAAGTGTTGTCGCTGCATATGACAAAGATGGAAAATTGCTAAGAACCATCGAACGATTTAAAAATGTTAAATTACCAACAGCGGTACAAAATGCAATCGCTAAAAGATTTCCTAATTGGTCTATGACTAAAGATAGCTATCAAGTATCCTATAACGATGATAACTCCACAGCAAAAAAAATCTATAAGGTGAAACTTACAAATGGCGAGAAGTCGATGAAAGTAAAAACAGATGAAGCTGGTAATTTCCTGTAAATCATCAATAAGCAATTTGTTAGTTTTTGATTTGTTAGTATGTATCCTATGTTTTGGAGTTTAAAAACTCTGAGACATAGGGTACATGTTTTATATGCTATTTAATATAGTTAAGTACCAAAAGATCATAATATAATATCCTTGAATTTATATTATGAGTATTGTTGTCTAAGCATATTCAAATTACTTGACTATCATGATACACATCAATACTATGGGGAGCGTTTATATACTTATATGTGATCCTAAGTACGCTTTCGCGAAAGCGTACAAACAATGCAACACTTTATAACAATCACAATGTATCAAATCATAGTGCACTGTGATTAACCAGCATTGATCCTAACAAATGAATCTATTGAAAAAACAGTGATTTAAGCATTCATTCCGCCATCAATAACTTGCATGGTTCCTGTCATATATTTACTTTCATTTGACGCTAGGAATAAAACCAATTCGGCTATCTCATTTGCTTCAGCATATCTTCCAAAGGGTATTTCATCTTCAAAAGACTTTTGAGCTTCTTTGGGATTATCAGGAGAAATATCCTTCTCAATATCTCGCATCATGCGAGTATTTACGGGTCCTGGATGTATGGTATTCACTCTAATATTTCTATCTGCATTTTCCAAAGCAGCCGTACGCATAATTCCTATGATAGCATGTTTACTAGCAACATAAGCACCTAGCCCCTTAAAGCCTTTGAGCCCAGCAACAGAAGAAGTTATAATAACACTTCCGCCATCAGACATTTTGGGGATCACATATTGACATCCCAACCAGACACCTTTTAAGTTGATAGCTATCACCTGATCAAAAATATCTTCAGGATACGCTGCAATGGGTTTTGACACCCCTTCTATGCCAGCATTGTTAAAAAAGAGGTCAATTTTTCCAAATTTTAATAGTGTCTTTCTTACATAATTTTGAGTATCCTCAGATTTTGAAACATCTGCAACACAATAGGCTGCGTTTGGACTATTAAAATCATAGATTACCTTCTTTAAGGTCTCTTCTGTCCTTCCTACGAGCATTACCTTTGCACCACGAGTCAAGAATAACTGAGCGGTTGCTCTTCCTATTCCTCCTGCACCTCCAGTAATAATTGCGACTTTATTTTCGAGCTTGTCCATTTTTAATCAAGGTTTTGTTTTGAATATTGAATCTACAATACGTATGATTTTTATAAAATGATATATGTCAGGTAGCAGAAGTTAATTCTTAAACTGATAAGTAGAATCTTACTTAAGATTCTACTGACTTATATCATTGTTATCGTGATGCTTTCAGGATACATTTACTACTATGAAAAAAGTACAGCTACTTACATTTATTGGAGGGATTCTTCTATTTGCTATATTTCTTCTTTCGATGCAACTTCAGCAAGAACTTTCTGCAACAGCTATTGTAAAAAAAGCCGATGAAAATATGCGGGGTAAAACTTCGCAAGCAGATATCACAATCAAAATTATTAGACCTACCTGGAGAAGAGAAATGGACATGAAAGCCTGGACTAAAGGTGATGACTATTCAATGATTTTAGTAACGTCACCTGCCAAGGAAAAAGGAACTGTTTTTTTAAAGCGTATTAAGGAAGTTTGGAATTGGATTCCAACCATCGAGCGTACTATAAAATTACCCCCTTCTATGATGTCACAGAGTTGGATGGGTACAGACTTTACAAATGACGATTTGGTGAAAGAAGCATCTTCGGTTGAAGATTACACTCACAAACATTTAGGAAAGGAATCAATTAGAGAAAAAGACTGCTATAAAATAGAAATGATTCCCAAGCCGTCTGCAGCAGTAGTTTGGGGAAAAGTGATTGTATGGATAGATGCTAAAGATTTTTTACAGCTAAAAGCAGAATTTTATGATGAGGATGGCGAATTAGTAAATAGTATGATCTCAGGAGATGTTAAGGAACTAGGAGGAAGAAAAATAACTGCAAAGATTGAAATGTTTCCTATTGACAAAGAAGGAAACAGCACGGTGATCATTTATAATGATATTGTTTTTGACAAAGAAATAAATGATAATTTTTTTACCACTCGTACTATGAAAAAATTAAAATAATATGCTCTTAAAATTAGCTTGGTTAAATATCTGGAGGAATAAACGTAGGACCATCATCACCACAACATCTATCTTTTTTGCGGTATTGTTGGCAATATTAGTTCGTTCCTTAACCGATGGTATTTATGAAAATATGATTCATAATGTTGTTAGCTATTCCTCAGGTTATCTACAAATCCATCATAAAGGTTATTGGGATGAACAATCTATCGACAACACATTTGAGGAAGATGAACAACTTTATCAAAGTGTATTAAAAAACCCAAAGGTTACGCACATAATGCCTCGCCTAGAAACTTTTGCATTGGCATCATACCGCGATAAAACCAAGGGAGTCCTAATTTTAGGTATAGATCCACTTAAAGAAAAAGAAGTCAACAAGCTACACGAAAAAATTAGTGCTGGAAAATATATAGAAACCATTAATGATACTGCTGTTATATTAGGGGAAGGTCTGGCATCCCAATTAAAGTTAAAAGTAAATGATACCTTGGTTTTATTGGGTCAAGGCTATCACGCAAGTAGTGCCGCCGGCAAATTTAAAGTGAAGGGTCTCATAAAATTAGGATCTCCAGAATTAAACAACAATGTTGTTTATATGCCAATGAAATTATGCCAAAATATGCACGGAGCTGAGAATCGATTAACGGCAATCTCTGTAATGTTGGATAAAACCACCAATTTAGAAACCTTAAAATTTTCACTACAAGAATCCATTGGTTTTGAAAAATATGAGGTAATGAGCTGGAAAGAAATGATGCCAGAGATGGATCAGTTTATTGAAGCCGATAGTAGTGGGCATTTTATAATTACTTGGATCCTTTATCTTATTATTTCGTTTGGTTTATTTGGTACCTTATTAATGATGCTGTTTGAAAGAAAGCACGAATTAGGAATCTTGATTGCTATTGGAATGAAGAAGCATTTATTAGGATTTGTTCTTTTATTAGAATCTATCATGATCTCTTTGATTGGATGTGCAGCTGGCATTGTCGGTGGTGTTTTGTTGATCACGTGGTTCACAAAACATCCTATTCATCTCACAGGTGAATTAAAGGAAGTTTATGAGGAGTACGGTATAGAATCTATCATCTATTTTTCTAGTAGTGAGCATGTTTTTATTACACAGGCTGTAATCGTTTTAATAGTATCTATCCTTTTGGCCATATATCCAGGCTTTAAGGTAATGAAGTTAAAACCCGTTGAAGCCATAAATAGTTAATTATGTTATTTCAAATTGCTTGGCGAAACATTTGGCGGAACAAATCGAGAAGTCTGGTCGTCATAGGTTCTATCATCCTTGGTGTATGGGCAGGTATTTTTATTTTGGCATTTATCTGGGGGTTGTACCAGAACAATATTAACGAATCAGTCTTTAAGCAATTATCCCATATTCAAATTCATCATCCAACTTTTCTTGAAGAAAACGATTCTAAATACGCCCTATCGAATAGTAATGAAATTGTAAATAGCCTTAAAGCCGATAATAGGATTGCCTCGGTAAGTTCACGTGTTATCGCCACGGGTATGATAAGTTCCCCAACGACAGCAAGTGGTGTAAAAATATATGGAATACACCCAAATTCAGAAATCACACAAATCGCTTTAAATGAAAGTGTAAAAGAGGGCGCTTATTTTGATTCAGGAAAAGAAAATGAATTGCTTATTGGAGAGAAACTTGCTAAAAAATTAAAAATAAAGCTCAAAAGTAAAGTTGTATTAACTTTTTCTAATGTAGAATCCGAAATCGTTTCTGGTGCCTTTAGAATAGGAGGTATTTATAAGACTAAAAATAGTTCTTTGGATGAAGTAAATGTGTACGTTCAGCAAAATTATTTACGGAAATTATTAGAGTTAGATGCTTCAAAAACTAATGAAATTGCCGTTTTGATAAAAGATGAAGGGCAATTAGATAGCATTAAAAAATACAGTTTAGCATTAGTCTCAGGCAGCAAGATTGAAGATTGGAAAGAGCTTTCTCCTGAATTGGGAATGATTATAGAGTCTTTTAATTTATACACCTATATACTTACTGGAATTATTTTATTGGCATTAACCTTTGGGGTTATAAATACTATGCTTATGTCAGTATTAGAACGTATTAGAGAGCTCGGAATGTTAATGGCAATTGGATTGAATAAGCGTAAAATATTCTTAATGATCATGTTAGAGACTTTCTATTTGACTTTAGTAGGTTGCCCCATAGGATTATTTATAGGTTGGTTGAGTGTTACCCTATTAGGAAAAACTGGAATTAATATCGCTATGTTTTCAGAAGGCTTACAATCCTATGGGTTCAATTCTATGATCTATCCTTCATTAGAAAATGAAAATTATATAATTATAGGCGGTATGTGTTTAATTACAGCCATACTATCCGCCATTTATCCAGCTTATAAAGCACTGCAACTAAACCCTTCAGAAGCAATACGTAAAATTTAAGGTCATGGCAAAGACAATTATTGATGCACATAATGTGAGTAAAACCTTCAACCCTAAAACAATTCCTGTTCATGCGGTTCAAAATGTACATGTACATATAGAAGAAGGGGAGTTTGTAGCACTCGTTGGTCCTTCTGGTTCTGGCAAATCGACTCTCCTTAATATGATGGGTGGTTTGGACGAACCTACTGCAGGAACTGTTATTATAGATGGTGTTGAAATTACGACACTTTCCGAAAATAAATTAATAGATTTTAGATTACATAATATCGGTTTTGTTTTTCAATCCTTTAATCTTATTCCAGTTCTCACAGCAAAAGAAAATGTTGGTTTTGTATTGCAATTACAGAATATACACAAAGATAAAAGAGAAAAACGTGTCTTAGAGTTATTGAATGAAGTAGGCCTTGAAGATAAGATTAACAGTAAACCTAGCGAACTTTCAGGTGGTCAACAACAGCGTGTGGCAGTGGCAAGAGCATTGGCTTCTAAACCAAAAATAATACTGGCAGATGAGCCTACGGCAAATTTAGACTCAAAGTCTGCTGCAAACTTACTAGACATTATGGCCAAACTTAATAAAGAAGAAAAAATAACTTTTTTGTTTTCTACACATGACCAAAGAGTAATTAAAAAGGCAAGACGGATAATCACATTGGTTGATGGTAAAATAGATTCAGATGTGCAACAAATACCTAGTTAGGAACTATGAAAAGGGTTCTAATTACACTTATATTCTTATTCTCCTTAATATGGAACACCTTTAATCTTTTTGCTCAAGAAAAGGAAGAAAAACTATTCTTAACGGGTTACATTAAAAATCTTCACGAGTTCAGTTTTATTGACCAACTAGAGCAGTTGCAATGGACTACCTTTTTACATAACAGACTTAATTTTAAATACGCTCCTTCAGAAACCATAACGGCTAGACTAGAGTTTAGGAATCGATTTTTTTATGGAGATAACGTCAAAAATATTCCTAGGTTTTCTGATATAATTTCTCGCGATAATGGTTGGATTAATCTTTCATTGAAACTAATAGATAATAGCAATGTAGTATTTAATATTGCTATAGATAGGGCATTAATTAACTACAATAAAGAAAATTGGGATATTACCTTGGGGAGACAACGTGTTAATTGGGGAAAGAATTTGGTCTGGAATCCAAACGATATTTTTAACACCTATAATTTTCTAGACTTTGATTATGAAGAACGTCCTGGAAGCGACGCATTACGAATACAATACTATACCAGTGATTTTAGTAAAATTGAATTGGCAGCAAAAAAAGGCAAGAATAAGAACGATTTTATAGTGGCTACATTATATGAGTTTAATAAATGGTCTTATGATCTTCAGTTACTCACTGGTATTTATCAAAAAGACTGGGTGTTAGGAGCTGGTTGGGCAGGAAATTTGAAAAATGTAGGATTTAAAGGAGAGGCTTCTTATTTTGTACCTTATGAGAATACTGATACCTCCGAAAATGTATTGAGCGCTTCTTTATCGGTTGATTACGGTTTTAAAAATGGGCTTTATATAAACGGTTCTGTAGTATACAACAGTATAACAAATGACTTTTCAAGAGGAATAGAAAATCTACTATTTGCAGATATTACAGCAAAAAATCTCATACCGTTTAAATATGCTGGATTTCTTCAATTATCTAAAGAATTTTCTCCTATCTTTTTAGCTACCATAAGTACTATTTATTCACCCACCAATCATTCTGTTATATTTATTCCTTCTTTTAGGTATTCTATTGCTACAAATTGGGAGCTTGACTTTACAGGGCAATCCTTCTTCGAGTTGAAAGAATATCAAACTTTGGGCAATAGTTTTTTCACAAGATTGCGTTGGAGTTTTTAAAATTTAATATATGTCTATAAATAATTTTGGGATTAAAGGATTAACAAATGACCAAGTCATAAAGGCAAGAACAATCCACGGAAAAAATAGACGTAGCTACAAAAAGGAAAGCGATCTTTTCCAAGCTTTAAAAAGCTTAATAAAGGAACCTATGGTGGTTTTACTACTCGTGGCTTCGATCCTATATTTTATAAGCGGAAACATAGGAGATGGGATGTTCTTGTCAGTTGCCATAATCCTTGTGGCCTCTATTTCTCTATATCAAGATTCCCGAAGTCGTAATGCACTTGAAAAATTGAAAAGCTTTACCCAGCCTAATTGTAAAGTAATTAGAGATGGAGAAGTTCGAGAAATAAAAAGTGAAAATCTTGTGATGGGTGATCACATCATGGTAGAAGAAGGTACGACGATCTCTGCAGATGCCACCATCATTCATTCTAATGATTTTTCAGTGAATGAGTCCATTCTTACGGGTGAATCCCTACCCGTTTATAAAGACGCTAATAAAACAAATCCTCTTATTTATAGTGGAACCACAGTAGCAACTGGGTTAGCCATCGCCATTGTTACAGCTATTGGAAATACAACTCAGCTAGGAAAAATTGGCGAGAGTCTAGAAAGTATTGAAGAAGAAAAGACACCTTTAGAAATCCAGATAAGCAGTTTTGTAAAAAAAATGGTTATTGCTGGTATACTCGTTTTCTTACTTGTTTGGGGAATTCATTTTTTACGCTTTCGCGAAATTTTGGATAGCCTTCTCAAAGCACTTACCCTTGCCATGAGTATTCTACCCGAAGAAATACCCGTTGCGTTTACCACTTTTATGGCACTAGGAGCTTGGAGATTAATGAAAATGGGAATCGTTGTAAAGCAAATGAAAACTGTAGAAACCTTAGGGAGTGCAACCGTTATTTGCACAGACAAAACAGGAACAATTACAGAAAACAAAATGAGCCTGGCCAAATTATATGTAATGAAATCAAAAACAATAGTAAATCCTGAAGGTGTGTTGAATGATGAAGATAAAGAACTCATTACGGTAGCGATGTGGGCAAGTGAACCTATTCCTTTTGACCCTATGGAAAAAGCATTACATAGCGCTTATGATCAGTTAACATCTTCTGATGAGCGCCCTAATTTTAAAATGATTCATGAATACCCATTAAGCGGTAAACCGCCTATGATGACTCATATATTTGAGAATGATTCAGGACATCAAATTATTGCCGCCAAAGGAGCTCCAGAAGCATTGATGCAAATTTCTAATTTAACAGAGATTCAAAAAAAAGAGATCACAGAAGCTATACATACGTTAGCACAAGACGGGTATCGTTTACTCGGTGTAGGTAGTACACATTTCACAGGCAAAAAATTTCCAGCAGAGCAACAAGAATTTCAATTCCATTTTAAAGGACTCGTTGCCTTTTACGATCCACCAAAAAAGAATATTCAGTCGGTCTTTCAAGATTTTCATGCAGCTGGTATTACCGTAAAAATTGTTACTGGAGATAATGCAATTACCACTACAGCAATCGCCAAACAAATAGGCTTTAGAGGTTATGAAAAACAACTGTCAGGTGATGAACTCATGCAATTACAAGATTCAGAATTGCAAGAAAGAGCACTAGACACTTATGTATTTACTCGTATGTTTCCTGAAGCAAAACTAAGACTGATCAACGCACTAAAAGCAAAAAATGAAATTGTAGCGATGACTGGTGATGGTGTAAATGATGGACCTGCACTTAAAGCATCACATATTGGAATCGCCATGGGCAAAAAAGGAACAGAGATAGCAAAAGAAGCGGCTTCACTTATTTTAGTAGAAGATGATCTCGGAAAAATGGTGGATGCCATTGCAATGGGAAGAAAGATTTACACCAACCTAAAAAAAGCTATTCAATATGTCATATCCATCCATATTCCTATCATTCTAGTTGTGTTTATTCCTTTGGTATTAGGTTGGGTCTATCCTACTATTTTTTCGCCTGTACACGTCATTTTATTAGAATTAATCATGGGACCTACCTGTTCTATCATTTATGAAAATGAACCCATGGAGAAAAATACAATGATCAAAAAACCCAGACCTTTTACGACTACTTTTTTTAAATGGAAAGAGTTAATCACAAGTATTATTCAAGGATTGATGATCACTTTAGGAGCACTTCTCATCTACCAATATGCCGCACAGCAAGGTTTTAATGAATCCGTTACCCGAACCATGGTTTTTGTAGTTCTTATAGCTGCTAATATATTTCTCACCTTAGTCAATAGATCATTTTTCTACTCTATTTGCACAACTTTAAAATATAAAAATAATTTGGTCCCTCTTATCATTATAAGTACCATAGGCATCTTAAGCCTACTGCTTTTTGTCAAACCATTCGCAAAATTCTTTGAATTTGAAACTTTGACTACACTTCAGTTATCTATAAGTGTTAGTACAGGTTTTGTATTTGTGATTTGGTATGAATTTGTAAAATGGAGAAAAAGGCTTCATCATTCATTCCAGTAGGCGGTATTGTTTGCTTTTATTCCTGTGTGCTTTTTCTACCCAATTCTTTTAATCTTCGAGAATGAGAAGCAAGTGCATAAATAACCATACGTACTTCATGCTAATAGTTAAAATACGTACCTCACTATAGTTTAAACCCGAATTATGCATTAGACCCAGTCGAAGGGCTATGGTTAAACTTAAAAAGGTAGTATAACGGTATATTTTGAAGCTTGTTTAAGTTGTAATAGATTTTCTAATGCATAATTCAGGTTAAAATAATGAACATCAGTTAGTATTATAATCGTTTATTAATGATGTAGGTCATTTCACAACTCCCATATAGTAAGTTTCTTTAGATAGTAAACCAAAACATATAATAGCATGAAAACAATACCTTTACTTTTTATGGGACTCTTTTCAATCGTGGCTTTTGGTCAGTTTGAAAGTGGAGAAGATCTTTTGATTTCAGACCAGCAAAAAGATGATATATATCTAGCTGGAGAAACCATCGAAATAAATGCTGTAGTGCGGGGTGATGTCGTTGCAGCTGGTGGAAACATTAGTGTCAATGATAGTATTTACGGTGATTTAACCGCCGCAGGTGGTGAATTATTCATCAATCAATATATCGCCGATGATGTTAGAGTATCTGGAGGAAGTATTACTATTAATTCAGAAATTGGTGATGATCTAGTGGTCTTTGGCGGTGAAGTTATACTTACTAAAAATGCTAAAGTGAGTGGTAATCTGCTTTGCTACGCGGGTGATGTTAAAATGAATGGAGAAGTAGTCGGAATGATGAAGACTACAGGAGCGGATGTTACTGTGAATGGTACTATTCAAGGAACTTCCAAAATAATTGGAGAGGATATTGAAATAGGTGATAATGCTAGATTTCTTTCAGATGTAGAATACTGGTCTAGCGATGGTGAGATCGATTTTAAAGAATCCTTAGTAAACGCCAATGCTCAATTTAATGAAGATCTTCGAGAGGATAGACCTGAGTTTTCCTGGGTGAGCTTTGGCATCGCTTCTCTAGCTTTGTGGGGATTCTATATGCTCTCTGCTTTTTTAGTTATTCTTGTCCTACACGCACTATTTAGAAAAGCATTTTCTAAATCGGTTCAAACACTACAACAGCACACTATAAAGAGTTTTGGATACGGATTGATCTATCTTATAGGAGTTCCGTTGCTCATCGCTATTGCTTTTATGATGATTGTTGGTATTCCTCTTGGTTTATTTATCACAACCATTTTTATCTTTAGCCTTCTATTTGGGCATCTTATAGCTGCATTATTATTAGCTTATTATGTCACTCAAAAAAATAAAAAAAACTGGGGCTTTTGGAGTATTACATTCTTAGCATTACTTCTTGCAATTGTACTACGCGTACTTACAATCATCCCGTTTTTAGGCATCATACTATCAGTGGTTATCCTTTCATTTACATATGGAGCACTAACCTTAAGAGCATTAAAAAATCGAAATATTCCAGAACCAATAGAATAATAATAGAAATAAGTAAAGATTCTATAGTGTCAGATCAAAAAGATACTATTTCAATTGAGGTAGTATCTTTTTTGAGTCCGCTTTCGCGAAAGCGGATAAAGAAACCACTATATTTCTGAGCATTGCCCGTAGTACTATACCTCTTTTCCCTTTAACATCTTGTTCCAATATAGATATGGTAAAATATACTTTTTAAGAATCCAAAGTCGCCAATGTTCTTTTGATGAATCCTTGATAAGGAGGCGTTTTAATTTTGGATCTGGTTTGAATTTTTTGGTATAATCAAATTCTGCAAGAACCATCTTTCCATAGCCAGTAATAAAAGGACAAGAAGAATAACCATCATACTTCTTTGAGCTTAGTTTTTGGAGTTCAATTAAATGTATGATATTATTCACTACAACAGGGGCTTGCTTTCGTATGGCAGCACCCGTTTTTGATGTAGGAACATTTGAAACATCTCCTAATCCAAATATATTGGAGTATTTCTTATGCTGAAGCGTATATGGGTCAACATCTACCCAGCCAGCCTCATCTACAAGAGGTGAATTTCTGACAAAGTCTGGTGAGGTATTTGGGGGCACTAGATGCAACATATCATACGTAATCCCAACAAGATTGTTTTCCTTAATAAGATCTAATGTGATAGGATTACGTTCCGTACTGTCTGGGCTTACTGTAAACCAAGCTATTTTTTTTTCGCTGTCTATTATTTTAAGCTCATGACTAAACTTAATATGTATGCCTTTTCTATCAATGACTTCATAAAGGGTTTTAGCGATTTCTGGCACCGGAAAAATCCCATCACCTGAAGTGGCATAAATCACCTTGGTTTTTTTCTTGACACCCGATCTTTTAAAATGGTCATCTGCCAAATACATAATCTTTTGAGGTGCTCCGCCACACTTATAAGGCTTTGGTGGTTGCGTGAACAAGGCAACCCCACCTTTAAAATTCTTAATAACCTTCCAAGTATGATTTGGATTTGTATAATTACTACAAACCACTCCTTTGTCAATAGCAGTAGTTAATCCTTCTACTTTTGAGGTGTCAAGCTTTAAACCAGGAGCTACAATTAAGTATTCATAAGAAAATATCCCTTTATTTAACGTAGACACCTTATTAGTATCTGGGTCAAAAGAAACAGCACTATCCTGTATCCAATCTGCTTTTTTAGGAATAACCGATTTCATAGGACGTTGTGTCTTATTGTAATCGTACGTACCTGCGCCTACAAGAGTCCAAGCAGGTTGATACCAATGGGTATCTGAAGGTTCTATGATTCCTATGTCTAATTTTGGATTTTTCCTAAGTAAGCTACTTGCGGTCATAATACCTGCGGTACCACCGCCAACGATAAGTATTTGATATGCCTTTTTCATCTCTTATTTCTTTTAAATGAATCCGTTACAGTAATGTAGTAGGCGCGACATATTCTGTTATCTTGAACTTACCAGTCGCTTTTAAGGCATTAAAACCGCCTTTAATGTCTATGAGGTGTTTATAGCCTTTGGCTCTGAGAATAGACACAAAAACCATAGAGCGGTATCCACTACGACAATGGGTATAATACGTTTTTTCTTTGTCTACAAGAGAGATACTCTCATCAAGATAATCTAAAGGAGCATTTATGGCACCTTCTATGTGCTCACTATTAAACTCACTTTCCTTACGTACATCTAAAATATTGACTACGCTTTTATCTGTTATTGCAGCTACTTCTTCTGCAGAAAGGGACATGATTGTTTCTATTTCTTTTCCAGCTGCACGCCAAGCATCTATTCCTCCTTTTAGATACCCAAGGGTGTTGTCAAAACCTATTCTAGCCAATCGTGTGGCAACTTCTTCTTCCCTTCCATCATCTGCAATAATAAGTAACGGTGTAGTGGTATCTACAATGGTCGTACCTACCCAGTTTGCAAAGCTACCATCAATTCCTATATTGTAAGAACCTTCAATAAACCCAGTGGCAAATGTCTGCGGACTTCTACTATCGATGAGGATAGGACAGTGATCTTCGATTGCTTTTTCAAAAGCGCTCACAGATAGTGCACGGGTTCCTTTTTTAACCACGGTATCTATACTTTCATATCCCTGTATATTCAGCATCACATTTTGCGGAAAGTATCCTGGAGGAGGTGTCAGTCCAGTTAGTATGGCTTCAATGAACTCTTCTTTAGTCATATCTGCTCTCAACGCATAATTGGTTTCCTTTTGATGACCAAGTGTATCGGTCGTTTCATCACTCATCATTTTTCCACAAGCACTACCAGCCCCGTGTCCTGGATACACTATAATAGCATCGTCTAAAGGCATAATTTTATTTCTAAGAGAATCAAACAAATAACCTGCGAGCTTTTCTTGTGTTAGATCAGGAATTACCTTCTGAGCTAAGTCTGGACGACCAACATCACCTATAAAAAGTGTGTCTCCAGTAAAAAGCGATGTTGGCTTATCATGCTCATCAATCAATAGATAACAACTACTCTCCATGGTATGCCCTGGTGTATGCAGTAATTTTATTGTAACATCTCCTAAGCTAAATTCTTGGCCGTCTTTAGCACTTACAAAATCAAATCCTGTTTTCATAGTGGTAGGTCCATATACAATGGTGGCTCCTGTCTTTTTTGCTAAGTCTATATGACCCGACACAAAATCTGCGTGAAAATGGGTTTCAAAAACATACTTGATCGTGGCATTTCGATCGTTAGCCATCTCAATATACTGATCTACTTCGCGTAGGGGATCTATAATAGCTACTTCCCCATTACTTTCAATATAATAGGCGCCTTGCGCTAAGCAGCTAGTGTACATTTGTTCTACTTTCATAATATTTGATTTTCAATGAAATATAAATTTAAATAGCAAGGAAGATGCAAACAATGACTACGATCAGTTATGGAAAAGTTTTTAGAAACCCATTGTAAATTTTGACTCTATTTCTTCCCATTTTTAGGATTTTAAGTAATGAATAAAAAATATTGGATCTAAAAATTCTCAGGAATTATGAGAAATTAGCACCTATGTATCCAAAGTAAAAACACGTGTCATTTCTACCAATGAAGAATTGGAAATCGATAAGTAGGCTTTTATTAATTACTTAAATACACCTATCTTCTAACATCTAGTTGAGGTTTTAGAAGATAGGCATGAGATTTCTATCAATAGGCTGAATCTCGGGGTATTCTCCTTGATTGCATTAATCCTGGATAAAATTTCTTCATAAATTCATTTCGAGTTGAATCCATTTGCCGCATCATTTCTGAAATATCCAAAGGTTGTCTATTCCATTGATTAAAGAAATAGTCTTCCTTAAAGAAGTTATTCATAAATAAGGAATCATTTTGTGGAAAATATGAAAATCGCTTATTCCAATTAAAAGGTGTATTCTCTTCAAAATACCCTCTAAATGAATTCATAATACTATCCAGATTTACCTGAATGGTATCTCCTTCAATATTGGAATAAGAATAGGAATAAATAGAGTCATATTTAATAAGATTTCCAAACGCATCGTATTCCTTCTTAACATCCCATTTTTCCTGAGGTTTAATGATTTCCTTTTCATTTTTGTCTGTTTGACTTTCTTGATCCTCTTTTTTCTGGCTATTGCATCCTAAAAATAACATAAGACACAATAAGGTACAAACTGTCTTTTTCATTTTTTATGGTTTTAAATTATTACTACTTCTTCTCCCCCTTCTTTCTCTTGTGGTTGAGGTTCTACTAGACCTAGGGCTATTAGAATGATTTTCTCTATGGTAGGTTTGAATATCGCGTTCTCTATATCCTCTCACACGCACATATCTACTTCGGTTAAGGTTAATGCTTTTAAATCTAGGTGGAAGCACATCTACCCGAATCCAACTATTATTTTCTAAGTATAAATATTGTCTCGCTAAAAGATCATAGTAGATGACATAATCAGGAAAATAGACATAGCGTACAGATTGAATTCTATCTGGATAAAACCAAGCCGGAGGTGGATTTTGAGGATGTGGAGATATGATGATGGGTCCGCAACTTATCAAAAACAATGCACTTGACATTAAGATCATAACTAGTGATGAGGTGTTTTTTTTCATAAGGAGTTATTTTAGACTATAAAGAAACTATGAGAACAATAACCTCGAAATGACGACGGTCATTTTGTAATAAGAGTGCTTAAAATATTTTTGAAGGTGTAAAAATGTATCATCATTTATTTATTATAAGAGACAGTTTATGAAAGATTACATCAAAAAATATAAAGAGGTTTCTTCACAAATGGAAAAACTAGGAAGTAAAATCCCAGATACAATGGTCAGTTTTGATAGTCTCCATAAAGCAAGTATCGCAGATGGAACATTACCATCTAAAACCAAAGAGCTCATTGCTTTGGGCATTGCTATCGCTGTACACTGTGATGGATGTATTGCTTTTCACGTACACGATGCTATTGAGAACGGCGCAACACCAGAAGAAATCTTAGAGACAGTAGGGGTTGCTATTTGCATGGGTGGCGGCCCTGCATTAGTATATGGATGTGAGGCGATGGAAGCTCTTGAACAGTTTAAAGCAGTTGAGAACTGATGAATAAAAAAAATGAAAAACCATTAAAAAATACTAAGCCTCCAATGAAGGTGAACCCCTATTGGATATATATATTATTTCTATTTTTAATGCTCGCCCCTTACCTATCTGGATCTCTTTTTAAAACACAAGAAATAAGTTGGCTCACTTTAGAAACAACCATGCTGACGGCACAGGATGTTGAGAAAATTGTAATTATAAACAAAGAAATTGCCGAGATATACATAAAAGAAGATCGACTTTCTGATCCAAAATATCAGTCGGTTAATAAACCTGAACGTAGTATTTTGTCAAAACCTCATTATTCCTTAAAGATTGGATCTGTAGAGAGTTTTGAACGTAAAATGGAAAAAGCACAAGAAGGCTTTGACAAAGAAAAGCAGGTAGAAATATTTTATACAACTCGCACGAGTCTTTTCAATATACTTTCTTGGCTGTTTCCAATCTTCTTACTTCTACTCTTTTGGATGTTTATATTCCGAAGACAAGGTCAAGGGAGATTTAGTTCTGGTTCGATAATGAATTTCGGAAAATCTACAGCAAAATTAGCAAGTAAAGATGTACGGAGTAAAGTCACCTTTGATGATGTTGCAGGTCTTAAAGAAGCTAAAATTGAGATTATGGAGATTGTCGATTTTTTAAAACACCCAGAAACCTATACCAAACTAGGGGCAAAGATTCCCAAGGGTGTTATGCTTGTTGGTCCACCAGGTACGGGAAAGACACTCTTAGCTAAGGCCGTGGCAGGAGAAGCGCAAGTACCATTTTTCTCATTATCTGGCTCTGAATTTGTCGAAATGTTTGTTGGTGTAGGAGCGTCAAGAGTGAGAGACCTCTTTAAACAAGCAAAGGAAAAAGCGCCCAGTATTATTTTTATAGATGAAATAGATGCCATAGGTCGTGCACGTGGTAAAGTAAATGCACTACAAAGTAATGATGAACGTGAGAATACCTTAAATCAACTATTAACAGAACTAGATGGTTTTGGTACAAATACAGGAGTTATTGTACTTTCAGCCACAAATAGGGCAGATATATTGGACAAAGCATTGTTGCGTCCAGGTCGTTTTGATAGGCATATCTATCTAGAGCTTCCCACCAAACAAGAACGCGAAGCTATTTTCAAAGTTCACTTAAAACCAGTGATTAAAGGAAGTGATGTAGATATATCTCTTTTGGCATCTTTAACGCCTGGTTTCTCAGGTGCCGACATCGCAAATATGTGCAATGAAGCCGCTTTAATCGCTGCTCGAAAAGCGAGAAAACAAGTCGATCAAGAAGATTTTTTAGAGGCTAGGGATCGCATTGTGGGAGGACTAGAGCGAAAAGGCAAGCTTATTTCATCAAAAGAAAAAAAGATCGTAGCCTATCACGAAGCAGGACACGCTGTCGTGAGTTGGTTTCTTGAAAATGTAGAGTCATTGGTTAAAGTGTCTATCATACCAAGAGGTAAATCTCTAGGGGCTGCTTGGTATCTTCCGGAAGAACATCAGATTATCACCAAGCCGCAGTTTACAGATAGAATCTGTGCTGCGCTAGGAGGTCGTGCTGCCGAAGAGGTGGTATTTAATGAAATATCCTCTGGAGCCTTAGATGATCTTGAGAAAGTTACAAAGCAGGCGTATAGCATGGTAGCTTACTATGGGTTGGATAAGGAGATAGGTCCTTTGAGTTTTTACGATTCGACAGGTGAAAATGAACGCCTTCTTGGAAAACCGTATAGCGAATATCTGGGAAAACGCATTGATGAAGAGGTTATAAGACTCATCACTTCAGAATATGAACGGGCAAAAATATTACTAACAACCCATAGATCACAATTAGAAGAACTCGCACAATTACTTTTAAAACAAGAAGTCATTGATAAAAAAGATTTAGAGCAGATTTTAGGAAAACGAGATATTGTAAATAGTATCTAACTGTCAAAGGTATAAATACCTTGTATTTTTATAAATTATAATTTTTCAGGGTACGCTTTCGCGAAAGCGGAATACCAAAAAAATAATCAAGTAGTATACAAACGTATCAGGGCATAGAATGACTCTAAAAATATTCTTCTTAAAAGTGTGTTTTTAAATAGCCTTTTATTCAATCAATTAGAAGTCGTAAAGAATTCCTTTAAAATGCGTATTTGAAAATTCCTTACAACAGAGAGATTAGAATCTGCATTTAAGATAACCAATCCGTACCCTAAATGTGATAATTTGCAATCTTGAATGATGTCTTGTTTTGTACCACTAAACATGGGTTTAAAATGTTTACGCGTTTCAAGACCCGAAGAATTAGCTATTTTTATAGCTGTAACAACGGCTTCGTGTATCTGCTTAGGCGACATTCCTTTTTCTAGGAGATCGCTGGCCCAATAGCTCATACTTAAACTATAATAGAGCTCTAAAAATTCATCGATGGAAGGAGCTAAGCCGTAGGTCCTTTTTTGTAGTATAGTGATCATAATGATGCCTTTTTGAAGATTT
The DNA here is from genome assembly GCF_042653865.1 of Dokdonia ponticola. Taxonomy (NCBI): domain Bacteria; kingdom Pseudomonadati; phylum Bacteroidota; class Flavobacteriia; order Flavobacteriales; family Flavobacteriaceae; genus Dokdonia; species Dokdonia ponticola. The sequence goes on along the minus strand of NZ_JBHSFV010000006.1, from coordinate 285,841 downwards.
ATAACAATTTATTTTAAGTATCTGACAATTATTCGTTAATAGTGTTAGCACTTGATTCTATAACCCTGATCGTACTTGATATTTTACAAGACAGCTTTATGGTATTATATATAGTACCAAATTTCTCTATATTTTTTTTGAGTAAATTGACATTTAAACGAGAATCATCCGAATAAATAGTTAATTCATACACGATATCCGTCATTTTTGGTGGTGCATTTGTACGTGTGGCTTTCACCATAATATCAGCGCCAGCATATGTAAACTTCATTACATTGGAGAATCGTTCGATATTTTTGAGAATACAAGCAGCAAAAGATCCCAAGAATAATTCAGCTGGGTTTGGAAAAACAACCTCTGATTCTGAGGTAATCCCAAAACTAATATTCTTTTCTCCAATAGCTATAGAAGCTCCATTTTTTGATATCGAATTGGCTTTGATATTATACTCCATAAGTCGTGTTTTGTTCTTTTTCCTGTAGTTCCTTTAATTGCTTAAATAATGATTCTTCTTGCTTCGAAAGCTTTTTAGGTAATACGACGTTCAGTTTTACAAGTAAATCTCCAAAGGAAGATTGAGTACTGTATTTAGGCATTCCTTTGCCTTTAAGTCTCAATATTTTTCCTGTTTGACTCCCTTTAGGTACTGTGATTTTTAACTTTCCTGAAAGTGTTGGAACTTCTATTTTACCGCCCAAAATAGCTGTGTATATATCGATAGAGGCATTGTAAAGGAGATCATCATTACTTCTTTCAAATCTTGGATCTGGATGTACCTTTAAAACAATATATAAATCACCTCTGTTCCCTCCTCTCGCGCTTGGTTGTCCTTTCCCTTTTATCTTTAATTGTTGACCATCATAAGAGCCAGGCTTTATCGTAATTCTTAGGTTTTCATTATGAATCTTAAAAGTACGTTTACTTCCTTGATACGCTTCAAGTAGTGTAATAGGCATTTCTGCTTGAATATCACCACCAGAAAATGCAGCTCTCCCTTGTCTTCCTGCCTGTGCACCACCTCCAAAAAATGTCTCAAAGAAACTTGAAAAATCTGCATCACTAGCATCTCCATAAAACGTTGAAGAACCACCACGCCCATAGCGCTTTTGTTGCTTTTGCTGATTTACATAGTCTCTCCAATCATCTCCCGTATGTTGATATGCCTCCCAATTTGAACCTAAGGTATCGTACTTCTCTCGCTTTTCTTTATCACTCAATACCTCATTTGCCTCATTAATTTCTTTAAACTTTTCTTCAGCTTCTTTGTTGTCAGGGTTCTTGTCAGGATGGTAACGAGCTGCGAGTTTCCTATACGCTTTTTTAATATCCTTTAAGGATGCGTCCTTAGTAACACCTAATATTTTGTAATAATCTTTATAGTTCATTTATGTGATAGCTATTAATCAAGATCATATCTTTTGGAAAAACTGACTTTTAAACTTTTTCTAGCATCATGGAGAAGCTGTTGGACTTCTTCGATAGTAGTTTTCCTTATTTCTGCGATTTCAGAAAGTGTGAGATGCTGTTTTGTAAATAGCTCAAATACATTTTGCATAGGGAGAGGTAAATTGTGAAATACCATTTGTATATGCCTATCTACTTCCTCTTGATGTAAGGTTTTATCTATTTTTTGTACAAGCTCCTTTTCTGTATTTTCTATAAATACATCATCTAACTTATAGGTGTCTTTGTGGTACGAAATATCATTGAGTTCTTCTTTCATAATAAGATCGCCATCACTTTCAACAGTATATTTTTCTTGCATTTGATCCCATTCATTTTTAGAGTAATCATCTATATTTTGGAAGAATAAATTATCAAACTCTTCTTCTGTAATGACATCATCAATGAGCTCATTTGTCTTCTTGTATAACCATACGTAAAACTCATCCTCATTTGAAAAATCCTCAATATGGTCATAGACCTCAATAAATAACTGATCTATAAAATCATTTGCAGTGTGTTTATTCTTAGAAAAATGTCCTTTTTGAATCGCATTATGTACTTTTTTAATAATATACCGTCTTATTTCTGGAAGAATTTCTAAGAGCAATTGATTGAAGGCTATTCTATTTTTCTCCTTTTTAAGCTTTACAAGACTAGGTAATGCTTGCTTTATAGATATTTGAAGCTCTTTACGGCTTTTATAATAAGCGGTCTGGTTTGCCATAATTACGATCCTTTTATGTTTAATAATTGACATAAAGATGCAAATAGGAAACCTAAAATAAAATGACAAAGGTCATTAAATGCATTCATTTTGATTCAAAATAACTTTTTTAAAAATTTTATTAAAAACAGGCTAACTGATGTAGGTCATTTACAATAGGTGGTTATACTAATAATTTTATGCTATTAATCTTGTCCAATTAAATAAAAACGTAATTATGAAAACAGATGTAGAAATTAAAGATGATGTATTAGATGAACTAGCTTGGCAACCTAATATAGATGAAACTCAAATAGGAGTAATTGTAGAAGATGGAGTAGTCACTCTTAGTGGTGTAGTTAATAATTACTCTAAAAAACTGGCCGCAGAAAAGGCTGCAAAAAGTGTTGAAGGGGTAAAAGCTGTGGCTCTAGATATTGAGGTTAAGTATGGTACCGATTTTAAGAAAACCGACAAAGAGATTGCCAAGGCTATTGTAGATGCTTTTGAGTGGAACTCTTCGGTTCCTGAAGACGATATCACTGTAAAAGTTGAAAATGGCTGGGTCTATTTATCAGGCGAAGTACAATGGGAATACCAAAAGAATGCTGCAAAAAATGCTATCAAGGATTTGTTAGGGGTAAGAGGAGTAAGTAATACTATCTCATTAAAAAATAATATTCAGCCTAGAGAAGTGAAAGAAAATATCAAAAAAGCATTTCAAAGAATGGCAACTCTTGATGCAGATGGTATTACTCTTGAAACACATGGTCACACAGTCACCTTACGTGGTAAAGTACACTCCATTAAAGAAAAAGAAGATGCAGAAACCGCTGCATACAAAGCACCGGGAGTTTATCATGTAAAAAATGAACTCAAAGTAGAGCATTATTCAAAATATGCATAGGTATTATTTTTTGTATCATTTTTTAATAATAACCCTGATTTATATTTTTAAGTCAGGGTTACTATTTGATATAAAGACTCTTTTATTTAGAAAAGAAGTAAACTAAAAAGACCATGAAAGCTAACCTCTCCAAAATAAATATCACACATCGGAACAAAGTATTATTTCCAGAATCAGGAATCACAAAGAATGATTTAATTTTATATTATGACAGAATTGCAAATCATATACTTCCTTATTTAAAAAATCGCCCTCTAACAATGCAACGCTTTCCAGAAGGAATTCATAAAAAAGGCTTTTTTCAAAAACACATTCCTAATTATTTCCCTGATTGGATAACAACAACCCGTATCAAAAAAATTGGAGGTTGGGTAGAGCACGTAGTTTGTAATAGTAAAGAGACGCTATTATATCTTGTGGAGCAAGATGTTATCACATTTCATATTCCTCTAAGTACTGTTGACTATATTGAATTACCCGACAAGTTGGTTTTTGACCTAGACCCTCCTAAAGGAAATTTTAAATTGGCAATTAAAGCAGCTAGAACGTTACAAAATCTATTAGAAAACGAGCTAGATTTTAAAACTTTTGTAATGACATCTGGATCTAAAGGGTTACACGTTGTTGCCCCCTTATCACAAAAAGATAATTTTGATGAAGTTCATGATTTCGCTAAGAACATTGCCCAATATATTTGTGACAAATATCCTAATGACTTTACAACCGCTATTAGAAAAAATAAACGAGAAGGAAAATTATATATTGATTTTCTTAGAAATTCATATGCGCAGACAAGTGTTTCTCCTTTTTCTGTGAGAGCCATTGAAAATGCACCAGTGGCAACACCAATTTACTGGAGCGAACTGAATGATAAAAGTCTCAACCCACAATTACATACAATAAAAAATATCTTCAATAGATTGGAAATAACAGATAATCCCTGGAAAGGGTTTGATATAAATGCTATAAGCATTAATGATACTAAAGAGAAGCTAGTAGCGCTTATTGGTTAACCTTTGTTAATTATACAAAAAAGAAGAGATCCCCAAAAGACTGAAATCCCCCCAATTTCAGCTCTTTTAGGAATCCTCTTCACCCAAATGAATAACTATACAGTATCCATTATGCCAAAACACACTTTTGTATTTACACGGTATTCTGTTATTTGGTTGTTGTTTACAGTCACTTGCATATCCTTTACATACACAGATTTAATATTCTTCACTGTTTTTGATGCTTCACTAACAACATTTTTTACAGCATCTTCAAAACTCACAGTAGAATTTCCTAATACCTCAATTACTTTTAATACTGACATAACATATCTGTTTTATGGTAAATAATACGGCTAAAGTAATTTGAAAGCAACTGACACTAAATGACCTAGGTCAATTTTTCAAAAATAAAATTTGGGGAATTTATTTTTTCTATGATGACGATGGTCATTTAATCTAGCACACGTAATATCTAATTTTAAAAACTATAACTCGAATAGAAAAAAGGTATGAAGTCACGTGTAAAGAGATTTAGTGAAGTTGGTATAGAGGATGTAGAAATGGTAGGAGGTAAAAATGCTTCTTTGGGAGAAATGTATAATCAATTGATACCAAAAGGGGTTAATGTACCTAATGGTTTTGCCACTACAGCTGCTGCTTTTTGGGAATATTTAAAAGAGAATAAAATTCAGGCATCTCTAAAAAGTCTTCTATCACAGCTAGATAGAACAAATTATTCCAATCTAGAGCATATAGGTGACCAAGCACGTGCTATGATCCTCTCTGGAAAATTATCAAATTCCTTCATAGAAGAAATCAGGATGGCATATAACGAACTCTGTACCGGTGGTATATGTGCCGTAGCGGTTCGCAGTAGTGCTACAGCCGAAGATCTTCCAGATGCTAGTTTTGCAGGACAGCACGACACGTTTTTAAATATTAGAGGGGAAAAGTCATTACTGGAGGCTATTCAAAAATGCTTTGCTTCTTTATTTACAAATCGTGCGATTAAGTACAGAGAGGATAAAGGATTCTTACATCACACCATAGCTATTTCTGTAGGGGTGCAACTCATGGTGCGTGCAGACAAAGGGTGTTCTGGAGTAGGCTTTACTATAGAGCCTGAGTCAGGCTTTAACAATGTGATTTTGTTATCTGGCGTGTGGGGATTAGGTGAAAATATCGTACAAGGCACGGTAAACCCAGATGAATTCTATGTTTTTAAACCATCACTTTCTCAAAATAAATATCCCATTATTCAGAAAAAAATGGGAGATAAGAAATTGACTATGATCTATTCTGATACTTTAGAGAATCCTAGTACTGTAAACATAAAAACGCTTTCGCGAAAGCAAAAAAAATATATTCTCTCTGATGAAGAAATCATCATCCTAGCAAAGTGGACGCAACGCATTGAGGATCATTATCAAAAACCGATGGATATAGAATGGGCAAAAGATGGGATATCCAATGCATTATTCATTACACAAGCAAGACCAGAAACGGTACACCAGAAAAGAAATAAGAATATATATACCGAGTATAAACTATTAGAAAAGGGAAAAGTACTATGCAAAGGAAATGCTATAGGAACGAAAATTTGTGTCGGAAAAGCGCGCCTTTTAAAATCGTCAAAAAATATTGACAAACTAGATCCAAATACCATCATTGTAACCGATACGATTACACCAGATTGGGATCCTTTATTAAAGCAAGTACGCGGAATTATCACAAACAAAGGAGGACGTACAAGTCACGCTGCCATTGTCTCTCGAGAGCTTGGTGTCCCAGCTATTGTAGGATGCGAAAACGCTACACAAACCATAAAAGATGGGGATATCATCACGATCTCTTGTGGGCAAGGAAAAAAGGGATATGTATATCTAGGGGAATCAAAGTTTGAAATGAAGGAATTTGATTTCTCAACAATTAAAATGCCTATGACCGAGGCAAAAATGATTCTAGCAGATCCAGAAAATGCTTTTCAATTGTCATTCTACCCCAATAATGGGGTTGGACTATTGCGTATGGAGTTTATCATCACCCATATCGTCAAAGTGCATCCTATGGCATTGATCCACTTCAAAAAAATAGACGATGTTACGGTTAAAAAAGAGATTGAAAAGATCACATTCGCATACCCAGAGAAAGAGGACTATTTTATTGATAAACTCTCTCAAGGTATTGCAACCATTGCCGCAGCATTTTATCCTAAAGAAGTCATTTTAAGATTAAGTGATTTCAAAACCAATGAGTATGCAAATCTTATGGGAGGAAAGGATTTTGAACCTAAAGAAGGAAACCCCATGTTGGGTTTTAGAGGAGCTTCAAGGTATTATCATCCATTATATAAAGAAGGATTTGCATTGGAATGTAAAGCCATAAAACGAGTACGTGAGATCATGGGATTTACAAATATAAAGGTCATGGTTCCTTTTTGTCGTACCGTTGAAGAAGGTAAAAAAGTCATCGCTATTATGGAAGATAATGGTTTGAAACGCGGAGAGAATGCTCTTGAAATATATGTCATGATAGAGATTCCTAGCAATGTCATATTGGCTCAAGAGTTTGCTCAGATATTTGATGGGTTTTCTATTGGATCTAATGATCTCACCCAATTTACATTAGGGGTAGATCGAGACTCAGAGTTAATGGGAACCCTATTTGATGAAAATGATGAGGCCGTTATGAAAATGATTGAAATGGCGATAAAATCAGCTCAAAAAACAAACACCAAAATTGGCTTATGTGGTCAAGCTCCTAGTGACTTTCCAGAATTTGCTGCTTTTTTAATTAAAACAGGGATCAACAGTATTTCCTTCAATCCCGATGCTCTAATACAGGGGATATCAAATATGTATAAAGCAGAAAAAACACAAGATCAAAACATAATTGTCTCATAAGTTAATTCTAAAAAATACACTTAATCTGGGTTTAACTGATCTACATCATTTCTAGTGATAGTGTGGATGCGTTTCTTTACTAAGAATTACTAATTTATTGTATTATGCACTCTAAAACTAGTCGAACAACAATCAACATTCAATTAGAAGATGTTCTGCTTAAAGGTAATTTAACAATTCCAGAAAATGCGAAAGGTCTTATTATATTTTCTCATGGAAGTGGGAGTAGTCGCTTCAGCCCAAGAAATACCTATGTAGCAAGAATTCTTCAGGAACAAGGTCTGGTGACTCTTCTTTTTGATTTACTTACAAAAGAAGAGGATGCTATATACAAGAATCGATTTGATATAAAACTATTGACTCAAAGACTTATTGCTGTAACTAAATGGGTAAAGAAGCAGAAGGAATTGACTGACTTTCCTATAGGATATTTTGGAGCTAGCACAGGTGCAGCATCTGCCTTAAAAGCTGCGGCTATTTTAAAAGAAGATATTGTAGCCGTAGTATCCCGTGGTGGTAGACCAGACCTAGCAATGGAAGCTCTTGAAAAAGTAATAAGTCCGACATTACTCATTGTTGGTGGAGATGATATTGTTGTCATTGAACTAAATAAACAAGCATACCAAAAACTTACATGTGTACGTAATTTGGAGATTATACCCAATGCCACCCATTTATTTGAAGAAAAAGGAACTTTAGAAGCTGTGGCAATTAGAGCTGCCCAATGGTTTACAGAAAAGATAAAAGCTAATACCAACAATTATGTTTAAGGATAGAACAGATGCTGGAAAACAATTGACCCAAAAGCTAATAGAATATAAGGGTAAAGAGGTTGTTGTCGTTGCTATTCCGAGAGGTGGACTCCCACTTGGAGCTATTATAGCTACAGCGCTCAATGCGCCTTTAGATGTGGCGCTTACAAAGAAAATAGGACATCCACTCAATAAAGAATATGCCATTGGGGCCGTGAGTTTAAGCCATAAATTTATTACTGAATCGGTCGATACGACAATGCGTTATATTGAAGAAGAGACCCGACGCATTCGTGAGCTATTACGCCAACGTCAAGATCAATACTATAAGAACTCTAAACCAAAAAATCTTAAAAATAAGATAGTCATTATTGTTGATGATGGAGTGGCTACAGGAAACACAATGCTTACTACTATAGCACTGATTAAAGATCAGGAACCTTCAAAAATAATAGTTGCAATTCCTGTAGCAGCAGCATCTGCTATCAAGAAACTGAATAATTCACCTCTTGTCGATGACGTGGTTTGTTTACATGTTCCAAAACATTTTCAATCCGTTGGGCAATTTTATAATGAGTTTAATCCTGTAGTGGATAAAAGAGCCATACAAATTCTAGAAGAAACAAATAAACAGTTAAAATAATCAAACACGATATGCTATGTCACTAAATTTTAATCAATACGCGGTAGAAGGAAATAAATTTATCAAAGAGTATGCTAAGGAGATAGGCCTCTCTGATAATCCAGAAAGAGCTGGTCGAATACTGAGTGCGATTTTGCACGGTTTACGAACCATCATCTCCGTTGAGGAATCATTACAGTTTATGGCTCAACTTCCTATGTTTTTAAAAGCTGTCTACGTAAATGGTTGGAGCATCAAAGTAAAGAAGAGTAAAGTAAAAGATGTAGAGGGTTTTATAGACCTCATCCGGTCATTGGATGGTAAAACATCATTGTACGACTTCGAATCTGACGAGATCGCCGAGGATTATATATACACAACATTCTTACTACTAAGGAAATATGTTTCTAGTGGTGAGATGGAAGACATCAGAGACGGGCTACCAAAACGATTAAAAGGGCTTATTTTCAATCACATATTTATTTAGAAATAAGTAACTATTGCTGATTTAGGTCATTGATAAAATTAACTTTTACAAATTCCTTTGTAGTAAAATAATTTAAAAAAAGACATTAAATCCCAGAGCAAGCTTTGGATACTAAAAATCAACCCAATGGCTGAGGTAGTAGATCATAGATCTAACTGAAACAGCGAGATTAGTTCAACTAACTATTTTGTAAAGGTATTTCTGATATTACAAAACTGTGTTTCACTAATAAACTTTAAAGTTAAAAACAATGAGAACAATTACATTCATAAGCGTAATGATGATTCTAATCTTAACATCTTGCGTGAGTCAAAAGAAGTATGCTGACCTTCAAGATAAGGTAGAAAATTGCGAAAACGAACTTAAAACTGTCAATAGCGAGCGTCTTGTCCTAGAGAATAGTTTTGCTAATGAAAAAAACAAAACGAAGGCTCTTGAAAATCAAATAGACTATTTTAAAAGTACTAACACTAATCTTTTGGAACGTCTTTCTGATCTTTCTGTAGTTAGTAAATCTGGCGCAGAGAGTATTAAGAAATCCCTAGAGGCTCTTAATGAACAGAATGCATATATTAAGGATTTAACAAGTTCTATACAAAGAAAGGACTCTCTTAATCTAGCGTTGGTAATGAATCTAAAAAGATCTTTAGACAATTTTGATGATGAAGATATTAGTATAGAAGTAAAGAAAGGCGTGGTTTATGTCTCTATATCAGACAGAATGCTCTTTAGATCGGGAAGTTACACCATCAATGATTCGGCACAGGAAGTCATTGGAAAAATAGCAAAAATAGTAAATGACCACAAGGAATTGGATATTCTTGTAGAAGGTCATACAGATACTGTTCCCATTCGTACAGATTGTATGGAAGATAATTGGGATCTAAGCACTAAACGAGCAACGTCTATTGTGAGGTTGATGCAAAATAAATTTGATGTGCTTCCAGATAGAATGACCGCTGGTGGTCGCTCAGAATATATCCCTAAAACTACAAATGAAACTGCAGAAGGCAGAGCTTTGAATCGTAGAACAGAGATCATTATTCTTCCAAAATTAGATCAGTTTTTTAACCTACTAACACCTCCAGAGATAAAATCTGTAGACTAACAATTATTTTATGAAACAGATACTTTTCATGATCATTCTATTCATAACGTCTCTAGGGTTTTCTCAAAAAATAAGTAAATTATATGAACAATCTAGTGAAGCAGTGGTTTTGATCACAACCATGCAATCACAGGTGACTTTTAATAATGGCATTCCAGTTAAAAAATCTTTAAGCGCTTATGGTTCAGGTTTTGTTATTTCTAGTGAAGGCGACATATTAACTGCTTCACATCTCGTACAAACTGCAGAAATGATATGCGTGACATTTAGTGATGGGGAAGAGTTATTGGCAAAAGTTCTATATTCTTACCCATTGGCTGATGTTGCTTTAATTAAACTTACTTCTCCCAAAAGTACACCTCTAGTATCTGTTAAGATGGGTAATTCTGATCATACCAAGATTGGAGATCAAGTGTTTATTGTCAGTTCTCCTTTTGGTCTTAGGCATTCGCTTTCTGTAGGATATATAAGTAGAAAATATAAACGAGAACCCAGTTATAATGGTTTGGTAACAACAGAGTTTTTTCAGAGCGATGCCGCTATAAATGATGGAAGTTCCGGAGGTCCTATGTTTAATATGAAAGGAGAGGTTATAGGGATTGTTAGTTTCTTAGTAAGTCAAACGCATGGTTTTCAAGGATTGGGATTTGCTGCTAGTTCTAATATCGCTAAAAAATTACTGCTAGAAGAACACGCAATATGGACAGGTATAGACTCCAACTTTATTTATGGCCCTATTACAGAAGTACTCAATGTACCTCAAGAAGGAGGCTTGCTTATACAAAAAGTGGCACCTTTTTCTTTAGGAAGTATTATGGAACTACAAGGCGGAATCTATGAAATGAATATGGAAGGTGATCATTTGATACTAGGAGGCGATATCATATTAAAACTAGATAATATACCACTTATTGATAAAGAAAGTATTATAAAGGCTTGGTATGTCTTACAAGAGCTTGAACTAGGTGATTCTTTAAGTATTAGTATTCTTCGAAAAGGGAAAATTTTGGAAATTAAAAAAGAGATTCCTTACTTTTTTTTTGAGAAATTATAAAAAAAATGCGCTAACTGACCTAGATCAGTTTCTAAATAAAAAAGCTACCGTACATTAGTACTATAATTAAAACAATAAGTTCTTTGACACTATAAAAGTATAGATTCTAAAGGTAGCAATACCTTCTGAATCTTGGAGTTATCTAAAAATAATTTGAGTCTTGAGTTTTCTGTGTTTCTAGCAATGGGAATACTTAAAATTTCAAATAGTCTTAAATTACATTTGGTATCTTCAAGGAAACCGAGACATCTTGGTGCCTCGGTTTCCTTAAAAAAATTGATTTTCGTTTACTGTAAAGTGACGAAGTCATTATGGCGCGTTTGACGTTACGTTATTACCGATAAACTCATTGGATGGTTTTAGCAATAAAACAATATAAGAAGTTGAACTGTAGTACGTAATCATAGTCGCATCATAAGAAACTGGAAGTTTCGGCTTCCAGTTTCATTTTTTATAAATTAAATATCTCAATGAGCCACTTTGTAAGTGTGATATATAATAATCAAGCTCTTTGACAGTATAAAAGCATAGATTCTTAAAGTAGCAATACTCTTTGAATCTTGGAGTTATCTAAAAATAATTTGAGTCTTGAGTTTTCTGTGTTCTTAGCAATGGGAATACTTAAAATTTCAAATAGTCTTAAATTACATTTGGTATCTTCAAGGAAATCGAGACATCTTGGTGCCTCGGTTTCCTTAAAAAAATTGATTTTCGTTTACTGTAAAGTGACGAAGTCATTATGAAGTAATGTATGTTTTATTTTGTAATTTAAGCGAGGTAATTTTCTAGAAATAGGAGATTATAACGATTAGATTTGATAGAAAAAATATAATCACTTCATAGGAAGCGAGAGGTTAAAGCTTCTCGCTTCCATTTTTAAAATACACATGTGTAAAATAGAAATATAAGTATCACAATATCTAATTAATCGGGGGAGAGATTAGGTATTGCGTATTCGATATATAAATTAATTTTTATGTCAACCAAAGAACTGGGAAGTTAAACTCTCCCAGTTTTTTTTATCTTACTACAAAGACTGGGTCTTTTTTATCTACTGTAAAACAGTCCTAATAACTATCTATCTGTCTATTATCAACTATTTTTATATCACATTTTTAATAATGTTTTTCTTAAAAAAATTATCCCTAAGTATCATAGGATTCTTACTCTTTGGCAGCATTTTATGGAGTCCTCTTTATAAGCGATTTTCGAATCCATCATTCCCAAAAACTCACAAAATCAATAAGCTTTTGACAGACTCTACCATGCCTATACTTGTTAAGAAGGATGTACGTGTCAAGGGATATTTTAAATTTATAGACTCTCTAGTCATTCGTTACGATACGCTTACCAGCTACTCTCTCACAGAGCATCTTCTAGTTCGAGCAAATCCTTGGATTATTGATACGCTTCAAAATACAGATTATTACCGTATGAAGGCCAAAGATTCTTTGGTGTATGATCAGAAAGAAATGATCATTTTGAAAGCAGGAAGTATGCTTGAGGTTCCCGCTTTCGCGAAAGCGGAAAAATTAATTTCCTCATTAGAAAAAACATACATAGATATTAATATTCCAGAATATACGTTACGAATTTATGAAGACTCTTTATTGCAACATCAGTTTACAGTTCGTGTGGGACGAAATGAAAAAAAATATCTTAAAATGGCAGGGCGAGTAATGGACTTAAGAACAATAACAGGCAATGGTCTTATTGTTGGTCACGTTAAGAATCCTGATTATTATAATCCAGCAAACGGACATCAATATTTTAGTACGAGAAGAGATGATAACGAGATCACCAAACTACCCCAAATACCCTTTTTAGAAACCGAAGTAAATGGAGTTAGAAATGGGCAGTTAATCCACCCAACGACCAATCCTATTTCTTTAGGAAAAGCTTATTCTAATGGCTGTATAGGGACGCGTGAAGCAGATGCCTGGGTGATTTATTATCATGCCCCTATTGGGACTAAACTAACCATCCGATATACGACTACGATTACAAATGCGTTTGGAGAAACAAAACAGCTAGACGATATTTATGGATATGAGAAAACTAAAAAATAGAAAGGTGATTTTATAGTCGTATTTAATAATTTTACAATACTCTTTCTATGGTTGACAAATCTTCTGCATCACCTCTTATGAATAAAAGAAAATTTCCTTTTTGTAATTCTTTTAAGTAATCATCAATATGATCTAGTTTGACTCCGACGCCTCTGAGTATGCCATATAATCCAACGGGCAATGAGGCTAAGTTTTTTCCGTCTACTTTACTAAGGAATGTTTCTGTTAAATGGCCAGTAATAAAGAGTTTTCCAATTTGTGGATTAGTAAAATCACCAAATTGAATGTGCTTTCCTAACGTGTTACTTAGCTGCATTTTTATATCCAACATCTTTTTATACGATCCATTTTCCTTGTTAGAATAATGGGATGTTGATTTTCCTAAGATGGATAACTGAATATGCAAATCTTCATTTTTCACAATACTTCGGATCGCCTTTTTAATTTGTAATACGCTCGTATATATCCTTATAAGAAACTGCTTATCTTGTATCTTATCTTCTTGAGAAGTCATTGTAATCATTTTTAGTGTAGATAAAATCATCATATCCCTAAATTAGTTATGTGATTCCTCTTTTTCAATGATGTTGATCAATAGATCTCATTTCTATCCAAAAAGTACAATATCTTCTAAATCTCTCCTGCTCTCTATAATGATTCTTCTACGCTCAGCAATAGTAACGAGTCCTTCATCTTTAAAATCGGTGAGCATTCTAATAGCAGTTTCTGTGGCTGTACCTATAAGGCCTGCTAAATCCTCTCTTGAAATATCAATTCCTTTATGTTCTGAAGTATGAGATGTTTTATTATTATCTAGGTCTAAAAGTGCCTTTGCTAATCGTTGCCTAACTGTTGAAAAGGCCATACTTACTAATTGTTCCTGAATATGGACAAGATCATTGGAGATCATTGTCATAAATTTGTTAGAAATTAGCTTATCACCATAGACCAAGGTATTAAAATCTGCTTTAGGTATTTCGAAGACCTCTGCTTGTTCTAAAACAGTAGCAGTATCAACATAAGCGCCTGTATTATTAAGTAATGAGAGTTGGCCAACAAATTGCCCAGCACCTAATATACCTGTGACTAAGCACTTTCCCGATTCTGTAGTCTTATACGTTTTTACACTACCACTTTGTATAAAATATAAGGTATGGGCAGGGTCTCCTTCCATAAACAGTGTATCTCTTTTTTTATAGGTTTTTATACTACGATCTTTAGACATACGCTCCATACCTTCATGAGAAGAAGCTTCTTCTAAAAATTCATTAATTCCTTGAATGTTTTTTGAAAATTCTTTTTTTAAGAAGCTATGTTTCTTTAATCTTGTTGCAATAGCCTGCAATAAGTCACTTTCTTCAAAAGGTTTTGTGAGATAATCGTCAGCACCTAGATTCATGCCTTTTCTAACATCATTTCTTTCGGTTTTTGCTGTTAGGAAAATAAAAGGCATCATCACTGTTTTTTTTTCTTTGCTCAGCTGTTGTAATACCTCATATCCATTAAGTTCGGGCATCATAATATCGCATAAGATGATATCTGGATTACACTTCTTAGCAAGTTCTAAACCCACTTTCCCATTTTCTGCGGTGCAAACCTCATAATTTGCTAATTCTAAAATGTCGGCTGTATTCTCGCGGACATCTTGGTTATCTTCTATAATTAATACTTTCTTCATGGTTTTATTATTTAGTAGATTTTAACCACTTTATCCAAAAAGTAGTTCCTTTATTTTCTTCACTGGCAAAATCAATATGACCATCCATAAGTTCTACATATTGCTTTACGATATTGAGACCTAAACCAGTCCCTTCAATATTATGCGCATTCTTTGCTCTAAAAAAACGTTCAAATATTTTTTTTTGCTCCTCTTCTGGAACACCAATACCTTGATCACTTATAGATAAAACTACACATTGCTCATCTTCACTTATATTAAAATTAATAGTTGTGTTTTCTGGAGAATACTTGATGGCATTGGATAACAAATTCATTAAGATATGACGAAGTAGTTTGGGGTCAAGATTAAATGAGAGTTCTGTATTTGATGACGAAAATAGAATCCGTTGACCAACATTAGCTGTAATTGACACTTCTTCTATCACCGTTTTTCCAAAACTAATAAGGTCAAATACTTCTCTTTTTGCAATCACCTTCCCTTCTTCTAATTTACTAAGCGATAAAAAGTCATTCAAAATAATCACCAAGTTTTTCACATTATTCCTAATCTGTTTTACATACTTTTCTCTTTTTTCTTCTTTCCCTGGCTCGTTTTGTCTAGCGATAAGGATGGCAGAGGTTTGTATGGCTGCTAATGGAGTTCTAAACTCGTGAGATGCCATTGAGATAAATCGCGATTTCAATTCGTTGAGTTCTTGTTCTTTTTTAAGCGCATTTTGGGCGTCTAATTCTAATCTCTTTTGCTGAGAAATATCGCTATATACAAATAGAACACTAGATATTACACCATTCTCATCAATGAGTGGCGTGGTATTGACCGAGAAGTATTTACTCATGTAAGAAATCTCAAAGCTTAGATGCTCACCCTTCATCGTTTTTAAAATATCTTCCTTTAACTTAGCCTTTTGCTCTTTGGAGAAGATCTTGATGTCATCTATGGACATTCCATCAAAAATTACTTTGCTAAGTCCTAATTCATCAATGGCTTCTCCTTCTTTAAGTATCATTTCAAAATTAGCATCAAAAACAATGATAAATCCGTTAGGAAAATTCTTAGCAATTGCTAAGGATAATGACTTACTCGCATCGGCACTTTTTTCTGCTGCTTGCGCTACTTGTATTTGATCTTCTAGGTGTAAATTGGTGGTAACAAGTTGTTCTACTGTTGCGATGACCTCACTTGTGCGTTCTTCTACTTTTTCTTCAAGATCATGTGCATAAGCTTTCAGTTGTTCTTCCTTTTCTTTTAATTCAGCATTACTGTGATTCTTTTCAATAGCTACTGTTAGGAGTTTAATTAAACTAGTGATCGTTTCTTTAGTTTTTTGAGATAGTCTTTTTTCACCTGAATGATATATAGAAAGTACTCCTAGCGATTTTTTTTGTGTAGAAATTATGGGAAATGACCAACAAGATTTATGACCGAATACTTTAATTAAATCATGATAAGCTATCCATCTCTTATGATCAAATACATTTTTTGTGATGACAAGCCCATTAGTCGTAAAGGCTGGATGTAATAAAGCCAAGTCATTAGATTCTGTTTGGTATAATCTCTTTGACAAAGGTTGTATCTCTATAGATTCTGAGACTGGTTCTAGTACATCTGTTTTACGGTTTCGTACAGATAGTATCGTAGCACACGTTGGTATTTGATTCTCTATAGCTTCAATAATTTTATGTCCAATAACTGAGAGTTCTGCACTCTCAGTGATAAGCTTAAGAACATCTCGTGTATCATCTTTTAATAATTCTGCATTCTTTTGACGTGTAATATCATTTTGAATTCCAATAAAATGAGTCGTCTTACCTGTTTTATCTTTGATGGGGGTAATGGTCAGATCATTCCAGAACTGGGTGCCATCCTTGCGATAATTTCTTAGCGTAACACGACACGGCTCACTTTGTTGTATGGCCATACTCATCGTTTTAATTTGTGCTTGATCCCTATCGTTATTCTGTAAGAATCGACAATTCTTGTTAAGAATTTCCTCTTTTTCATATCCTGTTATTTTTGTAAAGGATTTATTGCAATAAACAATAGGTAGATCTGGATGCAGTGCATCTGCAATGATAATTCCGCTAGCAGCAGCCTCCAATGCTCGGTTTCTCAATTCAAGGATAGCTTGTGTTCTATGTTGTTCGGTCTCATCTGTAATAAATCCCTCTAGTGTTGTGTAAACACCCTCATCATTGTAAACCCCACATCCTATCTCTCTAACATATTTTATACTCCCCTTTTTACAAACTATTCTGTACTGGATATCAAAATGTTTTTTTTGTGATAATGCTTTTTCTACTTCACTCCAAGCATAAGATCGGTCTTCCTCTAAAATAATAGTCCCAAAATGTATTGATCCATCTAAAAACTCATCCTTAGTATACCCCGTAATGGCATAACAACCATCACTTATATAATTCATGGTATATTCTAGGTTAATCGCGCAAGAATACACAATACCGTTTAAGTTATTAATGAGTGTTTTATATTTTCTTTTACTTTCTAGAAGTGCTACTTGTTTGTTCTTTAGCAGTGTAATATCCCTCATTGTACCGCTCATAAACACTGGATTTCCTGCGGTATTATAATGAACTTTACCACGAGCAACTACATTTCGTACGGAACCATTAGGTTGTATAATTCTTTTTTCAACACTATAAGGTATATTCTTTTCAATAGCCTGGTTGATTACCTCCATAACCATTTTACGATCATCTGGATGGATAAATGTCAACGCTGTTTTAGTATTTAAACGATCATCTCCGGGTGGTAGTCCACAAATTCTATAAAACTCATCAGACCAGTATCGCTCGTCTGTATCAAAAACCCAATACCAATTCCCTAAAATACCTTCACTTTCAGTGTGTGATAGATCCTTTTGACTTCTTTCTAATGCCCATTGATATATCAAACCATCTGTAGTATCTTGAATAAATAGCACGG
Organism: Dokdonia ponticola; assembly: GCF_042653865.1. Taxonomy (NCBI): domain Bacteria; kingdom Pseudomonadati; phylum Bacteroidota; class Flavobacteriia; order Flavobacteriales; family Flavobacteriaceae; genus Dokdonia; species Dokdonia ponticola. The sequence continues at coordinate 268,171 of NZ_JBHSFV010000006.1, read as the reverse complement.
TATCAAAACCTTCTTCATCAGAAAGATTAGTTAATTGCACGTTTACTAGTGACTGTGATCCATCTTTTTTAAAAACCCACAAACCCTCTATAAACTGATTTGTTTTTGATATGTTCTCTTTAACTAATTCGGGAATTAGTATCCCTAAGGATGTATTCTCTAATTCTTTTTTGTGGTAACCAAATAGTTTTTGAGCCGCTAGATTTGAATTAGTAACGACTTTTTCAGTATTCAAAACAAGTGTAGCTTGAGAAGAAGACTCAAAAATATGATGAAGTATTTTGGTATTTAATGTAGCGCTAGGCATAGATATCAAATTTAGAGATTTACGACGCGCTCAACTATGAGATTTCTCATACTGTCTCACTTTAAAAAGCAGCAGAACACACATTTACACAAGAATATTATCATTTTAAAATCTATCATAAAATGACCTAAGTCATACCCATTTATATGAGAAATACTAGTTTTCAAGAAATCTGTATATTCTTTATACGCTTTCGCGGAAGCTTTAGACCACAAGAAAAATAAAGTAATCCGTTAGAAATCATAAACATACCTCTGTAAATAAAAGATAAGCTATAGGTGGAAAAACCATTTCTGTTATACGGGGGACTGACTATAATGTGTGAAATAATTCTCTGGGCGAGGGTACCGAGTATTCAAAAGATATTTTTAACTCCCACAACTCACTAAAAAGTAAGTATGTTCACTCAGAACTTTCTTTAAAATTCTGATAAAAATAAAAAAGCTGAACGATCTTGGATCGTTCAGCTTTATAAAAATAAGCCGTAAAACAGCTACTTAGAAAATTATACCTTTTTTAAAGAGATAAGCGTATTTACACTTGTGAGAATGTCTTCATCATCTGGATCTGGAACATTTTTTTGAGAAAAAGTAAGTATAAACGTTTTCCCCACTAAATCCTTGGTAGTAAGATCGTATGATTTTTTTATATCCTCTGAAATTTTCTCAAAGGTAATTTCATCTTCATCGCCGTCTTCATTTTTGAAAGAAAACGTATAAACATCATTTGCAAAACCTAGATATACAGCAGTTACTGTTGTAGGTACGCCATCTTGTTCAATACCTTCTTCAATGATTTCTTCATCATCTTCCTCTTCTTCTTGAGCAACAGCAGTAAAATTACTACATAAGAATGCGATTAAAAATAACGGTATTAATTGTAAAGTTTTCATAGTGTGTCAGTATTAATGTTGTTATTATTCTTCTCTCCAAAATCATCTATTCGGTTTGGATTGATATATGAGACACTTAAAATGATATGGGGTCACATTCTTTTTTTGCTTTCGCGAACCTGCCTCGCCGGCAGGCAGGAGCGGACACAACCCATTTCAAAAAATAGCGCGCATTTAAGAATTCAACACGCTTGTAAATTCAACTAAATTAGATATTTATTTTACAAACATTAAAGAAGCGTGTCTATGATAGGTAAACTCATTATGAAATTGTCAAAACACTCTCAAAACCATCTGTATATTTTAGATCTTCAAACCAGTACAACGAGGAAATAAATTTGATGATTAATGCCCCATCTGCTCCCCTATCTTTAGTGATTTGCCATATAATATCTTTGGCTTCAGAAAACGCTTTCCCGTTTAATTGATCTTCAAAAAGTCTATTTATTTTGGCGTTTTTTGGCAATCCTTGTGCAAGTAGTCTAATTAAATGGACTTCTAGATCTGTATCAAAAACAGATAAATCATTTGGATGTTGAGCCGTAATTTTTAAATGAAAAGAAACCGCTTCTGGATGAGGAAATCTCCCATCATAGGCTTGATATAATAACTGCCCAATAGTAAAAAAAGATTCGTGAAGCGATAAGTCGGCATATTCTTCCCACATTTTTTCTTCCCGCATCTCATGAGATACATTATTGATTTGCCCCCTTGTGAGTTTAGATCCAAAAACATACGTCATTACGAGTACCGCAGCATCTTCGGGCTCATAATCTGAAAGTGACATCAAACATAATACACTTGCATCTTCTATTGATAATTGGCTGGTATCACCATACTCCATGATGTCTAGAAGTGCTTTGTAATCTTCTAAATTCCACGCATTTTCTAGTTCTTTGATAGTTTTTGAGTTTATTTTTTGAATCGTAAAGACTTTTTTCATAGCATATATTTAATTTCAATAGTATATACCTATTGATACACTACTTTCTTCATAAAGTCACTCTGGTTATTTGATATTTTCTTTTCAGAAAGTATTCATTTAAAAAAGAATTGTATCAACCACACTACGATCATATAGGTAAACAAACTATCATTATACGATGTCTTTAGACATATGCACGATAGCATCACCTTGATTCACAATAGGATACTGATTAATACAAATCACATATCCCGAATACGTTGCTTTTACAGGTTTCTCAAAATCTCCAAAGGGATCAGAAATACTTCCTAAAACGTCTCCTTTAGTAATATGTGCTCCCAATTGTGTATGAGAATGAAACATCCCTGAGTATTTTGCCCGGATCCATGAAGAGTGTTGTATAAGATTAGGTCTTGTTGTGTGCGTATCCATACCATCCAATTCATTCGTAAAATCTCTCATGCCTAAATGTTGCATGACTCTTAATGCGCCAGAAACTCCTGCTTTTGTCACATCGTCATCTAAAAATAAGGTCTTGCCTCCTTCAAAGAGCACTACCTTTTTTCCTAGTTTACGCAAGGTTTGTCTAAACGACTTTTCTTTATTTTTAGATTGCAATATGAAAGGACATCCAAACACTTCGGCTAGTTTCATACTTTCGGTATCCCCTTCACTTACTCTTATTTGAGGAACATTAAAACGACTATCACCCCCTGTATGATAATCTATACAGTACTCGGCAAGTGGGGTTATTTCTTTAATGATATGATAGGCAAATCTACTCGCCAATGACCCCCGTAAACTTCCTGGAAAGACTCTGTTTAAATCACGACCATCTGGAAACTCACGTGATTTATTTAGGAAACCAAAAATATTAACAACTGGAATACAGATGACCATGCCCCGTTCAGGTTTATTATATCCTTTGGCAACCAATTGCCGAACGATTTCTATCCCATTTACCTCATTACCGTGAATTCCTCCTGTGATTAATAACGTAGGACCATCTACTTTTGCCCTTTCAACAATGATAGGAACTTCAATCTTAGTGCGTGTATGCAATTTTGCTATATCCAAATTTATCTGCATGCCTTTGCCATTGGATATAGCACGTCCTAATATCTCGATCTCTTTATTCAACATTCCGCTCAACATATTTAATGATTTGACTAGCAATATCTTTCCCTGTAGCTGCCTCGATTCCTTCTAATCCTGGTGATGAGTTCACCTCTAGAATCAACGGTCCGCGTTCTGATTGTAGCATATCTACCCCAGCGATACCAAGGCCTAGTACTCTTGCCGCTTTTAATGCCGCATTCTCTTCTTCATCAGTTAATTTTATAATATTTGCAGAGCCCCCACGGTGTAAATTTGACCTAAACTCTCCTTCTTTTCCTTGTCTTTTCATGGCTCCTACAACAACACCATCTACAACAAATACCCTTAGATCGGCTCCACCAGCTTCTTTGATAAACTCCTGTACAATTACACGAGCTTGTAAACCATTAAATGCTTCTAGCATAGACTCTGCTGCATTTTTATTATCAGCCAATACAACCCCAATGCCTTGAGTCCCTTCCAACAGCTTAATAACCAAAGGAGCACCCCCTACTTTTGCAACTACACTACCCACATCTTTTGAATAGTTACTAAAAACTGTTTTAGGTAAATCAAGACCTGCTCTTGACAAAATTTGTAAACTTCGTAATTTATCACGAGATCTCACCAAAGCTTGTGACTCAGTTGCACTAAAAATTTTCATCATCTCAAACTGTCTCACTACAGCGGTTCCAAAAAACGTAACAGAAGCTCCAATTCTAGGAATCACACCATCTATATCCTTGATTTCAGTCCCCCTATATATGATTCCTGGTTTCTTTTTTTCGATAACTAAATCACATTTGGTGTGATCTACAATCATCATTTCATGACCTTTCTTTTCACCAGCTTCCACCAACCTCTTGGTTGAATATAAATTTGGATTGGCAGACAGTATTACTAATTTCATATTTAAATTGTTTAATTATTAAAAAATCTTATAGAGATATATTACTAAAATCAAAAAACACTTCCCTAAAAATTATTTAGTATTGTTAAACACCATTAATGAAATAGGATTTCCTAATAAGGTTTGAAGTAATGTGTTGTGTTTAATTTTGACAATCTTAGTGATATAATTCGAGAAGATACATTTCTTAAGACACTTAAAAAAATAAAAAGCCACTCCTGTTTAGGAACTATGATAAAAATGTATATTATTCAGAATTAATTGTGACCCCACAACAAATGAAGGGTCTTAATCATTGAATTAAAAAAATTCATGAACAGATGAATAGGGAATTTTTATTTTACCGCTACTTTACACAATTAGTACTTACGGATCCTTATGGTGCCTTGAAATAAGAGGCTCACAATAATAGATTCACCCTTATCAACATAATTTATTCAGAAATTAACTCAAGTATAGTTTACAGACCTCTAATTATCTGTATATTCAGCATTTTTCAGTGTACATTCTTAATACTCTGGGGAAGACCTTATCTAATACTAATAAAATAAATAGTAAAAAGAATGAATCGAATTATGAAAAAACAGTACCTATTACTAATTGCTATATGCAGTTTTTTTATGGCCAATGCTCAAGACAAAGGAGAATTTGAGTATGGCTTTTTTGCAGGTGTTAATGTATCGAATATATCAACATTAGACAATGAAGATGCATCAAGCTCTAGAGTGGGTCTTAATGTAGGTGCTTATGGAGAATATTATTTTTCTGACCGTTGGAGTGTGCGTGCCAATCTAAACTACGACCAAAAAGGATGGAAAGATACATTCACTATTTTTGATGAAATGGATTCAGAAAGCTTCAAAACAAATTTTGCTTTGAATTACCTAACAGTTCCTGTACTTGCGAACTGGCATTTTGCAAAGAACCGTAACTGGTATCTAAATGTAGGTCCCTACGCTGGATTTTTATTGAATGCAGAAGTCACAGAAAATGGTCTTGACATTTCGGATGGTTTTAATGGTACCGATTTTGGATTGGCTTTTGGAATTGGCGTTAAGATTCCTATCAACAAAGAGAATCAAATTTTTATTGAATACGGAGCACAATCTGGATTTAGTGATATTTTTGAAGACAATCAAGGAGAAACCGTTAGAAATGGCCGTAGTAGTATAAACATAGGCTTTACATTCTAATCTCATATAAATTGATCATTTGATTGTTAAAAAAATTAAGGTCGTTCTAAAAAGTGTGATCCATTAAAAGAAGCCACAACAAGTGAATATATGGTAAAAATGCTTACATCTTGGATGTAAGCATTTTTGGTTTACCTATAATCCAAAAAAATAGCTTACTGCCGTACAGAGCTTAAATGTTTATCATTCCTTACTGGGTACGCTTTCGCGAAAGCTAAAGTTTTACAAAGCCTAGCCAAAGCACAAAAGTATATACTATAGAACCGGCATATAGAAAAAATTAAATAACTTTATATACCAATACTCGTATGTAAAAGCATCACTAAAGACTGATGGATATCATCTTTAAACATTCAAAAACGTACTATATTTGATCGTATAGTATGCTTAAATAACCGCACATGAAATTTACCGCAGAAGACCTTACAGAAGCAAAAACAAGAAAAGATCTTATTGCTATTGCCAAAAAAAAAGAAATCCCTATCTCAAAAGCACTAAAAAAAATTAAGTACGAAGCCGAGCTCCTAGAATTACAGGCCGAGTTAGTAAACCTTCAAAAATACATCGCAGAAAAAAAAATGCGCGTTGTTGTTATTTTTGAAGGTCGAGATGCCGCAGGAAAAGGAGGTGCTATCAAACGTTTTAAAGAACACCTCAATCCCCGTGCATCACGTGTGGTCGCACTTACAAAACCAACAGAAGTAGAAAAAGGACAATGGTATTTTAGACGCTACATTAAAGCCCTACCAAATCCTGGAGAAATTGTCTTTTTTGATCGTAGTTGGTACAACCGTGCTGTGGTAGAACCTGTCATGGATTTTTGTACGAAAGAGCAGTATGAGAAATTTATTTTACAAGCCCCCGAGTTTGAACATTTATTATATGAAGACAACCTGAAAATTATCAAATTTTGGTTTTCAATTTCAAAATCTGAACAAAAAAAACGTTTTGATTCTCGATTAAAAAATCCACTGAAACGCTGGAAATTTAGTCCTGTAGATATGCAAGGACAACAATTATGGGATCGATACACCCATTATAAAGAGCAAATGTTTAGTAAGACACACACAAACTTTAGCCCTTGGATCATTGTCAAAACCAATGATAAAAAACAAGCAAGATTAGAAAGTATGAGATATGTATTATCTCAATTTGATTATAAAGGTAAGGGAATCTCTCATATTTCTATCCTACCTGATCCCAATGTCATTATGCGATACCACCGTGGCGCCATCCAAATTGATATCTAAAAAACAAACTATGAGTACAATAGCAACTACACTATCCAAAGAAGATATCAGCCTTCTCAATTCCAAAATAGGACTAGAAATACTTTTAAAGAGTAAAAAGATAGACATTCCTAAAACCCTAGCAGAACTAAAATACATCAATACCCTACGTGAGAAGCAAGAAGAACTTGTTAAACTCCAAAACTGGGTCATTGAAAATGATAAAAAAGTAGTCATCATATTTGAGGGACGCGATGCGGCTGGAAAAGGAGGTGCGATACGAAGAATCACAGAATATATTAATCCGCGACAGTTTCGTATTGTAGCCCTTAATATTCCTACCGAAGACGAGCGGAAACAATGGTTTTTCCAACGCTATATCAATCAGCTCCCCAAACCAGGTGAAATTGTCTTTTTTGACCGAAGTTGGTATAATCGGGCGGTGGTAGAACCTGTAAACGGGTTTTGTACTGAGCATGAATATGAAATCTTTATGGACCAAGTAAACGAATTTGAAAAAATGCTGATACAATCAGATACCCTACTTATTAAATTCTACTTCTCTATCACAAAACAAGAACAGGCAAAACGATTTAAGCAAATCAAAAAAGATCCTAAAAAACAATGGAAAATGACCGCTGTAGACGAGAAAGCACAAGAGTTATGGGATCAGTACACCACCTATAAACAACGAATGTTTGCAGAAACGAATTCACAAATAGCTCCTTGGAAAATTATAGATGCCGATAAGAAATCACCCGCACGTCTAGAGGCGATTTGTCATGTTTTAGAAACCATTCCGTATACATAGATAGATATCAAATCATACGTTGTAAAACAGTTGTAAAACATAAGAATAAAAAAATGCTTACATCAATAAATAAAGTTGATGTAAGCATTTTTTAATCTAGTTGTTATGCTAATATTGTTCTAGGAGATAATTGATAAGATCTGTAGTGGTTACAATCCCCATTAAATCACCGTCATCAACGACAGGTAACGCATGAAATTCTTTTTTAGAAAGTATCTCTGCCACCTCTTTTATAGTCGTATCCGAGTGAACGCTTACTAAATTTTTAGCCATTACCTGCTCTATAGAAAACATATTATACACGGTGGTATCGACTTCTTGTTCATCATCAAACACGGCATCGGCAAAGCTAATACGTAATAAATCGGTATAACTCAACATCCCTATAATATGAGATCCACTAACCACGGGAATATGGCGTATGTTGTTTTCTTTGAAAAGCTTTTCAGCTACTTCGAGGGTATCATTAGTATTGAGTGTGACCACATTTTTGGTCATAATACTGGACACTGGCGTTCTTTTTTTCATAATAGGTACGTTTAATTTGTTATCTAAAAGTAGCCATAATGCCGCTTAAAAAAGATGATAAAAGTCAGTGTATGAAAAAGGTAATCGCTGTTTTTAAATGCTGTTTTTAAGGGTGAGTTCGCTTTCGCGAAAGGGTAGCAATTCATATAACCTAGAAATTCAATTTCTATAGAAAATCATAATTTCAAATAAAGTTATTTAAAGACAAGATTTAATATCTAATAATTTATTGTATTTATCCTTTTCTGAAAGCGAAGAATCTCTTTTAATTTTTAATACTTTAATAAGAATAGAATCTTTTTTAGGTGAATTGAGTATTTCTAAATCTTTGAAAATACTATCTATCAATTCATAGTGATTTTCAATTTCGCCTTCTTCTAATACATTTGAAATATCTTCTAATTGATCTTTTTGATAATCATAATGCATTCTGTTAAAAAAGTTTAAATCTTTAACTTCTGAAATTTTAAAAGTTTTAGTTATGGCCTTATCCTTATAAAAAAGAAAAATATAATTACTAGTACTACCCACATAAACAATATTATCTTCATATGAAGATATATTTTTTTTATTATAAGTAAACTCTATTACTTTAGTTGGATAAAATCTTATTTTGAAACCTGCATTTAGAGTAGCGCTTATGCCTGTTAAGTAGAATATAAATATTCCAAAAAACATAAGTTTAACTTTAATTATGGTTACGTTTGTCTTACTCAATGAAACATCTAGATAACTAGTAGACAACATGCTGATAATAAATCCAGATAGCAATAAAATTGTCAATATAAGTCTGAAAAACAAGGATGTAGAGTCATACAAAGATCTAGTACCATCAGCAGTAATTGAAAAAGGAAAAGCCCTAATTGTAATGAAAACATAAAATAAGATAAACATACCTAGGTTAGTAATTGTTAGCACTTTTAGCGGCCCACCTTTTTCACTAACTATCTCTTGATCTTTATCTACTTCTGTCTTAGTTTTATTATTGTTTAAAGCTTTAATAATTGTAACAAATACCCCAGCAGACCCTATAAAAACTGTAGTTAATAAGAATAGAACTATAAAGAAATATAATAGCCCTGGAAATAAATCTACAAAAAAAGTATATAAATCTGATATAGAGATAAATGTTGTTATATCTATGTTGAATGTATTATAATAAGCGTATTTATAAACAAGTGCTAAAGACACAAAGTATATAGCTATATATGAAAACTTAACATTTTTTAATTCTAAAAAAACTTTTATTATATCATGATTAATCTTTGATTTGGGATCCTTCATTATTAAATAATTACTTGAAAATATTAAACTAGTTAAGTAAAATCTAATCTAATAAGGAAAAACTCCAAAAGCTATTAAAAATCAAATACTTAAACTTAACAAAGCAATATATAAAATTGAAATCAATAATTACATGTAATCAAATTATAAAATATATGATAATTAGTTACACCCCCGGCAAATCAAAATCATCTTTTAACGGCAAGGTTGAACTTCCCATCAAAAAAGTATCTACGTGATACGCAGCCTGGCGACCTTCGGAGATGGCCCAAACAATCAACGACTGCCCACGACGGATATCACCTGCGGCAAAAACACCCGTTACATTGGTCGCATAGTCTTTTACCGAAGCCTCAATATTGGTTCTAAAATCCATAGCTACGCCAAATTGCTCCGCTAGGGTTTTCTCTGCGCCAGTAAATCCAAGTGCGAGAAGTGCAAGATCGCAATCCCATTGCTTTTCAGTTCCTTCTATCTCTTTTAATTCAGGACGTTCTCCTTCCTTAAAAATCCATTCCACCTCCACCGTTTTAAGACCTTTTAAGTTTCCTTTGGCATCGCCTATAAATTCTTTGGTCGAGATGCTAAAAAATCGTGCGACCCCTTCTTTGTGGGAAGACGACTCTTTTAATTTCATAGGCCAATACGGCCACGGTTGATGTGCAGGACGTCCTTCTGGGGGTTTACTCAATATCTCAAAATTCGTCACCAACTTTGCTCCGTGACGATTCGACGTTCCTACACAATCCGAACCTGTATCACCCCCACCGATCACAATCACATTTTTATTTTTGGCAGAAATGATCTCTTCAAAAGGGACCAATCCATCTACATACTGATTATTCAATTTTAGAAAATCCATCGCTTGGGTGACTCCTTTTAAGTTGGCACCGGGGATAGGAATACTTCTACGTACTGTCGCACCACCACATAACACCACCGCATCAAATTCTTCTTTGAGTTGGTTAGCATCGATGGTTACCCCCACATGAGCGTTGGTTTTAAAAACAATTCCTTCTTCCTCTAAAATCTTAATCCGCCTATCTATAATGTGTTTTTCTAATTTAAAATCAGGGATTCCGTAGCGTAACAATCCACCTACTTTTTGATCGCGTTCAAAAACAGTCACCAGATGTCCTGCTAGATTCAATTGCTGTGCAGCGGCAAGCCCGGCAGGACCTGATCCTATGACAGCGACGGTTTTTCCAGTTCTCACTTCAGGTGGGTTTGGGGTGATCCATGCTTTCGCGAAAGCGGTCTCTACAATATTCTTTTCTATATTTTCAATAGTCACCGGATCTTCATTGATCCCGAGTACACACGCCTCCTCACAAGGTGCGGGACATAAACGTCCCGTAAATTCTGGAAAATTATTGGTTTTATGCAAAATCGCCGCAGCTTCTTCCCATTTGCCTTTATAGACCTTATCATTAAAATCAGGAATAAAATTCCCTAACGGACAACCGCTATGACAAAATGGAATCCCGCAATCCATACAACGCGCTCCTTGGTCTTTAAGCGCAGCTTCATCTAAAGGAATCGTGAATTCTTTATAGTTTTTTATTCGCTTTTTTGGCGTTTGATACGCTTCATCTTGACGCTCAAATTCTAAAAATCCTGTAATCTTTCCCATCGTTACGCTGTTTCTAATTGTTCGTTTTCTAATCGGATTAAAGCTTGTCTGTATTCTTCTGGCACTACTATTTTGAATGTTGGCAAATACGTTTCCCAATTTTCTAAAATGCGTTTGGCAAGTGGACTTGACGTAGCTACATAATGATTTTCAATCAAGTCCCATAACTGTTGTATATCCTCTTTGGAGGTTACAGGGTCGATGTTCAAATCGGCTGCATTACAATGTTGGGTGAAGGTCTGATCTTGATCTAAAACAAAGGCAATCCCTCCACTCATTCCTGCCCCAAAATTACGACCGACTTTTCCTAGAATGACAGCCACGCCTCCTGTCATATACTCACAGCCATGATCACCAATCCCTTCGACTACCGCTTTGGCTCCTGAGTTCCGTACACAAAAACGCTCTCCTGCTTTTCCGTTGATATACACTTCCCCCGAAGTGGCGCCGTATAAAGTGACATTCCCCGTAATGATATTCTCTTCAGGAACAATGGTACAGGCTTTAGGTACTTTGATAATTAACTTGGCTCCAGACAAGCCTTTTCCAAGATAATCATTGGTATTTCCATGTACTCTAAAAGTCAATCCTTTGGTCGCAAAAGCCCCAAAACTCTGCCCTGCTGATCCGCTGAAATCAATATCGATCGTATCGTCTGGTAAGCCATCGGCACCATAAATTTTAGAGATTTCATTACTCAAAATAGCTCCTACCGCACGATCTATATTGGTAATTGGCATTGTTAAATGAGTCTTTTGCCTTCTAAATAAGGCTTGGTGTGCTTTCTTTATGATCAAGAAATCTAAGTGCTTATCTAGATGGTGATCTTGTTGCTCTGTATTATACAACTTCGTACCCTCTGGAACATCAATTGTATGGAGGATCGGAGTTAAATCAATACCTGATGCTTTATAATGCTCAATCGCTTTATTCCGATTGAGTTTATGGACTTGCCCTACCATTTCATTGACGGTTTTAAATCCGAGGGATGCCATAATTTCTCGTAATTCTTGCGCTACGAAATACATATAATTCACTACATGTTCTGGCTTTCCTTTGAACTTTTTACGGAGTTCTGGGTTTTGTGTAGCAATCCCAACGGGGCAGGTATTCAAATGACACACCCGCATCATAATACAGCCTGATGCCACTAAGGGCGCTGTCGCGAAACCAAACTCTTCGGCACCTAACAAACAGGCGATGGCAACATCACGACCCGTTTTTAATTGCCCATCACATTCTAACACAATCCGATTCCGTAAATCATTCATCACTAGCGTTTGTTGGGCTTCGGCAATTCCTAATTCCCAAGGTAGGCCTGCATGACGTAATGAAGTAAGTGGCGAAGCCCCTGTCCCTCCGTCAAATCCAGAAATTAAAACAACATCTGCTTTCGCTTTAGCTACACCCGCAGCCACCGTCCCAACGCCGATTTCTGAGACTAACTTCACATTGATACGTGCTTCTCGATTGGCAGATTTAACATCGTAAATTAATTGTGATAAATCTTCTATCGAGTATATATCGTGATGCGGTGGGGGTGAAATTAACCCTACGTAGGGCGTTGAATTTCGCGTCTTAGCAATCTCTCGATTAACTTTAGGTCCTGGTAATTGTCCGCCCTCACCAGGCTTTGCGCCTTGAGCTATTTTTATTTGAATTTCGTTGGCACTGGTTAGGTAATTGGACGTTACACCAAATCGGCCTGACGCTACTTGTTTAATCGCCGAATTTTTCCAATCGCCTTGAGCACTTTTGTAAAATCGCTCTTGATCTTCACCCCCTTCTCCAGAATTACTCTTACCTCCAATTCTATTCATGGCCACTGCCAAATTCTCATGCGCTTCTTTACTAATAGACCCATACGACATGGCACCCGTTTTAAAACGCTTTACTATTTCTGTCCACGGTTCTACGTCTTCCAAAGGAATAGGATCAAATTGATCAAATTCAAACAACCCCCGTATGGTCATTAAATGTTTAGACTGATTATTGATCAATTCGGAATACTCTTTAAAAGTAGATGCTTTATTGGTTCGTACAGACTCCTGTAGTTTGGCAACTGTCAACGGATTAAACATGTGTTTTTCTTGACCGCGTCTCCATCTGTAATCTCCTCCTACTTCAATATCAGGTGTGGTAGTATTGACCTGAAATGCTTTTTTATGCCGCTTTACAATTTCTTGCTCAATCTCTCGTAAACCAATCCCCTGAATCCGGGTGGGCGTATTTGGAAAATACTTGTGAACCGTTTGAGTATTAATTCCTATACATTCAAATAATTGGGAACCTCGATACGAGTTTAAAGTAGAGATTCCTATTTTATTCATCACCTTTAAAATCCCTTTCCCAATCGCTTTGTTATAGTTTTTGATGGCATTTAGATATTCCATATCGGTGACTTCCTTAGCATCAACTTGTTGCTGCACAATTTCATTGACGATATACGGATTGACCGCACTGGCTCCAAAACCAAAAAGTAAGGCAAAGTGATGTACTTCTCTAGGCTCGGCAGATTCTATAATCAAACTTACTTTGGAACGTTTTCCTAACTTATGCAAGGCATGATTCACATAGGAACAGGCCAAAAGCGCTGGAATGGGCGCATGATTTTCATCTACATATCTGTCTGATAAAATAATGATATTGGCGCCTTCATCTATCGCTTTGGAAGCTTTAGACATAAGGTTTTCTAGAGCAACTTCGAGTTCGTTTAACCCTCGATTCACTTCATATAACATAGAGATAGACGCTATTTTGAAATTAGGATTGGTATCATAATTTCTAATTTTATCTAAATCATGTTTTGAAATAACTGGATTTTGAATTTTTAATTTTTTACAATGTGCCGCACTAATATCAAATAAATTGACATCACATCCCAAGGTGAGGCTAATATCTGTAATCAACTCTTCCCGAATCCCATCCAATGGCGGATTGGTGACTTGCGCAAATAATTGCTTAAAGTAATTGTAGATGAGTTGTGGCTTTTCAGAAAGTACAGCAATTGGTGTATCACTTCCCATGGACCCAATAGGCTCTTTCCCAAGCTGTGCCATCGGTCTAATAATGGTATTCAAATCTTCTTCGGTATACCCAAAAGCCACCATTCGTTTGGCGAGTGCTATTTCGTCATATTTAATCGGTCCCTTCTTTGCTGAAATGTCTTTGAGGTGCACTAAGTTTTCATTCAGCCATTTTCTGTAGGGATGTCGTGAGGCAATCTCTTCTTTGATTTCTTCATCATTCACAATGCGGCCTTCGCTCATGTTGACTAAAAACATTTTCCCAGGTTCCAAGCGACCGTGAAAACTCACATTTTCAGGCTTGATATCCACAACACCTGTTTCTGAAGACATAATCACATTACCGCTTTTGGTCACCGTATATCTAGAAGGGCGAAGTCCGTTTCTGTCTAGTACAGCTCCGATAAAGTTACCATCTGTAAAGGGAATAGATGCCGGACCATCCCACGGTTCCATGAGGCATGAATTGTATTCATAGAAAGCTTTTTTAGAATCCGACATGTTGGGGTTCTTCTCCCATGCTTCTGGCACAAGCATCATCATGGCTTCTGGTAAGGAGCGTCCTGTCATGAGTAATAACTCTACCACCATATCAAGGGTCGCCGAATCTGACTTTCCTTTTAAAATCGTCGGGATGATCTTTTTAATATCATCTCCAAATAATGCACTCTCCATGATCTCTTCTCGTGAATACATACGAGATACATTTCCCCGCAAGGTATTAATCTCGCCATTGTGACAGATATATCTAAACGGCTGTGCAAGATCCCAGGTAGGAAACGTATTGGTTGAAAAACGCTGATGTACCAACGCTAACCGTGTATCTAAAGTCGTATTATATAAGTCTAAATAATACTCATTAATATGTTCGGGCTTTAAAAGACCTTTAAAGATGATGATTTTAGTAGAAAGACTCGGTACATAAAAGAATTGAGATTCTGATAGCTTTGAATCGTAAATCGTATGTTCAGCGATTTTACGAGCAGCAAATAATTTTAAATTAAAATCCCTGTCAGACTGATCTTTTTGAGACTTTCCTATAAATACTTGTTTTACAAAAGGTTCTGTTGTCTTGGCAATTTCACCCAAAACATCGCTATTAACAGGAACATCTCTCCACCCAATAAGCTGAAGTCCTTGATTGGCAATTTCAGCTTCAAAAACATTCATACAATACGCTCGCTGGTTTAGCTTTCGCGGAAGGAAAACATTACTCACAGCATAGGCTCCTGGACTAGGTAGTGTAAACTCGCAAAATTTTTCAAAAAAAGCATGCGGAATATCAATTAAAATACCCGCACCATCCCCTGTAACACCATCAGAACTTACTGCCCCTCGATGCTCTAATTTTACTAGAATCTCTAACGCCTTGTGAATAATGTCATTTGAACGTTTTCCAGTCAAACTACATATAAATCCAGCACCACAATTATCGTGTTCAAATTCTGGTAAATAGAGGCCTTGTTTTTGTAACATAATGAGGTTATTTTTTCGCTATTAATACTTCTACGAATAGACTAATATATACGCTGTCATTTGATATAAAAAAAACAGAAAACACTTTTCCCATATCCACAGTTAAAGGAGTTCTAAATGAATATTTACTAATTTTTAGCACAAATACTGCAAAAAACTCAATAAATAAATTTCACAATATTTTACTAATTGTTGCGAAAACGTTTGCGAAAAATTGATTTTATTAAAAATACTTCATCAATAATACCCTAAAATCAATAATTATTGAATTTTACAATTATCAAATTGTTATATTTTAAATAAAAAACACATACACCCCTAAAATTTTAGGGTTTAAAATAAAATATTCGTAAAAATTATACTTTAACCCCTATTTTTTTACCCACTCTGCTCAAAAAAAAATAGATTTACACCTCAACTAACCAAATTATAAACTATTTATTATGAGAAAACTTTACATGCTAGCGCTTATTTTGGTATCCATATCTTTAACAGCTCAGGAAGGTGATGACACCCCCAAAAAGAAATTATCAATATCTGGCAGCATCGATGTGTATTACAGGGCTAATTTTACAGCTCCAAATGACGAAAATGCCATTGCCCCTGGATCCTCATTTGCTAACTTACCTGGCTTTGCGCTAGGAATGGCCAATGTGATAGTAAGCTATGAAGGGAAAAAAGTAGGGTTTGTCGCAGATCTCGTGTATGGTCCCAGAGGGACGGATGCTATTTTTGCTTCTCCTTTGTATTCTGCCACAGGTAATATCGTAAATCAATTATATGCCTATTGGAATGTAAATGAAAAAATAACCCTAACCATGGGGAATTTTAACACCTTCTTAGGCTATGAAGTAATTTCTCCAGTTCCCAATTTTAACTACAGTACTTCTTATTTATTTTCTTATGGCCCATTTAGTCATACAGGTCTGAAAGCTGATATAGCCTTATCTGATGATGTGAGTTTAATGTTGGGGGTATTTAATGATACAGACGTAACCGAGTTTAACCCAACGGGTGATTATGCGGTGGGTGCACAACTAGGATACGCAGATCAATACCTAAAT
This sequence comes from Dokdonia ponticola, assembly GCF_042653865.1. NCBI lineage: Bacteria > Pseudomonadati > Bacteroidota > Flavobacteriia > Flavobacteriales > Flavobacteriaceae > Dokdonia > Dokdonia ponticola. The sequence continues at coordinate 251,795 of NZ_JBHSFV010000006.1, read as the reverse complement.
GTTTTATACGATCCATCTTTCTTTGAGATTGATTTTACCGGAGGTATTGATCTCTCAGAAGACTTCTTCTTAGGTATTAATGCCGCCTACTTATCCCTTGAGGATGATGCTGGCGGATTCATGGGAGCTGCTCTATATCCACAATATACCATTTCAGAAACATTTGCTGTCGGACTACGAGGAGAGTTTTTTGCCGAGGACGGTAATTTTGGAGCCATCGGATCTGGAGTGGAAGATACCAGTGTCATCGCAGCAACACTTACAGGAAGTATCACCATAGATGATTTAATTATCAAACCAGAAATTAGACTCGATAGTGCCTCGGATGATGCATTTATTGATAATGACTTAGCCGCTACCAAAAGCTTAGGATCTTTTGTATTGGCCGCTATATATAAATTCTAACTAATAGTAAAAAAATGAAAAAAGTTGAAGCAATTATTAGAAAATCTAAATTTTCTGCAGTAAAAAAAGCACTACACGAAGTCGGTGTCAACTTCTTCTCGTATTGGGATGTTACAGGACTTGGAAATGAAAAGGAAGGTCACGTTTACAGAGGAGTTTCCTATAGCACCAGCGATATACAAAGACGCTATTTATCTATCGTTGTCAACGATGATTTTGAAGAAGTCACTATCAATGCCATTCTTGAAGCTGGCGCAACGGGTGATGTAGGTGATGGTAAAATATTTGTCTCAAACATAGAAGAAGTTTATAGAATACGCACAGGAGAAAAAGGCGGAAACACTTTAAAATAAAACACATGGAATTACTTACTACCAATAATGTATGGATGATGCTCTGTACAGCACTCGTTTTCTTTATGCACCTCGGATTTGCATTTTTAGAAATCGGACTAACGCGTCAAAAAAACACCATTAATATTTTATTTAAAAACATATTTATCATCACCGTAGGCTTACTCCTTTACGCCTTAGTAGGATTTAATTTGATGTATCCAGGAGATTTCAATGGATTTATAGGATTTGCAGGTATCGGATTGGACTCTCCTTTGACAGATGCAGGCACATTAGATCTAGCGTATAATGAAGGCTATACCTACTGGACAGACTTCTTATTTCAAGGGATGTTTGCGGCTACCGCAGCAACGATTGTATCTGGCGCTGTAGCAGAACGTATGAAAATCGGTCCTTTTATGATATTCACAGTGCTCTATGTTGGCTTTATTTATCCCATTGCAGGTTCTTGGAAATGGGGTGGCGGATTCCTAGATGAATTAGGGTTTTATGATTTCGCAGGTTCTACCTTAGTGCATTCTGTCGGGGGCTGGGCAGCTTTAGTCGCTGTTTGGTTATTAGGGTCTAGAATCGGAAAATATAAAGAAGGCAAACCACAAGCAATCCCTGGACATAACATTCCGCTAGCAACCGCAGGTGTTCTCATCTTATGGTTAGGATGGTTTGGCTTTAACGGAGGTTCTGTCTTATCGGCAGATCCAGGGTTGACTTCATTAACCTTAGTAACGACGTGCTTAGCTGCTGCAGCTGGTGGCGTGGTGGCAGCTATAGGATCTACACTTATGTATAAAAACCTAGACCTTACCATGTTCTTAAACGGAATCCTTGGTGGACTGGTGGGAATCACAGCTGGTGCCGATGTCATGTCGCCAACAAGTGCTATTATTATTGGAGCTATAGCAGGAATATTGATCGTTTTTGCGGTAAGCTTTATAGATAAAATGAGATTAGACGACCCAGTAGGTGCCATTGCCGTTCACTTGGTGTGCGGTATTTGGGGAACCTTAGCCGTTGGTATCTTTGGCTTTAGCGCTTCTACTAATGATGCAGGAGAGTTTTTAAATGCTAGTGGAGCGGTAGTCGCGACAGTTTCTGAAGCGGCTAATACCTTAGCCTTTTTACCACAACTCTACGGTGTCCTTGCTTATGCTGGCTTTTGTGTAGTATCTGCATTCTTAATTATCTTCGTTCTGAAGAAGACAGTCGGTATCAGAGTTTCTGAGCGTGAAGAATTAGAAGGACTTGATGCACACGAACATGGAATGGATGCATATCCTGATTTTAGATTAAATGAACATTAAAACAATGTAACACATTAATTTACCTGAATACAACCTACTAAAAAGAAAAACCTCAAAGTGTATGCTTTGAGGTTTTTTCTTTGTACGCTTTCGTACTTCGACTCCGCTCAGCATAAACCTCTGCCTCGCTACGCTTTCGCGAAAGCGTATAAAAAAAATAAATTCTATTGATTATGCCGAATTACGACTCGCATTGATATTACCAAATAACGAACGCGTCACTATTTTTTCAAACACAGCAATCTGTGCTTCATCTCTTACTTCAGCTTTTTCAAGCTCCTGAATCTTTTTTAAAGCGTATTGCTGGATTGTTAATAAAGGTAATACAATAGACTCTCTGACCGCAATGGAAGCCCTACCTGCAGGTTCTTCTTCCATGAGTTCTTTATAGCCTGTTAGCTTCAAGATAAGACGTTTTGTGGTTTCATATTCTGTATAAATAATCGTCCAAAAAGGACCATATTCTGGATCTTCTGACATGTATTTTGTCAAATCAAAAAAGGATTTAGACAAGGACATCATGCTGTTTTCTATCAATGTCTTAAAGAAACTTGAGGTTTTATAAAGATGTTGTGCCTTCTCAAATTCACCAATATCTTCATAATGTTTTAAAGCAGTGCCTACCCCAAAAAAACCAGGTACGTTTTGTTTCAACTGACTCCAAGATCCTACAAACGGAATCGCTCTTAGATCCGAAAAAACTAAGCCTTTTGCATTTCCGCGTTTGGAAGGACGACTTCCTATGTTCGTTTTAGCATAGTATTTAAGCGTGCTCATATGCTCTAGATAGGGGATGAACTTTGGATGCGCTTTAAAGGCCGCATACGTCTCATAGCTTCGTTTTGCAAGATCATTCATCACTTCCCTGTTTTCTGGAGACATACTCAGATTTACTTCATTAAGGCTATTATAAATCCCCGAACTAATCAGCTGTTCTAAGTTGTATTGGGATGAATCTAATGTTCCAAAATTAGAACTAATCGTTTGCCCTTGGATGGTGAGTTGTACTTCTTTGTCTTCGATGGTAGGCCCAAGTGAAGCATAAAAGTTATGCGTCTTCCCTCCTCCTCTCGCTGGTGGCCCTCCGCGTCCATCAAAAAAGATCACCGTAATATCATACTTTCTAGAAATTGCGGTTAAATTTTCTTTGGCTCTGTAAATCGCCCAATTGGCCATTAAATATCCACCATCTTTGGTCCCATCACTAAAACCTAACATAATGGTTTGCTTATTCCCTCTGGATTTTAAATGAGCAGCATATTCAGGGTTTGTATATAAATCCTCCATCACGGTAGGGGCATTCTCTAAATCTGTAATGGTCTCAAACAAAGGTCCAATATCTACAGTCAGTTGATCTTGGAATGCGACTAATTTCAACATCGCAAACAACTGCATCACATTGAGTGTTGTTTGATTATTACTAATGATATATCTATTAGCTGCCTGCTCACCATTAGTTTCCTGAATGGTTTTTATGGCTTCTATGGTTTGTAATGCTTTAAGGGTTTCTTCATCTTTTATCCAAGACAAATCTACTTTCCCTTGTACTTTGGAGAGTAAGGTGACTTGCTCTTTTTCGGTTAACTCATGATAGTTTTTTGGAAATAGATCACTTCCGCTCTCTATTGTTGCATTGACCATATCATTAAAAAACTGATCATGCTTTCGGCTATCCTGACGGATATCTAAAGCAGAGAAATGAAAACCAAAGAGATGCACTTTATTTAAGAAGCTGTTGACCTCATCTACATAAAGGGATTGATGCTTAGTAATCACAAGATTTTTTATCTCTTTAAGCTCCCTTTCAAAAGTGGCTAGTGTAAGATCTGATTTTTGATTGGTAATGATTTTATAAAGCTCGGTTTCTAAAGCAACAATCCTATCTTCTACGCCATCAAATGTAAGTTTACGTCTTAGACGCTTCGCATCACGATAGTAATTTTTAATAATCGTTGCCCGCAATCGTTGTGCTACTTTTAAGGTGATTTCTGGGGTTACAAAAGGGTTTCCATCTCTATCACCTCCTGGCCAAAATCCAACATTAATGATATCATTATCGATGTGTTTTCCATCAAAAATATTTTGTTGGATGTAATCGTAAATCATTCCAAAAGATTTGTAAAACACATTTTCCAAGTACCATATTAAACTCACCGCTTCATCATAAGGGGTTGGTTTTTTGTGTTTGAAAAAAGGTGTTTTTCCTAACTGTGCTAATAAATCATTAATGAGTAATAAGTCATTTTGTTTAATTGCTTCCGTAAGATCTGTGATGATTCCTAGCACAGCCCCTGGATAAAATTGCGTAGGATGTGCCGTCAACACAATACGCACTTTAAACTCTTCTAGATATTTTTGAAGTATCTCCAATTTATTATCAGCCGCAGCCGATTCTTTTAGACTTCGCAAGGTACCGATACCGTCCATGTTATGGACTTTCGCGAAAGCGGCATCTTCAATAGCATCAAATAAAACCACCTGACGTTCTATATATTGAATAAATCGAAACAACAAATTAATCTGACTTTGTGGAGATCGTCTTGCTTGATACTTCTTAAAAAACGTTTCAACAATGGTAGTAGGATCTTCTTGGTGTGCAAATCCTTTTTTGCAGGTCTCATGAAACAGTGGTAAAAGAGCACCCGTTTTTGTGACTTCATAAAAAGGCAATGTCATAAATATACTATTGTAAATCTGATATTTAGCGACTACATTTTGATTAAAGCGGGTAATTTTAGGTTGGGTTGACATACGATTTTCTTTTTTTTAACCTGGATTACGTAATAGAACTTCGTAATGAGACTAGAAAACACAATAAAATCAAGTGTTTTATTAATTTCAGCATAGCATCGCTATGGTTAGATTAAAAAATACAGTGAAACGTTTGATTTTGAAGTGATTTCAAGACATAATAGATTTTCTATTGCATAAAGCGAGTTTAAGCAACTTTAAAAATAAGGAAGGAATCTTAATTTATAGGTATGCTTTCCTGTTTTTATGAATATGAAACTTTATCAGGATGATATTGGTAATCATTCAAAAAAAATAGCAATAAATTTAGTATTCTGTATCTCACCCACCTACATCGAGCAATGCCTGTCGTAAAATACTCACAGGATGCAAAGCCGTGCGTTGGGTTCCATCTTTTATTTGATGTCTACAGCTCGTTCCATTGGCGGCGATAATGACATCTGCATCCGCCTTACGTATCGCAGGAAATAAGGTTTGTTCTCCCATCTGCATACTGATTTCATAATGCTCTTTTTCGTAGCCAAAACTCCCAGCCATCCCGCAACATCCTGACGGAATGATGGTGGGTGTATAATTTTTAGGGAGGTTTAAAATAGCAAAGGTGTGTGACACTGATGAGAGCGCTTTTTGATGACAATGTGCGTGAATTTTTATTTTTTTCGCTTTCGCGGAAAACTGCTCAGAACGGATATTTCCTAGTTGCATTTCATTATCTAAAAACTCTTCTAGTAAATAGGAATGTTTCGCTAGACGTTTTGCCCCTTCTACATCATCTGCCAATCGAAGGTATTCATCTCTAAAGGTGAGTATCGCTGAAGGCTCAATACCTAGAATCGGAACCTCATCTGCCGAGAGATCACTAAAATCTGCCACGTTTGCATTAGCGAGTGCTTTGGCTTCTTCTAAAAATCCTTTGGATATATAGGACCGACCGCTTTCCAACCCTTGTAAACACGCTACTTCATATCCTAATCCTGTGAGTAACTCGTAGGCGTCTTTTCCTATTCCTCCATCTAGGTAGTGTGTAAACTCATCTATGTATAAAACTACTTTTTTTATTGTTTTTTCCGCTTTCGCGAAAGCGGACACTTTCTTAAAAATATTTAATTTAGGTAAGCTACGTTTCTTTGCTATTCCAAGCGTTGGCTTAGCTAGACCACCCGTTACTTTAAGTAAGCCATTATACAACCAAGGGGTCTTTGCTCCTATACGATTTACACGGGTATTATGCGCAAATAGTTTGGTTCGTAACGAACTCCCATGTGTTTTTTGATACTGGTAGTCAAACTCGGCTTTTAGCGTAGCGACATCTACATTACTAGGACATTCACTGGCACAGGCTTTACAACTCACACACAAATCAAATACGTCTTTGAGTGCTGGATGATCAAAGGGGTTTGGTTTTTCTGAGATGGTTAAAAACTCCCGCAAGGCATTGGCTCTGGCTCTTGTGGTATCTTTTTCATTGCGCGTCGCTCTATAACTCGGGCACATCGTTCCTCCTGCGTTCGGAAGCTTCCGACAGTCGCCACTTCCATTACATTTTTCTGCTGATTTTAAAATACCTTCTTGATCAGAGAAATTAAGGAGGGTTTCTATCACAGGTTCTTCTCGATCTACTTCGTATCGCAATGCTTGATCCATAGGTAGCGGATCAATGATCTTACCTTTATTAAAAACGGATTTCGGATCAAAGGTGTGTTTTATTTTTCGTAAGAGTTCGTAATTAGAAGTACCAATCATCATTTCGATAAATTCAGATCGCACAATCCCATCACCATGCTCACCACTCATGGAGCCTTGGTAAGATTTTACGAGCTTCGCCACATCGGTAGTGATTTTTCTAAAAAGTGTTACATCTTTTGCTTCTTTAAGATTAAGAATAGGGCGTAGATGCAATTCACCAGCACCTGCATGGGCATAATAGACGGCTTCTTGTTGATAATCATCCATGATGGCCGTAAATGCGTCAATATAGGAGGCTAAATCTTCTAAAGCAACAGCCGTATCTTCTATACAAGCGACTGCTTTACGATCACCGATCATATTTCCTAATAGCCCTAAACCTGCTTTACGTAATTCCATCGCCTGATCAATCTGTTTTCCTTCTAAAATAGGATAGGCATAGGAAAATCCTGAGGCTTTGATGGCATCTACAAGGGCTGTAGCTTGTGCACGTGCTTTTTCTAGTGTGGTGTCGCGAACTTCTAATGTGAGAATGGCTGCGGGGTCGCCTTCTATAAAAAATCGATTTTTGGCTTGGGTACGGTTATTTTTGGTGCAATCAAGAATCACTTTGTCCATCATCTCACAAGTATAAAGATCATGTTTCATGACCAATGTGACGGACTTTAAACACTCTTCTAAGGTCTTAAAATGAGCGGCCACAAGGACGCCGTGTGTGGGTGGTAATTCGTCGAGTTGTAATGTGATTTCTGTGGTGAACGCGAGTGTTCCTTCGCTTCCTGTTAATAAAGCGCATATATTTAAGGGAGCTCCTTCAGCAGTAAATGGATGCTGGTGAATCAGTGCGTCTATAGCATATCCCGTATTCCGTCTATGAATTTCGCGTTTGGGGAATTCGGAGGTTATCTGGCGCTGTGTTTCTCCCGATGATAACGTCTCTTCGAGTGTTTTATAAATGTTCCCTTCTAGATTGGACAATTGGCATTTTTCGCGAAAGCGGGATTCTGATAAGGGTTCAAAAACCACTTCACTACCATCACTGAGTACGGTTTTTAAGCGAACGACTTTATCACGGGTGACACCATATTTGATAGAGGTGGTCCCAGAAGAATTATTGCCAACCATCCCTCCCATCATACATCGGTTGGCAGTGGAGGTATTAGGTCCAAAAAAGAGTCCGTGTGGTTTTAGGTATGTATTTAACTCATCTCTAATCACCCCTGGCTGCACAGTAACCTGACGTTTTTCTATATCTAAATCAATAATTTTTGTGAAATGCTTTGAAACATCTACCACAATCCCATCGCCTACGCACTGCCCTGCAAGGGAAGTTCCAGCGGTACGCGGAATTAAGGTGGTGTTATTTTTGGATGCAAAATGAACCAAATATTGTATATCCCTCGTATCTTTGGGGAACGCAACCGCTTGGGGAACTTTTCTGTACACAGAAGCGTCTGTTGCATAGATATGCTTGTGAAGCGTATCGGTATGGAGTTCTCCAGAAAGTTGACTAGATAATTGTTTTAACTGCGTATGCATATCATCAAAAATACATTAAAATTTAATGGTATATCCTGCGTTATAAAACATACTAATGAATATCAATTTAAAAAACACTTTATGAAAAAAACGATTTTTTGTTTCGTACTCTTTTTAGGAATTGCTGCCTCGATGCAGGCGCAAGAAATTTCAAAAAACGCCATCGGAATTCGCATAGGCGACAATGATGGTTTTGGCACAGAAGTCAATTATCAACGTGGTCTAGGAGATAACAATCGATTGGAATTAGGACTTGGATGGCGAAGTGCTGACAACTTTGATGCCATCCGATTTACAGGTTTATACCAATGGGTATGGAATCTGGACGGTGGTTTTAATTGGTATGCCGGTGTTGGTGCTGCCGTTGGCTCATTTGACTTTGATGATCGGTTTGTGATTGGTAGAGATATTGAAGAGTTTTTTCTAAACGCCGCAGGAACCGTTGGTATTGAATACAATTTTGATATTCCGTTATTATTATCACTGGATTTTAGACCTGAAATTGGGATTCTAAATGATATCGATGATGATTTAGAATTTGATGTCGCTTTGAGTATTCGCTATCAGTTTTAACAAATAAGACGTAAGACCGCTTCGCTGTTAGATGTTAGATCGCTTCGCTCTTAGATGCAGTAGACACTATAGAAGCATTTTAGTTAGACCCTAAAGAATGCATATATTCAAAAAAAAACCGAGACGATTGTCTCGGTTTTTTTTGTGGATCCTTACTTACACTTTACAACAAATTATTGATAATTTACACCTTATAAATTAATTAGCATATCTTAGTTATTCATTTTTTACCAGACATATAAAAGATGAATAACTGAAGTAGTCACTTATACATATTGAATATAATACCTTACATGAGAATCGGAACTAAACTATTAATTCTAATCCTGACAGTAAGTTTGCTTTCATGCAAAGGTTCAACTCAGGAAACCGAAAAGAAAGAACCCGCTACTGAATTTGACTTTTCGGGAATAAAAAAAAAGACTTTTCCAGAATCCATTGGAATCATAAATGACTATGCACAAATACTTACTGAATCACAACGGAAGGAACTGACCAAAACCCTCTATGATTATAATATTGAGACTACTAGACAAATTGTAGTGGTCACAGTTGATAGGATAAAACCATACCAAAATATTCAACAATACGCAGTTGATTTAGGGAATGAATGGGCCGTTGGAGATGCTGAAAAAAATAATGGGTTAACGATTGTTGTCTGTAGTCAATGTCAACAAATTGGAATCGCCACTGGACTTGGAACTGAACTCATTTTGACTGATTCAATTTGTAAAGAAGTGATTGACAAAACCATGATACCCGAGTTTAAAAATGGAAAGTTTTATAATGGAATTAAAAAAGGGGTGACTGAATTCATAACGAAATGGGAATAAAACATCTGTTATCATTGAGTAAACAACTCCACCCACTGCAAAAAACGACCTGTACCCCTACTAGAGAATAACTAAATTACTAATCAAACTCAAATTAAAAAACCGAGCCTAACTAAATGAATCCATCGAGACATTGCGATCTATGTGATCACCAAAAAAAGGATCTGAAAATAGGCACAACTTGCGGATTAACTGACCGTAAACCTGAATTCAATGGTACCTGTGCTAAAATTAAGCTGAATGAAAAGTTTGAGAATAAACTAAAAATGGTAAATATTGAATACCATAATATCAAGCGAAAAAAAGCACTAACGTACGCATACTTTATCGTTTTCTTGGCAGTAGGAATCACCGTAATTATTGGTGGATATTTGTTAGGAACGTACGCATTAGACAGCGGAGTCATTTCAACGGTTCCACTAATTATTATGGGAGTTGGACTTGCACCTCTCGGAATGGCATTTGGAACTTTAAATAAATACCGACAAGAAATCGAGGTTGCGAAAATCAAAAAAAACAACATAGATGAAGTCCTGAACAAATACCGAATTGAATATGAAATTGATATAAGCTTCGGAAAAGAAATTCATGGTACTCAAGAAGTGCACACTGACCTAAAAACGAAAGGGATACGATAACAACAACACAACCGAATAAAGAGCCCACTCCTAGGTAAGAAAACGGGTTGCCTATAAAATCTCATAATTACTCAGCATAGTAAAAGGACTCATTATGCGCTGTCAAGTTTAGGACAAAGCAATAAAACCAATATATATTTCTGATTAATTAATAAATGGATCACTAAATCGATGATCGTTTTCTATAGTTGTATCGACAAGGGTTTCTATAAAAGCTGCAAGTGCATTTTTTTCTTGATCTGTAAGATTTAATTGTATAGGAGTGTTGTTAGGAGTAATCAAACGGTTGTCTAATGCAGGGCCCATTTGTATTCCGCTATTATAATGTTCTATTACTTCTGCTAAGCTTTCAAAACGACCATCATGCATAAAATGTGTAGAACGACTAGCACTTTTTAAAGATGGAGATTTAAAAATAGTAGTTTCCCCAAGGTCAAGCCCATTACTTCTTGAGTTTGGACCTAATACAAATGTTGGTACTTGATGACAAGAAGCACAACCTACTCCTCCTTGTGGCGGTGAATTTATAAATAGTCTTTTTCCTAAATTTTCCTCTTCGGTATAATTAGGAAAATCCTGTGTTACACCCAAATCAGGAGCATTTGAATTGTATACTTGTGCAAAACCATCGTCAAATGCACTATTTGAAGAAACCATCGCTCTTATAAATTGAGCTAATGCAAATTGAATTCTTTCTTCAGTAATAACCGCATCACCATATACTATTGTAAATAATTCAGGATAATACTCACCGCTGTTTAATTTTGTGATAACAGCTTCAAATCCTCCGTGAGTTACGTCAAATCCCATTTCCACACTATTTTGAATAGGTTGTGTTGTTTGTGCCTCTAAAGTCTCTGCTCGACGATCCCAAAAAAAGTTTTCACCAAGATAATATTGTGCATTTAATAAACGCATAGCATGAGCATCTGTTTCGCCCCCTTCAAAGCCAGTACTAAATCTATTTGGGTCATCAAAGCCTCGTGATTGATTATGACAACTAGCACAAGAAACCGTATTGTTGAAACTTAAACTCTTATCATAAAATAACACACGTCCTAAAGCTGCACCTTCATTTGTTATGGGATTGTTAGCTGGTGTATTTGTTAGGTTGAGTGCAACATCAAAATGTTCTGGTAGGTCTAAAGGCGTATAGGAAATTAAGTTATCAAAATCTAATGCAATAAAATCTTGGTAGGTAGTTTCCGTTTCTACATCGGGAGTTACATCTTCAGATATGTCTGAATTAGTATCATCTGAGCAAGAAAAAAGAAGGAATGTTACAAAAATCAATAGGAGGTTTTTCATAAAGGTGTGTTTAGTCATACCCCTAAGACTAAAAAGAACAACAAAAGTTTAATAGACTCTAAAAAAAATCACACCTTATTCACCAACACCTTTTCATACAACTCTTCATACAAGGGTACAATGTTATGGATGTCAAACTTGGCGGCTTCGCGTCTTGCGTTGTCTTTAAACGTGCGTAATGTTTTATCATCGTGCAAGATTCGGATGGCATTCTGTGCCATATCTGCGATGTTTCCTACATTAGAGAGGTAGCCTGTCACACCGTCAATATTTACCTCTGGAATTCCCCCAGCATTACTAGAAATTACAGGAACTTCATTGACCATGGCTTCTAATGCGGCGAGTCCAAAACTCTCTGCTTCTGAGGGTAACAAGAAGAGGTCTGAAAAGCATAAAATCTTATCGATCTCATTACTATTTCCTAAAAAGCGAACTTTGTCTTCAATGCCTAATTCTTTGACGCGTTGTTCTGCGTCTTCTCGTTCGGGACCTTCTCCAACCATTAGTAATTTTGCAGGCAATTCAAGTTGCACTCGATAGAATACTTCGATGACATCTTGAATGCGCTTTACTTTTCTAAAATTACTAATATGGGTGATGATACGTTCATTTTCATGCGCCATTAAATCACGCTGACAATCGGTGAACTCATGATTGGTTGCCTCCATATCAATAAAATTAGGGACAACATCTATGTGTCGGCTAATATCAAAAAGGCGTAAGGTATCTGTTTTGAGACTTTCTGATACTGAGGTTACGACATCACTTTTATTAATACTAAAGCTTACCGCTGGACGATAAAAAGGATGACTTCCCACAAGGGTAATGTCTGTCCCGTGAAGGGTGGTTACCATAGGTACATGGATTCCTTCTTCCTTAAGCATTTCTTTTGCCATATAGCCTGCATAGGCATGCGGTATCGCATAATGTACATGCAAGATATCAATCTTGTGTTTCTTTATAATACGCACTAGTTTACTCGACAACGCCAACTCATACGGCTGGTAATGGAATAATGGATAGTCCGGTACGTTTACTTCGTGAAAGTGAATACGCTCATTGAGCAATGCCAATCGTACGGGTTGTTTGTACGTAACAAAATGGACCTCATGTCCTCGTTTAGAGAGCGCTATTCCTAGCTCTGTCGCGACAACACCACTTCCTCCAAAGGTCGGATAACAAACTATAGCAATTTTCATGTATTTCTTTTTTTGCTTTCGTACTTCGGCTATGCTCAGCATAAACTTCAGCTTTGCTGAAAGCGAACTAATCAATAATAGATTCGTAGATCGCTTCTTGAATATCTGTGCGCAATCCCGACGTGACTAATTTACGATTTTCCATCGTAGGAAAGGTGCGATTGGATAAAAATACATAGACCAAATCCTCTTCTGGATCTGCCCATGTATAAGTACCTGTAAAACCGCTATGCCCAAAACTCGTCATAGAGACACAGCCACAAGTTGGACCACTTCCTTCTAATTGAGGTTTGTCAAAACCAACCCCTCTTCGCACATTTTTATCACAATAGGTACAAGTATTGAACTCCTCTAGCGTTTCTTTAGAGATATACCGTTTGCCTCCATAATAGCCATTTTGGAGATACATCTGCATCATCTTTGCCACATCATTGGCATTGCTAAATAACCCAGCATGTCCTCCTATATTGCTTTGCATGGCTGCGCCCATATCATGCACATAGCCTTGTACTTTTTGATTACGCCAATAGGTGTCATTTTCTGACGGTACAATGGATTTTTTTGAGAATCGATCCAATGGTTTATAGCCTGTTCTGTTTGCCCCCATAGAACTATAAAATCGTTCTGAGGTCAGTTTATTGAGATCTTTACCATAATAATCTTCTAGAAATTTCTTTATCAAATAATACGGTAAGTCACTATATTTATAGGAAAGCCTGTCTCTCAAATCACTCTCTCCGATACGTCGTATGATCGTATCTGAATAGTCACTTCGGAGATACATCTCATCGGCTATTTTAATGTTAAATTCTTTGGAGTAGGCAGCACGATAGTAGTCTTTAGATGGCTTTTTGGTCACCGAATCCATTGTTGCCAGATAAAAAGGAATCCACGCTTTAAAACGTGCATAATGTGATAAGGCTTTACGTAAGGTAATGTTTGATTTATTGGTCCCTTTAAGCTCAGGTATTAATTCGCCTAAGGTATCATCTAGCGAAATAGAGCCTTGGCTTCGCAATTCCATGATCAAAGGTAAAGAGGCCAATATTTTGGTCATAGAAGCCACGTCATAGACATCATCTGAGGTTACTCGACGTTTTTTTGTATAGGTATGATATCCAAAGTTTTTGTTGTAAATCACCTTCCCTCTTCGTGCAATAAGTACCTGTGCTCCTGGCATCATAGCCTGTGTAAGCCCTGAGCGAACAAGCGCATCTACTTTCTTGTGTAAACTATCAGAACTCATACCTACTTCTTCTGGAATCCCATAAGATAATCGGCGTAACGTTCCTGATTCAAAACCTGTGCCTGCAGGTGCATTTGTCAAAGAAACAGGAAGCTTTCCTTTACTGGGAATCGCACCAAAAATAAGTTGGGCGCTTTTCTCCTGCGCAATTTCACTATTCTGATAACTATGAATAATACCCTCTATATCTTCTGTTGTTGACAAATCTAACATCGCATACGGACGTACAAATAGATCTAACACCACATCATGGGCACCTGCGATTTTATAAAGCCACGTTTTTTCTTTATCTGTAAAAGCATACGATTTCCATGGGTTATCATTGGATCTATGAAAACCAACAATGACGTAGTTATACTTTTTCAGTTTGGTCATCATTTCGTCAAGAGTCGCTGCTTTTACATGAGTCACTTGATCGTACTTACGCATTTCTTCTAAAAAATGACTTCCTGAATCATCACCAAGAGAGACATAGGCAATTTTCTTTTCGTCCAAATTCTTTACAGGAAGGATGTCATTTTTATTTTTTGTGATGGTCAATGCATTTTCAATTGCAGCACTATACACCACATCATCTAGGGTCGTATTCAAATCTGCCACTAGATTTTTAGTCGATACAGGCGTATACTTTGATAAACCCACTTTATATTTTGCATAGAGGATTTTTTTTACTGAATGCGCCAAACGTTCTTCTGTAATTTCATTTTTTTCTAATGCAATTTTAATTTTTAAAGCCGCAGCAGGCACGTCGCTACTAATCAATAGGATATCATTTCCTGCTTTGAAAGCAGCGAGATCAATTTCGCCTGCTTCTTTAAAATTAGAAGCACCTTTCATATTGAGTGCATCGGTAAAGATCAAGCCATGAAAACTCAGGCTATCTTTGAGGATGTTGGTCACTACCGTAGGTGAAATAGAGGTAGGATACCCTTTTTCAGGAACTAGATTGGGTACGTTTAGATGAGCCACCATCACACTAGCCACTCCTGCTTCTATAATAGGCTTATACGGATACATCTCTATATTCTTAAGACGCTCTAAGGTAAAATCTAGTGTTGGTAGTGTTTTATGACTATCCTGATCAGTATCCCCATGACCGGGGAAATGCTTAGCACTTCCTAGTACGCCTGTACTTTGCATCCCTTCTAAAAAGGCAACGGCTTTTTCGGTAACGTTTATCTTATCTTCTCCAAATGAACGATTTCCAATGATAGGATTGGCAGGGTTGACATTAATATCAACCACAGGACCAAAATTAATGTGTACACCTAGACGTTTGCAGTGTTCTCCCACACGTTCGCCTACTTGTTTAACAATACGATTATCTTGAATGGCTCCTAAAGTCATATTCCACGGAAATGCATAGGTACTATCTAATCGCATAGAAAGTCCCCACTCAGCATCCATTCCTATTAACAAAGGAGTCTTCGCTAATGCTTGGAATTCATTATTTAGCTTCGCTTGTCGCAAAGGTCCCCCTTTAGAAAAAATAATCCCTCCTATATGCTGCTCTTTAATAAGCGTACGTATCTTATCGACTTTTGCTTTGGGGTCACTTGAAAAAACATCCACCATAAACAGCTGTCCGATACGCTGATCTACGGTCATATTGGTGTATACGCTATCCACCCATTTACGTTGTGACTCTATATCATTTGTATAAAGCGGGTAAGACTGCTGCGCAAGCGCAAAAAATGGGAGGCAACTAAAACTAAGAAAAAGTAGGTATTTCCTAAACTGCATATATCAATAATTATGTGTAACAAATCGCTATGTTACTCGCTTCTTTACATACATATCTATAGCTATAAAGAAGTAAGTCGGGTATAACGAATTTACTAAGAATGGTTCCGCTTTCGCGAAAGCGTATAAAAAGTTAACAAAATATTATTAACCATGTTTATACCCATTTGAACATCAAATGTAGTATTATATAGCGTCAGAAAAAGTAAAAACGTATATATAAGTCAAGAAAAAGAACAAAAAAAGTTACTTTCTTAAAAAACGACTATGCCAACTTTCGATGGCGGGAACTTCCCAGTGATTTTTGTATTCTTCTAGATTGGTCACTAGATTATTGAACACAATGGTTTTTTTACCGACAGCACCGTCTTTAGCCATCTTTTTAAAATCGATAAGGTTCTTGTAATGAATTCGATCGTTTTGATAGTAAGTCACATTCATTTTATCCAAAAGATCAACCCCTAAATTCTCTTGCATGGCCTGTATAAAGCGTACTTGGCTGTCTATAGAACACCCACTTGCCGTCGCTTCTGATTGATCTAAAGCAATAATAATAAAGCGCTTATATTTCACCTCAAAGCCCGCTTTGAGCGCTGCTCCATGTGCTGTCCACGATGTAAGAAAGGTAGATAGGTCTTTTTCAAGCTGTCCCACTTGTTCTTCCGTAAAAGCTTTATCGCTTTGATAAATCCAAACGCGCGATTGATCAGAAAGGGTGCTAAAATCTACTAGCATATGGTTTTTTATTTATTTAGAATAAACTAAAAGAATCGTATTTAATGTACCGATACAAAAGTCGGATCATTACAATCAAGATAATTAAACCTCCAGGATAGGAAATAAAATCAATGAGGGAGAACGTTGTCTTTTTCTTGCTATTGGACTTCATCTCGTGTTGTTAAAGTTCATCTGCGGCAGCAATCATTTCTGCTACGTCCATCACTTCAATGCTGTCTTCCTTTTCTTTGTTTTTAATCCCATCAGTCATCATGGTGTTACAAAATGGGCATCCCGCAGCGATGATATCTGGTTTTACTTCTAGCGCTTGTTCGGTACGTTCTATATTGACGTCTTTATTTCCAGGCTCTGGTTCTTTAAACATTTGTGCGCCACCAGCACCACAACAGAGACCGTTGGTTTTACATTTGCGCATTTCTACCAATTCTACTTCGAGTTTACGTAAAAGGTCACGTGGTGCCTCATACACATTATTGGCACGTCCTAAATAGCAGGGATCATGAAACGTAATTCGTTTCCCTTTAAACTTTCCTCCTTCTACTGTCAAACGTCCATCTTCGAGCAAGGATTTCAAAAACTGTGTATGGTGCACGACTTCATAGTTACCACCTAGAGACGGATATTCATTCTTAAGGGTATTAAAGCAATGCGGACAAGCGGTTACAATTTTTTTAATTTCATATCCGTTCAGCACTTCAATGTTAGTGACTGCTTGCATTTGGAATAGAAACTCATTTCCCGCTCTTTTTGCGGGATCTCCTGTACAACTTTCTTCAGCTCCTAATACGGCAAAATCAACATTTGCTTTGTTTAAGATACGAGCAAAAGCTTTGGTTATTTTTTTTGCTCTATCGTCAAAACTACCGGCACAACCTACCCAAAATAATACTTCAGGTTGCTTGCCTTGTGCCATATATTCGGCCATGGTAGGTACTCTTAGTGGTTCACTCATAGTATATGTTTCTGCTTTCGCGCCTGCCTGCTGGTAGGCAGGAAAGCCAAATTATTATGATCTAATCTTTAAAAACCTGAATGGTTACTTCTTTATCTACTAACTCTGTAAATTTACCTTTGTAACGCGTCGCCTTTACAAGGTGGTTATCTATCCAATGATAGTTCCCTCCTCTTGGTTTTCCCATTAATAAGCTATGATACTTAAATCCATGTTTTTTTAGCCATGTTTCTGTGTAGCCTCTATGCTCTTCGGTACGCGAAGTAAAGAAACAAATGATGTGACCTTGATCATACCAATTATTTAGGGTCTTTAATGCATCTGGATATACTTCTGCTGTGAGCATACGTTCTGGCTCTTCATTTGGAATATCGTCACAGATAGTCCCATCAATATCAATTAGGTAATTTTTAATACCGTCAGGAAGTACTGGGCTTATATGTTCCCCATTTTCTAATTTCTCGCTCAATAACTTGTCTACGTCTTCCTTTTTCATTTCTTGTTTTGCTTATGATTTATGGATTTAAAATCTTCTTTACTTATTCGTATAAAATGAGCCTGTACGTGGACTCCTTCTTTTTTTAGGTTCGGATCATTAAGATCCATTCTTGCTCTGCGTAAGGCTTCTTCTGATAATGCTAATACTTGTTTTTGGGAACAATAATCGCAGGTGATCTTTTGAACTTTTACAGAATCTATTTGTTTTTGTTCGCTAAAAAATATTCGGGTATACACTTTAAATTGCAAGCTATCTTTTCTCCAGCTATGTTGTGCGCTTACTACAAAGGGAACGCATAGAAAGGATAGTATGAACCAGTGTTTAGCTTTCATTTACCCAATTTGCTCTATCCATTTGATTAAATGGCCACGGTGCTCCATTGTTTTCAATATTGGTCATGGCATTATTCAGATCGCTTGGTGCTGAACTTTCTTCCATCACCATATAGCGACGCATATCCATAATAATACTCAATGGATCTATTCCTATAGGACATGCTTCTGTACATGCATTACAGGTGGTACATGCCCATAATTCTTCTTTACTGATATAATCGTCTAGTAATTGCTTTCCATCAGGCTGGAAAGAGCCATTTTCATCTATGTTTTTGCCTACCTCTTCTAAACGATCACGGGTATCCATCATAATTTTACGAGGTGATAATTTTTTCCCTGTCTGATTGGCTGGACACTCACTTGTACAACGACCACATTCTGTACAACTATATGCATTCATCAATTGTACCCAGTTTAAGTCGATCACATCACTCGCTCCAAATTTTTCTGGATCACCTTCCTCTTCGGCAGGTGCAGCAAATGGGTCGGCGTTGGGATCCATCATGAGCATTACTTCTTTGGTCACTGCATCCAGATTATCAAGTTCTCCTTTAGGTTTTAACTTCGCATACCATGTATTTGGGAAGGCTAGTAAAATATGTAAATGCTTAGAGTAGTATAAATAATTTAGGAATATTAAGATTCCTACGATGTGTAACCACCAAGCGCTTCGCTCTAAAACAATAAGCGAAGATTCTGACATCCCTTCAAATAAAGGTGCTATGTATTGGCTTATTGGAAAAGAACCTACGATGCCTGCATCAGACGCATAATGAGCTGCTCCGATGGTTTGCAATTGCAAATCTGCGGCATTCATGACTAAGAATAGTGTCATCAATACCATTTCAAAATAGAGAATGAGGTTTCCGTCCATTTTAGGCCACCCTTTCATCTCTGGACTTAAGAAACGTTTTAATCGTATCACATTACGTCGCGCCCAGAATATGATTACTGCTACAAATACGAGGAACGCTAAAATCTCAAAACTTCCGATTAAGAAATCATACAACCCACCTAAGAATCCGAAGATGCGGTGTGTTCCAAAAAGACCATCAATGATAATCTCTAATACTTCTATATTGATAATGATAAACCCTACATACACAATAACGTGTAAGATTCCTGAGATAGGACGTTTGACCATTTTGTATTGCCCTAAAGCAATCTTAGCCATATTACGCCAGCGTAAAGACTTATTATCCGATCTATCTACCTCTTTTCCGAGTTTGATATTGCGGAATAATTTTCTACTATTTTTTGTAAAAAAACCAATCCCTAGAACAAGGATGATCAAAAATATAATGTTAGGTATGTATTGCATAATCGTTCGTTAGTATCCCCCTAACGTAACGAGTCTTTAGGTGGATTATACTCCTTTGCTTTTTTACCAAAAAGTGAGAAATGTACATATCGCTTCGGATTTAATCTCATATCCTGTAGCAACAATTCCATCTGCTTTGTGGTACGTTCCAAATTTACGTAAACTTGGTCATCCTGCAAAAGCTTTCCTGCCGTTCCTTGACCAGTTTTTAAATTATTTGCGATTACTTCAAAATCTGAGGTTAATTTTTCAATATTTGCTACCATCGTTCCTATCTCTACTTGAGAAAGTGAATCTGATATCTTGACAAAATTGGTGGAGATCTCCTCAAAATTTGCCATGGTACCATTAATCTTTTCTTTATTATCGGCCAATAGCCCATTCATAGACTGTGATGTTGTTTTTAACTCTCTTGAAATGTATGAGAAGTTTGCAATGGCTTCTTTTAAATTATTTTGCGTTTTTACATCCATCACTCTATTAAAGGACTTTACCAAAGAATCGGTATCATTAATAGCAGATTCAATAACGGCTTGAAGGGGTTCTAGGCGATCAGTAACTAACTCCATAATCCCCGTATCGATCTCTGAGGTAAGGGTATCTCCGTCTTTTGCGAGTTCGCCTTCATAACTCGGGATAATCGCAAGGTTTTTCCCACTTATAAAACCAATACCATACACTCTTGCAATGCTTTTATTTGAGAACTCAAAATCATTTACAACATCAAAATGCACTATCAATTTTCCAGTTTTGTCTGCAAATTTAATCGAGATTACTTTTCCAACAGTAAGACCATTGATGGTCACACTAGCCCCTGGAGCAAGCCCTTCTACATTGTCATACAAGGCGTAAAAGTTTCTATTCTTATCAAGTAAATTTTTCCCTTTAAGGTAATTGTAACCACCTATAAGAATCACAAGTGCTACAATGGCGAGTATTCCTGTTCTGACTTCTCTTGAAATTTTAAACATATAGTATTTTAAACAAACAACAAATGTAGGAATTTAAAAAGCATCTTCCCTTTAAGGAATCATTAATTTAACACTTGTTTTAATGGGACTTGGATATTATTTTTCTCGAAAGAAACAATAAAAGCCGTGCTGTAGCCTTTTGCTTTTGCCTCTTCTAGTTTTCTTTGAATCTCCGTGTAGTTGGAGGTCTCTCCATAATAATATTTGTACAAGCGATCTTTTTTAGTACGAGTTATTTCTTTAAGCCCTTTAAAATTGTAAGGTTGGGTATCTAACTTCGTTTTACTTGCTGCCAATTGCACCTTAAATGTAACCCCTTCTACAATTTTATCAGGCACCGTACTTTTTACTTCTTCTATTTTCTCTTCTTTTTCTTGGTTTGCAATCGCTTCATTATCTAAATAACTAAATACTCTGCTTTTATATTCTGTAACTGCAGAGGCGATAGCATTTGCCAATGCTTGCTGTCCCTTTGAAGAATTTAAATATTTTCTTTCTTGGGTATTTGTAATAAACCCTGTCTCTATAAGTACGCTGGGCATTACGGTTTGATGTAATACAATAAAACCTGCCTGTTTTACGCTACGATCTTTGCGCTTTAATTTTTTTCTGAAGTTGTCTTGTACTAAAGAGGCTAGAAATACACTTTGATCTAAAAATTCTTCTTGCATCAATTCCAATCCTATCGCAGATTCTGGAGAGTTCAAGTCATATTGCGCATAGGTTTCTTCATAATTTTCTTCTAGAAACACCACCGAGTTTTCAGCTTTTGCCACGTCAAGATTTGTACCATTACGATGTAAACCAAGCACATAAGTTTCTGCTCCATACGCTTGGGAAGTGTGCGCATTACAGTGTACAGAGATAAATAAGTCTGCTTCTGCTCTATTTGCGATCTTGCCTCTTTCATGTAAGTCTATGAAGACATCCTTTTTGCGTGTGTAGATCACCTCAACATCTTTATTCTTCTCAAGTTCTTTTCCAAGAGCAAGTACGATCTTAAGGGCTATATCTTTTTCTGGAGATCCCGTTTTAGACGGTTTTCCGTGGTCTTTACCTCCGTGACCCGCATCAAGTACCACCTTGAACTTTTTTTTAGGTGGATTTTGTGTTAAAGAATTGGCATTTATAGTAACAAAACTCAAGAGTAGCGTTAAATAAATACTAAATGAAATCAAATTACGCATCCTTTTCATCAAAATCTAATCTTTTAAGCGTTAGTTAGCCATATTATACAATAGCTAACGTAAATTGTTCACTGGTTATTTTCAAAATTACAAGAATTGAATTTCAACCCAAAAAATATACGTAATTTTGACACTCATAAATGATGCTTGTCACACAAAAATAGGATTAATCCCATTGCAAACAAAAACTGTACACTTTTCTTTCCTCATTTGTTTACTCCTGCTTAGTCCATTTTTGCTAACGGCACAGGAGTTTCCAACCAACAATAATGCCATCCCAGCAAAAAAGATTGATAGCACAGTGACCAAAGCTATTGAGGAGAATGTGAGTACGCTTTCGCGAAAGCAAACCCTCAAAGACACCACTGGTATAGTAAGAGATAGTGTACGTACCGATTCAGTAAAAGTAAAAAAAGAACCGCTTACAGATAAAGTGACCTACAAAGCTACCGATTATGAGCGCATAAGTCGTAGCAAGAAAAAAATATTCCTGTACAACGAAGCCGAAGTGATTTATGAAGATATCCAAATCAATGCCGGAGAGATCATCTTAGATTATGAGAACAATACTGTTTTTGCAAAAGGAATCAAAGATTCTAGTGGGGTGTATACGCAGATTCCCATCTTTAAACAAGGGATCAATGAGGTAAAACCCGATTCAATTAAATTTAATTTTGACTCAGAAAAAGCGCTGATCTATGGTTCTAGAGTTGAAGGAGCCGCGGGTCAAGACATTAATATAAAATCTGAAGTTAGTAAACGTGTCAATGACTCTGTAGTTTTTATGAGTAATGTAAAAATTACAACGAGTAAAGATTTAGACAACCCAGAATATTACTTTTATGCTAGAAAGGTAAAATTTGTCCCAGGACAAAAATTAGTGACAGGTCTTACCAATATGTACATCGCAGATGTACCAACCCCTATCGGACTTCCTTTTGCGTTCTTCCCTTTGGACAAACAAAAAAGTGTTTCTGGTTTTATTGTACCTAGTCCTGGAGAAACCAGACAAAGAGGCTATTTCTTGCAAAACGGAGGGTATTATTTTGCGCTGAGTGATTTTTACAATCTTGCGGTTACTGGTGATTATTATACCAATGGTAGTTATGCGATACGTGCCGATTCTGATTATAGATTACGTTATCAATTTAATGGACGTTTAAGTTTTAATTTTGAAAAAATATTAGCGAGTGAGCGTGGATTACCAGATTTTTCTGAACGGAACACCTATAACATCCGGTGGACCCACTCACAGGATCCAAAAGCAAGTCCCAATAGCCGATTCTCTGCTTCTGTGAATTTAGGAAGTAGTGACTTTTTCCAGCAATCGCTCAACCAAAGTAATACGGGTAATTTCTTGAATAATAATTTTAGTTCTTCGGTTTCTTACTCTCGGACATTTACTGGGAAAACACCTATTAATCTAACCGTAGCAGCCCAGCACTCTCAGAATTCACAAACAGAAGTCATTAACTTAACACTTCCGTCGGCACAACTAAACGTAGATCGTATTTTCCCATTTGCTCCAAAAACAGGAGCGAAAAAAGGTATTTTTCAAAACATTAATTTTAATTACTCTTTACGTGCCAATAACCAATATGTAACTACAGATAGCCTCTTTTTTACATCAGAAATGTTTAAAGATGGGCGTTCAAGCATACAACAGAGCATTCCGATTTCAACCAACTTTAAAGTATTTAAATACATAAGTGCTACTGTGGGGGCTAACTACACAGAAAATACTGTTTTTACGACGATAGATCAATCCTTTGATGAAGAAAACAGAGAGGTTGTAAGGGATACAATAAATGGAATTGCGTCTTATAGAACTTATGGGACAAGTGCTAGTTTAGGAACGACTATTTATGGGATTTTCCCTTTTAAAGAAGGCAGTAAAATACAATCCATACGTCATGTGATACGCCCAAATGTGGGGATTAGTTATACCCCTGCTTTTGATCAGTTTTTTGATAGTTACCAACGTACAGATCCTAATGATCCTACGGCAACAGAACTTACCGAAACTGTTGAGTTTTCTAGATTTGAAGGCAGCTTATTAGGCGCTCCCAGCAATCGACAAAATGCCTCCATATCGTTAGGAGTTAGCAATGTTATTGAAGCAAAAGTTAAAGACAAAGATACCGCTGCCACAGAAGAATATCGAAAAATTGCGCTCTTGCGTAACTTCAATTTTAGAACATCCTACAATATTACAGCAGATAGTTTAAAACTAGCTCCTATATCCGTGAGTGGAGCAATTCCTATCATAGAGAATAAGTTAGAAATTAATTTTAGTGCCAACTTAGATATTTATGCCCTAAATAGTAATAACAGACGGATCAATAGACTGAACATCAACAACGGTGGAAGCCTCTTTAGAATCACGGGAGCGCGCGCCAACTTTGGCTATAACTTTTCTAGCAGAGATTTTGGAAAAGACAAGGATAAAAACCTTGACCGAACAGAAAACCAAACTTTTGCCGCAGGGGGAAGACCCGATGATTTATTTGGCGGAGGTGTCGATATCACTGGAAATGGTAATTCCCTACCAGAAGATGATGAAGACCAGGAAGAGCAAGAAGTAGAGTTTTACAATTTTAAAATCCCTTGGAATTTACGTGTTTCTTATGAGGTGAGTTATGTGAATAACTCCCGACAAAATAATATAGGAACACACTCACTGGTTTTTAGTGGTGATGTAGAACTTGGAAAACGCTGGACTGTTGGAGGATCTTCTGGGTTTGACCTTGCCAATCCTGGATTTACGTTTACGTCTTTGCAGTTTGGGAGAGATCTAGAAAGTTGGAATTTACGCTTTAACTGGGTACCTTTTAGTAACCGTTCTTCTTGGAACTTCTTTATCGGAATTAAAGGAAGTATTCTTAGTGATATTAAGTATGACAAACGTCGTGCGCCAGATGAACGACTTTAAGGAAGACCTATTGATACTTTTTTAGCGCAAAAAAGTCAAGAATCCGTTTCAAAAAGCCAGAACCAAGATCGCTACGCTACAGAAATCAAGACTTTTTAACTAAGAATATAGTCTCTCCCACTACGTAGAGCATCAGAAATCTTATCATCTTAAGGATATATTATAAATAGAAAATCTATTTATCATCCCGTGATTTAGTAACTTTACTTTTAAATTCTCTTTCCTGCCTACCGGTAGGCAGGCGTGAAAACTATACAATATGAAAAAAATAATCGTAACACCTCATGCGCCAACACCTATAGGTCCTTATAGCCAAGCGGTACTTTCTGGAAACACCTTGTATACCTCTGGGCAAATTGCCATAGATCCAAAAACAGGCGAACTTTTTGAAGGAAATATCAAGGACGAAACAAAACTAGTGATGGAAAATTTAAAAGCTGTCTTAGCCGCAGCTGGTATGACCTTTGAACATGTAGTCAAGTCCACCATATTTGTAAATAAAATGAATGATTTTGCATCGATTAATGCCATATATGGGACATATTTTGATGAAAAAACGGCACCTGCTAGAGAAACGGTAGAGGTCGCCAACCTCCCCAAATATGTGAATGTAGAAATTTCTGTTATTGCGGTTAAGTAAAAAATAGATCACAAAAAAATCCCGCTTCTATCTAGGAGCGGGATTTTTATTTTATTTTTATTGTAGTCTCTTATTTATGAAGGATATGTGTCTTATGATGCTGTACCAATCCGTCGATAGGACGTTTTAAAACCTTGCCTTTTTTTAATCCATATTCCTTTAAAAGAATAGAAAGTTCTTTTTCTAAATAAAAAGCAATAGAACCTACAAAATGCACGGTAACTTCTCTTGCATTCTCATACTGAAAGATTTGATTCTCAATAAACAAAGAAAGTCCTTTACGGATCAAGTCTTGACAATAGTCATGATCTTTATTTTCGATTAAAAAACGCGCAAAAGTTGCTAAGTATGTATTAGGATTTGGACTCTTGTATAAGTTATTTTTAATATTTTCAGAACCTAAATCAAAAGCATTTTCAAATTTTGTAGCGAGATCACTAGGAATGTTGTTAAACTTAAAATCCCTAAGTAATTGCCTTCCAAAATAGTTTCCACTAGCATCATCCATAAGGATATAGCCTAAGGAAATTACTTTTTGCTCTATATCATGCCCGTTGTAGTAACTACAATTAGATCCTGTTCCTAAGATGCAAATAATCGCTTTTTCGTTTGCCTCGGTATCAACCGTAGCATACAATGCTGCGTAGGTATCTTCTTTAACGATAATCTCTTGCGCCTCTTTAAAAAATTCATCAAAGACTTCATATATAAGTTTACGAGGTTTTTCTACCCCACAGCCGGCTCCATAAAAATACAGACGACTTACATCATTTCTATGCTTATATAATTCAAAATTATTAACGATACGCTCTGTTAATATTTCTTGTGACAACACCTGCGGATTTAGACCTAATGTTTGTGTTTGGAATAACATAGTACCCTCTTCACTTAAGGCGATCCAGTCGGTCTTGGTAGATCCACTATCAACTACTAAAATCATATAGCACGAATGATTATTCAGAAAGTTTTGCTTGATGAATCATCTATACTCATCAAGCAAAACAGTTATTATTTATAGATTGTTTACTTTTTCAGCTAGGTCTACAAGTTTGTTAGAATATCCAAACTCATTGTCATACCAAGAAACCAATTTGAAGAATGTAGCATTTAATTCTATAGAGGCTCCTGCATCAAAAATACTAGTACGATCATCACTTACAAAGTCTTGAGATACCACACTTTCATCTGTGTAGCCTAAGATACCTTTCATGGCTCCTTCAGAAGTTGCTTTAAATACTTTTTTGATTTCTTCTAAAGATGTTTCTTTTTCTGTACGAACCGTAAGATCAACCACCGAAACATCTACCGTAGGAACTCTAAATGCCATCCCTGTTAATTTACCATCTACCTCAGGAAGTACTTTTCCTACTGCTTTAGCAGCTCCTGTAGATGCTGGAATGATATTATTAAGGGCCGAACGACCACCTCTCCAATCTTTTTTAGAAGGACCATCTACGGTTAATTGAGTCGCTGTGGTGGCATGTATAGTTGTCATTAATCCTTCTTTAAGTCCCCAATTATCATTGATTACTTTTGCGAGAGGAGCAAGACAGTTTGTAGTACAAGAGGCATTAGACACAATGGTATCTGCTGCTGTTAATTTTTCATCATTTACCCCCATAACAAACATTGGAGCATCTTTAGAAGGTGCAGAGATAACGACTTTTTTAGCTCCAGCTTGTATGTGATAGTCAGCGGTTTCTAAGGTTGTAAATATTCCAGTACAATCTGCTACAACCGTGGCTCCTACCTCATCCCATTTTAAATTTCTAGGATCTCTTTCAGCTGTGATGCGTATGGTTTTCCCATCTACAACAAGGTTTCCATCTTTAACAGAAATGTCACCGTCAAAACGTCCATGAACAGAATCGTATTTTAATAGATATGCCAAATGCTCTACATCTAATAAATCGTTAATAGCGACTACGTCTACATTATCACGCTTTACAGTTGCTCTAAAAACGATACGACCTATACGTCCAAATCCGTTAATTCCTAATTTTAAATTTCCCATTTCTTAGTTCTCTTTATATTAAATTTATGTGGTCATGATGTCTGACACACGTATCAATTCTTTATTAATTTTTGATTCTCCTTTTATAGCTCTTTCAAGTGGGGTAAGTTCCATCTTGTCATGTATGGTTCCTACCATATAATTACTTTTCCCTTCTAAAAGAGATTCTACGGCTTTTACCCCCATTCTACTCGCAAGCACACGATCAAAACACGTAGGAGATCCTCCTCGTTGCATATGCCCTAAAACAGAAACACGTACATCATACTCTTCAAGATTTTGATCAACATAGTCTTTAAGCTCAAAAACGCTTTTTCCTATTTTATCCCCTTCTGCTACGACAACAATACTAGAAGATTTTCCACTTTTCTTACTGCGTTCCAAAGACTCTACCAATCGATCGATTCCCATATCTTCTTCTGGGATTAGAATCTCTTCTGCTCCTGCTCCAATCCCTGCATTTAATGCAATATGCCCTACATCACGCCCCATTACTTCAACAAAGAATAGGCGATCGTGTGAGTGTGCGGTATCTCGTATTTTATCTATGGCTTCTACAGCTGTATTTAAAGCCGTATCATACCCCAATGTTCTATCGGTACCAATGATATCATTATCAATGGTTCCTGGGATTCCCATCACAGGAAAACCATATTCTGTATTAAAAACAAGTCCTCCTGTAAACGTACCGTCTCCGCCTATCAAAACAATGGCATCAATACCTGCTTTTGTAAGTTTATCAAATGCTATTTTACGACCTTCTTTGGTCATAAAACGTTTGCTTCGTGCAGATTTAAGAAACGTACCTCCTTTATTGATAATACCACGAACGCTTCGGGCATCTAATTCAACAAAATCTCCATCAATAAGTCCTTCATAGCCTCTATAAACTCCTACACTAGATATTTTGTGATAAGCACATGTACGAACAACAGATCGGATGGCAGCATTCATTCCAGGAGAGTCTCCTCCCGAGGTTAAAACTGCAATTTTCTTAATTTTTTGGCTCATATAATAGCAAATAAAAAATAAATTTAGGAAACTTATGGTACATACGTAAAGTATTTACCATCGATTTATGAGTATTCTTAATTTCAAACGTTTTCGTTTAACAACTTTTTTTAAGTAAGCTATCTATTGTTTAAAAAAAGGAGGGAATTGGCTTTTTCCGCTTTCGCGAAAGCGTACTTTTTCAAGAAAAATTCATAAAAGTAAATGCCATTTTAATACTATCACAAAATAGCAGGTTAAAACAGCGGTGAAATTAACAAGCTCGAAATAAGCTAATTTTTAAAAGTAACTCCGTCTGGACCTATCTTTTCCTGTGTTGCTTGTTGTTCTTTAAGACTGTCTAGCACCTCTTTTGATTTCCCTTTGAAGATTTTACGTAGGAGTTCTTTAAAAGAATTAAAGTCCACAGCATAAGAAATACCGGCTCCTTGTGTATATCCTTCTGTCTCCCCAATAAATTGAATATCGGTTTGTCTGTTAAATACTTTTGCTCTCAAGGCTCCGTTTTCACTCAATAGAAAGTCAATCTCTACATCACCTACAATCACACTCTCACTAATCCCTCCCGTAGGAACGCCCACTTTTCCATTAATAAGAACTCGATTAGAAATTTGAGTAGACAATGTAATTCCTACACGCCCCGCAGATTGCAAGTTAGGTGAGTTATCAGCTTGTACAAGATCTAAATTTACATCAAAAATACTATCGTCATCATTAAAAATGAGCCCTGATAATACCGAAGAGGTAGTCTCCAAGAGATTATTTACAGCTCCCGAAGTTGATATAGAGGCATTACTCAGAAATACCCCCTGAGAGACAAGCGAGATAGCATTAAGCTCTCTAGCGTTTTTATCACTAAGACGGTATTCTAGCTCAGAAACAACACTACTTCCTGTTCCTGGAAATTCTATTTCAAATGTAATGTCTGGCTTTAAAAGTTCTCCTTCTAAATTGATAACCACGTCTACAGGTATTTTACGGTTTACCGAAGGATTTTCTAAAAGAATACTAGGATTTGCTTCTGCTCTATACACTGCGCTAATATCTAGCAATGCTCCAGCTGGGTCTCCTTCCCAACGTATATTTCCGTCAGGTCTAAATTTGAACTCTTTTTGAAAAAGCCCTTTGTATTTAAAATTAAAAGTTCCGCTGTAAGCGATAAAGTCACCATACATATCAAACTTTCCGTTCGTGTCTAGTTGTATAAACAGTGTTCCCGCACCTCTTCCTTTTAGGGTACTCCCGTTTTCCTTATCAACCACGATTTCGATGAGCGCATCTGCATCTACATCAAGATCAAAATTGACAGAAAGTCCTTTAATTTCTGTCAAATCTGACACAACTCCATTTAATCTTGCCTCTTTCTCTTCTGGACTTAAAAAGTGAATATAAGAGCTGTCCCCAATAGATTCTGTATCATCAATGGGCACATTAAAGACGGTCCCTGGTTCGGTTTCTGCAAACACATCTATCACCATATTATCAACAGGACCTTTTAAGGTTGCGTTACCCGCAATAAATGCGGTTCCATAATAGAGGGATTCTAGATCTTCCTTAGTATCTAACACCAGCAATCTATCTGTACTCACCCCCAAATCAAGCCTCCAGTCACTAAAAGCGTTATGAGAAATTGAGCCATTTAACTCTCCTAGTGTTTTATGTTTTACATCTTCAAGTTGTATAGCATTAAAGATAAAATTTTGCTTACTTAAGGAAACACTAGAAAGGCCTTTAAAATCATAGTCTGTATTTAAGTAAGGTATTTTAAGACCTCCGTCTCGGATTTGTAGCTCTCCATTGATATCCGGGTTTTTATAATTACCTGTTACTTTTGCTTTTCCATTTACATACCCTCGGATTCTTGAAATGACACCCTCCCCCAATGCATCAAAAGGAGCTAAATTAAAATTTGTCAATCCTACATCTAGATCTATGGTGGCATTAGTCCCTTCTCCTACGGTTATATTTCCTTCTGCTACTAGAGGAGCCCCTTTTTGGTTTTCTAATCTTGATTTAATATCATACGTAGAGAGCGAGGTATTGCCCTCAACAGTTAGATCAAATTGCCCTAACAAATATTCATTGATTGTAAACGCATCTATACCTATTGTAGAATTAGGATAATACGCGCGATCCTTTTGTAAGAGATCTAATTTTCCATTTACACGTCCTGCTAGGCTTAAGTTTTCTATAGTTGGTGTAATTTTGGCTAGGTCAACATTTGTAAATTGTGCTTTAATATCTTTATAAGTACTATCTCTCAAGACGCCTTTGAGGTCAATGCGCTCATCTTGATGCGTTAATGCTATAGTTTCTATATCAAGATCTTTAAAATTATTATCAAAAACAATACGGTTACGTTCGTTATTCTCTTCATTTATATACCACTCATTATTTTTAAAAACGACCTTTGACTTCTTAAATCCAACCACAGAATTACCATCTTCGTTAATGGTATGATATAATGATAAATCGTAGCGGTCATCATTACGTGGACCTCCAGAAAATTCGGATCGCATAAATAAAGTATCCTTTAAGGTTACATTAATGAGATTAAAATCTGAAACGGCATAAAAGCCTGCATCTATACTATCGGCAGCGATATAGGTGTTAAATAGTGGGTTTTTATTATCTACCTTGACTTCTATAGCTTCTGCCATATTGCCAAAGGCTTCAATCCTTGGAGATTTGAAGGTTAGTTTAAATTCAGAATCATTAGAGATAACACTTCCTTTAATGATGGTTTCTGGTTCAAATTCTATTTCTGGAACAAAGACTTCTACAATCTTATTATTAATCGTAAAATCAAAATCCATAAATTGATCTTCGGTCAATACCTCTGGCTGATAATTTGTGTAGAGACTTCCGAGTGCATTTCTAAATAAAGGGACTACTTCATTAAATCTAAAATTACCACTAACAGTACCATCTATTATGTCTGAAGAGTTAATGGCTATTGTACGTATATTTTTTTCGTCAAAATCAGAGGTAATATCAAAATCTTTAAAGTAATACGTATCATTTTTATTCTGGTATACCGCATCAAAGAAGGATAGTTTTCCAAAAGCATCTTCAATCCCTGTACCTTTCATATCCATAATTACATTTCCCTTAAGAATAGAGACACTGTCCTTTACAAGATTGAGATTAACAAGATTTGCATAGGTGATATCTGCCTCAAAATCATAGCTGTTTATTTTTTTTGAAACATCTATAAGACCATCCACCTTCGCCGTTAGATTGGCATCATTAATAATGATTTCTCCATTAAAAACAGGATTTTTAAGATCACCAAAAACAGTGATGTCTTTGTATTTATAATTATTATAATTAATGTAATAGATAACACCAGATAATTTAGTGTCTAGAAACTCTTGAAGAAATCCTTTACCATCAACCTCAAAATCTACAGATGTTTTTCCTACCCTTGGGTCATTAATGAATTTACCTAAATTAAAATTATCAAAATCAATACTTCCCTTATACGTAGCGGAGTCTGTATTTTGATAATTAGTCAATAACATGTCTATATATCCATTCCCCAATCCTGAGGTAACAACACCCTCTGTGTTGAGTGTAGTGTTAGTAATTACGGAAGATCCAATCATTTCAATAATGCCGAGTTTTGACATTTGAGGAGGTAATGTAGAAAGCACCTCGGGCAATAATGATTTTAAATCAAAATAGGTTGTTTTTACAGATCTGTAATACCCCTCTATTTCAAATTGATCACCCTTTATAAGGTTCGTAAACTTTACATCACCTTGGATCAGAGAATTATTCAATCCTGACACATCAAGATTTGTTACTTTAAAATCATTCAGCACCCCCGTTACGTCTCCTGTTAGAGAAAACATCTTGTCCTTAGCAAAGCCATCATAAAATGGAGAAATATCATTTGTGGAGATATTCGCTTTCGCGAAAGCGGCCTCAATAGCAACCTTATTAATAAAATCAGACATTTTATCTCCCGACGTATCTAACGCGATATCACCTTCTATCTCTGAAGACTCCGTGGTTAAGACAAATTGTTGCAATGTAATCGAATCTGGATCGTAATGAAAATCACCTGTAAGTGAAGAGATTGCATATCCTCTTTTTGCTGTAAACGTAAGGTGATCTATCTGCGTATCAACCACTTCACCAACGAGTGTGAAATCATCTAGCTGTGTTTCTAATTGTGTATAATCGAGTACTAACGGATCGTCTAAATTTTCATTGCTATATCTGAACATCGCATCTTCTAGCGTAATTTTAGAAGAAGTCAACGTAAAAGGAGGTGCATTGGGATCAGGATTTTCAGGGGCAAACTTCTTAGAGAAAATAGAGATGTTATCACTGTCTTCGTCTTTATAAATTTTGAGATGAAATTGAGTGCCATCTAAATCGATACTTCCTAATTCAAGGTTTCCATCTATCGCTTTTTTTACACTTAAAATGCTCGTAGCAATGGAACGTGAATAAATTAAGGTATCCTGATGATGATCTTCTATATAAACTCCTTTAATATTGATATCGTAATTCCATTTAAGACCCACCCTATCTATGTGTATGGAAGTACCGTATTTCTTATTTATTTTATTAGTAACAATAGTAGCCACTTTCGTTTGTACCGCTGGAATTGAAAAAATCAATAGCAAAAGCACAAAGAATACCAATAGAAATCCTATGGTACGTAACACTATTTTTTTAAATTTCTTGATACGGCTTATTGTTTTAACTTTGTTCCTTACTTACAACTTGCGTGCCTACTATGACTATGAACTCAACAAATTGTTATTTACTTGCTATTGAATCTTCCTGTGATGACACGGCGGCAGCTATACTGCACAACGATAAAGTACTCTCTAATGTTGTGGCTACGCAAGAAATACACCAACAATATGGTGGTGTTGTTCCTGAACTTGCTTCTAGAGCACACCAACAAAATATAGTCCCTGTGGTAACAGCTGCTTTACGCAAAGCAAATATCGACAAAAAAGAACTAAGCGCCATAGCTTTTACAAGCGGACCTGGACTGCTAGGTTCTCTACTTGTAGGAACATCATTTGCCAAGTCATTAGCGCTTGGTTTGGACATTCCTCTCATAGATGTAAACCATATGCAAGCACATATACTAGCTCATTTTATTGATGAAGAAGGCTATGAAAAACCTACATTCCCATTTTTAGCGATGACTATTTCTGGAGGTCACACACAGATTGTACGCGTAGATAGTTATTTTAAAATGTCAGTGATAGGTCAAACGATAGATGACGCGGTAGGAGAGGCGTTTGATAAAAGTGCAAAATTACTAGGACTCCCCTATCCCGGAGGACCTTTGGTAGATAAATGGGCAGCAGAAGGAAATCCAAAAGCATTTCCTTTTACCAAACCCAAAGTAGAAGGACTCAATTTTAGTTTTAGCGGACTAAAAACACAAATCATGTATTTTATCCAAAAGCAGGTTCAGCAAAATCCTGATTTCATTGAGCAACATATCGCAGATGTATGTGCCTCTATTCAATATACGATAGTTGGTATTTTAATGGATAAGCTAAAAAAAGCAGTCAAACAAACAGGAATTACACAAGTTGCGATAGGCGGTGGTGTCTCTGCAAATAAAGGCATTCGAAACGCACTTGTACAAGCAGAAAAAAACCTAGGCTGGAAAACCTATTTACCAAAATTTGAATACACTACAGACAATGCCGCTATGATCGGAATTGTAGGTTATTTAAAATACGTACATGAACTAAAAGAAAAGAACACCTACAAAGACACGGGAGTTCACGCACAATCACGCCTTAAAATATAAGTATGCAATTATTTTACAGCGCATCCATCTCAGAAGACTCTGATCAGTACACCTTTCCTAGAGAAGAGAGCAAACATATTATTCGTGTATTACGCAAACAAATCGGAGATACTGTTGATATCACCAATGGTAAAGGGTTTATTTTCAAAGGAGAGATTATAGATCATAATCCCAATAAATGTACGATTCAATTGCATAGTGCTACCTTTAAAGAGCCTATCCCCTACAGACTTCATATAGCTATTGCTCCGACAAAACTAAATGATCGTTTTGAATGGTTTTTAGAAAAAGCTACCGAAATTGGAATTACAGAAATCACCCCTATTGTTTGCGATCACAGTGAACGTAAACAAATAAAAGAGGAACGTTTTAAAAAAATCATACAAAGTGCGATGAAACAATCCTTACAAACACACCTTCCAGTATTACAACCTATCACCAGCTTTAAAGATTTTATGACTTCTCAGCCAAAAGCTACGCTCTCTTGCATTGCCCATTGTGAAGAAGGTATAAAGCATCCGCTGACTAAAGAGTTAACCGCCGGAAAAGACGTTTTAATTCTTATAGGACCCGAAGGAGATTTTTCTCCAGAGGAGATCAAACAAGCAGTAACACTAGGTTACAAAGAGATCACACTAGGTAACAGCAGATTACGAACAGAAACCGCTGGAATTGTGGCCTGCCACAGTATTTCTTTTTTACAGCAATAATTTAGACATATAAATATTCTATTAGAATTTTATACCAAATCCGCATCAAAAAGCATCATTTTTCTTACAAATCTTGCTGTTTTATTTTGTGATTCTATATTATAGTTGTTTATTTACAGGCTTCTTTCTAATGTTTAGAAAAAAGGCCCAACTTATTGGCAATAAATTACCTAGATGAAATTAAGAGGTTTTATCAAATACGTTGTGCCTTATATCCCCGCTTTTGTAAGCACTTTGGGATGTATACTCATTGTATACGGACTTCAGTATTGGGTGCCTCAAGAAACACTATCTAGAGATAAAATAGACACTGTTTTACTAATTATTTGCATCACAAGCATTCTTCTTGTAATTGTACTGTTTGTATTTATCCTTAACAAAACCAATCAAATCCGATTCAGTAGCAACACGTTAAGCACTGAATTAAATGCATTAACCCAAAAAATGCATCATTTCAGGAATATTGTAGATATTTTAGTTCGCTCAGAAGTATGGAAAACAGGACTTAAAGACTATATTGACAAAGAGTTTGGCGGACTGAATTACTTCACAATGAAAGAATTTTACAAAGGGAGGTCCAAACTCGCTTTAGAATATATTGAAGAAAACAATCGATACGGTGATTCAGAAAGTCTATACTTAGAATCAAAATCACTATTGCTAAACGATCCGTCCGATAGTAAAGTGGACTCCTTTTCCAATCCCCGATCCTATTCACCCCGGATCCTCAAAAAATGGATAGAACATAAGTGTGGATCTGGTATTTGGTATTATTTTGGGTACAAATACACTTCGTACAAAGATGAGTTAGACGTAAACCGCATCTATGAACGTCATCAAGAAAAAATACTAAGTTATGCTGTACAACTAGATACCCATCGATATCAAGACATGGGGTTTAGTGAAGAATTACTCTCAAAATTAGGAGAACAAATGTCTGAGGAAATCATCCCTAGGTTATTTAGTATTACCATGCAATCACAACAACGCATTCCTAAGATTATTAATTTCGCTTTTGTACTCCTTGCCCTACTAACCTTAATGGGTGTTTTTCTGCCTATAGGAAGCTTACTCTTCCAACTTCCCGTATTCTATAGCTTTCTATCCATAGGATTTGTATCTAGTATTTTATTATTTATGACACTCTCTATCTACCCATTTGTCTTAAAAGAAATTAATACAGGACGATAAATTTTTACACTCTACAAAAACCTATAAGATTAACAATACATAAACGTATCGTCCTTTCTAATCTGCTGTCAAATAAGTAACTTTGCAACTTTTGGTAATTTTATGGCACAAACAGAAGACAGTATTGAAGTTTACGGAGCTAGAGAGCATAATCTTAAAGATATAGATGTCATTATTCCAAGAGAAAAACTTGTAGTCATTACAGGACTCTCAGGAAGTGGTAAAAGTTCACTTGCTTTTGACACCATCTATGCCGAAGGGCAACGACGTTATATCGAGACCTTCTCTGCCTATGCACGACAATTTTTAGGAGGCTTAGAACGCCCAGACGTTGATAAAATTCAAGGACTATCCCCAGTCATTGCCATTGAGCAAAAAACGACTAGTAAAAGTCCGCGATCAACGGTAGGAACTATTACCGAAATCTATGACTTTTTACGCCTTCTCTTTGCCAGAGCAAGTGACGCCTATAGCTACAATACAGGCGAAAAAATGGTTAGCTATACAGATGACCAGATAAAAGACTTGATCACTCAAAGTTTTCAAGAAAAACGCATCAATATCCTCGCGCCTATTGTACGTTCTCGCAAAGGACATTATAGAGAACTCTTTGAGCAAATCGCAAAACAAGGCTTTGTTAAAGTCCGCGTAGATGGAGAGGTCAGAGATATTGTAAAAGGGATGAAAATCGATCGCTATAAAACACATGATATAGAGATCGTTATTGACCGATTGGTGATTCAATCTAATGCAGATGATGATAAACGCTTGCGCGAAAGCATCAACACAGCTATGTACCACGGCGATGATGTACTTATGGTATTAGACCAAGACACTGACGAAGTTCGCTATTTCAGCCGAAATTTAATGTGTCCGTCTACAGGCATATCGTATCCGAACCCAGAACCGAATAATTTTTCCTTTAACTCGCCCAAAGGCGCTTGCCCAAAATGTAATGGCATTGGCGAATTGTATGAGGTAAACGTTGATAAAATCATTCCAGACAAGAAGAAATCTATTAATAACGGGGGGTTAGAACCCCATGGACCTCACAAAAACAATTGGATCTTTAAACAACTCCAGCTTATAGCTGATCGATTTGATTTTAAACTCACAGATCCTATAGAGAAAATCCCGCAAGAAGCGATGGACTTTATCTTTTATGGAGGTAAAGAAAAATTCTCGATTCAATCGAAAGAATTAGGTGTTACCCGTGACTTTAAAATAGATTTTGAAGGCGTTGCCAATTTTATAGAAAACACCTTTAATTCTAGTGAATCTACCTCCTTAAAGCGTTGGGCAAAAGGATATATGGACAAGATTTTATGCCCGGAATGTGAAGGCTCTAGACTCCGCAAAGAATCCTTATTTTTTAAAGTAGAAAACCAAAGTATTGCGGACCTTGCACAAATGGACATTTTAGAATTGCAAGAATGGTTTTCAACATTAGAAGCTAACCTTTCTGAAAAGCAAGTCAAAATCGCTTCTGAAGTTGTGAAAGAAATCAAAACCAGAATTCAATTTTTGGTAGATGTGGGACTTACATACTTATCATTACACCGTAATTCTAAATCCTTATCCGGAGGAGAAGCACAACGTATTCGTCTTGCTACTCAGATAGGATCACAACTGGTCGGTGTACTCTATATTCTTGATGAACCTAGTATCGGATTACATCAGCGAGATAATCAAAAACTAATCAACTCCTTAATTTCGCTTAGAGATATTGGCAACTCTGTTATTGTAGTAGAGCATGATAAAGACATGATAGAACGTGCAGATCACGTGATTGATATTGGTCCAAGAGCAGGAAAATACGGAGGCGAGATTATAAGCGAAGGAACCCCAGAAGAACTATTAACGCATCACACCCTCACTGCTCAATATCTCAACGGAGAAAAAGAAATTCCCGTTCCTGAAAAACGAAGAGCAGGTAATGGTAAAACCATAGAGCTTAAAGGGGCCACTGGGAATAACCTAAAGAATGTCAATATTTCTATCCCTTTAGGAAAGATGATTGCTGTCACAGGTGTATCAGGAAGTGGAAAATCGACCCTCATTAATGAGACCCTCTACCCTATTATGAATGCTCATTATTTTAATGGTGTCAAAAAACCAATGCCTTACAAAAGCATCAAAGGACTAGAGCATTGTGATAAAGTAATCGATATTAATCAATCTCCCATAGGAAGAACTCCGCGTTCTAATCCCGCTACATATACAGGCGCTTTTAGCGAAATCAGATCTCTTTTTGCTAAAACACCTGAAGCGCTTATCCGAGGGTATAAACCAGGTCGTTTTAGCTTTAATGTGACAGGCGGACGTTGCGAAACTTGTAAAGGGGGAGGCTTGAGAATTATCGAAATGAACTTCCTTCCAGATGTATATGTAGCCTGTGAGACCTGCCAAGGGAAACGTTTTAATCGAGAAACCCTAGAAATACGGTACAAAGGAAAATCGATTGCAGATGTATTAGAAATGACCATTCGTGAAGCCACAGACTTTTTTGAACCAATCCCAAAAATCTATAGAAAACTCAAAACCATCAAAGATGTAGGACTAGGATACATTACACTAGGGCAACAATCGACTACCCTATCTGGAGGGGAGGCACAACGCATTAAATTAGCCACGGAGTTAAGCAAACGTGACACAGGAAATACGTTTTATATTCTAGATGAACCTACAACTGGGTTGCATTTTGAGGATATCCGTGTCTTAATGGAGGTCTTAAATAAGTTGGTAGATAAAGGCAATACGATTCTGATTATTGAACACAACCTAGATGTGGTCAAAATAGCTGACTACATCATAGATATTGGCTATGAAGGAGGAAAAGGCGGTGGCGAAGTTGTCGCTAAAGGAACCCCAGAACAGCTAATTAAAAATAAAAAGAGCTATACTGCACAATTTTTAAAAAAAGAAATGAATCCTGAAGTCACGGTATAAGGTGACAAGGATTTATGATATTACATATAATTAACTGATATTTACTTTTTAATCGCTTTCAAGGAATGTAATGACGTAGAAGTTTATATGGAGCGTAGTCGAAATACGAAAACATAAAAATTATAAAATCAAGAAATTAACATAGTAGAATTAGACTTTTTTAATATACGTAAAAAGTCAGACGTAAAATAATAAAACAATGGCAATACACGGTGAGACAAGAACCAAAGGATGGAATGAAATAAAGACAAATGATTCTTGGGCAATATTTAAAATTATAGGAGAATTTGTAAGCGGATTTGAAAAAATGAGCCAAATAGGACCTTGTGTGTCTGTATTTGGAAGCGCACGCACTAAAACGAACGATCCCTATTATCAACTCGCTGTAGATGTCTCCCAAAAAATTGCTGAAAATGGTTATGGGGTTATTACAGGAGGGGGTCCAGGGATTATGGAAGCAGGAAATAAAGGAGCGCATCTTGCTGGTGGAACTTCTGTAGGATTGAATATAGACCTTCCTTTTGAACAACATGACAATCCATATATAGATAGTGATAAGAGTCTTGATTTTGATTACTTCTTTGTTCGTAAAGTGATGTTTGTAAAATAC
Organism: Dokdonia ponticola; assembly: GCF_042653865.1. Taxonomy (NCBI): domain Bacteria; kingdom Pseudomonadati; phylum Bacteroidota; class Flavobacteriia; order Flavobacteriales; family Flavobacteriaceae; genus Dokdonia; species Dokdonia ponticola. The sequence continues at coordinate 212,363 of NZ_JBHSFV010000006.1, read as the reverse complement.
TCACAAGGGTTTGTTGTGATGCCTGGAGGTTTTGGAACCTTAGATGAGCTTTTTGAAGCGATCACCCTTATCCAAACACACAAAATTCAGAAATTCCCAATCATCCTAGTAGGGACAGATTTCTGGAGTGGCCTGTTGGACTGGGTAAAAACGACCTTACTAGGAAAATTTGGAAATATCAGCGCAAAAGATATTGATCTAATTCACCTCGTAGATACGCCAGATGAAGTCATTGAGGTCCTAAATAATTTCTATGAAAAATATGAATTAAGTCCAAATTTCTAAAACAAAGGCACTCCAAAAAAAATGAGATACTACAATCTTCTGTTAGAGGTATCTTATGTCAAAAGAAGTTTGTTAATTAGCACCTTTTAAGGACTACGCCTAAAGAAGTTTTAATAAAAACGAACATTAAGCGTTATGAATATGAATCTTATAATTCTTTGAGTATATATTGAAAATAAATCAAATCGTATTTTTAGTGATCTGTTGGCTATACACACCTGTTATAGCTCAAAATACCATTGGGGTAAATGCACGTTTACTCCCCGATGATGACACTATTGAAATTACGCAAACCATTACCTATCAAAATACAACTCAAGATACCTTAAACACTATATATCTCAATGATTGGGCACATAGCTTTTCCTCTAAAGAAACAGCCCTTGCCGTTAGATTTGCAGAAGATTTTGAGAAAAAATTCCATTTAGCTAAAGACGAAGAGAGAGGGTTTACCACGATCAAATCTGTCTACGATGGTAAAAGTTATTTACAATACAAAAGACTCGAAAAAGCACAAGATATTATAGAGATACCGCTTAAAGAAGCACTACTTCCAAAAGCATCTTATAGTCTCAAACTAGTCTACAAAGTAAAACTTCCATACGCTCGGTTTACAAATTATGGGGTCACAAAAAACAAAGACTACAATCTCAGATATTGGTATATCACACCCGCTATATATGATGGCGATTGGCAATATTACAGTAATAAAAACTTAGTAGATCGTTATTACCCAAATAGCGATATACAAATCACATTTTCGTTTCCAAAAGAATATGAGATCATCTCCGATTTTGAAACACGTATAGAGAACACTTCCTACAATACCAAAGAGAAAATAGCCATCCTCAACGGCAAAGATCGTATTAATCCTAGGGTATATCTAACTCAAAATTCAGAATTTGAAAAAATAGAAACAGACTTTTTAACCCTTCACTCAGATATTGATGATCGGCAGATAGGTGATCCCATCAGAGCTCTTATTATAGACCGTATCGCAGGATTTATGAAAAAAAATCTGGGAGAATACCCTCACGAAACACTTCTTGTTACTCAAATAGACTATAAAGAAAATCAGGTATATGGACTTAATCAATTACCCAATTTTATACGCCCCTTCCCTGATGGTTTTCAATACGAGATCAAACTTGTAAAAACGATCATTAATAAATACGTAGATAATACATTACTTGTAAATCCCAGAATGGATCGATGGATCATCGATGGCATTAAAATCCATCTGATGCAACGATACATCGATACTTTTTACCCTAATTTAAAGATTGTAGGAAGCTTAGACAAATACTGGTTAGTGCGCCAATTCTATCTTTCTAAGTTAGAGTTTAATGATCAGTATAACCTGATGTATATGAATATTGCGCGACTGAATCTAGATCAGCCGTTATCAAAACCATATGACTCCCTTATAAAATACAATGTCCAAATTGCCAATGCCTATAAAAGTGGCGCCGGACTTACGTATCTCGGTGACTTTTTAGGAGATGATGTTGTAGAAAATACGATTAAAGAGTTTTATGCAAACTATAACCTACAACAAGGAGTAAGCTCTAAAAATTTTGAAGAACTCATTCGCAAAAACACAGAAAAAGATGTAGACTGGTTTTTTAATGAATATGTGACGACAAGACGTAAACTCGATTTTAAAATAAAAAACTCAAAAAGAGAAGGAGACTCCCTTATTGTCACCATTAAAAACAAAAGAGACAACCCAGCCCCTATTTCTGTATACGGCTTAAAAGATGGGGAAGTCGTTTCAAAAACATGGGTTGAAAATATAAAAAATACAAAAACGGTAACACTTCCTGCAGATAGTGTCGATAAAGTTGTTTTAAATTACGATGAAATCATTCCAGAATACAACCTTAGGGATAGCTATCACAAACCCAATGGGTTTTTAGGAATCAATAAACCTATTCAATTTAAATTTTTACAAGACTTTGAAAATCCTTCAAAAAATCAAGCCTTTATTATCCCAACTGTAGAGTTTAATATTTATGACGGGGTCAGCCCAGGGCTTAAACTCTATAATAATACCATATTACGTAAGAATTTTAGGTTCAAACTGGAACCACAATACGGACTTCGCTCCAAAGCTCTTATAGGAAAAGCATCCCTATCCTATACGCATTTCTTAGAAGATAGTAACCTTTTTAGCGTCCGCTACGGACTTTCTGGAAACAGATCCTCTTTTGGACCTGATTTATTCTTTGAACGGTTTATCCCTTTCTTAAATTTTAGTTTTAAACCAAAAGATTTTCGACAAAACAGAGGATCTAATTTATCGACTCGATTTGTACGCGTACAAAGAGATGAAGACTTCAGGCAAGAGTCACAAGATCCAGATTACTCAGTGTTTAATCTCCGTTTTTCACATTTTGATCGTGCCATCATCAATACCGTAAGTTATAATCTAGATTTACAAATTGCCAGAAATTTTAGTAAACTCTCTGCTACCTACTTTTATAGACATTTATATCTAAGTAATCGCCAGTTAAACTTACGATTTTATGCAGGTGCATTCCTGAAAAATAAAACGCGAGATAGCGGTGACTTCTTTAGTTTTGCGTTAGACAGACCTACCGATTATCTCTTTGACTTCAATTACTATGGACGATCGGAAGATAGCGGAATCTTTAGTCAGCAGTTTATTTTTGCCGAGGGAGGATTTAAATCCAATCTAGAGCCTGGTTTTGCAAATGAGTGGATCACTACGATCAATGCAAGCACAACGATCTGGAAATATATTTATGCCTACGGGGATGTAGGTCTTGTTAAAAATAGATTTAAAGATCTTGTACCTGTATATGATGCAGGAGTTCAAGTAAGTCTTCTAGATGATTTTTTTGAAATATTCCTGCCCGTATATTCTAATCTCGGTTGGGAGATTGCACAACCTAATTACGATCAAAAAATACGTTTTATCGTTTCTTTAGACATCGATACGCTGATACGCCTTTTCCAACGAAGATGGTATTAATACCATCTACTTATTTAATGTACAGGAATACGACAGGTATAGTATAGTATAACACCCTTAGAGCATCTGCCTACGTCCGCTTTCGCGAAAGCGTACACACCCCCTTTTCTATTTATCAATTTCTTAACAGAAACCTAAATATTTGTATTTTATTAAACTATTCTCTAAAAAAACGCATTTATTTTGAATTTTATTGAATTTGTTAACGTGTTTCACTCTTGCTTTTGAGGGTTGTTTTTTGTAATTTCGCACCACTTTAAATAAGACATCCTATGGCGACAACTAAGACTCAAATGACAAAGCTATCTTTTGAAGATTTTAAAGCATCTGTACTTGAAGATTATAAAATAGCGGTAACGAGTCGAGAGTGTAGTCTATTAGGAAGACGTGAGGTCCTCACTGGTAAAGCGAAATTTGGCATTTTTGGAGATGGTAAAGAACTCCCACAATTAGCGTGGGCTCGTGCTTTTAAAAATGGAGACTTTAGATCTGGATACTACAGAGACCAAACCTTTATGATGGCTATAGACCATCTGACCATAGAGCAGTTTTTTGCAGGACTCTATGCACACACAGATATCAACTTTGATCCTATGAGTGCTGGAAAGCAAATGGGAGGTCATTTTGCCACGCATAGCTTAGATGCAGATGGCAATTGGAATAATTTACTTAAACAGAAAAATTCAAGTGCAGACATCTCCCCGACAGCGGGGCAAATGCCTAGATTACTAGGGCTTGCACAAGCATCAAAAATATACCGCCACGTAAAGACCACCCAAAAAGAAAACTTCTCCGAAAATGGAAATGAAGTTGCATGGGGAACAATTGGAAATGCGAGTACGAGTGAAGGTCTCTTTTTTGAAACTATTAATGCTGCAGGCGTATTACAAGTCCCTATGGTCATTAGTGTGTGGGATGATGAGTACGGAATCTCAGTACACGCAAAACACCAAACCACCAAAGAAAATATATCAGAAATCCTTAGCGGTTTCCAACGCACAGAAGATGCCGCAGGATATGAAATTATACGTGTCAACGGCTGGGATTACCCCGCCCTAATCGAAGCGTATGAACGTGCCGGAAAAATAGCACGTGAAGAACATGTTCCTGTACTTGTACACGTTTTAGAGTTAACACAACCGCAAGGACACTCTACCTCTGGATCACATGAACGTTATAAAAATGAGGAACGTCTTGCATGGGAAAGAGCCCATGACTGTAATCTAAAATTTAAAGAATGGATCATCAGTCAAAATCTTGCTACAGAAGAAGAGCTAGATCTTTTAGAAAAAGGGATTAAAAAGGACGTAAGAGACGGTAAGAAAGCCTCATGGAATGCTTTCTCTTATCCTACACAAACCGAACAACAAAAAGTACTCGCCATCCTAAAAGACCTTATTCAAGGATCTTCTAACGGCAGTTTTATACAGCCGCTATATAAAGAGCTAGCAGAAAACAAAGAACCTCTTAAAAGTGATCTCTTGCGTGTTGCACGCAGAGCCTTACAATACGTTGTTGGAGAAACAGCTGAAGCTAAAGAAATGCTTCAAGATTGGGTTACTTCCTATATCCAAAAAACACAACCCGATTATAGTGGGCATTTATACAATGACACAGCAAGCAATGCTACTCAAATTACAGAGGTGGCACCCACCTACTCAGATGATAGTTCGCTTGTAGACGGACGTGTGATATTACGCGAAAATTTTGATCAAATATTTGAATCACACCCTAATACCTTGGTTTTTGGAGAAGATGCAGGAACGATTGGCGATGTAAACCAAGGACTGGAAGGACTTCAAGAAAAATACGGCGAACTCCGTGTCGCAGATACTGGCATACGCGAAGCCACTATCATAGGACAAGGAATTGGAATGGCAATGAGAGGCTTACGCCCTATTGCCGAAATACAATATTTAGATTATGTATTGTACGCCATCCAAATCATGAGTGATGATTTAGCTACCCTACGTTATCGTACGCATGGGCGACAAAAAGCACCACTTATCATCCGTACCAGAGGACACAGACTCGAAGGGATTTGGCACAGTGGATCACAAATGGCAGCTGCGATCCATCTATTAAGAGGGATGTATGTGTTAACCCCTCGTAACATGACCAAAGCGGCTGGTTTTTACAATACTTTATTAGAAAGTGACGAACCAGCACTTATTGTAGAATGCCTGAATGGATACCGACTTAAAGAACAAATGCCAGCCAATTTAAGCGAGATTCGTACGCCTATCGGTGTGGTGGAAACGGTAAAAGAAGGATCTGACATTACTATCCTTTCGTATGGGAGTACGTTACGTATTGTTCAAGAAGTAGCGCAACAATTACTATCTGTTGACATTAATGCTGAAGTGATCGATGCACAGTCTTTATTACCTTTTGATATCCAACATGATACGATGAAAAGTGTTCAAAAAACCAATCGTATTCTTGTTGTAGACGAAGACATGCCAGGAGGCGCTAGTGCCTATTTACTACAACAGATTCTTGACGATCAAAATGCGTACAAATACTTAGATAGCAAACCACAAACCCTTACTGCAAAAGCACACAGACCAGCCTACGGAACCGATGGTGATTATTTCTCAAAACCATCAGCTGAAGATATTTTTGAAAAAGTATATGAGATGATGCACGAGGTAGATCCCGAGATGTATCCTCCAATTAGATAAAAGCAAAGCCCCCTAACCCCCAAAGGGGGAACTCCTATCATTTACTAAAATGATGAACAAATCCTAAATTACAGCTCCTTCCCTCGCTGAGGGAAGGTGGATCTATTGAGGTACGAAATAGAGACGGAAGGGAGTTCTTCGTTGCTATTTCCAAATGTTACTACAATAACACACTCTTTAATCCCCTCTTTCTAAAGGGGAAACTGTTATTTTCCTTTCTAGCACTTGCCTCACAAACAGGTAGGAGCGTATAAAACGACAAAATAGCTCCTTCCCTCAACAGGCCTGTGCTGAGCCTGACGAAGTAGAAGGTGGATATATCGAGGTACGAGATATAGACGGAAGGGAGAGAAAATTAAAACCCTAAAACCCCTTGTGAAACCAAAACAAAAAGCTCCTTCCCTGAGCAGGCCTCCACTGAGTCTGAAGAAGTAGAAGATGACTATATCGAGTCACGAGGTATAGGCGGAAGGAAGAGAAAAGAAACCAAAAATAGAATACTACTCTAAAATAGAACGCTACGCTATTTTAGAGAAACCACATAAATTATTCCTATATAAAGTATTTTTATTATGAAAATAGTTCTTAAAATAATCTACAATAAATTTAATCAAGTAGTTACAAAAGATTAATTCTTAATTAGTATCTTGCTTTAGAGATTCTTTATTATATTTAAACCTAATACAAAATTTCATGAAAAAATTATTTTCTTTATTGTTATTATTTCTAGTTTGCCTAACCTTCATAAATACTTTTGATGCCACAGCACAAATGCCTCCTCCTGTTGATGGAGGTAATATGGGTGTTTGGTTTCTTCATGAGGACGGAGTTCTTGTTGACTGGGGTTGCGCCTTAGATGGTGATCGCTGTATTGGTCTTCCAGAAGTAGTTATTGGTGGTGATAAGTAATATTACTGATTTAAAGTTTTATAAGCGTCTTATTTTTCAATAAGACGCTTATGTTTTTTATTAAATATTTAATTATAAATGAAGAAAATAATTTGGATTTTACTTATTGTAAGCACCTTCTCATGTTCTAAAACAAAAGAAAGATTACCCTTCAAAATTCTAAAAGAAGATGTTCTAAAACTTCCACTTGACATGGATATGTTTGAATATTGGAGAAATATTCAAGTAATACAGAATGAAGGTAATGACTTTATTGCTATCACACATTTTAGAAATGATCATACACTTTATATATATGACCTTAACAACAAAAAATTACATAAAAAAATTACATATAATTTAGAGGGACCTAATGGAATAGGCAAATTGTTTGGTTTTTATTATCATAATAAAGATTCAATATTCATTACAAATAGATTAGGGCATAAAATGTTTTTAACCAATGAAAACGCCGAGGTAATCAATAGTTATAATCTTATAGGAGAAGAAGGTAGAGCAGATACTGAATCGGGAATATCATGGGTACATACTAAATCACCTATAACTAAAATTGGTGATTTATTATATATCCCATCATTACCTTATAAAGACCCTTACAAATATAATTATACTAATAATGGATTATTAATGGAATATGATCTAGATAAAAAACAATTCAAATATTTACTAGGGTACCCAGATATTTATAAAAACAATGGCTATTGGAGCAAGTACAAAAGCGTCCCGTCAATAACAAAAAATAAGAAAAACGAGTTCATTACAAATTATCCTATATCAGAAAATATATACGAAATGACGCCAGAAAATAACAAGTTAACGTTAGTTGGTATTCCTCAAAATGAATTTATTGATAATATTAAACCATTAAACAACATTACAACGGATGAATCTCTAATAACACAGAACAAATTAGGCACTGACGAGTTCTATTCTATTCATTATGATCTCTATAGAAACGTGTATTACCAAATCGCAAGAAAAGCATATGATAAAGAATCTATTAAAAAAATCATTAATGGAGGAAAAGGTACAGCTCAAAATCAGTATTTAAGAGTTATTAATGATCAATTTGAACTGATTGCAGAATATGCATTACATGGAAATGATCAAGAAAGTTATTCAACTTCTATGATTTTCATCTCTAAAGATGGATTATACATAAAGTTAATTCCGAAAAATAATAAAAATGAAGATGAAATTCAATTTAGACGTTTTACTTTTACTCATAATTAACTTATTTTTAGTTAATTGCGCCAATAAATCTTCTCCTGAATGCCTAAGTAAATTAGATATATCTAATAAAACTACTCTAATAATTCCAGTTAAAGGCTGTCAATATTGTATTTCTGAATCATTATGGTTTGCTGAAAAGAATTTAGAAAATAAAAAAATTACCATAATTATTACTGGGTATATTTCTGATAGAGACTTACGATTATCAATTTCTGAAAAATTATATAACTCATCAAAAGTTCGTAAAGTAAACGATATTTCTTATTTCAACTGCCAAGACCTTGTCGAAGGTAAACCTATCTATAAACTAAAATCTAACAAGGAAGAAATTTTTACAATAGACGCCTATACGATTGAAAACAGTCTTAAATTAATTTCTGAAGAAATATTAAAATAATATACTCTTAGTTTTAATTAATAGTGTTTTAAGTTAAGCTTCAAATTATTAGCGATAGCCTGTTAACTTTATTTATTTAGTAGCTTCTCAACGATCAAATACCTTTGTCAAAAAGGAGTATAATAATGGTATAAAATAGAGACTTACAAAAGTACCTATGAGCATTCCTCCTATCACAGTTAATGCCAATGGACGCTGTAATATACTACCTAAGCTATTTGTAAATAAAAAGGGCAGTAATGCCAGTATGGTCGTTAATGAGGTCATCAAAATAGGTTTCAATCGCATCGTTCCGCCTCTTTTTATGGCATCTTGTACCGCGTACCCTTCTTTTCTCAAAAGATTAATCGTGTGTAATTTTAAGATACTATCATTGATAATAATACCACTCATCACTACAATACCAATCGCCGCCATAATGTTAATAGTCCCTCCAAACAGCCATAGCATGAGTAATGCTCCTCCAATATCGATAGGAATTTCTAAAAGAATAATTAACGGTTGCCATAAGGATTCAAACTGAGCCGCCATGATAAAGTAAAGCAATAGCACCGCCACTAGAATCACAACAAGAAGTTCTTTATTGAGCGTTTGTATATCAAACCAACTCCCTGAAAAGCGTACATTATAGGGACTCTCTCTAAATTGATTATTAAGTAAATCAACCTCATCAGCTATCGCATTTTGAGTGGATAGGCTATAGGGCAAAAATTCTCCACTTCTATCGGCTTGAATATTTTTATACTGTGCAATATTCTGTATTTTAATTAAGTTTTTTACAGGAATGGATTCTTGATTCTCATTTTCTATGAACAATGATGCGAGTGTTTTCTCCAAATCAACAGCGTTATAACTAAGCTTAATAGGAATGAATTTTTGAGCTGTTTTTAAATCATCAATCGTATTTTCTCCGAGTGCCGTTTTTAGTTCATCAATAAGATCTTGATACTGGACTCCATAAAGCGATATATTTTCAAAGAGTATTTGAATAATGGTGGTTTCCTTCAAAGGGATGTTACTACGCGTTTTTCCTTCAAATAATTGATCAATAGCTGGGAGTTCTTGCACAGATGGAACCTCTAGGCCATTTTTAGCATAGACATGCGCTTTGAGTGGTGCTTTATCGGATCCGAAAATATATTCAAAAATAGTTTTTGGAGAGGAGAAATACGCTTTCGCGAAAGCGTACTCAGACTGCATCTCTTTTGTAATAGTATTCTGAATAGCAATCAAGCCTGATGAAGAAGCCGCTTCTAAATAAATATCGGCTTCTGAAAACCCTTTGGTTTGCTCTCGTTGCAATACAAATTGTTGCTCTCCCAATAAAGTATAATGGTTTACAATGGCATCTTGGGTGGAGAGAAGTTCCTGAATCCTTCGTTGATTCTCTTCTAATGTGATATTATCATTCCAATCGACCGTTAAAATGGTTTCTTTTTGATTTAAATTAGGAAGTTGCGTGTATGGAAGTATGTTAAGAAACAAAATAGCGAGACCAGTTCCAATAAGCGCTAAGCCGTAGACAATCCACTTTTTCTTAAAAAAGAAATAATAGCCTCTCTCATATAATGTCTCTAGTTTTGCTGTTTTTGAGCGATTGTGAAACCAGTTTTCAATCTTATATTTTTTTGCATGTAACTGCAAATAAATTACTGGAATAATAAGAATAGAAACCAATAAAGAGGAAACCAATCCAATACTCACCGCTAGGGCTTGGTCATAAAATAAAGCGCCTGTAATCCCACTCAAGAAAAGCAAGGGAACAAAAACAGAACAGGTCGTTAATACAGAACTAATCAGCGGAGTGATGATTTCATTGGTACCCCTTGTACACGCTTCAAATAGTGATTGCCCTGAAGTCAGTTTTTGCGTAATATTATCTATGACGATAATCGCATTATCAATCATCATCCCTACTCCTAAAATAAGGCCTGATAAAGAAATAATATTAATGGATATTCCGAAGATATACATTAATAACATGCTTATAATGAGTGATAAAGGGATACTTAATCCAATGATAATAGGAGATTTAAAATCCTTTAAGAAGAAAAACATGATTAAAATCGCCAAGCTGCTCCCAATCCATAGGCTCGATTTTAAATTATCAATGGACAATTTGAGTAATTTGGTTTGGTCTTGATTGGTATGGAATACTAAGTCTGGGTAATCTTCTGTCAATGCTTTTGTGAGAACTTCTAAATCTTCCTGTAGTTCATATACCTGCGCATCTGCTTGCTTAATAATGGATAACACAATCACACGTTCCCCATTTAAAAATACACTCCCCCGTTGTTTTCTAGGTTGTAGTATGACTTTTGCGATGTCTTTTAATTGGAATAACCGATCATCTACCGTCAGATAAATCTCTTCTATGTCTTTTTGCGTACGTAATGGATTTGAGAATTTAAAATTATATTGATAAATCCCATTTTGAACAATGAGATTTCCTAATTCAAAATTATTTTGACGAATCGTATTGGTGATTAAGTCGTTGGTGATGTTTAGGGATATGATCGCTTCTTTATTGGGAATAATGACGAGTTCGCCTTCTATTTGACCGCTCATATCTGCCAAGGCAATATCTGGAAGCTGCTCGACACGTTTTTTAAGCACCGTCTCTGTAAATTCGCTTAATTGTAAAAAACGCTCATCTGTATAGGTTTCTTTTAAACCAACAGTGAGATTTACAATAGGAATATCTGAAGCTGCAGCTTTGATGACTTTAGGTCTTTCTACATCTCTAGGCAAAAAATTAAGTGCTGCATCTACTTTTTCGTTGGTTTCTATAAATGCAAAATCTGTATTGACGCCATAATCAAAAATAAGGTTGATGGTTGCAAAGCCATCACGAGTTTCGCTAGAAATATCTTTAAGCCGAGACACCTGTAATAATTGGTTACGCAGGGGACGGATCACATTGGTCTCTAATTCTCTGGCAGTATTGTTTGGATACGATACCTGAACCGTAATCTGCGGAATAGGGATATCTGGCATTAATGCGGTTGGGATTTTAAAAACAGCCACAATCCCTAGCAATAGAAAAGCAAGGGATGCCATAAATACAGCCACGGGTCGTTTGAGTAGGAACCGTATCATGTGTTTAGTTGTTTTCTTTTACGAGTGTACTATTCACCCTAGCATCATGCGATAAATTGAGATTCCCAGAAACAATGATGGTATCGCCTACGTTGACACCTTCTTTTATAGCATAATGAGAACTATTTTCTCCAGCGACAGTGACATAATTCCATTTTGAAAGTCCCTTATCTACGGTAAAAACAACCTCCCTATTAGAACGAAGCACAAGCGCTTGTTTAGGAACCACTACAACATCTTGGATAGGATAATTAATCAACACTTTCACATTCATGCCATCATATAACTGAATCTCTTTTGAGGTGATTAATGCTTTGATCGCGATTAAACCGTTTTGGTCTATAAGTGGATTAATCTCATTTATTTTACCGGTATACGATACATCTCCTGCGTTATTGAAGGGTTGAATAGATACTTCCTGATCTAGTGATATAGCACCCAACTCTCCTTCTAGAACTCGGAAACTGACTTCCATCGAGTCATCAGAAATAAGCGTACAAAACACATCACCAGATGTAATAAAGTTTCCAACTCTTGAATCTAAATTAGCTACCACTCCGGAGAAGGGAGCTCTTAGAATGGTTTGATCATATAGCAATCTACTATTTTCTAAGACATTGATAGCTTCTTGAACCCCGCTTTTAAATTTTATATTCTTAAGCACTTTAGGATTGATCTCCGATTCTTCTAGTTTACTCACCCCAAAATTAATTTTCTCTTCTACTAATTGGGCTTCAGCTTTTTCTAATGCGATTTGCGCTCTGTCCACCTCATTTTTAAGCAGATCATTATCTAAATAGGCAAGAATATCTCCTTGACGAACTCTTTGTCCATTTCTGATATTGATTTTGGCGATACGATTTCCGGTATTAAACCGAAGCTCTCCTTTTTTAAAAGCCTCTACTTTCCCATTGGCTAAGATTTGTTGCTGAAAGTCTTGGTCTTCTATCACCTGTACAGATACCTGAGGGTTGGAGGCACTGTTTGAAGTAGGGCTAACCTCTTCAAAATCAGTTTTTTCATTTTTGCAATTACAAAATAAAAGGGCAATAAGAACGTAGCCTACGATTCTTGTCATGGAGTATACATTTTACAAAAGTGAAGATAGTAAATATGTGAATAATAGTGAATTGTAAAAGGTTGTTTTTTAATGATGAAGTAACTAATGAGGAGCATGATTTACAACAAATAGAATATTTACAGGAATTTTTCAATTATAAAATCATCATTAGATTTTGTGATTAGAATGGCCCCACTTTCTTTTTAAGTTTTTCAATTTTTCTAGGTAAGATTCTATCTTTTAACGCTACCCATTCAATAATTGGATTTATTTTTTTTAAAGTTTTAAAAAAGGCTTTGCTGTCGTTTGCATAATAAAGTCCAACTACATTGTGTTCATTAATCATTCTGATTTTTGACACATTTTCAAAACAAACAGAGCAATCAGACTCTGTTATCACTAAATCTGAATAATTTTCGTTCTCTGAGACTTTTAAAAATGACGCGATTTCAGCTTGAATTGAGTTATTCACGTTTTCTTTATTACCACAGGAGGCTAAGAGTACAAAAATTAACAAAAAAGAGTACAATATAAATTTATTCGTTTTTTTTAGTTAGAGATAAAACATAATAAGTAGTAGTTCCATTCAAGTCGCTTTCTTCAGTTGGATATTTTTTTGACAAAATATAGTCGGCAGATTCAATAAATTTGACCTCCCCATACTCTTTAGGAATCATTACATCTCTGGATACCTTCTCTTCATTCAAAAAATATGAAATGTAATATTGAGATTGAGGTCTTTCTGTGTATGGGAAACCTTCATGTTCATCAGCATATCTTCTGATAAAATCTCTCGAAAATCCCTCTTTATAAACAACAAAGAGATTCGATTCATTCGTATAAACTCCTTTTATTATGGGACTACAGAATGCTTGAGCTATTGACTCTTCCATATCAGTAGTTGCTCCAAATTCAATTTCTAACTGGTTATAATAATCTAAATTCAATTTAACTTCTCTTTTTAGTTTTCCATGAAGTTCTAATAAATCATACACATACATATTTGCGCCATTTGAATTTATGTAAAATAGTTCATTTTTAGTTTCAAAAAAACCGAAAAAATGGTTGTAGGTGTAGGGATGAAAATAATCTTTAGTAAATAAATCTTTTTGAGGAAATCTTACTAAACTAGACTCTTGATTTGATTTAATATTAGATTTCACAACTATTTCTGAAGGATATTCATAATACTCAAGCCTACCCGTATTTCCCTCTGGAATTCTAACATAATAAACTATTGAATCATTAACCAGTTTAAAATTAGATATAGGAGCAACCGTATAATTATCGAATCTCATAGATTCAATGTAATTCCCTTTTAAACCATACATATTTATTTTATTGCTTGAGGACACTCCATAAATTGAATCTGATAGAAAAAACAAATTAACATCATTAATCTTTCCATGACTTATATCATCTTGTCCAAAATTACTATGAATACTAATTTCGGTTGAATCTAAATCCATTACTGCAACATCATTACTTGCCCTATTAAATAACAAGAGTCTTTCTTCATTTTTATCTACTAACACCGCATTGGGAAAATCAACAATTCATGGAATCAATTAAGGTTGCTTTGTATATAGAATTATACACAAGGTCTCTAGAAGGTTTCTCTTTACAGTGAATCATTAATAAAACCATTATGAAAAACGTCAAAATTTTAATTGTTTTTTTTATCATATTCTATATGTAGATTTTTCCGATATAAACCAAAGGATACTTTTTAATAAAATGTTTTTTTTTAAGTTATGAATGCTTAATCTAAAGGCAAGATGTGACATATTAATATTACACATAAAAACCAATCAACAATAAATAGCTGATTGGTCTATAAAAGTAAAATATTAATTGATTATTTTTGATTTCCTGTTGCACAAGGTGCCTTACATCCTAAAGTTCCAGTCGAACATACAAAAGTATTTCCTTCATCTCTAAAATATCCACTATAATCACATAATGTAGGCTCTTCAAGGCTTTTCGGGTTCTGCCTTTTTAACTTGTATAAAGTTAGATGTTATAACTATTTTTTATTGCGCATACGGCGGGAAAATCAAAAAAATCAAAATATTAGTTTTAACTCTTTAGTATTTTAGAGTTAAATATCGAGTACTAACTACTCCCAATGAAGACATCTATTTTCTAACTTTTATTATATCTAAACCCCCAAGAAATATCTTTTCAATACCCCAAGTGTTTACTCATTAATGAATAAACTTCTGAGTTTTCAGGTTTTAAAAAGGTTCTAGATTTTATTTCTCCATGTGTAAACAAAACTACTTCAGGGTAAAATGATACAAACCCCATATTTTTAAATTCGTTTTGTTTATCAACAATAACATTAGCGTGATTAAGTATCTTATGATGAGAACCTAGCAAAAGTTTTAATCTTTTAAAGTCATTGATGTCTGTCCAAATGACAACAATATCCTTTAAATCTCCTTCAACCATCTTGTCTATTACAAACGATTGAGTAGAACCAACACAACCATTACATCCTGCATTAGGTATCACAACTACAAGTTTTATATTTGCAATATCCAAATCAACTAGATTTTTTTCTATAAATGAAATGATTTTTGATTGGGAAATAGAAGAGTCAGGAGTTGGAGTACTAGGTTCTTTACATCCATGTATAAAAATGAAAGCAATAGAAAATATAAAAAATCTCATGATCACTCTATTGTAAAAATATCAAACGTTAAAAAATTATCATCTTCATTATATTTTTCTTTATTGGCTATATACAATCCTTTTTCTCCAACAAAAGACATGTCATATTGATATTCCGTTGGATTCATTTCATGTTCAAGAATTTTATTGAATGTATCATCCATGACCATAATAATTGTGTTGGGAAAAATCCCTTTTGAAAAATCAGCATACGTATTAGGTTGTATACCTATTCTATAATAATAATCATTTGACCAATCACTCAGAATCCCCCAATATTTAGGCGTTGAAAAACTATATTTCCCTCTTTCAAGGTAATCAGCAGCTTTTTTGAAGTCTGTACTAAAAGGTTTTGCATCTTCAGAATTGATGTAATCACTTTTTACATTGTATGTATTAATTTGAGAAGGTAATTTTAGTTGTACGATTTCATCACTAATCGAAAATGCAAGAACAAAAGTATCTTCATTCTTATTATAGTCATAATATAACCTAGCGATGCCTTCCCAATTACCGCTATTTAGCTTATCAGGATTAACCCCTCGAAAAAATGTTTTCTTTTTCTCTATGTCATATTCAATAAATGAATTTTCATAAGTACCTTGAACTTGCTCTTCTGGTGCTACACAAGAAATATACAATTTGCCATTTATGTATTTAATAGGTGAGAACGTACTCCCTAAGGGAACTGGTAACTTTGGATCAAACTCCTTCAATAATGGATAACTATTTTTAACTTTTCCTTCATAATCAACTTGAAAAACCTCAAATGTAAATTTTGATAATACAAAAATTGAATCTTTGTTATGGTAATAAAAACCACCTACTTCTCCCTTAACAGAGTCTGGCCCTTCGGTTTGTAATTTTATTTTCTTTGTTAGTTTATTACCAACATCACTTAAATCATAGATATTAAGTGTATTAGACGATAGCGGTAATGTTATTAGCAATTGTTCAGCATCTATATATTGAATATTTTCTGCATAAAAACTAGTTTCTAAATCCAAAGGTATTTTTATACTACCTGAATTCACTAAAGATTTAGAGTATTCTTTGGGTTTTGGTGTGTCACTATTTTGATTGGAACTTTTTGCTGAAAGCAATTCATTCTGATTGGACTTATAATGGTTTTCACAAGCTATAAAACTCATTGAACACAAGCATAAAAAAATAAAAAAAGACTTGGACATAGATTTTTTTAGTTAGTTTAGGTGCTCCTCTAAAAATGAAATTATTAAATAGAAAAACACCCTAAAAGAATATAATACTTATTGAATGTCCTTGATAACAGTTCCTCCGCATTCATTTCCGCCAGGATTACAAGCAAACCCTTGATTATCAGGTCTTGTGTCACATCTCCCCAAATTACCTCTTGTACAAAAAACTACAGGAGTACGATTTGCGTCAGTTTTGACACTAACTTCTTGATTCAAATCCATAATTTCAGTCGAAATTGAACTAGATGTAAATGAACAAAGTAAAACAAAAGAACTAGCTAAAAAAAAATATTTTTTCATCATACTAATTTTAAACACCTACTCTATCTAAGGCTTTTCGGATTCCGCCTAAATCTTCCTAAAGTTATTAACAATAAGCGTATTACATTGCACTTTTTGCGCAAAAATTAAAAAAATCAAGATATTAGTTTTAACTCTTTAGCCTTTACTATCAAATCTCGAGTACTTCCATTAGAGACATCTAATTTTTCCTTAAGTGCCTTTTTTCGATATTCAATAGTACGTTTAGATACGTGTATGATTTTTTCTAGTTCTTTGGTTGTAGCTCCTAAGGAAAGCTCATTCAATAATTTTAGGTCAATAATATCTATATCTAAAAGCTCTAAAATATCAGTGTTTAAACCGTAATGGTTTTTTTCATTTGTTTTTAATACGAAATCTTTATGCAAGATCTTCTCTACGGTCTCTTTTAATACTGCTGTCGTTAGCTCGTATTTAAGTAAATATAGTTCTGGATAGACATCATTCAATACTTCCTGATATACATCTTGATTCACCACAGACGAGATCATTAGTATTTGAGTTTTCGTGTTGTTCTCCCTAATATACCTTCCGATATCTATTCCAGATGTCCAACCATTGTGGGGATCAGGAGGGATTCTTACATCTAGAAAAACTAGATCAAATACTTGTTTTTGTTCTTTTAATACATAAAAAGCCTCTTGACAAGAACTACACTGATGTATCGAAAACGTATATGTTCCTGATTGCTCTATATCCTTAAAAACAGATACATAAGCATCTCTTACAATGGCTTCATCTTCTACTAGTAAAATTTTTCTTTTCATTTTTTTTATGTGAGTACAAGGTATATCGATGAAACCATCTTGGCTACTCACATAGCAATGAGTAGGTATACCCTTATTTTAATAAAACACGCCACCATGAAGTATCTCAACAAATACAACCACCCTATTTTACCTCATAGACACCAAAACGGATATTGTTTTCCGACGGTTGTTCTTTTAACTTGAAATACAGTTTATTTTCTAAAGTAAATCCCGTATGATAACGAATCGTGTTTGGAGACAACTCTAGATGATTTACTTGATCTGTTTTTAGATTATACACAATTAAATAGTCTCCCTTTGAAGTAAGTTCTTCTTCTTGTGTCTCTGGATGTATCGTTGTTGTATTCCCTTTGGACAACACTCGATAGAGATACTCATCATTCACCATCAAGTCTTTATAGAACGGATATTCTCGAGCTATCTTATACGTACTATTTCTAAATTGGTCAAAATAATCACTGTTACTGGATATAGTAACCTCATTGGTGCCCGTATATACCTTTTTGATGAGTTGAAAGTCTTTAAAAATATATACCGTATCAGAAACCGGCGTACTTGCGTATAAACATTCTTTATTTCGCTCAAAAGAAAGTCCCATAGCAACATACCGTTGTTCTTTACGAAGTTTTTCTTTTAATTCTAAAATTTCTTCATATTTAGGAACGAGAATGCTCTCTTTCATATACTCTGAAAGTATGGTGTCCATCGTAACGGGTAAAACTGCTTGAAGGTTAGGGGCGCTCTCTTTTTGCACATAAGAAGTAATTCCTGAGTATAGCTTCTTGTCTTTAAAATAAGAAGCATTGTTAAAAGAAAGTATTTTTTCACTTACAGATGTTGTGCTATTAGTAGCATCTCCAAAACGACCTTTAATGAGTACTTCTCCTTTATTATTTATCAAATAGTGATCTTTTTGTCCTATTACAAAAATAGAATCTAGCGTATGAATAAAATAGCCAGGAGCTAATTGACCTCCTAAATTGATCCCATTGGGACCTTCTTTATCTAAATTAATTATATCCACAACTTCTTTTTGTTCAAAATTATAGATATAAATAGCATAATTAGTAGGATTAAAGAAGCTCAAATAAGCCGTGTCTTCAATGTTATTTAATTTGACATTGACGCGTTGGTTCGTTTGTTGATCAATCGGAATACTAATTTCACCCACTTTATTAATACTCAAAAAATCTCCAGCATTAGATTCTTTGTGGTCACAAGAAATCCCTAGTAGTATAGAGTTAATAATACAGAGTAGTAAGAAGAAGTTCTTTTTCATATATCAAGCGTTTTACTTTTTAAACTAAATAAAGGCAGGTAGAGTAAAATCCCTACCAAAGAAAAAACAAGCCCGCCAATAGTCCCTACCCCTAAAGCAAACCAAAACACTTCATTTTGGCCATCTTTCACAAAAGGGATAAATCCTAAAATAGTAGAGATCACCGTTAAGAGTATCGGAAATATCTTCTGATTAAATGCCTGAATATAATGCTGTAGTGAACTGCCTCTCTCATTTTTTATCAGTTTATTAAAATCATTAACAATAAAAATAGAGGCGTTTACCGTAATACCACTCAACAAGACAAAACTAGCTAAGCCCCCTTGATCAAAATTAAAATCAAACAGATAAAACGTTAGAAAAACACCTATAAATGAGATTGGAATCACACTCAAAATGATAAAAGGCTGTTTAAAGCTTTCAAATAAAATAGCACAAATGGTATAGATGATTCCTAAGACTAACAGCAACAGCCAAGCATACTGTTTATTTTCTTTGCCTTGCAATAAAAACCAATTTTGGTTATCCCGTTCAAAAGAATAGCCTAAGGGTAGTTTTACCTGTAAACTATCCAATGTTTTTGTGAGGAATTTATTACCAAATTTGGCAGAGCCTGTATATTGAAATTTTACTTTCCGCAAGTATTCTTGATTCTCTTTATCAATACTTTCTTCTTCTCGCTCTTTTGTAATGGTAACCATCTCTTTTAATGAAACGGGAGACGCCAAACTGTCTAAAGGACTATTTTTGATGTGCCAAATATCAAATGCATTAGCCTCTTGTGCTTCAAACCGTACGGCTGTCGATATCCCACTAATGGTCAGGTTCAGATCTTGTTGCTTTTGTAGGGTCACATTGCCTAGTTCATTAATCATCGATTGCGGAGATAGGCTATTAAGTGCCAACTGCTCCTTGTCTATGGTAAAGCGATATTCGTAACTCGGTTTTCGTAACCAATAATTGTTATCCGTAATCAGTACTTTTTGAACCCGAGGATGTTTTTCTAAAGTGACTTTTAAACTATCTGCCCAACTATTCAATTGATCATAATTATACCCTTTTGCCAGGACACTAAAATTTACAGGATCATTCACACCTCCCCCATTATTAAACCCTTTCCCAACCCCATAAATATTCCAATCAATGCCTCCAAAATCTAGGGCTTTCCTGATAAGTCTTGATTTTAATATAAACGGAAAAGAAGAATTAGCATACCCTTCTTTAAACACGATTTCTATCCGAGCAAAATCTCCGCTAGAAACTTGAGTGGTGTATTGTCCTATTTCTGGAAATGTATTTAAATAATTTTCAATACCAATAAATACCTCGTTCATTTGATGCACCGTTGCCCCTTTTTCCATGGCTGCAGTCACAAATAATTTTGTTTCTTCATTACGTCCATAATAGGCACTTTCAAAAGTATAGTATGAGAAGAGCCTAAAACTGCCTCCCAAATAGGTATCTATATGCGGACGAATTTCTTCGCGAAACCATTCATTTCCTAGTGTTGAATTATAGGCTTTTTGATACCAAGTATCATTCTCTTCCAAGGTTTGAGGGAGCATAAAAAAAGGAATACCAAATATTAAAATAATACCCACAATCGCCCATTTTTTAAAGCGAAGACAAAATCGTAAAAAACGCTCATATCCCACATAAAATCGTTCTTTTCTTTTTTTCGCTTTAAGCGAAATAATTTTTTCTCTAAATGGAATCTTTTCTAAAAGTGCGGGAATAAGGTATAACGCAATCGCTAGGGAAATACCAAGATTGATAATCATCACTTTTGCAAAATCAACCAAATTTACTTTATACGCATCATCCAAAAAATTGATAATACTAAGTGCACCTACAGTCGTAAGTGTAGAGGCAAGGATGGGAATAAATACATTCTTATTTTTCTGATGCCTCAAATGGTCTATCATGACAATCGCATTGTCTATGATTAAACCTAGAGAGATCGTGATGCCCGCTAGGGAATACAATTGAATCTCAACTCCAGAAAAATAGTAACATAAAAAAGCAACCCCAATATTGGCTAGTAAACTTAACACACTTACGAGCAGGTATTTAAAACTTCTACTCACCATGAGAATAAATAAAAGCAAAATTAACACCGTATAAGCGCTACGTTCATAGATCTTACCTAACTCTTTTTGCAGATACACGGTGGTATCCTGAGTTTTAATGATGTTGATTTCACTAGGCATGGTTTTCCTAAGTGCTGCGATACTGGCTTCCACTTCTTTTTTAAGGGCGATGGTATTGGCTGTCTTCACAGCATATAGTGCCATGGTAATTGCATTATTCCCATTAATTCTGTAATAATTTGTGGCTTCTTGCTCTTGTTCTTTGATCGTAGTTACATCATCTATATATAAAATGCGATCTCCTACTTTTTTGATGGGAATGTGCCAATTTAAATAAGAATCGTCTGGTTGTACCGCTAAGGTGATAAACTGATCTTGATAATTTAATTCGCCTAATGATGTCCGTTCATAAGCTTGCTGTAAGGCGTTTACGAGATCTTGTTTGGCAAGACCTAGTGCTTGTAATTCTACATTCTTGTACGTGATTAAAAACTCTTTAGGTTGTGCTCCATAAACCCGCACTTGGTCAATATCGGCGATGCCTCCAATAATAGGTTCTATTTGGGTTTTTACAAAGTCTTGAATCTCAAAGGGAGGTAAGGGCGCATTGATGCTATAAGACATGAAAGCACGCGCTTCATCATCATCTGGCCTATTGACACTTAACGTGGGATAGCTCACACGTTCTGGTAGCTGCTTATAGACTTGTCTAATGATGGTAGCGGTTTCAAAACGAGCAATATCTATATCGGTAAACTTATCAAAAGTAAGGGTAATGTATCCCCTATTTTTGGAAGAACGAGAGGTTACTTTTTCAAGCCCGCGTAAAGTACTAAACCCTCCTTCTAGAATAGACGTAATATCACGTTCCAACGCATACGGAGAGGCATTGGGCCAACTATAACTTACGGTAATAGAAGGTAAGGTGGTACTTGGGTTGAGCTTTACGGAAAGTTGAGGAATCACCAAAAAACCAAGAGCAGTGAGTATTCCTGTAATGATACATATTTTAAATGATGATATTTTCAAATCCTTGTACTTCTTATGAGCTTTTTTTAAAAAGTTTTTAACGCAAGATGAGTTTAGTGCTTAAATTATTTTATCTATTAGCATCAATATATGACGCTGCTTCGTTTAAAACAAAATCATTTACCTCTAAAAAATATATGCAATTACCATTTACGATGTGAATTAAAAGTGGTTTTGAAAAACCTGTACGAAATGAATACACGAGTTCCTCTTTGTCATATAAAGTTTTAGAAAAAGTATTTTCTATTTTTTGAATTTTCCCTTTATATTTATTAGCTACATCATCACCAACAAGAATTGGCATTAATCTATTATTATCAACATCTTGAAGCATGTCAAGATTTATTTTTATACAGTTTTCACAATTATTTGAAATTGGAGTGATGTACAAAATAGTATCTTCTATTTCATGAAGTTCAACACTATGAATTTCTGATAGATAGTTTTCCAATCCATCAAAGTATAGGTAAGAGCATTTTGAATTGGTTTGACAAGCAAAAAATACAAATGCAATAAGACTAATCAATAATCTGGAATGTTTCAAAATGTATGATGTTTTCGTTATCATTGTCTCTGTAAAAAACAGTTAATCCTTTTTCATCTGGAATTAATTTAAAATAATTAAATTTAGAATCCTTGAATACTATTTCACCTTTTGCTACTAATTCTCTATCTAAAACAATTACACTAAAATCTCTATCATTAAATGGATGGTTAACTCTTCTTGTATCTTTATTAATTAAATCTTGATTATGAACAACAATTCGATAATATTCATCTGTATATTTATTGAAAACCAAATTATTGTAGTTACCTTCTTTAACAAGTACATCACTAATAATTTGAGAATCAAACTTCCTTGGGACTAATTTAAAATTTTCTAAATAATTACTTTTTGAATTGACTTTTTTAATTAGGTTATTAGAATATAATTCATATTCATAAAGAGAATGATCCCTTCTATGCGAAACGATATATGAATTGGTTTCAAAGTTTACAATAAATGAATTTTGAAAATCAAACGTAAGAAAATCTTTACCTTCACGAATAGGATCAGAGAATAATCCAAATAAGTGATTCATTTCATTGTTTTCTGTATCGTAACTCACAATAAAAGGTTTGTTATAAAATGCCTTACTTTCATAAAAATTTAAAGGAGGAATCGATCTTAATAAGATGTTTTTATTTTTTGAATCAAAAAATATATTTCTTCGACTAGTTGCAGAAGGATTCATAAAATCTGAAGAATGAAATTTTTCTGTAGCCTCTGCTAAACTAATCACAGAAGTTAAATCCCCATTTGAATTTATGACTCCGATTTTTTGACTGTTATAACTGTAAAGAAAAATAGAATCTGAATTATGATAATAGAAATCATCAATCATTAAGTCATGCTTGATAAACGAGGGATCTTCTGAAAAATAAATTTCTTTTATTATTGATTGATTTTTTAAGTCCAATATTTCCATCTTGTCATGAAGATTTATCAAACCTATAAGAAATTTTGTTGAATCGGTTTTGATTAAATCAACATTGTAAGAATACTTAAACATTAAATTTGGATCATTAATCGTAAAATGATCTACAGTATTAACTTTTAATATTTTTAGGCTATTTTCACTTTTCTCTTTTTGACAAGTATAAAAAGAGAAAGATATTATTAGTACATAAATAAATCGTAAATTCATTATTGAGTATAAAGTATTAGTATTATTTTGAAAAGGAGATAAAAAATTATCTCCTTTTCATTTAAAAATTAAAACTGTTATCTTCTAGGAGGCTGACAATCCCATCCTATTGTTAGTTGACATAAAGAACCACTACCCTCACATTTATGAGCTACTCCAGAAGTGCAACCTTCATTTTCTTGCTGAGTATAAGTTGACCCATATGTCTTTGTGTTACCAATCTGAGCATCAACATCTTGAATAGAAGACAAATAACTTCCTGCAATAACGGCTACTAATAAAATTGCTTTTACTTTTTTCATAATAAGTAATAAATTTAAAATAAGCCTACTCTAAAAAAAGGGATTTTCGGCATCCTCCCATATACCTGTAAAACGTGATATAGCTTTCTATACACGTAATTTCTGGTTTAAAATACATTGAAGATGGTATCTTTTAGGGAGGATAACACCTGATTCTCAAATATAAATGTTTTTTTAATTGTAAAAATGATTTTAACCATAAGATTTAAGGGTGAAAAACAAAAATCAGTCTATCTGCTTACTAGATAAAAATTGAGTTAAACCTCACGGCCTGCGTATCTTTTTAAAAGTCAGTATTGTAGAACTTACAAACCATTTTAAAATAGTAATTAAGATGAAAGGTAATTTTTGTATGCTAACTTACAAGCATCATGAAATCTTTTGAGCTGACTTTATATGCTTTCGCGAAAGCGTATAAAAAAAGATCTATTCAGGTTCTTGTGAAAAGACATCATAACGAGCGATATCCTATCCATCATTACTGTTTAAAATTCAATAGAAAAATGCGTTATACCAGTTATTAATTGAATTTACTGGAAAAGAAAACGATGATTTTTTTCTTTATATGAGAAAGAAAACTAAAGCATAGCCTAAGCTACGGTTTCTTTTTTCTTGTGAAATAGAAAGGGAAAAAGGGTGTTTTATTACAGTAAATTCAATTGGTAAATGGTATTAAAAACAGGAAAAGCATGAAGAATTACAGGAAGGGTTCTAAACTGCAGGAAAAGAAATGAAGAGAAAAACCAGAAGGATGCTACACGCTCATTTAAAGTTGAAATTTCATAAGATTTCCTGTAGATGTATTAAAAGAAAGTAAATCCGTTTTATTGGCACAAAGTGCCGTGAACCAGCCTTCTCCTAGATCTAATATGCGTGTAATAAGTAATTCTCCATTTTTATTGACTTTTATCTCTAACACTTTATTAGATACTGGCCCTTTGTCTGATTGTAATGTTAGTAGGACATACAAGGTGTCTGAAAATACATGCGCATCTGTAGCAAGTATATAATAACTATTTTCTTCTGTAGGATTTCTTTCTAAAAAATCCATATGCTCCTGAATTATAGGAATGTCACTATAATCTAATGTAGAAAGTTTATTTTTATTAAGATCGTAAAAAGTAATAACAGGAAGATTATCTGATATGCTAATCATACCGTTTGAGTGCATTAGTACATGTGTATAATTTTGAAGTAACGTCTGACTTAGGTTTGGAAATTTATGAATCTCTCCAAAAGAAGAGATTTTATGATCAGATGTGAACTGACTTATACTGTTTTGTGACTCTGGATCTGAAAAATAAAAGGTGTCCTTTATAACTCCAAACCGGAGTGAAGTTCCTCCGCCAAGCATTATTTGAGGATTTATTGTTTTGATATGTATATCTCCTTTAAAAACTTCTACTGTCTGTTTACCATCATTTACAGCATATATGAAGTCATCAGAAACGGTGATACTACCTGCTCCCCTAAACTCTCCTGGTCCCTCTCCCCCATTACCAATGGTATTTTTAAGTACTAAGTCTTCACTAAGAACTAATAGTTCGTTTCTCGTATAGTCTGCTAGATAAAATTGATTGTCCTTAAAATCCATAGATCGGATATCAGCGATATACGAGTTATCAGAAAGCTGCCCCAATTCTTTTTCTATTGATAGTGTAACAGTAGCAACTTCTGTAGAAGAATCAGACGTAGAACAAGCGTATAACAAGAATAAAAAACTTGATATGGATACTATTTTTTTCATAAAAAATAAGAATTAAATGACTAAGGAGTATGTGAAGTAAATTTAGCGCATATGCTATATACGCTTCTAGCAGGGCGAGATAGATGAAACCAAATGAATTCTTGGTAAACTAAACTACTTTAAAATCCATTTGGTTTTATCTATTATTCAAATCAATTGATTGTAGTGAACTCTAATCTTATAGTGGTTCACCATCTACTGGAGTCGCTCCACATACCTTTGTTTTACCATCACAAGTGACTGATGTAGGTCTTGTTGTACACGACTGTGTTCCATTACATCTAATTGTAACTCCATTAGGACAAACAGTAAATGCATAACATGTCCATTGTTGCGGATCAATAGGAACCGAATCTCCTGTATCTACAGGTTGTTGAAAAGACATCAGTGTAAAACTTACCAATAAAAATGCTGCGCCAAAAACAAGGCTTACGATTCTATTCTTCATAATATTAAAATTTATAATATACCTACTCTAGTAAGGCTTTTCGGTTTCCGCCTTTGTATACCTGATCAGGATTTTTAATTATGAATGTTAAATTTATCTAAAAAATAAAGCAATCACAAAGCAGCAACCTTACTATAAGTAGTTGTTTTGCATTTAGTTATATCATAAAAAATAAAAAAAAACAAGAAGATCTATTTATAGGAAAGTAAAAAAGCAAATAACCATAAAGTCTATAGATTCAAGAAAATAAAATGACATATTCTCAAGTTTCTTTTAAATAAATCCATTTTCCCTCGCCTTAAGAATGAGTTCGCGATCACCCTCATGATTCACATTAAAAGTAAGTTTTAGTAAACGTTTTCGTTTCTCAATGCCCGCTTTTGAAAAAGGAAGAATACTCAATAGGTCTTTCATCCGTGCACCATTAGACAATTCATAAAGCAGTCTAATATCATATTGATCTAGTGTGAGATCCGAATGCATCTTTTTACGTAATAAACTAATGACTTTTTGGCTATAAAACGTTTTATGACCCATAACGTCTCTCAAAGCTGTGGTCAAATCTTCAAAGACTATATCATTTTTAATTAACAAACCGTCTGGATCTATATTTTTCAAAATAGTATGTAATCGTAGATTACTCATTAAGTTAGTGATCACAATAATTTTAGTTTGTGGTAAACGTTTTCGTATCACTATTCCTAAATCTTCTCCAGACATCAAATTATTCTCAATATCTTGAGGGACTTGGATATCTAAAAAAACAATATCAATTTCCTGATTCGTTGATGCCTTTATAATCTTTTGATACGCAGCAACACACGTTTTTGAGATCTCAATAGAAAAATGAGTATTTCCCACTTCTTTCATAACCTGTGTAATTGCATTTTTGTATACATCAATAATAAGTTGATGGTCCTCAATGATTAAGATCGTACTAGTCGTTTCCATAGGTTATAAAATGTCACTACCATTTATGTACACAAGAAAATAAATCTTAGTACCCTAAAGCCACAGGACGATTACTTTTAAAGTGCGATTTAAACAACTGATAATGATATACTTATTACCTCAAATATCCATATATTTTTTTAATAACTGAAGACTTACAGGTCGTCATTTATGAATGAAGAGTGTGTTTTGAGAATAAATAAGTAGTTTTTCTCCTTTTGATCAGGAATTAAGAAGAGAGAATCCTCTAACTCTCTAATGAAGAATAAAATAACTATGAATTCATTAGGTTTTCCGCTCCTGTCTGCCAGCTAGGGAGGTTCGCGAAAATGACACAATCAATTCATAGTAGCATAAAACAAAAAGTAAATACAATACTATTTTCGCTTTAAGCGAAAATCACTCACAATCAACTTACAAAAAACCTAATGATGAATAGCCAAAAGCTACTCCGGATACTCCACCCGTAAATGGTAAATATTTACCAGCTTTTTCTTAAGGATCTTTTTTACTTGCTGAATCTCTTTAAACGTAATATCCGCATTGAGGTACTGACCATCATCCATTTGTTTTTTGACAATCTTTTCGACAAAAGAATCAATGAGTATAGACGTTGGATTCTTTAAACTCTTACTCGCTGCCTCCACACTATCTGCCATCATGAGAATAGCCGTTTCTTTACTAAACGGAAGCGGTCCAGGATATTGAAAATCAGTAATCACTGCATCTTCATTTACCGCTTTTTCCTTCATATAAAAATAATGCACTGTACTTGTACCGTGATGCGTACGTATAAAATCAATCACCCGATCTGGAAGGTTATTTTTACGGGCAATCTCAATCCCATCAATCACATGATCTATAATGATGCGGGCACTCTCTTTGGGAGAAAGATCATCATGCACATTGATTCCTGTCGCCTGATTTTCGGTAAAATCAGTTGGATTATTCATTTTTCCAATATCGTGATACAGAGCCCCTACACGCACTAACATGGCATTAGCTCCAATCTCATTGGCTGCAGCTTCACTTAAATTGGCTACATTCAAGCTATGGTGAAACGTACCCGGTGCTTTATCGGCGAGTTGTTTAAGGAGTTTAGAATTGGTATCGGATAACTCTAGTAAAGACACATCACTCACCAATCCAAAAATTTTCTCGTAGATATAAATAAGCGGTTGTACAAATAAGGTAGCAAGCCCTGCCAAGACAAAAAGTCCTAGATTTTCCCACGCTAGGTTTTCGACACCCCCCTGATGGATGCTATTAAATGCAAAATAGGCGATGATATAAATGAGCGTAATCTGTCCCACAGAAATAAAGAGATTGGCTCTCTTATACAATTCCTGGGTACTTAAAATAGTCACAATTCCTGCAATCACTTGTAAAAAGAAATACTCAAAACTATCGGGTACAATAAATCCAAGAAGGAGGATCGTAATCACATGTGTAAATAGTCCTAAACGCGCATCAAAAAAGGCTTTAATGATCAATGGCAAGATACACAATGGCACCGCATAGACATATGCTGGATTGAACTTTACTACTGCTGTGGTCAATAAGACCATTAATAAGATATTAAAAAGAATAAACGTCACTTGCGTATTATTCTCATATACTTTGATTCGGTAATTACGAATAAATAGTAAAAGCATCACGAGTGCTAAAACGACTAACACCACATACCCTACCACGATCCAGTTATACCGAGAGTCGCTAAAATTTTGCGTTTCATATTTCGCTTTAAGCGAAATCATCTTCTGCAAGGCTTCCCCTTCCACCAGTTCACCTCTCGCGATGATCCGGCTTCCTTTGGTCACAACACCACGTGTGGGAGATACCTGAGATAGCTCTGCCGTGATGGCGTTTTCTGTGAAGGTAGCATTGTATACAACATTAGGTTCGATACTATCGTAAAACACTTGTAGGAAAAGGTTTTTATACGATGCATACGGACTCTGATTAAGACGACGCTGCAATTCTGAGGACACATCATCTGCCTCATAAATCTGTCCTAGGTTTACCTGTGTGACTTCACTTCCTTTTTTGAGATACACCAACCTGCTAGCGTCAAAAGTTGGTTTTTCTTTAGCGATTCCTGTAGCGTAAATATCTTTCAGCAGATCACGACCAAAATCTTTAAGCCTCGATTTAGAAACGTTGGTCACTAAAGAATCTTTAAATACCCCAGAAAAAGAATCCTCATACCGAGCGATGGCATCCTGCATGACTTTTTCGTCATAATCAAAATACAAGAATGCCTGTGAGCGAATCTCTTCACGCTCCTGCGCTAAGGTTTCTTCACTTTTTAAAATTGCAAAATCCTCATCCGCATATAAATTTTCGTTTGCCCAAGGAAATCCTTTTTGAAAGTCATACTGGAATTTCCCACTCTTGGGTAAGAAATACACAATCAGTACGGAGCATACTGCGATGAGTAACAGCTTGTACAGCAGGTCTTGGTTTTTATAGAATGTTTTTATAACTGTTGCCATCGTATTTTTTATCAAGGCTAAAGTACTCTAATTCCCCTTAACCCCCAAAGCCCCCTAACCCCCGAAGGGGGAATTCTTACTCAACTCTTGATAAAACTCAAATCAAAGCTCCTTCTACCTCTGGGAGAAGGTTAGTGCCTGTGCTGAACTTGTTTCAGTAATGAGGGAGAATTCTTTAGAATCTAATGGTTTTGCTAGGAACTTTTCTCTCCCTTCCGTCTCTATCTCGTCCCTCGATAGATCCACCTTCCCTCGCTGAGGGAAGGAGCTGTGATTTATGATGCATTCATAATAATAGTAAATGAATAGAATTACTCCTTTGGGGTTATTTAAATACCAAATACTAGCTAAAATCCTAACACATAATTTACGATAAATATCATAAACAGATATGCTAAATTTTAGTACTTTCGCGTAGTGATTTTTTCATACCACAAACACCATACACTATGAGTAAAAATGTAGTCATTGTTGCAGCAGCACGTACCCCGATTGGGAGTTTTATGGGAAGCCTTTCTTCTGTTTCTGCTAGCAAATTAGGAGCCATCGCCATCAAAGGCGCTATGGATAAAATACAACTAGATCCCGCTTCTGTAAATGAAGTATTAATGGGCAATGTCGTGCAAGCTGGCGTAGGGCAAGCTCCTGCAAGACAAGCCGCCATAGGCGCTGGAATTCCAGATACCGTTCCTTGTACTACCGTAAATAAAGTATGTGCTTCAGGAATGAAAGCTGTAATGCTAGGTGCACAATCCATTATGCTCGGAGATAATGATGTTGTGATTGCTGGAGGTATGGAGAACATGAGTCGTATTCCGCATTATGTGAATTTACGCAACGGACATAAATTTGGACCACAAACCATGGTAGACGGGATGCAAAAAGACGGCCTTGTCGATGCCTACGATGGTAATGCGATGGGGGTTTGTGCAGACCAATGCGCCACCGAATATCATTTCTCTAGGGAAGATCAGGATGCCTTTGCGATTCAATCGTATGAACGAAGTGCAGCCGCTTGGGAAGCAGGAAAATTTGACGATGAAGTCGTGCCTGTTTCCGTACCACAACGTCGTGGTGATGATGTGATTGTGAGCAAAGATGAAGAGTATACCAACGTACGTATGGACAAGATTCCTACCCTACGCCCTGCTTTTACCAAAGACGGAACCGTAACCGCAGCCAATGCCTCCACTATTAATGATGGCGCAGGTGCTGTGATCTTGATGAGTGAAGAAAAAGCAAAAGAATTGAATTTGACGCCACTATGTGTCATCAAAGGATTTGCAGACGCTGCCCACGAGCCAGAATGGTTTACCACCGCCCCTTCCAAAGCTTTACCAAAAGCACTTGCCAAAGCGGGTGTGACCCAAGATGAAATTGATTTCTTTGAGTTTAACGAAGCCTTCTCTGTGGTAGGTCTTGCTAATATGAAAATTTTAGGACTCACCGATACAAATGTAAACGTAAACGGTGGTGCCGTATCACTAGGGCATCCCCTTGGATGTAGTGGGGTACGTATCCTAATTACATTACTTAATGTATTAAAACAAAACAACGGAAAACTCGGTGCTGCTGCAATATGCAATGGTGGTGGAGGAGCTTCTGCCATCGTGATCGAAAACCTATAGTACGCCCGCCCTTCCTATATGAAATACGGAATTTGTCATTTGAGTAGCATCCCCATGCGATTAGAAACCTCTGATCGTAGTGAGATGGTGAATCAGCTTCTTTTTGGAGAAGTCTTTAAGGTGCCTGAAAAACGGAAATCTTGGAGCCGGATTCGCTTAGCACATGACAATTATGTAGGGTGGATTGATAATAAACAATATCGGGAAATTAGTGAGGAGGAGTACGCTTTCGCGAAAGCGCAAACTCCCGCACTCATCGCAGATCCTGTACAGTTTGTGGCTGATGCCCACGGGCAATTGCACACCGTCCTTTTGGGCGGATCTGTACACACGCTTTCTTTATTGAATTCTACCTATGAAGGCAGAAGTGTCTCTGGTAAAAAAGACAAAAGCCAGTTGATTGAAACCGCCTTGCAATACCTCAATACCCCCTATTTATGGGGCGGTCGAACGCCTTTTGGGATTGACTGCTCTGGATTCACTCAAATGGTGTATCGACTCAATGGTCACCGACTCTTACGTGATGCCTCAGAACAAGCCACCCAAGGGGAAGCGTTGAGTTTTATAGAAGAAAGTGAACCGGGCGATTTGGCATTTTTTGATAATGATGAGGGCAACATCGTACACGTAGGCCTCATCATGGAAGATAACTACATCATACACGCTCACGGAGAAGTCCGCTTAGACCGCCTTGATCATTCGGGTATTTATAACGTACACCAGAAAAAACATACCCACAAATTGCGGGTGATTAAAAAGGTGGTGTAAAACTACTCTTTGTCAGGCTGAGCTTGTCGAAGCCCATACTTATTTAATCAAGAGCTAATTTTTCTGTCAGGCTGCGCACTTCGGTAAAATCGGTGTAACACCTGTCGAAGCCTTTCTTTATCACTCTTATTTTATGGTCCATTCTAGCACTCTAAAAAACGCTTCGTAAAAACAATTACCCATCCAAACCTATTTTGTTCTATAAAAAATCCAATGGGCTTCTAATATTTTTACTACTAGAAGGTGAAACCTTTGTATATAGCTGCGTGGTTTTTATAGAATGGTGTCCTAATAATTCTTGAATAAAGCGTATATCTGCGCCTGCTTCTAGTAAATGGGTTGCATAGCTATGACGTAATCCGTGGATTCCTATATTTTTATGAATTCCTGCTTTTTTCATGGCATTTTTAAAGATATGCTGAACACTTGTTTTGGAGTATGCGCCTCCGTATTGACCTTCTAATAGGTAGTCTTTAGGTTTATATTGTAGGTAATAGGCGCGTAAAGACGATAAGATACTTGTGGGTAATGGGACGTACCTATCTTTTTTCCCTTTAGCACCCCGTATATGCACCATCATCCGATGGCTGTCTATATCTTCTACGTGTAACTTTACAACCTCGGAGACTCGCAGTCCCATACCATAGCACAATTGAAGCGCTATCTTATGTTTTAGATTGGTGGTATTATCAAGTACCAATCTCACTTCTTTTTGGCTTAACATTTTAGGCAAAGTCGTTGGCTTTTTGGGACGTGGAATATTAAAAAACATTTTAGGTTGATGTAATACGTTTTCAAAGTAAAATTTTATAGCATTGATTTTCCCATTAAGTTTACGTTCACTCATTTGTAATTCTTGTACACAATATAAAAAGTAATCCTTGAGTCGTGCTGGGGTTAATTGATGTACGGGAAAGGTGCCTAATAACTGCAACAGGTGTGAGAATTCTGATAGGTACATCCGAGTAGTGTTTGGGCTATAGGCTTTCAGTTTTAGTTGAGTGCGTAATTGTATAAAAGCGTCTCTATTTTTGGAATCTATCTTTTTTAATAAGGCCTCTCCTTCTTTTTTTTGTTGGATTCCAAATTGTTCTCTTAGAACGGGAAAATCTGGTAGGTACCAAGATTTTTTAGTTTGGCTCCATTTGGCAGATGGGTATTTAGTCGTTAGCTTATTTTTGAGCTGTATGTCATATGGAAAAGCAATCCATATGACATTTTTATTTTTATGTTGACCTAGAGTAAATGAGTAGTCCTTGATTTCCATGAGGCATTTTATATATCATTTTCCCAAAGATATAAATTTGATATACAAAATGCCTAATTTGGTTAACTAAATAAGTAAATGATTATCAATTATATTACTATATTTGGGCTAAAGCACATAGCAGGAATTAACTGTTGATATATTTGTGTTAGGCATAATTTAAAACCAACCAAGTAAATGATAGGAATATTAGTAGCAATTGCCATTTCGTGGTTGCTTTTATATCTGATTGAAAAAAAGAATATTTTAGCATTAGGATTTCTTCCTATAACCAAAAGGTTGAAACAATTCTTAATCGGATTTTTTATTACAGGACTACTTTGTGTTCTTGACCAGTTTTTAGAATCTTATCTAAAATCATCAACTTGGGTTCTGAACGAAAACATTTCTGGCGGAATTATATTAAAATCATTTTGGTGGGATGTGAAATCAGTATTGACAGAAGAACTGATTTTTCGAGGTGCTTTGCTGTATATTCTTATTCAAAAAATTGGCTCAAATAAAAGTATATTGATTTCCGCAATTGCGTTCGGAATTTATCATTGGTTCTCATATGGAGTTTTAGGAAACGCAATGGCAATGATTTTAGTTTTTATCGGAACTGGATTAATGGGATATGCTTGGGCATTGGCATTCTCGAAAACCAAATCGATAATGCTACCCTTTGGACTTCATTTAGGCTGGAATTTTATTTACAACACTATATTTTCAAATGGTCCATTGGGAGAATTAATGCTAATTTCAAAAGGCGGAAATGAATTGACAGATTGGACTTCGCTTTTGAACTTTGTTAGCGGATTAGTAATAGTTCCGACTTTAGTGTTAATTTACGTAAAATATTTCGTGAAAGAAGAAACTGAATTGACAACTGGAATGAAAAAAACTATGCCTAACAACGTATATAAAAAATAGCGGTTTAGTCGCTTAATCAAAAGAAAATGAATAAATTAAAGGTCTGTTATAATCTAAAAAGTTAGTGGGTAAAATCCGCTACTTTTCATATACAAGACCGTTGTAACACATTTGAGAAAAACTAAAGACATACTGATTTTCGTATTTGCTATAATCGTGGTTTCGGCTTTAGCGTATGTGATTTTTTTATTTTTCTATGTTCAGAAGAGATACGCTGAAATCCCAACCGACCCAAAATCAATCTTTACGGAATCGAGATATTTATACGGAATATCGGATGACAATCTGAAACTTCGAACGGAATATTTACTCATAAAAACTGTACGCGACTCGATAATTAAATATGAATATAGAGGTACGACCGATTCTACTCGGAATTTAAAGGTAAGTTACTTAAACAAAAATCAGGAACTTCAGTTTGACTTTACAGAATATAAAAAATATGAATCCAAAGTAATACAGAGCAATTCGAATTCTGAAATTTGGTTTGACAAATACGAAATGACGGAACCTGTTATTGACGGAATGAGTCCAATTCTGTTCAATAAAGATTATGGAATCTTAGCTATTACGGGACCACTTGGACCTACTGCTTTTTTTATGGATAAACCGAATGATAGTTTACAAATAATGAAAATAAACAGAAAATTATACTGAATATAAAAACGTGTTACAACAACGTGTATAGCTCATTGCGGCTGAATTCCTAATCGGAATTCATTGCAATTTGCTATCTTTCGATTACGGCGGAAAATCCTCGCGGATTTCCCGCAACGAGCCATACACAAAAACGTTGTAAAACATTTGAGAAACAAACTATTGAGGAAAAAAACTACACTTTTTATTAGTCTAATAATCATAATTGGAATTGCTATTTATAATGTCGTAGACTTTAAAGAATATGAGTTTTCTGAATATGATATTGAATTGGTAAATTATTTCAACGAAGTTGCCTTAAATGCTGAATATGATGTAAGTCCTAATAAAATTACAAAGTGGACTGAACCAATGAAAGTTTTCATATTTAAGGAAAAGGAACTTAATTATGAGGTTTCAATAATTAAAAATACAATTGAAAAAATCAATAATCTCGTTCAAGATGGATTTCAAGTCCAATTAACAGATGACCCAAAGAAATGTAATGCAGTTATTTTCCTTACTGAAAGAGAAATATTAGAACCATTAGTACCTACTCTTTTCGAAAACTTCAACACAGAAGTAGATGGAGCGGCTGAAATTATATTTGATTTAGAAACTTTTGAAATTATTAATGCGAAAATTTTTATTGATATTCTACAACCAAAGGAAACAATAGAAACAACAATTCTAGAAGAAATAACACAAATTATTGGCTTAATGAACGATTCGGAAAAATATTATGATAGTGTTTTTTATGAGAATAAAGTAGATAGCATTATTACAGTTGAATATTCCAAAATGGATAAAGAAATTATAAAAATACTCTATCATCCAAAAATGAAACCAGGACTTGACTATAACAAAGCTGAAAAAGTAATAAAGCAAATTTTGAAAAAATAAAAAACGTTTTACAACACCGTGTATAATTAATTGCTAAGGCAAGTGCTTATTTGGAAAATTCCTTCGGAATTTTCTCTGGCAAGTATTTGTTTACTAAATTAGTTGCTTAACCACGCAACTAACCATACACAACAACGTTGGCAGGCATTAAAAAATGAACATACAAGTTGACCATATAGATTCAAGAGGAAACCAGAATAATAGAAATTTCCATTTGACGAGAGTAGGATTTGCCAAACATTTGGCAATTGCCGGCCAGCGTTATTCCCCTCACCTTTCAAAGTTCTTTAGGACTCTTGGAATGTTTTTTCATTACAGTGCTTACATTCAAAGAAACGCCTTTAATAATGACCGCTTCTCTGAACCACCAATAGCTTTATCTGACCCAACTGAGAAAAATCAATTCTCAAATCTTGCAGGAAAAGCAATAGCTGACTTCTTATCTAAGAGAATTGATAATAGTCTTTACACAGTGAATTATGAAGCGGCAATGAGAATTTTAGGACATAAAATAATAGGTCAAAGACCTGATTTAATAGCATTCTCTCGTCAATCAATGTTTGCTTTAGAAGCAAAAGGACGGTCACAAGGTAATTCAGGGAATATGGCAAATCATAAGGCACAATCAGGAACGGGACCAATTCCTGTGAACTTTTCTGTTGCGTGTGTATCCTACGATTTATATAACCAAGTTAAATGTAATTATCACGACCCATACAATGACAATGTGCCATACGATAACACAACATTGAGCGCAACTTCACGCATTTACTATTCAGGTCTTTCTGAGTTCTTAAATGAAAAATTCTTTGAAATCAATGATGTCGAGATTCAAGGAGAAAAGTTCATAGAAATAAATCTCTCTTACAGAACTATGGAAAGAATATTCAAAGATGAAATTCCTCCCCTTCGACCGTTTCATTATTTCGAATTATTTGAATTCTATAGACCAAGTTTGATACTTCCAAATGACATTCGAGTTTTCGCAAGAGATGGAATTACCAATGAAATAAACCCTTTCAATTTTGAACAATCTCAAAAAGACAACTTGTATGTTGATAATGATAGAGTCGGACTAAGAATAAGAAGATAAAAAAAACGCCTGCCAACATCGGCTATAGCAAATGCGGGCTGACTGCTTAAAAATGAAGATTTTAGCACTAAATAAAATTACGGTAGGCGGACAAGAAAGCGGCTTCGAAAACCCGCACTTGCCATAGCCAGGGCCGTTGGCAGTAATAAGAAAAAACAATGTAACTAACCAAAATGATTAATGACCATCCTGAATACGGCGAACTTTTAAAAAAACACTTTCCGATATCTGATTATCATTTAGATATCGAGATTGTCAAAGACCCTCCTAAGGATTATATACAAGATTTTTTTGAAAAATTAAAGGCTCACAAAAACTATCTAGAATTAAAAGATGATTTTGTATTTGACAAAGAATTGAATGTTTTTATACAAGTACATAATAGGTTTCCAATTTCAGAAATCTCAGACCTCTCACAAGAAGAGGTTTTCTTTTATCCCTTTATGAGTAAAAGTGAGATTAAACAAATTTTCAATATTAAATCTTCAGCTGATTACTTGTTAAGAGTTAGAGCAGAACAAGTAGAATCAGAAATACGACTTAGACGAACATTCTCAAAACTCAAAAAAAAACTTTCACAGAACTGGAACTTTACGGATTATTTTGAATCAAGTCAATATGCGAAATATTTAAAAAAGTTAAATCCAAAATTTAGACAAAGCTGCATAGACATTCCACATGGAACAATCCACACAAACGAAGCAAATGGAACGTGCCTAAAAACTCCTTTTGGAAATATTATAACTTTATCATATTCATTAAGAGAATTCCTTTATTATATGAATCTCTTCCATTTTGGAGAGCAGCTAGGTGTAAAACAACAAGATATTCACTACGCATTTATATTAGCTATCAGGATAATGATTGGAACAGAAAGTTTAGATTTTGAAATTGATTCAAGAGGTAAGCTACCTAAATCCATTAAAAAACATATTGATTATCTCACCGATTGGCAAATGAAGTTTGTCATTGGTCATGAATATGCTCACCACTATTTGGGGCATTTAAAAAATGAATCAAAATTAAAATCTCATAATAAAGTACTTGGAAAAGGCAATAACATAAAGCATTATACTTACAGACAAAGTTGTGAATTTGAAGCTGACTTGCATTCCATTCAAGAGACAATATACAATGATAAAAATAAATCAGAATTACTAAATGGAGCTTTCTTATTTTTTATATCTCTACAGCTATATGACAAAGTTGAAGAGTATTTATTTCCGAAAATAAGATACTCGAATACGCATCCAGAACCATTAGACAGATTATGGACATTACGCAAAGCAATAAAAAAGGACATAGGCTACTCCGAAAAAGTTTTATCATCAATTGAAAAAAACACAAAAAAATTTTTAGAAAATTATTTAAAGGAATTTCTGCCCTACAATGTTGATAAAATAGAAATGGTTGGGTCTATTTATTTACCTAGTTATAAAAAAACCATGTTAATTGACAGACTCGACATATAAATTACTACTGCCAACAAAACCTATAAACAATACGGGCTTAGGTTTTAAACGCCAAGGTTTGCGTATTTTTACGAAGTCGCCAAATCTTTGGGATTTCGCTTTGACACAAAAAAAGAAAAAACAAAATCAAAAGATTTCGCTACGTGCGTGGCGGAAAGCAAACGCTTGTTTGCTCCCGTACTGTTCATAGCTAAACCGTTGGCAACAATTAAAACAAACTAAGAAAATTATGTTCGGTATAATAAACTTTGAGGCTTTTTTAATAGCTGCATTAATAATGAATTTAACACCGGGAGCTGATACGATGTATATTCTTGGGAGAAGTATTGCTCAAGGAAAAAAGGCTGGAATTTTATCCGCACTGGGAATATCGACTGGAGCAATTTTTCATATTATTTTTGCAACGTTAGGATTATCAATCATACTTGCCAAATCTGCAACAGCTTTTGAAATAGTCAAATATTTGGGAGCAGCCTACTTGATATTTTTAGGACTCAAAACAATATTCAAAAAAGCAGATGGGAAACTTGAATTGAGTAATGAAAATGAAGTTGTGAATTATAGAAAAATTTACTTTTCTGGGGTTCTAACCAATATTCTGAATCCGAAAGTAGCATTATTCTTTCTTGCATTTTTACCGCAATTTATTGACCCAAATTATGTGCAAAGTTCACTTCCATTTTTAATTCTTGGAGTTACTTTTTTACTTACTGGAACAATTTGGTGTTTAATTTTAGCATTAT
The DNA here is from genome assembly GCF_042653865.1 of Dokdonia ponticola. Lineage (NCBI taxonomy): Bacteria > Pseudomonadati > Bacteroidota > Flavobacteriia > Flavobacteriales > Flavobacteriaceae > Dokdonia > Dokdonia ponticola. Next base: position 173,263 of record NZ_JBHSFV010000006.1, on the reverse strand, counting down.
TTGCTTCAAAACTATCTGACCGAATTAGAAAAAATTATAAAATAAAAATGTGGTTGGACAAAATAACTAGCGGAATTTTTGTTGCACTTGGAATAAAATTAGCATTAATGAAAAAATAACTGTTGCCAACACGGTGTATAAAACATAGCTAATAAGTGCTAAATCAAAAGGTTTATACCTATTTATGAAGACCGCCAAATTTTTAAATTTGGCTTTTAGAATAGAAAAATTAAAAATAAAACATAAAAATTCGGCTCTGTGTTAAACCGAAAAGTTAATGTGTTTTTACACGCTACGTTTCATACACAAGACCGTTGGCAACAATTAAAACATACGCACATCAAATTGAATGGAAAGTTTAAATAAAAGCATAGAAAATCATTATCTAAAAGAGGGACTTTATGAAGATATTATCAATCGTCTTAAAGAACAAAATATTGCTTTAGACAATGTAAAAAGGACTGATATTCAAGGTGCTGATGAGTTTCACGTTCGAGGAGCTACTGTATCTAAAGAACTTGCTAATAGTATTAACATTAACGGATTAAATGTTCTTGATGTAGGTTGTGGTTTAGGTGGACCTTGTAGAATGCTTGCAGATGATTACAATTGTCAAACTACTGGAATAGATTTAAGTAATGAATATATACGAACAGCTTCTAAACTATCTGAACTAGTTAATTTAGATAACAAAACAAATTTCATTCAAGGAGATGCTACTGAACTTCCATTTGATGACAAAACTTTTGATGTTGTTTGGACACAACACGTACAAATGAATATTCCAAACAAGAAAAAATTCTATTCAGAAATTAATAGAGTTTTGAAAACAGGTGGATATTTTTTGTTCTACGATATTTTAAGAAAGGAAAATGGTAAAGTTAATTATCCTATGCCTTGGGCTAGTTTAGCTGACCATAGCTTTTTATTCAAGGAAGAAGAAATGAATAGTTTTTTAAAAGAGCTTGGCTTAACTAAAGAACAGTTAAAAAACCAAACTCAAGCAGGAATAGATTTTTTTGACAAGTTTGTTACAAAGCTAAAAGTATCAGGACCACCAAAAATGGGACTGAATGTTTTAATGGGTGATACCACAAAATCGAAATTAATGAATCTATTGGCACATTTAAAAACTGGTGAACTAGAACTTATAAGCGGAGTATATAAAAAATAACAGTTGCCAACAACGTGTATAATTAATTGCTTTGGTCGTTGCCTATTTGGAAAATTCCTTCGGAATTTTCTCGCGTTCGTTTTTGTTTACTAAATTAGTTGCTTAAACACGCAACTAACCATACACAAAACCGTTAGGCATAATTTAAAACCAACCAAGTAAATGATAGGAATATTAGTAGCAATTGCCATTTCGTGGTTGCTTTTATATCTGATTGAAAAAAAGAATATTTTAGCATTAGGATTTCTTCCTATAACCAAAAGGTTGAAACAATTCTTAATCGGATTTTTTATTACAGGACTACTTTGTGTTCTTGACCAGTTTTTAGAATCTTATCTAAAATCATCAACTTGGGTTCTGAACGAAAACATTTCTGGCGGAATTATATTAAAATCATTTTGGTGGGATGTGAAATCAGTATTGACAGAAGAACTGATTTTTCGAGGTGCTTTGCTGTATATTCTTATTCAAAAAATTGGCTCAAATAAAAGTATATTGATTTCCGCAATTGCGTTCGGAATTTATCATTGGTTCTCATATGGAGTTTTAGGAAACGCAATGGCAATGATTTTAGTTTTTATCGGAACTGGATTAATGGGATATGCTTGGGCATTGGCATTCTCGAAAACCAAATCGATAATGCTACCCTTTGGACTTCATTTAGGCTGGAATTTTATTTACAACACTATATTTTCAAATGGTCCATTGGGAGAATTAATGCTAATTTCAAAAGGCGGAAATGAATTGACAGATTGGACTTCGCTTTTGAACTTTGTTAGCGGATTAGTAATAGTTCCGACTTTAGTGTTAATTTACGTAAAATATTTCGTGAAAGAAGAAACTGAATTGACAACTGGAATGAAAAAAACTATGCCTAACAACGTATATAAAAAATAGCGGTTTAGTCGCTTAATCAAAAGAAAATGAATAAATTAAAGGTCTGTTATAATCTAAAAAGTTAGTGGGTAAAATCCGCTACTTTTCATATACAAGACCGTTGTAACACATTTGAGAAAAACTAAAGACATACTGATTTTCGTATTTGCTATAATCGTGGTTTCGGCTTTAGCGTATGTGATTTTTTTATTTTTCTATGTTCAGAAGAGATACGCTGAAATCCCAACCGACCCAAAATCAATCTTTACGGAATCGAGATATTTATACGGAATATCGGATGACAATCTGAAACTTCGAACGGAATATTTACTCATAAAAACTGTACGCGACTCGATAATTAAATATGAATATAGAGGTACGACCGATTCTACTCGGAATTTAAAGGTAAGTTACTTAAACAAAAATCAGGAACTTCAGTTTGACTTTACAGAATATAAAAAATATGAATCCAAAGTAATACAGAGCAATTCGAATTCTGAAATTTGGTTTGACAAATACGAAATGACGGAACCTGTTATTGACGGAATGAGTCCAATTCTGTTCAATAAAGATTATGGAATCTTAGCTATTACGGGACCACTTGGACCTACTGCTTTTTTTATGGATAAACCGAATGATAGTTTACAAATAATGAAAATAAACAGAAAATTATACTGAATATAAAAACGTGTTACAACAACGTGTATAGCTCATTGCGGCTGAATTCCTAATCGGAATTCATTGCAATTTGCTATCTTTCGATTACGGCGGAAAATCCTCGCGGATTTCCCGCAACGAGCCATACACAAAAACGTTAGCACACATTTGAGAAAACTATGAGAATATTAATAATACTGACTTTAATTCTCGGAATTAATTCTTGCAAAGCACAATCCATATCGGAAAATGAACTAATTGGAAAATGGATTTTAGTTGCAGAAACCGACTCTTTTCCTGACGATATTGAGCCACTTACCGAAAATGACTCTGACTCGGAATCCGAATCTGACTCAAAAGCGGAATTGAAAGCTACTCTAACATTTAATAAAGACAAAACAATATTCATTAACCAAATGGGAAATGAATATAATGCAACTTATAAACTGACTGACTCTACTCTCACTCTTGGAAATCGGATTTATATTATTGTTCGACTTGATATAGAAAAGCTCATTTACAAAGTCAAAGACCATTTGTTTGATAAGAATTATGAATATAAAAAAGCGGAATAAAAAAACGTGTGCTAACAACGTGTAAAAATAATTGCTTGGTTCTAGCCTACTCGGAAAATCCTGCGGATTTTCCTCTGGTTCGTTCCTTTTTAGTAAGTTAGTTGCTTGCACACGCAACTATCCTTACACAAACCGTTAGCAACAATATGAACATACTCAGGAATTTATTTGGAAAGAAAATCAAAGAATCTGCTATAGATAAAGTTCATATAGACTCAAATAATATGGAACTGATTAATTTAGAGTTGTTTAAATCAAAAAACGCTAACGAAAGAATGAGAGATATAATGATTCTGGGAGATTCTGGGGATAAAAATTTATTTGAAATTCTTGAATACGCGATTATGAATGATACTGATTCTGGGGTAGTAATGGCAGGTTTGAAAAGAATCCCAAACTTTAAAGGAGATGAAAGAATAATACCTTTATTAGAAAAACTAAAAGATAAAACTGATATAAAAAAATACGAACCTTATTACTCAATGACTCTATTGAATTTAGGACTAATAAATGAAGATGAATTCAATAAAATATTTGAAGAATAAATATAGCTGAATGAAAGAACTAGAAAAATATAAATCTGAATTGATTGGCAAAAAGCTGATTAAAGTTCTTCATTCTGACCAAGGAGAAGGAATAGAAGATTTAAACGGACTTGGAAACGCATATTACTTCTCTACAGTTTTAGAACTTGAAAATGGAGAAAAATATCGATTTGCTAACGACTGGATTGACAAATGGGACGAATCGGAAAAACTAATGGAGGTCACCCACCTAAATTGGGGAATTAAAAAAAGTATAAGATTCAATAATTTAAAAATTTCGGACTTAATAATTGATGAACACAACGATGTTTACATAAAACTTGAAAATAACGTCCTTATTTATCATACAATAGACTACGGAGATAAACTATTTTTTGACAAATACTCTGAATTGTTTGACTCAAAAGGAAAGTTGAAAAATAAAAATACAGTTGCTAACAATGGCTATAATTCATTGTGGCAGCGAGTTAAAACAAATTTCAATCTATAAATCAATCGGCTGGTTTTTGGTGGAATAACCTTTTGGAGATTCCACAAGGAAATCATAGCCGAGACGTTGGCAATAATTATGAAAAACGTCCTGCAAATAATTTTAATTATTATTCCATTATTATCGAATGCACAATTTGACTTTGATGATAAGGATTGGGAGAATAAAACAATCGGATTCGGATGTGGAGTAGGTGGAAGTATGACAGACCTAACTGTGGAATTTCATTTCTTATTCTCAACTAAAGATTTTGACGGAATTAAGAAAAAGTTGGAATCAAAAATTCCTGGAGAAAAATTCTTAGCTTCATTTACACTTGAAAAACTTAAGAAAAAGAAAGAATTGGATTTGACCGAATCGGAACTTAAAAAAATAAATGAAATAAAAATGCTGACTGAATTAGTTCCTGTTTGCTCTGGTTGTACTTATTGGAAAACTGTACCGATAAATGAACTTTGGAATAAAAAACATCCTATTTATAAATCAGCAGAAAGCTGGTTTAAATTGTATTACAAAATGAATTATAAAAATAAATAACTATTGCCAACAATGTATAACTTCCATTGCTTCCGATTTTCCTTTCGGAAAATCTTTGCAAACGGAAAATGACGTGAATTTTAACTAGCTTAGTCAAAACGTTCCGCAACGGAACGTTATACAAAACCGTTGGCAATAATTTGATGAAAACCATTTATAAAATAATAATTTTAGTTTTGATTTTACAATCTTGTTCTTCTTCTCACAAAGAAAAAGACAAACTAATTGGAAATTGGAGCGTCGTAAACGGACTGAATGAATTTGAATTTTATCAGGATTCTCTAATTGTAAGTGAATGGGGAATGTCATACATTAACCAATGGGACATTGACAGTTCAAAATTATATCTTGAAACAATTAAAGGACTTGACAGTTTCGGAATTAAAACTAAAGAATTTGATTTTAGATTAAGTGAAAATCTGGATACACTCTTTATTAAAAAACTAACCGACAGCGTTTTTGGACCACCAATTTTGCGAATTAAAAATGCGTATGATTATCATCTGAAAAGATTACAATTAGTAATTGATTTGCCCTCTAAAACCAATTTGATTTCAAGCAACGAAAAAGGAACTGGATTAGATATTTACGTTGGATTTAGAGATGGAAAATTAATAGCGAAAACTGAAAGTGATAAAACTCGTGGATTAGATGAAATTAAGTATGAGACTTTTGCTTTTATAGCTTCACAAGAAACCGAATTAGATTCAACAAACTTTCAGTTCAATTTATTGATAGATAAAAGCATAAATAAAACGGAAATAGACTCAATAAAGAATATTTTACAATCAACAGGTTACAACAGAATGTTTAGAGTTTACAATAACAATAAAGTAGATTACCAAAACACGGATTGGAAAGATGACCTGAATTGGTTTGGTGTTTATGAATAAAAAACTATTGCCAACACCGTGTATAGCTCATTGCGGCTGAATTCCTAATCGGAATTCATTGCAAATTGCTATCTTTCGGTTACGGCGGAAAATTCTCGTGAATTTCCCGCAACAAGCCATACACAAACACGTTGTGGTTAATTTAAGAAAATGACGATAGAAGAATTAAAATCGAACATAAAATGGTGGGAATCCAAAAGATGGATTTATAATGTTGCCGTTGGAATTTTCGGAGTTTTTGGAATTTATGACGGACTTTCAAGAGGAGAATACTCTTGGACAATAGACGACACAATCGGAATTATTATTTGGGGAATTGGAGCAAATATTTTTTATTCATTAGGCATTTTATTGGAATTATTTGATTGGTATTACTTGAAAAATAAAATCGGAATTAAAAGGTTACGAATACTATTCTTTATAATCGGAATTTTATTTAGTTGCTTTTGGACTTTATGGTGTAGTTGGCTTTATTTCGCAAAACCGCATTTATGGTAAAAACAAATCAAAAAGTCTAAAATGAACGAAATCTATTTATCCAAAATAAATGAAGAGCAAAATCGAGAGGTTATTGTTGAAGGAGATGACCATTCTGTTTGGGCTTATGTCTTAAAACATTCGGAAGAAAGTATCGGAATTGAATTTGACGGATTTATATGTTCTCGTGGAACTCTTGTTGAAACAAGTAAAGAAATAAAAAACTATATCAATAACGCTATTTCTGCACCATTGATGAAAAGGTATTCGAATGAATTCTCTATCCAAAGAGAAATTGAGAATAAAGACATAGAAATTGATTGGAATGGAAACGAAATAAGTATAAAACTAAACGGAATTGATTTTCTGATTATGGATTTAAAAAACCGAAAATCTTACTCAAAATCAACATCTGAAAATGGCCCTTATGGAATTCCAATAACAGAAAAAAACTAACCACAACACCGTGTATAATTCATTGCTAGCTGAATAAGTGGATTTAAATTCCTACAGAAAAACAAAACTACTCCAAATTGAAAAAGCCGTAACTTAAAGCCCGCAACGAAACCATAGCCAAAACCGTTATGTGGCATTTAAAAAGACGACAATGAAGATAAATCTCATCATACTTTTTACACTTTTGACTTTGTTGTCCTGTCAATCACTGACAACGAATAATAAAGAAATTGAAATATCTTCAACTAATTCAACCAACTTTCAAGTTAGCTTCGACACACTAAATGTTTCGATTAACGGATACTTAAGAAAAGTTGTCCTGTTTCAAGACAATTTTTACGGGATGTTTGAGACAGGCCGAAAAAACACATCACGGAGATTTAAGAAAATGATAGTGTTCAGTCAAAATGGAGATTTCGTTGAAGACGTTTTTGTCCCACAAGAAATTCAAGGAATGCCACATTATGACTTGATAGTGCAGAATGACAGCTTATACGTGAAAGAATCCCAATTTGAAGAAATAAATCTACTGTTGGGTAAATATGTAGCTGACTTTAAACTGATCGAAACAAGAAATTTAAAATTTTACCAGGACGAACACTATGACATTTATTCAACTTGCAATGGCGAATGGGGCGGTACAATTTATTTCAAAGACAAGAAAACCAACGAAAGTTTTGAAGCTTCTTCAACTTGTCCAGTGGTCATTAACAAGATTGATGGAGAGTATTACGTAACTAATTATATGGGACATATGATGGGGTTTGCAAGTGTTTTGAAAATCAAAGACCCGTCAAAACTTGAAAAATCTGACTTAAAATTCGACCGACACGAAGGAAGCCGATTTGAAAAAGGTGTTGAAACGTTGTTAGATACAATGGACTTTTATATACTGACTTCATTTGTTGCCGACAAACAACTTTATCACCTTTACTCAGACGAAAATGCAACATACATAGGACAAATTGAAAATGGGAAAATAAAACCAATTCACAAATTTGACTTCATTTTTCACGCTCATTTCAATCAACATCTTGACAACGGAAAACAATTGTTGACTTGTAATTTTAAGGATAGTGAAAAAAGCGGAATACTAATAATTGACGGAAAAAAGTTTCAATTTTACCGACAGAAATGAATAAAAACGTCACATAACAGCGTATATAACTTATGGCGGGTAAAGTGGTTAATTCAAGTTTTGTGCTTTTAAGTAAGTTTGTTGCAAGCCGACAAAAAACTGCTTCGAAAACCGCCACAAGTCATATACGCAAACCGTTAGGCACAAGCTGAAAAAACCGAATGGCAAAAAAAATTGGAATTTTAATATTAATCGTAATTATCTCAATAATTCTCGCTTCGATTTACGGAATTTTACACAACCAGATTTCTTACTCTATCTCATCTGAATATTTTACGAAATTTAAATTTGACCAAATTGGAGAATGGTTACATCAAGTAGAAAACGAACGAATTGCAATCTCTTTTGTCGGATTTGTATCTACTTGGTGGTTCGGACTTTTACTCGGACTGATTATTGGAATCGTAGGAATGTTTCAGCCGAATTCCAAAATTATGTGGAAAAGTGGAATCGGAGCAATATTTCGGACTTTAGGAATAGCAATCGGAATTGGCCTCGTGGGAATTTTGGTTGGGAGGTTTCTAATCTCTAACTTAAATGCAAATTGGAATCTACCAGCTGAATTGATTGACCGAAAAAACTTTTTGACTGCTGGAACGATGCATAATTTCAGCTATTTTGGTGGAATAATCGGACTGATTTACGGAATAATATATCAACTAAAAATAAAAAAGCACCATAAGGAAAGTGAGAGATAAAAATAGAATTCCCAAAATACTAAATGAACTTGAACGGATTTGGAAAACTAACCCTGACTATAGATTGGGACAATTAATTGTTGTTGGGGCAAGTGCTGATAAACCAAACTCTGATGTCTTCAATATTGAAGATGAGGACCTATTAAACGGACTTTTAAAATTTGACAAAAGAGCCGAATTGCACAATGAAGAACCTAAAACTGTTCCTGATTGGAAAAGGTTTACGAATGTCAGCAGATTAGACCCAAAAGAATTGACAACCAAATTATTGGAAAAACTGATAGTTGAACTTAAAAATTCGGACAAAAAAATAGTCATTACGCCAATAAACCTAATGAAATTAAATGGAGCACCTGTTTCTGACCAAACTTGGTTGTTGAATCAAAAACCGAGAATTAAAAAGCTGAAAAAGTTATTGATTGAACTTAAAGAAAATGGATTGTTGAACGAGAGAAAGTCGAAACAAGATTTTCTTGGGATGAAGGAAGTTGGATATGACATTGTGGAGTAAAAGCCAGTGCCTAACACCGGTAACCGTTGCACAACCCTATAATTTTCTAAAAAGCAAGTGCCTATAAGACGTTTTAAGGGGATTTTATTTTCTATCCTACATCCTAAAAGTGAATTTTTAAGGAGCGTACAAATTCTTCTAGGTTAACTGATAACCTAATGCCCAATGATAAAACAGGTTTGGATAATTTCTAGTTATACGCCTTAGCCATTTTACGGCTAAGACTCGACTTCTTTTGAAGCGTTTTTACAAAAAAGTAACCTTTGAGATTCCTACAAGACGTTGTAAAAACCCTAGTGCGCGATTGTATCCCCTCCCGTCGTTCATCTGAGACATCTGTTGTCCCTAGAAAATCAAAAAATACTATGAAATACAGCATCTTACCCCCACTCTTACCTAACTCCATCACATTCCACACACAAACTTACACAACACATAATACCATAGTCCGATAGTTGTTTTTTTATCCTGTACAAATTGAGGTATGCTATTGTTTTCTTTCGCGAAAGCGGACACTTTTTTAACATCACCCCCACTCTTACTCAACTCCATCACATTCCACACACAAACCTACACAACACACAATACCATAGTCCGATAGTTGTTTTTCTTTCCTATGCGAATTAGGCGTATGCTATGATTTTCTTTTGCGAACTTGCCTACCAACAGGCAAGAGCGGATTTATTTTTAAACATCATATTCTACACGCTAACGTCTCTTACGCATTTACGAATACCCCTCTTACAACATATCTTATTTATAAAACATAACTTTTTCTTATGTATTACATAATTAATATAAATAAAAATTAATGATAAAAATATATAATCTTTGTACCCAGATAATTTAATACACCACAAAGAAGCTGTATCGAATTACAAATTTTAGGAATACAAAAACAACGTAAACTCACCAAAAACCTAAAAATGACACTTGACACCAACGTACAAGAAAACAAGAGGCAACACCTCAACACAAAAAGCAACAACCCCTCTATTTCTATTTCAAACCTCCTACCGCCTTTCTTATGGGTTCTATTTGTGGGAAACCTCGTAAACATTCTCTATTTTTTTCCAGAGATGCCACAATGGACCGACGGAAATCTACTACAGATCAATGGCTTCACGTATCTTATTTGGACAACCGTTAGTTTCTTCAGCGCTATTGTAAGCAGTTATGCTAAAAACTATCTTACAGGATTTATCTACAAGTCAAAATTTATGTGGCTTTGTCTTGGGTTTACACTCTCTGTAATGACACTCGTCATGGCAAATCACTTGGCACTCGTCATAGCTAGCTGGTTGCTTATGGGTGTCTTTATGTCTTTTTTAATAGGAGTCAACACAGAGTGGAAAGAAGCACAAGAAGCCTTTAAGTTCACCCTTCGCTACTTTCTAGCAGGAAGTCTTTGCTTGTCTATAGGTTTGCTACTATTAGCTTTCCAAAGTGATGCATTTACCTTAAGTGGCATTCTTAGCTCACTTGAAACCATCCCAGGTACTACCGTTTTTATTGCGGCGCTTTTTATCATTGTAGCCGCCTTAATCCAATCGGCGATTTATCCGTTCCACCGCTGGTTACTATCAGCCATGACCTCCCCAACCCCTGCGTCAGCACTCATGCATGCTGGCTTTGTGAATGGGTCCGGAATCTTACTAGCGTTATTCGCCTCCCTTCTTTATACGTCTAACGTATTACTTGACATCTTACTCATTATCGGCGGACTCACCGCCATCATCGCACAATTCACCAAACTGCTACAAGTCAACGTAAAACAAAAATTAGCCTGCTCTACCATCGCTCAAATGGGCTTTATGATCATGCAATGCGGCCTCGGCTTTTTCAATGCCGCGGTGGTTCACTTGATCCTACACGGGTTTTATAAAGCCTACCTTTTCTTATCGTCTGGAGAAGAAATTGCAGCCACAAAACCTCAAAATCCACCAGAAATTAGAATTAAACCTCTACAAGCGCTCGTCGTATTGATCTTCGGAATTCTCGGAGCAGGTCTTTTTGCCCTCTTCACTGGTAAAGGAACCCAACTCGATAGTGGTATCTTCTTAACCTTAATCGTAGCCATTACCGTAGGACAAGTAACCTATAATATTGTCAAAGAACAAAGGCTTTCGCTTTCGCGAAAAATCATACTGCCTCCTGTCCTTTTCTTTGCAGGAATAGGCATCTATGCCTTATTGTATAACGGAGTGACTCTGATGATGGCAGACATGCCATTGGTAGCCGAAGCCTTACCACTTTCTGTAGTACAAATTATTTTCGGAGTCATCTTCTTAATCGGTTTCTTTATCATGAAACTAGGCGTCTATCGAAAAATTCCTTGGCTCTATGTCAAGTTACTCAACCTTTCTCAACCTAATAAAAAATCCATCGTATTCTTCAAATCCAACGCATAATGACTAAGCAACACATTCAACATAGTATTCAAGAAGCATCCAACGTTATTGGAACCACTTGGCCCTTATATTCTTTTGTGACCTCTAATCCATTATCAGGCTATGAAAAACTCCCTTTTGAAAAGGCTGTAAATCACGCGAAAGAACTGCTCAACGCACGTGTTTTTCCAGAAGCATGGGTGTATAGACAAGCATGGGAACAAGGAGATATTGATGCAAATCAAGTACAAACGCTTTTAAAAACGCAAGGTTTTTCATACACACCAGAAGAATGTTTGAGCATCTTAGAAGCGCAAACTGTCAAAACCACTAAAAATGCCTATCACGACCTAGATAGAATCATGGTCAAATGGTTAGCTGCCTTTATGGATGAAGGACTGGCAGAGTGGACTATGCCAGGAAAAGAAAAAGGCTTTTATCAAGCATGGAGAAACTTAGCAGCGTATGACAGCGAATTAGGAATTAAAGCTCGTAAAGACATTCCTGCGACAGGTATAGAAGTTATAGAATCTCTAGAAGAAAGCGTTACAGAAGAAGATCTTACAAAACTATTCACTTTCCATCTAGCAGCCTTACCGGGATGGACAGGTTATATGAACCACAGAGCTTCATCAAACTCACTTTGGCAACAAAAATACCCTATCACGCTAGAAGACTATCTCGCCGTACGTTTGTACATAGCGCAACATCTTAAGATGCCACTTCTCCCAGAAGAGAAAAGCACTAAAAAAGAGGATACGGTAGCACAACTACAATATATCATGCTAAAAGCATGGGAAAAAAGCTGGCAAAATCAACTTATCGATACCTTAAAAAGTCAATCAAAATCCTCCAAAGAACAAGTCAACATCCCTACTCCAGATGCACAAATGGTCTTTTGTATCGATACGAGATCCGAATTAATTCGAAGAAATGTAGAATCCAAAGGAAATTACGAAACCTTTGGATACGCAGGTTTCTTTGGGATTGCTATGGACTACACGAGTATGGAAGATGGTTTGACCAGAAAATCATGCCCTCCGATTGTGTCTTCTGCTTACAATGTATGTGAAACTCCACAACAGAATACACATGAAAAACACAAAGCATATCAGCGTAAAATAGGAGAAAACAACTTCTGGCAATACTTCTTAAAACGAATGAAAAACATGTTGCCCTCTGCCTTTGGGTTTGTAGAAGGATCAGGTGTTTTTTACGGACTTGCAACGTTTGCACGCACCATCATTCCTGGGTATTCGTATAGACTAAAAACAAAAAACGCAACCGCTCACGAGGCGATTTACCAACCTAAAATCGAAGCAGTACACACACATACGCATGATGATACTGGAATTTCATTAGCTGAAAAAGTAGCCATCGTAAAGTCTGCCTTTGATCTAACTGGCTGGAAAAACTTTGCACCCATCGTGCTCTTTCTAGGACACGGAAGTCACTCTGCTAATAACCCTTTTGGTTCAAGCTTAGATTGTGGCGCCTGTGCTGCAAGCCCCGGGAGACATAATGCGCGTATGCTTGCCAAATTAGCCAACTTACCAGAAGTAAGACATGAACTCGCTGTAGAACATCAATTAGTTATTCCTACGAGTACAGTTTTTGTAGGAGCAGAACATAATACGACCACAGACGAAATTACCATTTTTGATACAGAAGTTCCAAGTTCCCACCAAGCACAACTTCACAAAGTAAAAGCAGACCTCAATAAAGCACAACAAACAGCTACACAAGAAAGACTAGGCCTAGTAAAGAATAGTGTTGCGGTGGCAGAAGAAAAAGCGAATAACTGGGGAGAAACAAGACCCGAATGGGGACTTGCAAAAAACGCAGGCTTTATCATCGCACCAAGAGAACTGACTAAAAATGTACACCTAGGGAGCCGTTGTTTCCTTCACTCCTACGATTGGAAAATGGACCCCCAAGGAAAAGCACTTGAAGGTATCTTACAAGGCCCAATGGTCGTAACACAATGGATTAATAATCACTACTACTTTTCAACCGTAGATAATGACACTTTTGGAGGAGGAACAAAAATCACACACAATATCACAGGGAAATTTGGTGTGGTACAAGGAAATGGAGGAGATCTTAAAATGGGACTTCCACTCCAATCGGTGAACCAAGCAGATAAAGAAATGTATCACCAACCTTTACGCCTTAGTGTTGTGGTAAATGCGCCTACACAAAGAGTACAGGAAATTCTTGAACGCAATAAACATCTTAAAACGTTACTAGACAATGAATGGATTTATCTTCTAGTGATGGATCCTTTACAAGAAAATAAAGTAACAAAATATCAGAAAAATATGAGATGGGATGCTGCTATACATCCAACAGTTGAAAAAGAAAAAACCACTGAACATGCAAATACACGAGCGTTGGAAGAAGTACTTTCTTAAAACCAAAGTAATTGCATACCCAAGAACCTTACAAGGTTGATCTTTCTTGTAAAACTCCAAAAAACTCCAGAACATCTGGAGTTTTTTTGTGGGTAATACAGACCTGTTTTTTCAAATAGCTTTCATTTTGAGTCTGCTACTTCGACAACGCGCAGCACAGGTTTAGCGCTTCTGCATCCCGGCAGGCAGGAGCGTGTATATATACTTAATAATAGATGTCATCAAAATTCATTGTATATTGAACTCACATCCATCAAATAATCAACCGAATATGACCACTTCAACATCACCAAGAATTGAAATCATTGATGCGCTACGTGGGTTTGCATTGGCAGGTATTTTAATTTGTCACCTAGTAGAGCAGTACCTTGGTGCTGGAGCACCACAAAGTCATGCAGAAGCTGTGAGCGTTGGGCTATCAGATCAAATTATAGAAGGTTTTATTGGTATTTTTATGAGAGGGAAGTTTCTCGCGTTATTTTCCTTTTTATTTGGTCTAAGTTTCTTTATTCAAATGGATAATGGAGCCAAAAAAGGTACCGCCTTTGGAGGTCGGTTTTTATGGCGATTGCTGTTGCTTCTCATTATTGGTTATGTGCATAGTCTGTTTTACAGAGGTGATATTTTAACCATATATGCCATGCTTGGAATCTTGCTGATTCCGTTTTTTAGACTATCCAATACATGGGTACTGGGCATTTCTGCTCTTTTATTTCTTGGATTGGGTAGATACATTATTTTCTATTTTACGCAAGGGGATCACCTATTTCTAGAGGTAAACCCTATGGATATGGAAAGTACGCACGTCTCTGATTACTATAACATCCTAAAAAATGGAAGCCTTTGGGACGTTTTTGCTACCAATAGCTGGGAGGGTCATCTTGATAAAATGAATTTCCAATATGGCTTCTTCGGGAGAGGATATTTTACGTTTGCTTTCTTTTTGGTTGGCTTGTACGTAGGGCGGTCAGGGTTTTTTAAACGCTTTCGCGAAAATCAAAAATTCACAAAAAAAGTACTTATCGGATCACTGATCCTGTTTGTTATCTCCCTCGGAATTACTGCTGGAGCCTTTATCAGTATGGGTACAGAGGTCAATATGAATAGCTGGGTAGCGATGATTGGACTCTCAGGGTATGATCTCAACAACGCATCTATGACCTTAATTTACTTAGTACTCTTTGTGATGTTATATCGCAAAGTACGACCCGAAAAATGGTTGGTCAAATTAGCCCCTTACGGACGAATGGCATTAACCAATTATATCCTACAAAGTATCATAGGTACCCTACTCCTCTACGGCTGGGGATTTGGTTTTTTAGGAGAAATTTCAAATACAGTCACCTTTTTAATGGCTATTGCACTTATTATTCTACAAGTTTGGGTGAGCAAAATCTGGTTACGTCACTTTGCCTATGGCCCCATCGAATGGCTATGGCGAAGTCTCACCTTTTTTAAGGTATTCCCGATGAGAAAGAAAAAGAGCTAGAAATGGCTTTTTTTCTTAAAACCATGTCGACAGCTCATTAGAAAAGTTTTAAAACCTGTTAAAAGTCATTAGTACACTAAAATTAATGATGTAACTTTACAGTAGACACTGTTCAAAACTGCCCTTATAACAAATGAATTCTGATTAAAAAAACAGATAATGGAAGCAGAAAAAGATCCTTTAGAAGATTATTTAGACAATCATTATATCCACAGGAGTAATTGGTTACGAGCTGCTGTGTTGGGAGCTAACGACGGAATTTTATCGACGGCGAGTATTGCCATTGGAGTTGCTGCGGCTAGTGATATGCGAGAACCTGTTGTTCTAGCCACCTTGGCTGGACTCGTTGCTGGCGCCTTATCAATGGCTGCGGGAGAGTATGTTTCTGTGAGTTCGCAAACAGATATAGAAAAAGCCGATATCGAGCGTGAGAAACAAGAACTTGAAGAAATGCCCGAAATCGAATTACAACGTCTTGCAGAAATTTATGAACAAAGAGGACTTACCAAAGAAACCGCGCTTACCGTAGCCAAAGAATTAACCGAGCATGATGCGTTAGGTGCCCATGTAAGAGACGAGTTAGGCATTAATGAGATAAGCCAAGCAAAACCTATGCAAGCTGCATTTGCTTCTGGAGCGGCTTTTACTTTAGGTGGATTACTTCCTTTTCTAGTAACCCTCTTTCTTCCATTGCAAAGCTTAGAATATACTTTGTATGGTTTTGGACTGTTCTTTCTAATGGTTTTAGGTGCAGTATCTGCAAAAACGGGAGGATCTAGCATCGGAAAAGCCATCCTCAGAATCACCTTCTGGGGTACTATAGCCATGGGACTCACTGCACTCGTTGGGTATTTATTTAATGTGAATATTGCTTAGCATCAGATTCAAGTCTGATCTATTACAAAATCATAGACGCTTCCAAATTGCTATATAGTTACCATCTTCTGTACTGTACTATCCTTTATTTGGCCATCTAGAAGGTGATTTCGCGTAAAGCGAAAAGCTAAAAAACATGAACCCAATACTAATTCTTATCATATTTATTGGTTTTTACTAGCAAAATCTGTTACTTACAGGATCAACTATCCCTCTATGTAGTACTTGTAACCATAAACACCTAAAAAATGAAGACTGTTATCTTTTTCCTTTTTTTAATTTTTCCATTACAGATTTTTGCTCAAAAATACCCGAAAAGTGAACAACTTAATTCGGCAAATTATTGGTTGGATTATCACTTTGAATCTAACTATGCAAATCTTGAATTAGATCCCTACAGTCATAAAATCAGTTTCACAACAACGATAAATGGCTACAAACAATATATTGATAAAGTCTACCTAGATATCACTGATAATGGAGGTTCTTGGAAAGGGGCTATTAATTTGAGAAAAGCAGTTTGGAAATCTTATGAAGATTATGAAGACGGTAGTTTATCTATGAAGTTTAACTCAGAGGGGTATATGACGCAGTATGTAAACTTTTTTTCGGACGGAACAGGAACTGCATACAAGTACAACGGAAACACCTATTCGGATAAACAAACCGTAGTAAGAAGTACTAGATTTGAAGGAAATACTACCTTAGAAAAGCCCTATTATAATATTAATAAAGTAAAACATGATGAAACGTATAAAATCCATTTTATCGATTATAATTACGAAGAGAACACCTATTCTATAGGTGATGAGGGAGGAAATATCGTTGCAACTTTGGACTTAGTTGATAGAGAGCCCAATGGAGATTTTGACTATACCTTATTTGGTATTAGAGAAGTGGGTACGTACAAAAAAGGACGTCTCAATGGAAAATACACCAAATACAATGCAGAAGGAATTATTCTTGAAGAAGGCATATTTAAGGACAGCGCTAGAGTAGGTACATGGTTAGAATTTGATGATGATTTTGAACTGTATGATCTTGTAGATGACCTCTGTACTGACTATGATCTTGATTTTTTAGATCGGTTAGATGAAGAGAAACATTTTAATCAATTTACATTAAACAAAGATCAAGATATTTTGGGAACCGTCAATATGACGTATAAGACTGGAGAAAAGTTAGGCTATTATAGTTACGATGAAGATAACGACAATGTATATGGCACTTTTGAACTGTTTTATAAAAATGGAAACACCTTCGCAAAGGGAAAATATTCAAGAAATGGAGAATTAAAAAGTGTTGCACTGTATAAAGAAACTGGAGAAGAACTAACGATTGATGCTTCTCAATATGAAGATGATTAGTGCAGGGATTCTAATTATTCTGTATACGCTTTCGCGAAAAGCGCCCCAGAAACATTTGAATTTTGCAGCGAGAAATAGAATGATGTATGCCTTTAAGCTACCAAAAGCCATCAGTTTTATGCACTTTTTGGTGTTTTTAGAGCGAGATTGATAGAATACTTTATTAAAAAAAACATTGAATACCCTAAAAATCAACATAAGACCGCTCAAAATAACCGATGCTTCGCAATTAGCAACACTCGCTAATAATAAAAAGATATGGGATAATTTGAGAGACTATATCCCCTACCCTTATGATGAAAAAGACGCAGAAGATTTCATCAACCTCACCAAAAATGAACATCCCAAACAAAACTTTGGTATTGAATATCATAGAGAACTATGTGGCGTTATTAGTTTACATATCCAAACAGATGTGTATCGAAAATCGGCTGAAATTGGGTATTGGATTGGTGAACCTTATTGGGGCAAAGGCATTGCTACAGAAGCTATCAAATTAATCACCACTTATGGTTTTGACCAACTTGGGTTAGTTAGAATTCATGCAGGTGTATTTGAATATAATACGGCTTCTATGATCGTGCTCGAAAAAAATGGATATAAGAAAGAAGGAATATCTAAAAAAGCTATCTGTAAGAATGGACGCGTATATGACGAACACAGATACTACAAACTAAGTCATGAATAAAAAGACACTTATCGTAAGAAACATAATAATCATAGGCTTCATGCTATCTACTATCAATGGATTTGCACAAGACCCTAATTTTCATATCTATCTCTGTTTTGGGCAATCCAACATGGAAGGTCAAGGCGTCATCGAAGAACAAGATCGTACGGTAGATCCTCGTTTTCAAGTATTGCAATCATTGGATTGTCCACGTTTAGAACGAACAAAACAAACTTGGCATCCTGCTATACCTCCTTTATCTCAATGTGAGTCGGGCCTTTCCCCCGCTGATTATTTTGGGAGAACACTTGTCAAAAAACTTCCTGACAGTATCAAAGTAGGCGTTATTAATGTGGCAGTAGGTGGTTGTGACATCCGATTATTTGATAAAGATATTTATACTGCGCACGATTCGACCTATACAGAAGATTGGTTTACAAATAAAGTAAAAGCCTACGGCGGAAATCCCTATGCTCACCTCCTACAGCTTGCCAAGCGTGCACAACAGGATGGAGTCATTAAAGGGATTCTGTTGCACCAAGGAGAAACCAATACCGGAGATACGCAATGGCCTTCATACGTCAAAAAGGTGTATGACGATATCTTAACTGACCTTTCACTACCTGCTAATTCAATTCCACTACTGGCGGGAGAGTTGGTCTCAATTCCTGATAGTTGCTGTGATCGCATGAACCCTATTATTAATACCCTTCCCGATGTTCTCCCAAATGCTTATGTGATTTCATCAACGGGTTGTACAGCACAAGATAATGCTCATTTTGATGCGGCAGGCTACCGAGAACTCGGGAGACGATATGCGATACAGATGCTTAGCTTGTATGAGTAAGTGCGCTATTTTATGTAAGTAAATACATCTTTCTAATGAAGTTTAGCCTATATCCATATCATCCAAAATATACTGCTATTGTAATTTTCACTCTTTGTTTAGTGGGAATGTTAACTGCCAAGTATATACAAGTCTTCCGTATTTCAAATTACAATTGGATATATGTATATGGGAGTTTCATTTCATTTGTACTTATAACGATTATGGTGGGATGTTCCTTTCTGCATCCCTTTATGGTCATAAGTGATCATAAAAAAGAATGGAAAAAAAACTTGATTTGGATTTTTATGGGTTTAATTCCGTTTTTATATTTTGCAATCTCAATAGCGTTCTTTTAACAAAAGAATACAGGTAGTTGAACAACACCCAGCATTTTAATGGTATATTTGTACACTAAAAATGAGCACCTTAAATAAATAAGAATGAAAAAACTACTATACATAGTCGCATTCGTCCTCATTTTTTCTTGTGAAAGCAATGATGACACTCCCGAAAATCAATTGTCTGCATTAACCACTTTAGAGAGTCAAGATGGGCTCTCATACACAGAGAGTATCGATGCATGGAATGCATTAAAAACTAACAATGGGACTTCATATACCTATCAAACGACAGTGGTCTCCTTTACGGGCTTTGGGAGTATCACAGAACTTACAATCTCCAATAACGTGGTGACTAGCCGAATTTACCAAGAATTCAGTACCGACCAAATGACTGGTGAAAGGGACATCATTGATTCCTTTACTGAAACAGGTTCTCAGCTTGGAACTCATCCAAAAGGTGCCACTCCATTGACGATTGACCAATTATATACTACCTGTGCTGCGGATTATTTAATAGTCGATGAAACTGAAAACACCCTCTATTTCCAAACCGCTACCAACGGTCTCATGACCTTGTGTGGCTTCTTTCCAAACAATTGTGCTGATGACTGTTTTGAAGGTATCACCATAAGCGCCTTTGATTGGGTGAATTAAAATAAGCTTCTTCAGGTATTACAAATAATACCAATTTAATTTTATAATACCGTGTTCAAGGCGTAGTTATTTTTATTCTTAAGACGCTACAATTGTATTGCATAGCCTTAGCTACGGAATATATGAGTAAGGAATTTAGAATGAAAAAGAACAAACTGACATCGCAACATTTTATGATTAAATTGGTATAAGTACTCCACCAAGATATTTCTTTTATACGCTTTCGCGAAAGCGGTCTCTTCACATATAAACGTTTTTAAGGAAGAAACAGGTGAAAATAAAGTAAAGCAGTACGCTATCTCGTTTTAAAATAATTAAATGCCTCTGTGGGATATGAAAACCCATTGATTTAAGAATCAAGTATATCTACCTAAAAAAAACTCAATAACAAACAGTACTTTGCAATTCTTTTATTGAATACTATCGGCATAAATGTCAAAAAGTAGTATGAAATAAATACTCAAACTAACCAAAGAATCCCTTTATGAAAAACATTGCAAAAAAATCAGATATTATTATTGTTGGGGCAGGTGTCTCAGGTTTATATGCCGCTTGGCGTCTTCTTAGACAAGATCCAAAACGTAAAATTACAATCCTAGAAAGATTAGACAGAACAGGCGGTAGACTAGATACCGACCTTATCAATATAAAGAGTCAGGACGGAAAAATAGTAGATGTAAGAGATGAGGAAGGTGGGATGCGTTTTACCTATGAAATGACCGAACTTATGTCCTTATTTTATGGGTTACAACTGTGTGACGAAATCGTAGATTTTCCCATGACTACCAATCGTTTTTTTGTACGAGGAAAAAGCTTTACTGCAGATGAAGCAGCCGCAAATAACAATGCGATTTGGGGAGAATTATATGACTTAGCACCCGCTGAGCAAAACCAAAGCCCTGGCACTATTCTAGCCGTTATATACAACCGAATTTTAAAAGCCAATGGTGTTGACACAGCTCCAGAAAATCCAACGCCAGAGTTTTGGCAAGAATTCCGCTTAGACTTTACTTGGAATGGCATCCCCCTCAACCAATGGCAAATGGGAGGATTATTTTCTGACATGGGCTACTCGGAAGAGTGTCTTAAAATGATGGTGGATACGGTAGGGTTTCAAGCACCTTTTTTATCTACAGTAAGTGCGGGAGAAGCATGGCAAATCCTAGAAGATTTTCCAAAAAATCCACATTACCACACCTTCAAATATGGATTTAGTACCCTTACAGATACCCTAAGAGACGAGGTCAAAAAAATGGGAGGCGAAATACATCTTAATATAAACGTGAATAGTATTTCAAAAACCAAAGATGATGAGTATCAATTAGAAATTAGTAAAACGAAATCTAATGATAAAAACTTCCCGTATGAAGGTAAAAATGAAAAGATCAAAGGGGACAAAGTGATCCTAGCCATTGCGAGTAACGCGATGCAGCGATTATTTGTTGATTCCCCTGTTTTTAGAGAAGCAAAAAATGCAAAGCAGATTTGGGAAGATGTGCATTCTATTGTAAATATGCGCTTATTAAAAATCAACTTATATTTTGAAAAACCATGGTGGCGAGATGGAGATACAGGACAACCAGCAATAGATTTTGGCCCATCTTTTACTGATCTACCCATCAATGCAGTGTATCCTTTCTATCCTGTTGATGGTCCATCAAATGATAATCCTGCGGCATTGACCATCTACTGCGATTATAATAATACCAACTATTGGCAAGGATTACAAAATGTAGGGCCCTTGTTTACTTCTAAACTTCAAAAAGAACACAGTAAAGATCCTCAAGTACTATTTGCTGCTTCACAAGCTGTGGTAGATGAGGCTATTAAACAATTTAAGCAATTATTCAAGACACATGTGGTACCACAACCAGTAATGACAAGCTATCGTAACTGGGATGGGGAAGATAATTTTGGGTATGCATACCATCAATGGGGATTAAACACAAATGATAGAGAGGTCACCAAAAGAATGATCAAACCTGTTCATGACGAAGCTATTTACACCTGTAATGAAGCTTGGTCTGACATGCAAGGTTGGGTAAATGGATCATTACGATCTACCGATTTAGTCTTAGCCGAATTTGGTTTGCAAAAAATAAATGAAGAATTTCATGGATGCCCAAATCCAAATCCTAACTGCGCATCATAAAACATCATATATACTAACGGCTCACACAATAGAGCTTTTTAGCTTTTTAGTTTAAAAAAATAACAACCAAAACACCTTATTATGTCAAATCCAATTCCTAAAACCACCGACCCTCTTGTTACTACTCCCGAAATACCCGCTGTTGGACAACCCATCAAAAATGGGTTGGGTCAATTAATTCATTTAGTAGGTACCTGGAATAGCGTACCCGACGGTGAATTCAGCTGGAATACCATGCCATTACCACAAGACGATGTTCACGACGGATTTATTCTTAAAAACTTCCCTTATTTAGAAGAAATTAGTTTTGCTGAAATTCCTGGAACAGCGCCAAATCGTGGAAGCGGTTTTACTCAAGTCGCAAACACACTTTTTTATGAGCAAAGAGTCTATTTCTCTCCTTCATCTGGAGGGATGTTTCCCGTGCCACCAAGTGCAGAATATACATTGGTTCATGCTGAAAACGGTTCTTGGTTATTTTTAGATGTAGATCGTCAATTCTCTGGAGCATTTCCTCCAGATGGATCAGCACCAGTGCCACTTCCTGATGGTGTCACTTCCTTGCCCGTACAAGATCCCAATGTGACTATTGTAAAACAAATGTCTGTACCGCACGGGAATTCCATTTTAGCTACTGGAAAAGTGACACCTCCAGCCGAATTCCCCGTAAACCCACCTCCTATTGTCTCACCAGACAATCCAGGTACCCCAAAACTTTCTACAATCGCTGGCGTCCCATCTATTCCACAATTAAATGCGATCCCTAATTTTGAGGGTGCACCCTATGGTGCTAGCAAGTATGGTGCATCAGTCATTAAAGATGGTGTTGAAACAAATGCAAACATCAATACAAATATTAAGTTAGTTCATTATTTGAAAGCTAATCCACCAAAAAATTACATTCATTTTAAAGTATCTGCACCTGCACCTAGAATCACAAATATTACATTTGAGACAAAGCATGCGCTGGTAAATTCGTATGATATGGAAATCTGGTTATTAAACCCCGGGACTCCTGAAATGGCTTTAATGTATTACCAAAACATAGGCATGTCTATGACCTTATCATCATCGACCGCTACGGGAACTAAAGTAATTACATTCCCACATACCACAAGTAATGTAGTTGTGCCTGTAAAATCATAGTGTAGGTACAACAGATTAAAATAAACCCTTGAATTCATAGTAGATTCAGGGGTTTCCTTTTGGTATCCCTATATGCACTGCAAGAAATATAATACCATTTACCAATTGAATTTACTGTAATAAAACACCCTTTTTTCCTTTCTATTTCACAAGAAAAAAGAAACCGTAGCTTAGGCTATGCTTTAGTTTTCTTTCTCATATAAAGAAAAAAATCATCCTTTTCTTTTCCAGTAAATTCAATTAATAACTGGTATAAGCGTGTATAGTTTATCACTTTCTTTATTTTTTTCGCTTAAAGCGAAATAATATACTTGCTCAAAATCAGTACTTTTACAAAAACAGAGACCATTAACAGAATTATATGATCATTAAAAAAAAGCGACAATATAGTAACAAAACTGTACCCTATTCGTCATAAAAACATGAATAAATTTTTTCTCTTTTTTCTTTCTGTTAGTATCCTACTATCATCAATAGCATCACTCGCTCAAAATGATTATAAAACTATTTCGGGATACGTTTTAGACAAAGAAACAAATGAACCTATTGTATTTGCATCCATATATTTAAAGGGACAAGGAATAGGAACTACGTCAAATAACGAAGGCTATTTTAGGTTTCACATTCCGTCCCATCGTGAAGTAAACACTATTGTCATATCAATCATTGGATATGAATCTCTTGAAAAAAATGCCAATGATTTTATAGCTAATCAAAACATATATTTAAATTCGACCACCACAAGTCTAGACGAAGTAGTGATTACATCTACCAAAGAAAAAGAATTAACTGCGAAGCAAATCATCAAAAAAGCATATCAAGAAATTAAAAATAATTACCCTTCAGAACCCTATATTCTTGAAGGATTTGTAAGAGATTTACAAAAAGAGGATGAAGCGTATGTCGCTTATTTAGAATGTGCTACAAAATTTTTATACAAAGGGATTACAACCAGAAAAGAACCTGAGGTGGAATTACTTGCGGTACGAACAAATTATTTAGCACCACAACATCCTTGGAATGAAAATTCAGAACGTAAAAATTCAATTATAGATTTAGTAGAAGATGAATTTATAAGATTTGACTACGGCCCCATAAAAGGAAAAAGTTCTTGGAAGTATGAAATAGAGGATATCGTACCCTATCAAAATGGGATGGTCTATCAAATAGAAGGAACTGACAAACCTTTCCAAAACGCTACATTATATATTGATACAGAAACATTTGCCTTTATCAAAATAGAGCTCACAAGACAACCAAAAAATAATAGATATTGGCGAGATAGGTTTACTAATGGAGCACAACAAGCATCCTATCATGTTATTTTTGAGTATCAAGAATACAAAGGGAAAATGTATTTAAAATATCAAAAAGAAGAAGATGCTTGGATCATATATGATGGACTAACGTCTAAGAAAGTACTTTTCACTAAATATCCTAAAAAAGAGCTATTCATAAATAAAATAATTACTGATAATGTCGCAAGTTATCCGTTTAAGAGAAATATGGATATCAGTGCTAGTATAGAAAATCAATCAGAAACAGATCATCCTGATTTTTGGAATTCCTATAATATCCCCCAACAAACAGAAGCTCAAAGTAAGATTCTAAAAGAACTAAAAAATAGAACAGATTAATGCTATCATCACAACTTTTTGTAGTTAGTTGCTAACAAATAACTGACGACCTGAGATGTATGGTTTTTTTATTTTTTTTGACTTAAAGCGAAATAACATACCCACATTCAAACAGCTTGGTTCGTAGCTATACAATAGCACACCACATTCCCATAAATAATCTGTACATTTAGGAGGTTTAATTTCTAAAATATTACTATCAAGTTATTGTAAAATATTTAAAACAAACCTCAGAATAATTAATGAAAATAGTCAATACAATAGAAATTGAACCTTTGGATTATACAGACAACGAATATGCATATCCAAAAACTACAAAAATAAAAGACCCTAAAGCTTGGAGTGATTACTGGTATAGATGTATTTCTGATAGTAATTTGCAAAATCTAGAACCCATAGAACTTGGCTCATATTTAGTAGACATAAATAAGATTGGAGATTCTGAATTAAAAATTATCCTTCAAAAAGAATTAAAAGATATTGACGTATCTGATGTTGAAGAATATGTAGGACAGCTCATCGGCGGAATTGTAATTATAGAACATGACAAGGTCATAATTGAACCATCCTGTTGTGGGGATGTATCTGATATTCAAAATTGGGAAAGCATTGAAACATCTAAGTTAGATCAATGGACTCAATTATGGATTGGACATCCGTGGCTTTTTTACAAACGAACTGATCATAATATTATACTATCTGATTACACAGATTACAATTTAAAAGATTTCAAAAATATATCAGAAAAATATAAATTTTCAGAACAAGGACTTATATCTGAGATTAAATCTAGTCGAAAATGTTTAAATGACTTTAAAAACAGAATCACAAGAGCGTTAGAAGAACTAGAAATTGATAATGCCCATAAAATTGCGAAATTAATGATTGGAAGTAAATAACGAATAAACATTAAAAAAAAGACACCCTCTATTATGAAACTAACACATCTCTTATGTCTGCTTTTGATTCCGTTCTTCATGCAGGGTCAAACCAACGATACTACCATTATCAATGATGGGTTAAAAAGCACCTTACTACTTCACAAAGAATTTCTAAGCATTCCTAATCTTCCAGAAAACAAGGAAGTGATGCTAAAAAATATACAATGGGCTGCTAAGAAATATGATGCCCTAGATTTCAAAACGACATTTCTGGAGACATCAACACTTCCCATTTTAATCGCAGAAAAAGAATATGACCCTAGTTATAAAACGGTGCTGTTCTATTTTCATATAGACGGGCAACCTGTTAACCCAGATGCGTGGGATCAAGACCATCCTTTTACCCCTGTCTTAAAAGAAAAGACCGAAGACGGCAAATGGCAAAAAATAGATTGGAATCGATTAAACGGAGAGATTAATGACGAGTGGCGCATTTTTGCTCGCTCTGCCGCCGATGATAAAGCGCCTATCATCATGCTTTTGTCTGCGCTTAACATTCTTAAAGAGAAAAACAACACACCAAAATTTAATATCAAAGTCATCTTTGACCCAGAAGAAGAGTATGAATCTACGGCACTATTATCTACGTTAGATATGTATAAAGAACGATATGCATCCGATTACTTTATTGTCATGGATGGACCAACGCATAATTCAAATAAACCGACAATTTCTTTTGGATGTAGAGGAATTGCTACCTGCGAAATTACTACCTATGGTGCCAAAGTACCACAACATAGTGGTCACTACGGAAATTATGCGCCAAATCCTGTTTTTAGCCTAGCAAACTTAGTATCGAGTATGAAAGATGAAGGTGGTAAGGTGTTGATTAAAGATTATTACAAAGGCATTGAGATAGATCCTTCGGTTTTTGAAATTTTAGAATCTGTTCCGTATGATGCCAATGAATTGAATAAAGAATTAGGTATTTACGCGTCTGAAAAGGTAGGGAGAAACTACCAAGAATCACTACAATATCCTTCTCTAAATGTAAGGCAGATAGGGACCTCCTGGAAAGGTAAAGGTCTAAAAACAGTGATTCCAGAATATGCAACCGCCAATATAGACGTGCGACTTGTTCCAGAGACAGAAGGATGGGCTCAATTAGAAAAAATCAAAAAGCACATTAAACAACAAGGCTATTATGTGATTGATAGAGACCCAACGGATGTCGAACGACAAAAATACCCTAAAATTGTAAAGTTTACAGGACTTCACAGCGTCAATGCTTTTAGAACCAGCCCAGATTCTGATTTTGGAAAAAAAGTAAGAAACCAACTTATAGAAGATTTTAATGAAGACCCTATTATGATACGATTAATGGGAGGCACAGTCCCTATTGTACCCCTTATTAATGCCTTAGACGTACCCACAGTGATTGTTCCTACGGTCAATATGGACAACAACCAGCACAGTCCTAATGAAAATATCAGAATAGGAAATATGAGACAAGGTATTGCCATTTGTTTATCCATTTTACGCATGGAATAGTCATGCTACGTAAAATCAGTGTCTTGTAGCGAATACATTTTTAACAAAACATTGATTTTTAAGTATTCTTAAAAAAGTACTTTAGTCATATCATATTCAAAACAGATACGTCATGAAAGTGCTATACTTCTTTTATATCCTTTCCTTTTTTTCATTGGAAACCCTGAGCGCTACACCTCAAAAAGAGTATAAAGCATACCATCTAAAAGTCTTACAAGCCGAGCAATATATTGCCTCTGAAAACTATACAGAGGCACTCTTAGTATATGATCAATTATGTACCATCTATGACTTTGTATTTTTAAGAGAGTATCAAATAGCGACACAACTCGCTGCCTATACAGAGGATAAAACAAAAACACTCGCCTATCTCAAAGCAGCTATACAAGCAGGATGGACATTAAAATCTATAAAGAAAAATACCCTCCTAAAACAGTACCTCACTAAAGAAGATTGGAAGGCTATAAAAAAGCAGTATCCATCGCTTAGAATACGCTATGAAAATTCGCTAGAAACTTCCGTGCGACAACAGGTCAAGAAAATGTATTCTAAAGATCAATGGAAAGCGATAAAAGCGCTGTTTAGATTCAGTTCCAAAGCCCAAGACAGGTATGCTGAAAAAAAGTTTGCGCCTCACAGCGAGCAACAAATAGCACAGCTCTCTGAAATTCTTTCTAGGTACGGATATCCAGGAGAGCGATTGATAGGCACGGGCGATTGGATGGCCACCATATTGAGTCATCATAATTCCATATCGACGGCCTACAACAAAAAAGACACCCTTTATCCTAGCCTAATTCCTCAGTTTAAAGAAGCTATAAAAAACGGGCAACTCTCCCCCTATCAATTTGCTAGTATTGATGATTGGTATCGCACCTGTATCAATGACCCTTCAAAAGCTACTTATGGGATTTTAAACACCCCGTCTCCAGAAAACCGATCTAAAACCGATGTATTGAGAGCGCAAATTCATATACGATCTATAGCCGTCAGAGATGCACTACTTCGCATCGAAGAAAAAACAGGCATGGTTTTATACATTACAGATATTTGGTAATGAGCATTACAGTATCACTGTCTAAAACACGATGTTTCTTTATACGCTTTCGCGAAAGCGAACCCAGACAAGACAAATCCTAAAAGACAATGTCTACTATTCACTATTGTATATACACCTCTACCCCATGGGTTTTAAAGAGCTCAAAAAAGCGGAAGATTATGTTAAATCATTCTAAATAAGAAGAATAAAAATAAATTCCGAGCGTATCTTTATGATAGATTTAAAAGGATTTATAAATTCTTAATTCTTCACTGCTATGATGAAAACCAATCGTTTACACTGTATTATTATCTGTATTTGTCTCTCGCTTTCTTTTCAGAGTTTTTCTCAAAATACAACCCAAAAAGGACCCTACCTTCCAGAAATTCCACACTATCTGCAAGTTCCTCAAATAGACTCTTTGACCGCCATGCGGGAGCATATTGTATTGCAACTAGCCAATGAACAAATCAGCAATGATCAGTTATTTTTCAAAGCCTATCTCTTAACGGGCCCTTTACAAAACAGGTACAGTAATAGTACTGTATTACATATCGAACTTCAGGATAATGAAGGAGCTATCATAAAAAAACAATTCCATAAAATCGATAATGGAATGGTGACTGGAAATATAAAACTTCCCAAAAGAACCAAAAAAGGGGCATACACCGTAAAGGCTTACACACAATGGATGAAAAACTTTAGTGACATTGCATTCACCCAAAAACAAATTCAGATAGGCCCCTCTACAGATACCCAAACAGCTACTGAAAATCGGGTAACCATTACCCCAGAAGGAGGTGCTTTTTTACAGCAATATAAAAATAAAATAGCTTTTCAGATACCATCACAACTTGTAAGTAAGGATGGGTTTATTGGCACCATCACAGATGCGCAAGGGAAGGCTATTACCAAAGTAAAAGCCTATGCACCTGGTGTAGGTATTGCCTTTGTAGAACCAGAAGAAAACATTCGTTATTTCTTAAAGCTGGAAGACAACACCTCATACCCTTTCCCAGAAAGTCAAGATGAAGGGTATCTTATCCAAATCAATAATATAGAGCCCTCAGTAGCAAATATACAAGTGATACGCTCTGAAAAAAGTGTAAAAACACCGCTCAAACTTATCGGAACATTACGAGGGATCCCCTACTTTGAAAAGAATGTATCTTTTAGCAACAATAGTGCTATCATAAAACTAGATAAAGAAAAAATACCCAAGGGAATGTTGGAATTACAACTGATAGATCAGGAAGGAGCGCAACTAGTGAATAGGCCTATATGGATAGATGGCTCCCCATTACAAATCACTTGGAATCAAATTACCTCAACGAGTGAGGAAATGGTGTATAAAATAAAAGTCACAGACCAAAACAATAAACCTGTTAAAACACAAGTAGCGTTAAGTGTGATTCAAGAAGAAAGCACTCCAATGGCATTTGAAAACACAGATCTTCTCAACACTCTTGAATCGCAGTCAGATCCAACAATTAATGATAGAAACCGTCGCTTTTTACAGGACATGTATGTGCTTACTTCATCAAAAAATAACACGTATAGCACTGAAAAAACGATAAAAGATCAAGAGAAAGTGATATTTCCCATACAAAAAGGGCTGGAAATTACAGGCTATGCATACGATCTTAACAATAGTCTATTGGAAAACACAATCATTCAAGTGATGTTTACCAATCAAGACGAAGTCCGGATAGAAGAAGCAACCACGGATAAAGATGGAATTTTACGATTAAAAAACCTTCAGATTAACGGAGAAACCAACATTGTTTTTAGAACCCAAGGAGAGGATACAAAGTCTAGACTTGTTACCTTAGAACCCATTCAAGAGTTTATGCAGAATTCTATAAAAACAGTTGAAAAAGCTAAAAAAACGATTATAGAATCTGAAGCCAAAATAAATACGCGTACTCAAAAGCCTTTTGATACTGAAGGATCTGAACTACTAGAAGAAGTTGCGCTAAGCGGAAGAAAAACAAAAAAAGAAGAAAAACCTTCTCTCTATGGTGTAAAACCTCCTAATAGCCGCATTAAATACCAAGATCCTGAGCGACCAAGAAGCATTGCACAAATGCTCTCTGAACTACCAGGTGTTCAAGTTTCTGGAGTGGGTGATTTAAACGAAGCACAATTTATAACAATTACTTCTTCTTCTGGAGGTCCTGTACTCTACGTGATAGATGGTATTCCCTTATATCAAGATAATAATAGGAGAATTGGAGGTGTCTTATCAGGCCCAAGTACATCAAGACTACGTCCGTTAGTTGATATGGTAAGTAGTTCTGATGTAGAAAGAATTGAATTATTAGTGGGCACAGATGCCGCAATGTACGGAGCTAGAGGTGCTGGAGGAGTCATTGTTGTCTACACAAGATTTGCATCTGGCGAGAACATCTCAAGAAAGAAAGCACAGTTAGATTTTCAAGGATATGAACCTGCTATTTCTTTTGAAGAATATCAAAAAAGTCTTTCTAAAAGAGAACAAAAAAATGATCCTGTAGTATATTGGAATCCTTCGGTAGAAACTGATGAAAATGGAGAAGCAATCATTAAACTACCCATTTCTTCAGAGAACATGCCGTTAAAAGTAAAAGCAACTACCATCAATAAAAAAGGGGATATTGGAGTGTTGCATACTCTAATCAAATAAGAAGCGCTATTTGTATAAAAAACAACGTTTAGCCTATACTTTATGAATACTATAAGGTTTTTATTTTTTTTGTGCTTACTTCTATTGTTTTCCAATTGTCAAAATGAAGAATCTAGCATAAATAAAAATTCGTTAGCTTCCTTAAAAGCTTATGGTATATCAATACACGACGCTTATGGTTTTTGTGGGATTGTTTATGAAGAAATCCCCTATTCATATAGGTCAGGTGTATGGAAATATATAGCAAATGAATCAATTA
The DNA here is from genome assembly GCF_042653865.1 of Dokdonia ponticola. Lineage (NCBI taxonomy): Bacteria > Pseudomonadati > Bacteroidota > Flavobacteriia > Flavobacteriales > Flavobacteriaceae > Dokdonia > Dokdonia ponticola. The sequence goes on along the minus strand of NZ_JBHSFV010000006.1, from coordinate 141,876 downwards.
AGATCGCTGAAGGCCCATACTATAATACATTAATTCATGTCACTGATTATGGAGGGTGCCCATACTCCTATTACACAGATTCTGCAGCTATATCAAAATGGTCATTTTGGGATTTAAAAGGGAATCCAATACCTTCTAATCAAAGGTTTAAAAACATCATCCAATCTAAAGATACGATCTGGCCATTGATCAATCTTAGTAATTAATGCAAAAGAGAGGGATTGTTTATACGCTTTCGCGAAAGCGGACACAGCAATACATCCAAAGGTATGTTTGAATTATTAAACGATATTCAGAGGATTGTGGCTACCTTGCAATTCTTATGAAAAAAGAGATTACCAATAGAGCAGATATCGCGCTTCTTGTCACTTCCTTTTACACCCGTATACGCAAGGATGTGTACCTAGCTCCTATTTTTAATCGTCATATTCATGATTGGGAAGCACATTTGGTACACCTCACTGATTTTTGGGAAGCACAGCTCTTTTTCTCTAAAAAATTTAAAGGGAATCCTTTACAAAAACACCAAGAAGTAGATGCCATCGAAGGGTATACTATTAATGAACAACATTTTGGTATTTGGTTAAATCACTGGATACAAACCATCGATGATTTATATGTAGGAGAGAAAGCAGCTACCTTAAAAAATAGAGCGCGTAAGATAGGTACGTTCTTGCATGTCGGTATGTTTAATGCACGCCCAAAAAAATAATGAAAGCAAGCTCTCTTTAGACGAGCCTTGGAATATGTACACCTCAATGATCGAATAACGTGTAAACCTGATTAAAATTCTTCTTGTTTTTGCATCACCGCATCATGGATTTTCTGGATGAAATCTGCGGTGATAAAAGGTTTTAAGATATACCCATTCATCTGCCGTCCACTTATTTTTCGCTCTACCTCTTCGGTAGAGGTAGCTGTTAAAGCTATAATAGGTGTTTGATCTCCACGCTCTCTGATTTTTTCTGTGGTTTCATATCCGTCCAATTCTGGCATATGAATATCCATAAGGATACAATCAAATCGAGTCTCTTTTAAACGTGCAATGGCCTTACTACCAGAATCTACTACTTCAGCTTGAATATAATATTGATCTAAAATTTTCTTAGTGACTAGCAAATTGATCTTATTATCATCGACCACCAATATTTTCTTATGACGTAAGTCTTGCGATAAGTCTATCAAATCTTCTTCGTTGATTATGGGCTTGTTAGAAGTCGATAGTTTTAAAACAAAACTAAAAGTAGCTCCTTCGCCTTTGGCACTCTCAATATCAATAGAGCTTCCCATAGCATCTAATGTCATTTTAACGATAGAAAGCCCTAACCCACTGCCTTTAAAAGACTTTTCTGACGGATCATGCTCCTGATAAAACTCTTCAAAAATCTTAGTTTGATTCTCTTTAGAAATCCCAATACCATTATCTTTTACAGCAAAATAAACCGTTACCTCATCTTCTTGTTCATCTAGCAACTTTGTAGTAATTCTAATCATACCATCATTAGTAAACTTAATCGCATTAGAGATGAGATTGATAAGTACTTGTGAGAGCTTTAAAGAATCCCCTACAAGTACTTCTGGTATATTTACATCATAGGCTAGTTGGACTCTATTATTACTGTGCCTTATGGCATATTCCAAACTCTCCACAATATTCAGAATTAAAATCTTAGGTCTAAACTCTAAGAATTCTAATGTCATCTTTCCTGATTCTACTTTATTTAATTGAAGTACGTTATTAATGAGAGATAATAAGTGATTTCCTGAAAAATTAAGCGACTCTAAATATTCTTTATGACTACTATTTACATTCTCTTTTAATAGTAATCTAGAAAGTTCAATAACGGCGTATAGCGGAGTGCGTAACTCGTGGCTAATCTCTGAGTAAAATTTACTTTTTACATTAGATAAAGCTTCTGCTTTTTCTTTGGCAATCTTAAGTTGTTTATTTTTTTTGAATATAGCGTATACGCCCAGTAAAAGAACGATACTTAGCATAATAAAAATAACATTAGATACCTGAGATTTCCTGTAAGCAATTGCTTGTTTTTCTTTTTCTACCGTCGCTTGTATAAGTTTTTCTTTAGTATCCTTAATTCGGATATTTGCTTCTACTTCTTTAGCGATTTCTAGTTCTCTAAAGGTATAAATTGTATCAGCTACTTGTGTGTATTCTCTCAGAGCAAGAAACGCTTCTTCTGGCTTATTATCAGCATAATAACGCTCTGATTTTGACCTATAAAGAGTCGCTAAAATACCATAAAAGCTATATTCCTGAGCGTATGCAATGCTTTGGTCGTAATAATACTTATAATTGGTTTCGTCTCCTAGCTCATAATAGCAATCACTCATTTTCATATACAAATACCCAACGATAGATCTTCCTTTGACAAGTGATGATGATTGGGATAACTCATAAGCCTCTTGAAAATAAATAAGTGCATTGGTATAATCCTGTTCATACGCATATAAATATCTTCCATAGTTATACAGCGGGTATATGATCTCGTCTTTATTCTGAGAAGATCTCCCAAGCTCAATAGCCTCTTTAAAGTAGACATTAGAGGTCGCTATACTATCAAACTCCCTATAGGTAACACCAATATCACTTGTGACCTTAATAGCGTTTCCAATGTCTTTAGATTTAAGAAAATAATCTCTTGATTTAAACAAATAATCAAAACAAAGAGAATCATTACCTGTGTTATAGTACGTATTCCCTAAAACATTATACGCCTTTGCCTTTAAGTGGTTATTGTTTGTTTTTGTCGCATAGTCAATAACCTTATCAGAAATTTTTATGGCCTCTCCATAATCAAATTGGTCAAATAAGCCATAGGCTCTTTCAACTTCCGTATACATAGAATCTTCTATGACAGTATCCGTTTCTTGAGCAACAGTAAAAAAGTGAACATTTAAAATAAAAGCATAAAATAAATACTTACAGCTCATTAATTTGATGGGTTCTAAGAACCTGTAATTTAAGTAAAAATCGCTGAAAACGCATATTATACCTGATAAATATACTACTCGTAGGACTTTTGACATTTCTCATGAAGCTTTAAAATAGGATACGTTAACAGTCATTAACCCTTTTTTAGTAAAGGGTTGTTTATTTTTATCAAAAAAAATAATGAGACATCTTCTTTTTTTACTGTTTGTCACCATTACCTCCATAGCTGCGAGTCAAGTAGCGAGTATTCCTTTTGAGAAAGAAGGGCTTGTGTATATTCCTGTTAAAGTCCCTGGAGAGGAAACACCTCTTCAATTTGTATTTGACACAGGCGCTTCAACAGCCGTAATGGATAAAGCAGTAGCTACTCGTTTAGGAATTACAGCAGATACCAAACAATATGCATCGGGTGCTTCGGGCTCGCAAGAATATGAAATCGCCGTCAATAGAACATTAGAGATCGGCGATCTAAATTTTGACAACTTACATCTTGTCCTTGTAGATTTACAAGAACTAAGCAATCGCTCAGGCACATCTATAGATGGTATTATCGGAGCAGATGTCATTAACCGTTTTGTGACTCAGTTTGATTTCGCTGAAAAGCAACTACATCTTTACAAAAATGTAAAAGATATTGCTAATACCAATGGATATACACCTCATAAAGTAGACCTAAGCGGTCCCATTCCCATGGTTACGATGGATTGTATTTTTAAGGATGGTACGCGTTTATCGGGCGATTTCCTCTTTGACAGTGGTGCTAATTTGAGCATTCTCTTTAATACACCCTATGCAAATAAACATCAGCTGACTACAAAATTTGATAAAACCATAGAGATCACCTCTAGAGGATTGACAGCCACCTCCACCTCTACAAAAGGAATGCTACAAGGAGTTTCGCTATTAGGAAATGATTTTAGCAATCTTCCTGTGAGTATTGCACAAACCGAATATGGCGTTAGTGCTCAAGAAGGCTTTGCAGGCATTTTAGGTGCTGATATTATCAATCGTTTTGATATGATTTTAGATTACAAAGAAGATCTCTTGTATCTAAAACCGAACCATCATTATCTAGAAGCCTTTGACGTCCCTCTTGTGGGATTCACCCTTAAAAAAGTAGATCAAAAAATAGTAATTGGCGACGTGATTAAAGATACAGAAGCAGCTCAAAAAGGCATTGCTCAAGGAGATGAACTGCTTTCTATAAATGGTGTATCAGAATCAACTCTAAAAGCCTATAGGGAGGTTTTAAAACAAGAAGGTACGACCATCGTCGTACGTCTCAAAAAAACTTCAGGTGAAGAAGTAGTAATGAAACTAACCTTACAACCTCTTATTTAATTATCAGTGATACTACTTATAACGTTTTCCATGTTTAATAACCATATCCACATTTTGAAGCAAACTAATATGCCGTAATACATCTCCTTTTACTGCAATAATATCGGCAAATTTACCTTCGGTAATCGTACCTACTTCCTCAGAAACCCCCATCCATAAGGACGGCCAATACGTAGCCCCGCGTATGGCATACATTGGGTCGATACCAAATTCGTTTACCCAGACATCTAGTTCGTTCCAAGTAGACTGGCTATGAAATTTCATAGGAATCCCACTATCTGTTCCTATCATAAGCACCACACCAGCATCTATAAGTTGGTTTATTTTAGTTTCTAAAGTAGGTTTACGTGCTGGCGTAAGTTGAAAATAGGGAAGTCTATCTTTATGTTTAAAACTATTTTTAATATCGGCTACAATCGTATCGTGAAGTCCGCGATGCCAAGAATCATTATCGAGATGTTCGCCATTGTCACGTACATATTCATAATTATATAAGCCCTCTACCGTAGGACACCAAAACAAAGGCCCTAAATTCATTTGTGCGGTTCGCGCTTTAATAGCGTCCATCACATCATCAGGATAGCGAGGTGCCGAAGAAAGTCCCGTGTGCTCAAAACAATCGGCTCCTGCTTGTAAACCCGCAATAATTTCCATAGGGCGGTGTCCGTGAGCAACGACCTTTAGTTGATGTTTATGAGCTTCATCAACGACCGCTTGAAGTTCGGCCGTAGTCATTTGATCTTGATCAATCAATTTGATGCAATCTACACCCGCATCGGCTAGACGTTTTACTTTTTTCCGAGCATCCTCTGCCCCATTGACCCCCCAACGAAAAGCTTCTGTCCCAGGATAAGGCTTCTTCTGTATAAAAGGCCCTGATACATATAAAGTCGCTCCAGGAATCTCTCCATTATTAATACGATCGCGTACCGAGATACTCTCCTCCAAAGGTGCTCCTAGATCGCGAGCACTGGTAACACCCGCCATCAATAATTGTTCTGCAGATGCAGGCATAATCGTATTTTCTAATAGTGGTAAATAAGTCTTGTCCCAATACGCATAATCTGCATGTCCATTAATCATGGTATGCACATGCATATCCCATAAACCTGGAAGTACAGACATTCCTTCGGTAGAAATAATTTCGGCATCCGCAGGAATTTTTACCGTATCTACAGTCCCTACCGTTTGAATTTTATCATTTACGATAATAATCACACTATTCTTAATAGGGGTGGCTCCATATCCATCAATAAGGGTTCCCCCTACCAATGCTTTTACTTGTGCTTGAAGCGAAATGGTTCCAAAAAAGAAGATTAAAAGGAATTTCTTCATCGTTATGTATTTTCCTTAAATATAACTAAACCTAAAATAAAAAGTCCGTTGTAATATAGAATTACAACGGACTTTAAAGTGTGTATTATTTTTTAGGTCTTTCTATACCTGCACTAAGACCAGATAAACGTGATTTACAATAACTGTAAAGCACCTTCGTAAGAAGCGGTGATTTCATTACCATTCTCATCTACAAGATCTACCACGATTAATTGGTTATTACCTGTTCCTGTAATGGTAACAGTTCCGCTTTCAGCGAAAAAGAAGTTCCCCTCACCCGTTTCTCCATTAAGATCTATAACCCCTTCTGCGTCAACCCACGTAAATTCTGCTCTTTCGTTAGAAAATGTATACGTACCAGGTACAAGTCCTGTAGCACTGTTGGTGTTGAGATCTAAATAGATAGAAGAACCAATTCCTGTAACAGTTTCGTTGTTGATATCGATGGTAAATCCATCTGAAATTAAAGTTACATCCCAATCAAAACTTCCATCACTATTTTCTCCAAACTCAGTTAAAAATCCAGTCTCAATACTAAACTCTTCCCCGTTGATTGTCATACTGTTTGTAGCTTCAACAGTAGTGTTGTCATCATCATCATTCTTACATGAAACAGTAACAAGCGTAAAGACTAAAGCCGATAGGAATACTAATTTTAAATTTTTCATTTTGTAGTTTTTATAATTTTTATGTTTTAAGAAGGCGCGAAAATAAGTGTATCTCAAAAGAATACCTCAACTTTTTTGTGTTTTTTTATTCCGCTTTCGCGAACCTGCCTTGCCGGCAGGCAGCAGCGTACCCAGTCATCTCGACCATAGGAAAGATCCCATAGCTAACTAAGTTTCAACTTCAACTTCAACTTCAACTTCAACTTTGATTTCGACTTCAATTTCGATTTTAAAATGCTCGCACAGACCTTTACAAGGTCAGGAATATAGTATTTGGAACTTGACAGGGAAGTCATTATTGTAATTCTATTTAACGTCTATCAAATGTCGCCATCTCCAGAAATATGGGATTATTTTACAACCACAGGAATGGATCATGAATTTGAAGATGCATTTACAGAATGGAGTGCTGAATATAATACGAGTACAGACATTACCAATAAAGAGTACCTAAAAATCAAAGGCTTTGGCATCTATAGATACAGCGATGCCAAAAACGCACGACCCTAAAAAAACCTACGAATTCGAAATTGAAACTGAAACCAAAATCAAAATCAAAAACGCTGTTGAAACAACAAAAAGTCCCGATTCCTGATTCGTGAAGCGCAGCGATCCTGACTCTTTTTCCTACCTCCTACGTCTTACAGCGCAGCGGTCTTACATCCAGAAGCAAAGCGATCCAGAAGCGCAGCGATCCAGAAGCGAAGCGACTTACATACCCCCAAAACTTCGTTAATTTTTAAGCACTCCCCAAAAGTCCTCATACATTTTTTGTAGCTTTAAAGAGTATGTCTTTTTTAACCAAAAGAAAACGCACAAACAAACACTAAAACCACACCAAAATGAAGATTGCAATTAAATTTGTGATGCTATTCCTGTTATCAGCTAGCATGACACTTCACGCACAAGAAAAACAAGAAAAATCTAAAAACCCCTTTAGCGGATTAGCCTTTAGAAACATTGGCCCTGCCATGACCTCTGGAAGAATCGCTGATATCGCTATTCATCCAGACAATGAAAATGTCTGGTATGTCGGTGTCGGGTCAGGAGGCGTTTGGAAAACGACCAATTCAGGGACCACCTGGAAACCCTTATTTGACAATCAAAAAGTCTATTCCATAGGATGTGTGACTATAGATCCTACCACGCCAAGTACCGTTTGGGTAGGAACAGGTGAAAATGTAGGAGGACGTCACGTCGGCTTTGGCGACGGGATTTATGTCAGTCGAAATGACGGAAAATCATGGAAGAATATGGGACTGGAAAATTCAGAACATATCTCTAAAATTATTGTACATCCCGAAAATTCAGACGTTGTATGGGTTGCTTCTCAAGGCCCCCTTTGGAGTAAAGGTGGAGACCGTGGGGTGTTTAAAACGACAGACGGAGGAAAAACATGGAAACGCACCTTAGGAGATGACGTATGGGTAGGCGCAACCGATCTACTTATAGACCCAAATAACCCAGACATATTATATGCAGCTACCTGGCAAAGACACAGAACAGTTGCTGGATATCTTGGAGGAGGTCCTGGATCAGGACTTCATAAAAGTACCGATGGTGGTGATACGTGGACACCCCTTACAAATGGAATTCCGAAATCAAACCTCGGTAAAATAGGATTGGCAATGTCGCCTTTTAACTCAGATATTGTGTATGCCGCTATTGAACTCGATAGACGAAAAGGGGGGGTATATATGACTTCTAATGGAGGGGCTACGTGGACTAAACAATCAGATGCTGTATCGGGAGGTACAGGACCACACTATTATCAGGAACTCATTGCTTCACCGCATTATGAAGGAACATTATTTATGATGAATAATAGTGCGTTGATTTCAACCGATCATGGAAAAACCTTCACCAATATGAAGCGATCCAATCAGCATAGTGATAGCCATGCGTTGGTTTTTAAACCATCAGACCCTAACTATTTATTGATTGGAACCGATGGAGGACTCTATGAAAGCTTTGATAACACTGATAGCTGGAAATATGTACGGAACTTACCCATTACACAATACTTTAAAATTGCGGTAGACGATGCGCTTCCTTTTTACAATGTATATGGAGGAACACAAGACAATGGATCACACGGAGGTCCTTCACAGACGATTAGCTCTGATGGTATTGCAAGCGCCGATTGGTGGAAAACCCTAGGTGCCGATGGCGCCCAAACAGCTACAGAACCTGGAAATCCTGACATTACCTATGGAGAATTTCAGCAGGGTGCGCTATGGAGAATTGATAGTAAAACAAGAGAAACGGTCTTTATCCAACCCCAAGCAAGAGAAGGAGATCCGTATGAACGTTTTAATTGGGATGCTCCTATTGTTGTGAGTTCGCACAACCCTAAAAGACTCTATTTTGCTTCGCAACGGGTTTGGAAATCTGAAAACAGAGGCGATGCTTGGGAACCAATTTCTGGAGATTTGACCCTCAATCAAGATCGTTCTCAGTTTCCGTATTACGACCAACCACAAAGTTGGGATAATGCATGGGATGTTTCTGCGATGTCTAATTATAACACGATTACATCACTGGCGGAATCTCCAAAACAAGAAGGTCTTCTCTATGCAGGAACCGATGATGGTCTCATCCAAGTCACCGAAAATGGAGGAGCTAGTTGGAAGAAAATCACTCTAAATAGTATTAAAGGTGTCCCTACAACGCCTTTTGTCAATGATGTTCGCGCCGATCTTTTTGATGCGAATGTGGTGTATGCAGCCCTAGACAATCACAAATATGGAGATTATAAACCGTACATCATTAAAAGTTCTGATAAAGGAAATACATGGAAATTAATCAACGGCGATTTACCTGACAAACTCTTAATATGGCGATTGGTACAAGATCATGTAAAGAAAGATCTCCTATTTGCTGCCACCGAGTTTGGCGTATACTTCACCTCAAATGGAGGTGCCAATTGGCTAAAATTAAAAGACGGAATGCCAACCATTCCGATTCGTGATATTACGATTCAACGACGCGAAAATGATTTGGTTGCAGGCTCCTTCGGTAGAGGGATTTTCATCTTAGATGACATTACACCTTTACGAAATTTCGCGCCAAGCATGAATAACAAAGAAGCAACGCTTTTTCCTATAAAAACAGCACATTGGTACCGACAATCAAGTCGTGTGGGAAGTCAAGGTGATGCTGAGTGGATAGCTAAAAATCCAGATTTTGGGGCTAATTTCACCTACTACATGCCTTCAAAACTCAAATCGAAAAAAGACCTGAGAAAAGAAAAAGAGAAAAAAGGAGATGTAAAATTTCCAAGTTGGGATGCGCTTGAAGAAGAAAGCAGACAAGATGGTCCTTCCATCGTATTGATTATTAAAGATGCCAACGGACAGGTAGTCAATACCGTAAACGGGACTAACAAGAAAGGCTTTAATCGCGTGAGTTGGAATTTAAGCTATCCTAACAAAAGTGGAGAACGTTTACAAGCACCAAGAGGTCGTCGCGGCTTCAGAGGGAGTGGTGTCATGGCTACACCTGGAACGTATACAGTCACTTTAGTAAAACAAATAGATGGATCACAGACGGTATTACAAGGACCGGAATCATTTAATGTGGAGCCTTTATTTGATGGAGCATTACCTAGAAAACCCTACAAAGAAACGGATGACTTTAGAGAAGCTGCTTTTGCATTTCAGCAGGATTTAACTGCCACGAATATTGAGCTCTCTAAAAGTCAGCAGACCGTAGATGCGATGTTACGTGCTTTACAAAAAGCAACGTCTCCGACAGATGATTTATATAAGCGTTTACACGATGCGAAAACGACTTTATTAGACATTGATAAAGAACTGCACGGTAATCCTGTAAAAGATGAGATTGGTGAGCGATCCAACCCGACAGCAAGTGATGGGAATTCTTTAGGCTGGAGAGCATTAGGAAACACCTATGGCCCTACAGAAGAACATAAAATGCTATTAAGCAGAGTACAAAGTCAACTCAAAAAAGTAAAGGCAAAATTACTACCTATTGTCAATTCAACACTTCCTTCGCTTGAAAAAGATTTGAAAAATGCAGGAGCGCCTTGGATTGAAGGACAGGGATTGATAAGTAATTAGACACCATAGATATTTAATTTGCAAAAAAAGCTATCTAAAAAGTGTCAAAATAACGTATTGTCACCCTGAGCCTTTCGACAAGCTCAAGACAGGCTCTGTCGAAGGGCTTCTAATTATCAGAAGATAAAAACTTCGACAAGTGGCACACTGAGTTTATCGAAGTGCTCAGTTTGACATGTTATACCATTTACCAATTGAATTTACTGTAATAAAACACCCTTTTTTCCTTTCTATTTCACAAGAAAAAAGAAACCGTAGCTTAGGCTATGCTTTAGTTTTCTTTCTCATATAAAGAAAAAAATCATCGTTTTCTTTTCCAGTAAATTCAATTAATAACTGGTATTAATAAATCTTTTTAGACAGCTTCTTTTTAATTACAACAAATAATAACAAATCTCCATAAAAAAAGCACCTCAATCGAGGTGCTTTTTTGATTTCAAATAGTATTTTATATTAATTATCAGGGTGCATAAATGCCTGCTTTCCTAATAATTCTTCTTCAGTTTCAACGTGATCTTCATCGGGCACACAACAATCTACTGGACATACCGCTGCACACTGAGGCTCATCATGAAAACCTTTACATTCCGTACATTTATCTGGGATGATGTAATAGATTTCGTCACTTACAGGCTCTTGCGCTTCGTCGGCATTGACCGCTTTTCCGTTAGGTAATACCACATTCCCTGCTAGACTCGTTCCATCAGAATAACGCCAATCGTCTGCTCCTTCATAAATCGCTGTATTAGGGCATTCGGGTTCGCATGCGCCACAATTTATACATTCGTCTGTGATGATAATTGCCATAGGTTCTTTTTTCAATAACTTTGCACAAAAATAGTGTCTATCTATAGATTAGGCAAATGTGTATGGAATTACAACAAAGAATTAACGCTTTTGTTCAACTAGGACAATTTTTATCTCAATTTTCTAGGACTGAAATTACTCAGAAAGAAGGAGTTCCGTATAACGATCTTTTTTTTGAAGGGTTTCAACATCAGATCAAATTAGCGGGGCAACACAATGGCTGGTTTACCAAAGAAAATGTGCTTTTTGCCATCGAGGGATGGGCCGAATTACTATCTGAAAAGAACCTTTCTGAATGGTTAGCTGCGTATGAGTCCGCGGGAGTTTATGCTGAGCATGGTCGAAGTACGAAAGCGTATACTCCCAAAACCATCGCCATTATCATGGCTGGGAATATCCCGTTGGTGGGGTTCCACGATTTCTTATCGGCTCTCATTACAGGGCATTCCGTGATCGTTAAACAATCCAGTAACGATAAACACCTCCTCCCCTTTCTTGCCAAATATCTAGAATATGTAGCACCCGAATATAAAGGAATGATCACCTTCACCGAAGAAAAGTTAGAAGCCTATGATGCAGTTATTGCCACGGGAAGTGATAATACGGCGCGTTATTTTGACTATTATTTTGGCAAAAAACCAAATATCATTCGCAAAAACCGAAACTCAGTGGCAGTGTTAACAGGTAACGAAACCCCTGAACAACTAGAAGCCCTTTCAGAAGATATTTTTAGATACTACGGCTTAGGATGCCGTAATGTTTCTAAATTATATGTCCCTGAAAATTATAATTTTGATGCGTTTTTTAGTGCTATTTACGCTTGGAAGGACATCATCAATCAAGCAAAATATGCCAATAATTACGATTATAACAAGGCCGTATACTTGATGAGTCTTTTTGAGATGCTAGAAAATGGATTTTTAATGCTTAAAGAAGATGCGAGTTTCGGATCCCCTATTGCTACGCTGTTTTATGAAAAGTATAGTTCTTTAGAATCATTATATAATACGTTACAAGAACATGCAGATGCGATACAATGTGTTGTTGGAGAAGGACTGGATATCCCAACGGTTTCCTTTGGAGAAACTCAAAAACCAACATTGCACGACTATGCTGATGGTGTGGATACTATTGCATTTTTGTTAAGAAAATAGTTTATAAATTATCATATTGATAACAGGTTTTTATGGCATTTTAGGCATCTTTGTATTTTAATAAAGGGGCTTATGATATCTTCATAAGATGTCCTTAAAAATAGAAATAAGATTCAACTCAAAAAGTCGAATATCAAACCCCATTAGCGGGATAAAACATACCCTATGAAAAAGCATAATTTTAGCGCAGGTCCTTGTATTTTACCACAAGAAGTTTTTCAAGAAGCCTCACAAGCTATAGTAGATTTTAATAACTCAGGATTATCCATTTTAGAGATCTCACACCGTAGTAAAGATTTTATGGATGTGATGGATGAAGCTCGCAACCTTGCTTTAGAATTACTAGGGCTTGAAGGACAAGGCTACAAAGCATTGTTTTTACAGGGAGGTGCTAGTATGCAGTTTTTAATGACTGCATACAATTTACTACAAACAAAAGCAGGATACCTCAATACAGGAACTTGGAGTGACAAAGCCATTAAAGAAGCTAAGCATTTTGGAGAAGTGATTGAAGTGGCTTCTAGTAAAGATGCCAACTATAAGTTTATTCCTAAAGGTTTTATTTTACCCGAAGGATTGGATTACTTACACTTAACAAGTAACAATACCATTTTTGGAACGCAGATTAAACACTTCCCAGATGTAGATTGTCCTTTAATTTGTGATATGAGTAGTGATATCTTTTCGCGAAAGCTAGATTTTTCAAAATTTGATATGATTTATGCAGGCGCACAAAAAAATATGGGTCCCGCAGGAACGACATTGGTGGTGATCCGAGAGGATATTTTAGGAAAAGTAACCCGTGCGATTCCGAGTATGCTGGATTACAAAACCCACATAAGCAAAGGAAGTATGTTCAATACCCCTGCAGTATATGCCGTGTATGTATCAATGCTTACCATGCGTTGGCTTAAAGCGAAAGGAGGCGTAGAAGCAATTGAAGAGGTCAATAACCGTAAGGCTACCTTACTATATTCAGAGATAGAATTAAACCCGTTGTTTAAAGGATTTGCCGCGAAAGAAGACAGATCTACGATGAATGCAACCTTTTCCCTTACTGATGGAGACCTTAAAGAAACCTTTGATGCGATGTGGAAAGAAGCTGGTATCAATGGCTTAAACGGTCACAGAAGTGTTGGCGGATATAGAGCCTCTATGTACAATGCATTAAGTGTTGAAAGTGTAGGAACACTCGTAGATGTGATGAGCGAATTGGAGAGAAAGGCGTAAAGAGATTGAAGCTGGATGCTGGATGCTGGATGCTGGATGCTGGATGCTGGATGCTGGATGCTTAAATAAATGAATAGTTGCAACAAGAATAAAATAAATTGATTAATAATAAGATTCCCTACCGAGTTTATGCTGAGCGTAGTCGAAGTATGGGAATTATAAATTACCCGCCTACGCGGGCATTCGTATGAGAGTATTAGCAAACGATGGTGTATCACAAACAGGAATTGATGCATTAGAAAAAGCAGGATTTGAAGTTATTACCACAACCGTAGCACAAGAGCAACTAGCCAACTACATCAATACTGAAAAAATTGATGTCGTATTAGTTCGCAGCGCAACGACCGTTCGCAAAGACGTGATAGACGCATGTCCTGATCTTAAAATTATAGGACGCGGGGGTGTAGGAATGGATAATATTGATGTGGCCTACGCGCGTGAAAAAGGATTGCATGTGATTAACACCCCAGCAGCTTCTTCTGGATCGGTAGCAGAATTGGTATTTGCGCATTTATATGGAGGTGTTCGTTTCTTATACAACTCCAATAGAGATATGCCGCTAGAGGGAGACTCTAAATTTAAAGATCTTAAAAAAGCGTACGCGAAAGGAGTCGAACTCCGCGGAAAAACCATAGGTATCCTAGGATTTGGTCGTATCGGACAAGAAGTGGCAAAAATTGCCATTGGTTGCGGGATGAATGTGATTGCGAGTGATCCTTTTATGGAAAAAGCAACGATTGATCTTTCCTTTTTTGACGGACAAACCGCTTCATTTACTATCAAAACCATTGCAAAAGACGCATTATTAAAACAAGCGGATTTCATAACCCTACACGTTCCTGCTCAAAAAGAATATGTGATAGGAAAGAGTGAGTTGGCAATGATGAAAGAAGGTGCTGTGATTGTCAATGCAGCCCGTGGTGGTGTGATTGATGAAGTAGCGCTTATTGAAGCACTCGATAGTGGGAAGTTATCTTTTGCAGGACTGGATGTTTTTGAAAACGAACCAAAACCTGCCATTAAAGTATTAATGAACCCTAAAGTATCACTTACGCCACATATTGGTGCAGCAACACAAGAAGCACAAGACCGTATTGGAACTGAGCTTGCCACACAAATTATTGAGATTTTAAAATAAAACGTCATCGATAACAATGTGGTTCATGACCAACTATTCGTGATTGATAATTAAAATATATCTAAAAACCACCGTGTAATTGCATGGTGGTTTTTTATGGAAATTAATTAAAAACATCGATATAAAACACCTTTGTATGGATGAAATGCATTATTAAGAATCAAAAAGGTCTTGCATTCAAATATTTCGTACATTGAAATCATTAACAACGTAAACTATATAAAAGATGTCAGGATTACTAGACTTATTAAACAGCCCCATGGGAAAACAGATTATTAGCGGAGTGAGTGGGTCAACGGGTCAATCAGAAGGCGATACAAGCAAGCTATTAAGTATGGCAATGCCCGTTCTTATGGGCGCCATGAAAAAAAACGCACAAACACCAGAAGGAGCTGCCGGATTAATGGGAGCACTTTCTTCAAAACACGATGGTAGTATATTAGACAACCTAGGAGGTCTTTTTCAAGGTGGTGTAGACGAAAATATCACCAAAGATGGTGATGGTATATTAGGCCACTTATTAGGAGGAAATCGTCCTACTGTAGAAAATGCATTAAGTAAAAAATCTGGAATGGATGCAGGAACTGTCGCACAAATTCTTAAAGTAGCAGCACCGATCTTAATGGGCGTCTTAGGAAAACAAACACGTCAGAGTAATGTAAATGATTCTAACGGAATGAATGCATTATTAGGAAGTATGTTAGGCGGACAGCCACAAGAAAACCAAAGCCTTATCACTAGCTTATTAGATGCAGACGGAGACGGAAGCATTCTAGATGATGTAGCTGGTATGGTACTAGGAAGCAATAAGAAAAAAGGAGGACTCGGTGGTTTATTAGGAGGTCTCTTCGGAAAATAACATATAAGAATTTACCCAACTTTTTGAAAATCACATACTGTCTTTGATAGTATGTGATTTTTTGTTTTTAGGAATACAAGTAAGGAACTATGTTCCCTCACCCAAGCCACCCGTTCCCTCATTTAGAGTTTCAACACCTCCATACCTGCTGTACATTTGTTCAAAAGAAATAGGAATTCTATTACAGAAAACATTAACACAAATTTTGAACTAAAATCAGTAAATTTAAGATTATGAAAAAGATTCTTTACACCCTTGTCCTCGCAGCCTTCGTTATAGGATGTGCGACTACAAACACAAAAAATGACATCGGAAATACTGCAGGAACTACCTCAGATACCGTTCGCATTGCCAATGACAGTCTTGAGTTTGAGATTATAATTATAGAACCTGGATTCAATAATTGGCTCGCTACACAACAACCTAGAGGCTATTATGAGCAAATGTACTTAGAGAATAGAAATATTATTAGAGTCGTAGAATATAACAATCGTGTCTTAAATAATGCACAATACGATCCTAATCTATATATCCAACAAATCAATTATGAACGAGGCGTCGATTATGGCTATGAAGTTAATTATTTACTACATAATTGGTTTAAATTTTTTGAACAACGCTACGGACAAAAGCTACGATAATCGTATTTTTGTCCTGTGATACAGGACTTCAAAAATCGTTGGGAAATAACAAAAAACTGGCAACTCATTCATCCATTTCTGGGAATGATTGCCACTTTTTTTTCTGCTTACCTCATCGCAAAAGGCATTGTCAAAGCAATCGCTTTTCAAAATGAAAATTACGCACGTATCGCTACGGTTCTTATTACTATAGCAGTTGCCTATCTCATTCTAAAAATCACTCTTTGGTTATTTACAAAACTCTATACCCGTTGGGGAGTTACCCAGCGATGGCAGCTTATTGCTATGTTTTTAGTATTTGCTATTACAGGCAGTAGCGCTGGAAAATTATCAGACCCATGTATGGAATTGGTGGGTCTAACCAAAGAAACCACTAACGGATGGATCTATTGGCCTGTTAGAATTGTGTTAATATTTCCTGTTTATCAAGTTTTATTGGTCATATTTGGATGGATTTTCGGGCAATATATCTTTTTTAAGGATTTTGCCATCAAAATGGCCTCTAGAATAGGCCTTGGTTTTTTATTCAAAACCTAAGAGACTTGCAAACGTATCGTTCCCATATCGCCCAATGCATCTCAGCCATCGTACTGATGGCTTCCTTGTTGCTTCCTGCAGTAGTGAACCTAGTGCATAGTGCCGAGGGACATGAACATTGGGACAAATGCGAAAATCCATCAGACATACACGTACACGAGAAAAAACTAGACTGTAAACTCTATGATGTAACGCTCAAAAAAAATGGCGTTTTCTCTCTTGTAAAAGACGTTGTTTTTAGCGCTCCACTCGAGGTGCCTAAAAAAACAATTCACACCTATGCCATATACAAAACTGTATATACGACTACTCCCCCTAGAGGCCCTCCTTTTTGTTAATTATAGTTCCAAAACACTTTAATTAATAAAATTAGTACTCATGAAATTTATTGCGATACTCTGTACATTGATGTGCTGTAGTACGATCATTGCACAAGACTGCACCTATACCCTTTCTGGTTATGTCATTGACTTACACGATCAAGAAGCCCTTGCTGAAGCAACCCTCAGTATAGAAGAACTAGGACGTGTGATAAAAACAGATGCCAAAGGAAGGTATGTTATTAAAAACCTATGCAATGGTACCACCTATAGCATTCGTGTGTCACACCCTTCTTGTGATGCCGAAACCATTAAAGTCACCATGAACGGTGATACAGAACGCAACATCAATATGGAACATCACCTAGAAGAACTTGGTGAAGTTTCCATTACAGCAGAAGCCCGAAAAAATGCAGGAAAAACCGCTATAGAATCACAAGTATCAACCGAAACGATTCAAGCCAACAGTGCTGGCTCGCTAGGTGATGCTTTGAATAACTTAAGTGGCGTGTCTTCCCTAAATACAGGAAATACCGTGGTAAAACCCGTCATTCAAGGATTGCACAGTAGCCGTGTCGTATTAATTACAGACGGTACGCGACTGCAAGATCAAGAATGGGGCGTAGAACATGCACCTAACGTCGACTTAAATAATGCAGGGAATATCGCTGTCATTAAAGGAGCGGCAGGATTGCAATACGGAGGCGATGCTGTGGGAGGAACTATTGTGGTTAATCCTAGAAGGATTCCTATATCTGATAGTTTATTTGGAGAAACGCTTATTACAGGCGTTTCCAATGGCCGTGGTGGAAGTATCACCTCTACCCTAGTCAAATCCTATAATTCTGGATGGTATGGAAGCTTTCAAGGAACCTTAAAGCGTTTTGGGGACTTTGAAGCGCCAGACTATGTGCTGAGTAATACAGGGGCTTTTGAACGAGATCTCGCCCTACGAGTAGGGGTTAATAAATACGCCTACGGAATCGAAGCAAGTTATACCTTATATAACAATGAATTGGGTATTTTACGCGCTTCCCATGTGGGGAATGCCGCCGATCTTGCCAATGCCATCAATAGCGATCAACCGTTAGTGATTAATGACTTCACCTATACTATCAATCCGCCAAAACAGGAAATCAAACACCAAACCGCAAAACTGAATGCCTATAAGCGTTTTAACGACCTTGGGAAATTGAGTTTTCAATATGATTTTCAGCAGAATAATCGGTTGGAATTTGATATTAGACGGGATAGTGAAGACGTGCGCCCTGCTATAGATTTGGAGTTGCGCACCCATACCATGACCTTAGATTTTGACTATACCGCAGATAATACGGTGGAGGCAAAAGCTGGGATTCTAGGAAGATCACAAACCCATTTTCCAGATCCGTCTACAGGGATTCGCAGACTCATTCCTGACTATGACCGTGTTGATGTTGGGGTATATGCACTGGCTGCCAAAACCCTTGACAGATGGACCATCGAAGGGGGTGTGCGCTATGATTATAACTATATTGATGCTCAAAAGTTTTATCGCACATCCTTTTGGGAAGCAAGAGGGTATGATGTATTGTTTCCAGAATTGGTGGTCGAAGATTTTGGTACACAACTGTTGACCAATCCTGAGTTTACTTTTCACAATGTATCAGCAACCGCAGGTGTAGCCTATGATTTTAATGATACCTATGCCCTTACGTTTAATTATGCCTTGTCCAACAGAGCGCCTAACCCATCTGAGTTATTCAGTGATGGCCTTCACCAAAGTGCCTCGCGTATTGAGTTAGGAGACATTCGATTTGATAAAGAAACGTCAAATAAGGTGTCTGTTGCGCTTTCGCGAAAACGTACTCATTGGTCATTTACGATAGCACCATTTGCTAATTATATAGCCAATTTTATCCTCATAGAACCTACCGGAAGTCAGCAGACGTTGCGCGGAAACTTCCCCGTTTGGGAATACCGTCAGACCGATGCACGACTCCTCGGGGTGGATGTGGATAACACCTTTCGCGTAAGCGAACACATAGAAATCACCAATCAACTTTCTATTGTCAAAGGGCAAGATACTGAACGGGATCTTCCTTTGATTAATATGCCACCTGTTAACACAAGAAACCGTGTGACCTATAGCAATGAAAAGTGGCATCATTTAAAAGTATGGGTAGAAAGTCAGTATGTATTTAGGCAAAACGAATTTCCAGATACCAATTTTGACATTTTTATCGTAGAAACCGATCAAAATGTATTGGTGGATGTGAGTACACCGCCAGATGCATACCACTTAATCAATCTGAGAGGGCAGCTTGATTTTAAGGTAAGTGACCAATCAACGCTAGAAGTAGCGCTGGCTGTCAACAACCTTTTTGATACTTCGTATCGTAATTATTTAAACAGACAACGCTTTTTTGCCGATGATTTAGGCAGAAATGTGAGTCTACAACTCAAAGTAAATTATTAAACCAAAAATTTAAAACAAATTATTATGAAAACTATACACACTTATTTGATGGCCCTTTTTGTTGGAATAATCGCTATTTCTTGCTCTGATGATGATGGTAATGAGCCAATAATCATCAATGAAGAAGAAGTGATTACAACCGTACGTGTCCAATTAACAGAGGGTACTAATATGGTAACTTTAGAAAGCCTTGATGATGATGGAGACGACGGTCCTAATGCGCCAGTGTTTACCATTAGTGGTCCATTAACTGCCAATACAACCTACACGGGAACGGTGACTTTCTTAAATGAAATAGAAGATCCTGCCGAAGACATCACAGAAGAGGTAGAAGAAGAAAGTGATGAGCATCAGGTATTTTTTACACCTGCATCTGGTCTAAATATCACAACGACCGCTACTAATTTTGATGGTAATGGAAATCCATTAGGGACAGAGTTTACCCTTACAACTGGAGATGCAAGTACTGGAAACTTTACAGTCACGCTACGTCACGAGCCTACAAAGCCAAACACAGGCCTTGCCGATGCTGGCGGCGAAACTGATGTAGAAGTGACATTTAACGTGACAGTTCAATAAGATATATATTTTTGATTAGTAGTAAGGCGGTTACAGGATTAGTAACCTATGGTATCGTAATAGATATCGTAAAGTAACCGCCTTCATTTAAAATAGTATAGTACTAGAAAATACTTTTTTAATTCCACTAATATAGTTAAAGATTTGTACTTTGACTTTACTTGTCAAAGTAGTTTTGAGATTAGGCATTTCTTCTAATTCAAAATGAATCTATACAGTAACTGCTTTTAAAATAGAGTAGTACTCTATTTTAGAGTACTACTCTATTTTTTTTGTTTCCAAAGGGAGAAAATACGCTCTTAGTAACATTTTATTATTTCTTTGACCGCAAGAATAAGCGTTCCCACTTTGGGGATTAGGGGGCTTTGGGCTCCTCTGGTTTTGCAAACAAATCCATATAGGCTCTACCTAGAAATTCGATCACGTCCCCTGCCATTAGCCCTTCAATACCATATTGGTTGATCGCAATATCGGCAGCCCTTCCATGGAAATACACACCCATCAGTGCCGCTTCCATCGGATGATATCCTTGTGCTAATAGACCTGTAATCACCCCTGTTAACACATCCCCACTGCCTGCCGTTGCCAGTCCTGGGTTTCCAGAATCATTGATATAGAGTTTCATATCATGGGTGGTAATGGTATGCGCGCCTTTGATCACGATAATGATATCATGGGTTTTGGCAAATTTTGAGGTTTTTTCCAAACGGTCAAAATCATCTTTCCACGTTCCGATCAGTCGTTCTAATTCGCCTAAATGCGGCGTGAATATCGATAGATTCGGCACATGCTCTAATAAGGCAGGATGCGCGGCAATAATGTTGATCGCATCTGCATCAATCACCATGGGGTTTTTCTGTGCTTTTAGGAATCCTTCGACAGCCTTTACCGTCTTAGGATCTGTTCCCATCCCGGGACCGATACCGATCGCATTGGCTTCCGTTTGGAAATCGATTTCTTCGAGGACTTTCCCGTTAAAATTATCCGTTTCTGCCATCACTTCGGGAAGTGCCGTTTGTAAGATTTGCACCCCAATTTGTGGGACATAGGCAGTGACCATCCCACTTCCAGCCCGCATTGCCGCTTTACTCGCGAGAACGATCGCGCCCATTTTTCCGTAGCTCCCTCCTATCAACAAGCTATGTCCAAACATGCCTTTGTGGGCAAATTGATGCCGACTCTTATACATCTGGATCACTTCCTGTTTTCCAATCAGTTCGACATCCGTCGGCGTTTTGGCAAGGTATTCAGGATCAAGTCCGATATCTAAAATATCCCAGGCTTGCATAAAGGGCGCGGTAGCAGGTAAAAAGAACGGTAATTTAGGCGCTTGAAAGCTCAGCGTAAAGCGAGGGAGTACAATCACATCCCCTTCTTCGGGTGATCGGTCCATATACATTCCTGACGGAATATCCACACTCAGCACATACGCATTGGAGGCATTAATCGCACTAAACAACTTCTTCACCCAATCCTGTGGCGCTCTATTGAGTCCGATGCCAAAAATAGCATCAATCACAATATCTTGCGGACTGATTTCAGGCAGCACACTTTCTTCGGTGAGGACGATGGGCCAGTTTTTGGTCACTGATTTCAACCGATCATACGCTTCTAGAAAATCAGGCACCCGTTTGGTGTTATAATTCACCACATAGGTCGTCACATTGTAGTTATTTTCGACGAGGTACCGAGCGAGCACCATGCCGTCTCCCCCATTATTTCCAATCCCACAGAAAACTTTGATCGGTACTTTCCCGCCCTGTAAACGCTCATGTACCCACTCGTACAAGTAGCCCCCTGCCCGCTCCATCAGGTTAATGGACGGAAGGCTTTCTTTTTCGGCGGTGATCTTATCGGCTTCGTATATCTGTGCTCTGCTGTATATTTTCATGAAGTGTTGTTTTCGGTATCTATCTATATCTAGACGTTGGTATCCCGTAAAAATACTACTTTTTTGGAGTATGTTTTTTACGCTTTCGCGAAAATATAGTATGATCTAAAGCAGATAATAAATGTCACACTGAGCCTGTTAAAGTGCCTAGTTGAAAACGGAAAGGGAATCAAGAATCAGGACTAAAAGCCCCCTAGCCCCCGAAGGGGGAATGGAGCCCCTTGACCCCCGAAGGGGGAACTTCTTACTCATTCTCTAAAAGCCTAAAGACACTTACTCTTGCGATTTAACTCTTATATAAATAATAACTAATAACCTAGCTCCTTCCTTTAGTAAGTCCTGAGTCTTGAGTCGTGAGTCTTGAGTCGTGATTCTTGAGCCGTGATTCTTGAGCCGTGAGCTAAACTAATTTATTAAAATCTTGATAAAAACTAAAATCTAAGCTCCTTCCCTCTCTAAGGCCTGTGCTGAGCCTGCCGAAGTAGAAGGTGGCTGTATAGAGGTACGAAATACAGACGGAAGGGAGCCAAGCCCCCTAGCCCCCGAAGAAGGAATGAAATTGAAATTGAAGTTGAAGTTGAAATACAACAACCCATAGTCTTACGTCTTACGTCTAGAAGCGAAGCGGTCTTACGTCCAGAAGCACAGCGATCTAGAAGCAAAGCGATCCAAAAATCTACACTCAGATACGGAAACCCGTAACAAAACCAACTTTGTGTTGTTTAGATTGCAAATCATAAAAACTTAAACCCAAATCATAATACAATCCACTATGAAAACAACCACTTTATTGATTTTAGGATGCACAATCATGTCTTTATCCTCCTGCAGCAGTTACACCCGCATTGGAGACTTAACAGGCATTAGCAACAGAAATTTGGATGACAGTCAGCAATATGTCATGTTAGAAAGAGAAGTTGAAGCCGTTGCTACGGCTGAAAATGACGCCCTAGAACAAGCCGTTGATACTATGACCAAAGAACACGAAGGCGAATTTTTACGGAATGTCAAAATCTACGTAAAGAGTAATGGTAAAAAGGTAAAAGTGATAGGCGATGTATGGGGCATTCAAAAAACAGCCGTAAATGTGAATACCAATGCTAATGCCACGATTGAACTAAAGATAGGAGATAATGTCGTTTTTGATAGGCGAGGAACAATTACTGACGGTAAAATCATTGGATTGAATGCCAATGGTGTGATTGTCGAATACGGTAAACGAAAAAAGAAAATCGAATTACGGTATGATGATGTGACGAAGACGGAGTAGCGATGTAAATACAAAACCTTACTTCCCACAACAAAGCTACTTACATAAGGGAAACAAACGCTAGAGTAGCTTGTATCTGTCTACAAATCAATTATATTTACGGGATAAAGACGATAAAAACGTATTGCTATCCTGACGGATCTACGGGATATCGACGATGGAATATATTTTATAATGAGTTAGGGGCAATTATCGACGAGCATCGCGAATGAGTGAAAAAGACAGAAATAAAGAAGAACAAAATGAATTTGCTGAAAATATAAAAGGCGAAGTTATTTACATTCTTGACGCAGAAAGTGGCAAGAAAGGTTATTTCTGCATTGGATGTAAAGCTCAAATGCAAGCTGTCAAATCTAAAATAAGAGGACGTAAATCATATTTTAGACACGACGCAACTGATGTAAAGAAAAATCAAAGAGAATGTACTTTTAGTAATCAAAATTATAGACACAGTCAAGCTATGTCAATTTTGAACAGAATTAAAAGAATTAAAGTTCCAACACTGTATAAATATCCTCCAAAAAATTCTGACGGAAAAGCTATTAAACTAAAAAACTCTCAATTTATTGATGCTAAATATACTAAATCAGAATTAACCTTTTACGAAACTGATAATGGAGATGTTAAGTTTGGCAAAAATCCAGATATTGATAACAAAAATTTACTTATGCGTCCAGATGTAACTTTTTTTAATCATCAAAACGAACCAATTTTACTGATTGAGATTGTGGTAACTCACAAAATTAATAATGAAAAATTAGCTAAAATAAAAAGGTTGGGAATTGATACCGTACAAATAACAATTCCTAAGGATTCTCTAGAAAATATAGAGAAAAGTTTTAGTCTTGGACGACAAATAAAATGGATTCATAACAATGAACAAGAACGCACTGAATATATATACTCTCCCAATAACGACACAGAGGGAGTTTCACAAATTGATGAACTCCAAAGAAAGCTTTTCGAAGAATCTTTCGAATGCAGAAAATCACAAGTTAAGAATCTTATACGAGCAATTGCAAAATGTATGGAATCTCAACATTACAGAGGAATTGACAGAGAATTTAGACAAGAAATACAGAGAGTTGAGAATAATACAGGGCGAACTGAAAAAAAGCTCGAAAAGTATAGAGATGGAATTCGAAGAGGAGTTGAAAAACGATTTGAAAGAAGAACAAACTCGATTACAGAAAAGAGAAAAGAACTCGATAAAAAAGAGCAAGATTTGGAAGAACTCTATCAAGCTGAAGAAAGAAAACTTGACAACTACTTTGGAAAAAATGAGACAACAATTAAGGAACGAGGTAGACTTTTGGAAGAACGATATATTAAGCGAAGAAAAGAAATTGAAAGAGAGCAAAGAGAAATTAGAGAGTCAATCCTTGAAATCGAGTTCTTTGAATCAACAGAAAGAGAATATCGAGATGAAGAAAAAAGAATTGAAATTGATATCAAGCGAATTAGAGGAGAAATTGACCGAGACATCAAATATAGAGAAACCATATCTAACAAATTTGAACGACTTAAAAACAGAGAACGAGAAACATTTGAAAAAGAAAAAAGAGAAATTAAAAAGCAAAGAGAAAGCCTTCCAAATATCTTTAAAGAAAAAGAAAGAGAACTTGAATCGGAATTTGAAAGAATTAGAAAAAGAAGAATTGAGCAAATTGAAAATGAAGATTTTGGAGAATCTTCCGAATTCTCTACAGGACTTAAAAAAATACTCGATACGAGAAGCCTACTCGATGATTGGGATGAAAAACAACTTAATTTTGAGAGAAACCGAACAGCTTGGGAATGCTTTAGAAAAGGGTCTTACAAAGATTGGGATTAAAAAATCTGATTTTATTAAAAAAATGGATAGGAATATAAAATAACTGCCCTAACACGGTGTATAAAACATAGCTAATAAGTGCTAAACCGAAAGGTTTGCGTATTTTTAGAAAGTCCGCTAAATTTTTAATTTGGCTTTTAAAAAGAGAAAAATTAAAAATAAAATATAAAAATTCGGCTCTGTGTTAACCCGAAAAGTTAGTGTCTTTTTACACGCTACGTTCCATAAACAAGACCGTTGGGCACAATAAAAGAAAATGGAGAAGAAAATAGAAAAATTAAAAAAGAAACTAGAAAATGCTAATATTACTTTCAACGAAATAATTCCTGATGACCCAGATTTCGCTTCTAGAATAATTTTTGAAATACCTGCTGCTAGAGAAAAACAAGAATGCGTAATTCCATTTCGGGAGGAAATAATTGATGATGCTCTAAAATTAGATTTTGAAAAATTTCGATTCCTCAAATCTTATGAGGCAATTTGGTCAAAAGAATCAAAAATTATTGAATGCGAAATAGGTAATGTTGATAGTCCTAATCGTTTCTTTTTTGATAGACTCAATCGAATCATTAATAAACCAGATGAAAATGAAGAAGAAGAAAGCGAAGATGAAATAACCAATATTGATTTACCATCTATAGACGGTTTAACCCTTTCAATTGGTTTTTGCAGTAAAGAGTTTGCGTTTTTAAGTTGGAGCAGAGCTAGAGGCCCAAGAAGTAGGAACGCAAAAAGAATTACATTAAAAATAAAAAATTCCAAAGCGTCAACTCACGATGTGGCAAAGGAACTCATTGAAAAAATAGCAAATTCTCTGTTTTTTCAAATTGATTTAGCTTTTGAACTTCCATTAAATCTTCAAGTTCAAAGAGATAGTTGGATTGATAGAAGAAAGAAAAGTATGAGAAGACAAATGTTTGTAGACCAATCTGCTACAATTACAGAACCAAAATATGAATATGATTCAGAACCAATTTCACTTTATTGGTATGCGAAAGAATCAATTAATATGCCCATATTTCAGTATTTAGCTTTTTATCAAACAATAGAATTCTATTTCCCTATTTATTCTAGTTTTGAAGCAAAACAAAAAATACAAAGTTTAATTAAAGACCCCAGATTTAATCCTAACCGTGATGCGGATATCTCAAAAATTATTTCGACAATTAAAGTTTCGAGTGGTGGGAAATCCTTTGGAAATGAAAGAGACCAACTAAAAGCTACTATTTCTTCTTGCACTGATAATCAGGAATTATTAAGTTTTTTTAAAGCTGATAATGAAAGATTAAATTTTTATGCAGACAATAAAGGGAAAAGCATATCTAATCAAAAGATTTCAATAAAAAATGAAACGTCTGATTTTGTTACTGAAGTTAGTGAAAGAATCTATGAAATTCGTTGCAGGATTGTCCATTCCAAAGCGTCTGAAGGTGACTTTGATGTACTTCTTCCTTATTCCAGCGAGGTGAAAATATTGAATTTTGATATAGAATTAATTGAATTTATTTCTCGAAAAGTATTAATAACGAGTAGCAGACCAATAAAATTATAAGTTACTGTGCCCAACAATGGTAACCGTTAATTCTGATAAAAATGACGCATTATAAGCCTCTCTACCGAGGCTTTTTTCATACCATCTCGTAGGGATTTCTGACTTCAAAACGTTCATATCAAAGTAAATCGCTTATAAATGCCCAACAGGCAAGTCATACGTATTTTATAACTAGTCCTTATCTACCCAAAAAAAATCTACAGAATTTTATATTCAGTTAATATTTAATAAATTAGACTCTTAAAACATGTAAAAAATCTTAGAAAACCGTTAGCTAAAATTTAAAAATGTCCAATTTCAAAAACATCCTTTTTAGTGTTTCAATTTTGAGTTTACTTCTTTTATCATGTGCGACATCCATGACTCCAAGTCAAGTAGGCAATACACTACCAACATTAACACAATCAAATTATTTTAGTCAAATACAAGCAATTGAAGCGGTAAAAAGTAATAAGTGTCAAATACTGGTCAAAGGAAGAAATTACGTTGCTCCAATGGGATTTACGGTAAAAGACGATCTTAAAAATGCAGCAAGAGGTATTGATGAATGGGTTAAAATGGATGGCGGAAATGCGTATATACTCACAAATTATAAATGGGTAACCGTGGACAGTAACGGAGCAACGCAATTACATATTGATTTTGACACTATGCTATGTCAATAAGAAATAAAGTTGTGGCCAATACCTATAACCGTTGCACAACTCCATAATTTTCTAAAAAGTAAGCACATATAAGACGTTTTAAGGGGACTTTATTTTCTAACTTACACCCTAAAAGTGAATTTTTAGGAGGCGTACAACACCTCTTTTTGATCTAAAGAGAAGCGTTTTACAAAATGTTGCAAACAAGCTAAAGAACGTCTTAAAATTAATATACAACACTAAAAAATCTCTGAGAACGGATAAAAACAGTATGAACGGTTGTATAGATCAAAAACTCAAAATAGGGCCAGAATTCAAACTCATTCCTAAAGCAGCTTAAAAAAACTTATATTTAGTAAAATATTGGCGGTTTTGAGACAGACTGCCGTTGTCATCAAGCTTAAAAAAAATGCATTACGAACTACATAAGGAATTAAGTATCCAAACTGCGCTGCTTCAGTTCTATTGTTTTTTAACAAGAGGCTTCTTTTCTGAAACTGAATTTATTTCTCATTTTGATTACGGAAATGAAAATATTGAACAGATTCATAATATGGCTAATCCCGAAAAATGGAACGGAGATTATTCGGTAATAATTAATCGGATTTCTAAAACTAAAGAAATAGTAATAGAAGCAAAATCCTATCTAAAATGGTCTCAAATATGTCCTGACGAAAAAATAGCGGAGTTTATGAATCAAAATCCGGATTTTTATGAAGATGGTATTTCTGTCAAGGATTTAAATGAAATATTTGAAATTAGTGAGGTTCTTGAAAATGGCTATATGTTTCACGATAGTTTTCACGGATATCCAAAAAAACACCTTTATCGCTACGGTGTTGACTGTTTAGATTTTCTTTATTCAGCAAGTTATTTCTACAACGAAGGTTTTGATTATTTCAACAATCGCTTAACCAAAAAATCTTTTGCAGAAATGAACAAGTTGCCTTCTGCGGAAATGAAAAGAATTCAATCAAAAGAAGAAATGATGTTTCGGAGTTTTAGAGAGTCATTTATCAATTTTATATTTTTTGTTGAGAGCTTTATAAATTCTGTTGGTTATGACGCATATCTTAAAGGAAAAGGAACTGATGAAACGGAAAAGAACAAGCTGAAAGGAATTAAATCTGTTAATCAACGAAATGGATTTAAAACTTATTTGTCAATGAGAGATAAGATTAAAGAGTATTCAAGAATAATAAGCGGAACGGAATTAGACATAAATAATGATATATTTAAGAATTACATAAACGATTGTGTCGAATTAAGGAATCAATATGTTCATTCATCCCCTGCAAAAGGTAAAATCAAAATCAGTTTAGACGAATGGAAAAGAAAGTGTGACTTAATGATTGACAAACAATGTTTTGAGGTTTTAGAAACTTTTTGGGATGGTTGTTATCCTGAAAAACAATTTCCAGTTATCATTTTTAACGAATTAAATGCGAGTTCATTTAAAGGCAGGTTAGGAAAAATGATGATTGCGAGAAAAGCCAGATGACAATCGAGTAGCCCGACGCGATGAAAATTCACCGCGTTGAGGCTCTCACACCACCGTATCCTTCGGCTATCGCTCAGGACAGGCCAAGCGGGTCTCGTATACGACGGTTAGCAATCCATCTTTTCAATTGCTCTTTACACCAATAGAAACGAGTTCCTAATTTATCAAATGGCTACACATTTTCTAGGGAATCGGTCACCCAGTAACGAAAACAAATGCTCCATTTGGCATTTCAGAAAGGATTACTTTCAGTCCTTCCTCACTTGTGAGACCTATGCAGTTTTACTGCAACTCGTTTCTAGTGAGTACTGATCTCTGCTGACTTCTCCACAAACCAACTCGTGATTATTCCCTCCCGCCTGCTGGCTCATTCGCTAAAAATGTCTACTAGACATTTTTTAAACGCTCTGCCCTCTTCAGTCCTAACCTCACGGTTAGCAACCTTGCAGCTTACTAATGGTTCAAAGAGCCTGTCCTGAGCGATAGTCGAAGGATCACCCCTGCCCATAAGGGACTTGCACCCTCTAAATGAATTATTTATCTTTCGATAAATAAAAGATGCCCATGCTGGGCACACACACGGTGTATAATTCATTGCTAAGTACTAGCCTACTTACGAAAATCCTCGCGGATTTTCTATTTGGTTTGTATTTGCTAAATTAGGTGCTTAGACACGCAACGAAATCATACACTAACACTGTTGTGCGTAATGCTGACAAAATCGTGATTAATTAAAATTATGGGGAAACCAAAGAAAAAACCAATTGAAAAGTTAATTACAAAGGTTAATGCTTCATTACGTTCTGATTCATCCTTAAAAGAGTACAAATCAAAAGTTAAGATTCGCAATAAAATACTTTTTGAATACAATTCCTCTTCAATCAAGTTTAATACTAGAAGATATTACCCTAGTCGAATTATAGATTTAGTCGAAGATGATTTTAAGGTTACTTTCAAATTGAATCACGAAACTTTGGCATTGCTTGGTTCTTCATTACCAAATCCACCAAGAGGAGCGAAAACAATTATTGATTTATTTAGAAAAACAACTACTGACACTTTTAGCCAAATAAATATTGGAGGAAAAGAAAATAAGATAAGTGGAACTACAATATACATAACAACAGTATTATATAAGACTATAAATAAAATTAACCAAGAAGAAGGGAAAGATAAAGCTGTTAGGTTTCAGAATCGTACAATACCTTTCTTAAAATCAAACTTCAAAAAGAGTTTTAAAGAACCTGAAAGTGAGAAAGATTACTCATTGCTGTTTCAAGAAGTTATTGCTAGCGGAAAATTTACTCAACAAGATATTCTTTCAGCAATTTCTGAACTTGATAGTGGTGAGAACAATACGGTTGTAATTGAAAAACAAATTAACAAACAAGTCGAGTGGCTAATTGAAAAGCTTCAAGAGATAATAGACATTCCCAGTTTTAATATTTCAACAGCACAGGAACTTGGGAACAAACATTTTGGTTTCAGCAAACTATCAATCACGGGAATTGAGCATTTAATGGAAATGATTCTGACCAAATATGGTAAGTACACTATTTTCGGTGTTCCAGTTCTGTTGAATACAGATAAATATGTAGTTCACAAAAAAGGTTTACCGCGTTCTCAATTTGATATAATATTAATAAATCACCTTTCTGACATAGAATTAGTTGAGCTAAAAAAGCCTGATACTAGAGTTTTAGATTATGACAACAGTAGAAATAAATTTTATGCATCTAAAGAATTATCTGTAGCTGTTTCTCAAGCAGAAAGGTATGTATCTGCAATTTATCGAGAACACGATGAAGATTACTTAATAAATGGAAAGAAAATAAGAGACTTTTTAAATGAAGAACTAGGAGGTTCTATGAATGTAGAGATTGTAAGACCAAAAGCATTAATTGTAATTGGAACTTATCAATCCTTGGTTAAAGACTATGAAGATTTAGCTGATAAAGACAAGAAAAAAGTATCTAAAGAGGATTACTCGACTAATTATTTACAAGCTTATAAGGAATTGAAAGATGCTTACAAGAATATTCATATATTGACATATTCTGAATTAATTGAAAATGCAAGAACAAGATTTTATGTGGATGAGACAGAATAAAACACTACGCACAATCGAGTAGGTGGTTCCGTCCCTAGCTAGGAACGGAATGCACCTCTCACACCACCGTATCCTTCGGCTATCGCTCAGGACAGGCCAAGTGGGTCTCGTATACGACGGTTAGCAATCCATCTTTTCAATCGCTCTTTACACCAATCAAAACTATTTCTTACTTTATCAAATGGCTACACATTTTCTAGGGAATCGATCACCCAATAACGAAAACAAATGCTCCATTTGGCATTTCAGAAAGGATTACTTTCAGTCCTTCCTCACTTGTGAGACCTATGCAGTTTTACTGCAACTCATTTCCTGTGAGTACTGATCTCTGCTGACTTCTCCACAAACCAACTCGTGATTATTCCCTCACGCCTGCTGGCTCATTCGCTAAAAATGTCTACTAGACATTTTTTAAACGCTCTGCCCTCTTCAGTCCTAACATCACGGTTAGCGACCTTGCGACTTACTAATGGTTCAAAGAGCCTGTCCTGAACGATAGTCGAAGGATCACCCCTGCCCATAAGGGACTTGCACCCTCTAAATGAATTATCTATCTTTCGATACATAAAAGAAG
Organism: Dokdonia ponticola; assembly: GCF_042653865.1. Lineage (NCBI taxonomy): Bacteria > Pseudomonadati > Bacteroidota > Flavobacteriia > Flavobacteriales > Flavobacteriaceae > Dokdonia > Dokdonia ponticola. The sequence continues at coordinate 110,398 of NZ_JBHSFV010000006.1, read as the reverse complement.
CCCATGCTGGGCACACACAAAGGCTATAATTAATACGGGTTTTGTTGCTTAATCCAAAGGTTAATACGTTAAACCAAGTCCGCCAAATCTTTTGATTTGGCTTTAAAGAAAAAAATAAATCAAAATAAAAAATTTTGACTAAGTGCTTGATTGAAAGTTCACTGCTTTTAATTCCCATACTAATCATAGCCGAGACGCTGTACATTAAAACAAAATGAAATTAACCAAATTATTGCTTCTTTATTTTTTGATATTCAGCTTGAGTTGTACATCACAAACACAGGAAACTTGGATTGAAATAGTTCAACCAACCATCGAACAAGAAGCTACCTCAATTTGGAGAACAATCAATGACATAAATTTTCTTGAAAAACAAGGATATAACATTAATCTACCAAAAGATTCTTTGATAGATTCATTGGTGAAAAAATCTAAAAATGGGACTTTTGGAAATGAAGACTTCCCTACAATCTATACACTTGTCGAAACCAAAGTATTTGAACATAAGAATTATGAGCAGGCAATACAGAAAGTTGAAAATGAGATTGACCTATTGAACAATCTTATCAATGAAATTAATGATACGAAAACTGGTTGGGATTGGGATTTTAAGATGTTTGACAAATACAAAGTTGTATTCACTTTATATGGAACTGGAGGAAGTTATGACCCTGATGAAGGAATAATAACTTTACTAACAAATAAAGAAGGCGGATTTATGAATTATAAGGATCCTGCCTATACCATAATTCACGAAATCACTCATATGGGAATGGAATATTCGATTGTAGGTAAATACAACCTTTCTCACGGTTTAAAAGAAAGAATTGTAGACACTTTTGTATATCTAATGTTTAAAGAAAAATTACCAGAATACAATATTCAAACTATGGGAGATGCGAATATTGATGAGTATTTGAATAAGAAAAAAGATATAGAATCGCTAAACTCTATATTAAGTAAATTTGTAAAAAAATAACTTGCCACAACATTGGTAATGGTTGTACAACCCCATAATTTCCCGAAAAACACCCGTATATAAGCCGTTTTATTACGCTCTTATTTTTTAAGTGAAGGAATACATCTTATTTTTTGAAGACCTTACACATGTTATCTTTAACTCTAAAAGCATCTTTTTTACAAAATCATTAAAAACAAGCGCTTCTACCCCACTTTTTACCTTTTTATGAGTGAATTCTTATGAATTTGAATGCTTTTTTAGTTGCTTTCGCGAAAGCTTACAAAACCTCTAGACACACATAGACAATACACAAATATTTTACCTGTTGTGCTTCTTTTTACTGCGTATAAAATTGGTCAGAGAACACGGTTACTTCATTGTAAGGCATTGAATAATTTCTCTTAATAAATGGTAACACCTTATACATAGCTAGTTCTTATTTTTTGTACTTTTAAGAAGCCTTGTGTAACAGGCCAATGCGTATAGCAAATAGGTTATAGAGCGATTTACAAAAGTTAGTGTTATTGCAAACACCAACAAATCGTTGATTTGGCTTGTAAGAGTGAATACACTTAAAATAAAATGTTTGTCTTCAACTTAAAGCGGTTTTTTACTAATCTACTTACCATGCACTAAACGTCATGAGCAGGTTTTAGGAACACAGTAAACGAAAGAACGATAAAAAGTAAAAATGAGGACTTATTACAAAAAAGAAGTTTCCTCAAAACTTACATAGGTAATTAAAATTAATAAGATGAAAGTAAGTATTAAAATAATCCACTGGCTGCCAAGAATTATATGCATGCTAGCGATCCTGTTTATCAGTGTTTTCGCACTGGATGCCTTTAATCCTGAAAAAATAATCTGGCAACAGATTGGTGATTTTCTTATGCATCTCATTCCGTCATTTGTATTGATCGTTTTTCTGATCATTGCCTGGAAACGAGAATTTATTGGTGGTATCATATTTATGTTGATTGGACTTGGGTTTAGTCCAATTATTTTTATACATAATTATAACATGAACCAATCTGTATGGATGAGTCTTATAATTATTCTCATGATTACAATCCCATTTATTATTGTAGGAATTCTTTTTATTGTGAGTCATAAAATAAAAAAGAAGAAGATGAAGAATCTTTTCTCTTCAACTAAAAATCATCAAACCAACCCATGAAAACGCTGACCTGTACTCACCTTCATACTCTGATAAAAACAACGCATGCTACCACATCTCCCGAAGTTTTTAAAACAATTGATTTTAAAAATTTCCCGTAGACGTATACAACACTCTTTCACAACTACACCTGTCACTCTATTTCATAAAAAACACATAGATCAGCAACATCCCAAAAAAGTACTCGTCCTTAGAAAGTAACCAACACATTCATTATATGAAATTCATTATCTCTTTCTTAAGTTGTCTCATCCTTTTGTTAAGTTGTAAAAACCCAGAAAAAAAAGCTGTTGACCCCGTACTCGTTTCCATGACCAAACATGCGGATTCGCTTCTTTTAGATCCCAAAATAAATGCGGTCTCCATAGGCATTTATAAAGACGGGGAAAAATACAGTGCTCACTATGGAGAATTAGACAAAGGAAAAGGAAATCCACCAACAGATAAGAGTATCTATGAAATAGCATCGGTGAGTAAAACATTCACTGGCATTCTTGTCGCAAATGCCGTTTTAGAAGGAAAACTGAGCCTTGAAGATGATATTCGGAAGTACCTAAAAGAAGATTTTAAAAATTTTGAACACGAACAAAATCCAATTAAAATTAAACACTTAATAACGCATACCAGTAGCATGTCCAAATTCTTACCCGAAAGTATCAATGCCTTATTCAGTGATTTTAATGAAGAGTTACCTTTTAAGGTATATGAGATTCAAAAGAGTTACAGTAAAAAAGACTTCTTTCAGGACCTACACGCTATTGAAATAGATACAATCCCTGGAGAGAAGTACGCCTATTCTAACGTAGATACAGAGCTCATGGCAGAAATATTAGAGAATGTCTACAAAAAGTCATTTAATGACCTATTGAAAGACTATTTCCAGTCCAATGCAGCTATGCAAAATACGTACATCCATCTACCAACACATAAACAAAAGGATTTGGTAAATGGCTACGGAATGAGCGGTAAAATAGTTCCTCATGAAGTTTTCATATATGGAGCAGATGGCGGTGTAAAAACCACCATGCCAGACCTTGTGAATTATTTAGAATTTCATTTAGATACAACCCATACAACCGTTCAAGAGTCTCACAGGGTTCTTTATGAAAATGGAAATCGGAAAATGGGATATTACTTACCCATTCGACATAGTGAAGCATACGGTACATATTACAGCATGCATGGAGGCGCTTTTGGAAGTCAGAATTGGTTCTTTGTCCTTCCCAAATACAACCTAGGAATTTCTATAATCACCAATCAAAGCGACTTAGACACAGCTGATAAACTCATGAAAACTGTCAAAGCATTGATTGATGATTTAAAATAAAGGTTTATAAATAAAGGTCAATGTAAGAAAGCGAAATCATTATATCAGGTTATTTTAGCACTTCCATTAAAATAGCATACCCATTCACTTTAAATAACACACTAAACCTATAAAATACCCTCATTTTTTTGTTTCTTCGCGCTTAGAACAACCTAAGAACAACCAAAGCATACCCATGAGCAGTTTAAGAGAATTACAAAAAAGAAGCACGGTCTGCGAATTATGTAGCAGTGATGAAGGATTACAGGCATATACCGTCATTCCAAGAGAAGAAGAAATCCTTATATGTACAAACTGTATGTCTCAATTACAAGACCCAGAAACTAGAGATGCCAACCATTGGAGATGCCTCAATGATAGTATGTGGAGCGAAGTCGATGCTGTAAAAGTAGTTGCTTGGCGTATGTTACATACCCTCAAAAAAGAAGGTTGGCCACAAGATTTACTAGACATGATGTATCTAGAAGAAGAGGTTTTAGAATGGGCAAAAGCTACAGGAGATCATATCGTAGAAGATGAGAATTCCATTATCCATAAAGACGTCAATGGCACTCGACTTTCCCAAGGAGATAGTGTGGTTCTTATTAAAGATCTAGATGTAAAAGGCGCTAATTTTACTGCTAAACGAGGTGCTTTTATGCGTAATATTTCATTGGTTCATGACAATGCCGAGCATATTGAAGGAAAAATCAACGGACAGCAAGTGGTGATTGTCACCAAGTATGTCAAGAAAAGTTCGTAACCCAAGACAAGAAGCATCTATTCTTGGAAAGTATTTGATGATACGCTTTCGTACTTCGGCTACGCTCAGCATAAACTTCTGCCTCACTATGCTCCTTGAAAGCGTACCCAATAGCATTCCCTTTTTCATTAAAATCCCCGTATAAATACGTATAAAATACACTCCTAAAACCTGTACTTTCATTTCATAATCAACCTATTATGAAAGAAGACATCCATGGGTCAGAGATTCTACTAGAAATTTCGGCCTATCTCACAGGGTTTGAAAAAGCAGACTTGCTCGGCACAGGAATGCTTGAACCTTACTATGAATACACCTTACAACAGTATCTAAATGCCAATGATGGCAACACCTTACGATCCTTTTTACTAGCGTCCAAAAAAATCATGGACGAATTCGCTCCAGATGAAAATGCCGTGATTAAAGCCGTTAAAGATCGCTTTTTACCCTACTCAAAATTTAATACCCTCGTCACTCAAATTGTCACGATGTGGTACATGGGGGAATGGAATGGAAATATCATTTCGATAAACGGCTATACCCAAGGACAAGCCTATGTTCAAGGCCTCGTTTGGGATGCCGCAGAAACGCATCCACCAGGGGCAAAACAACCTGGATACGGATCCTGGGCTATACCTCCTATTAACGCCAAAGGCACTATAAAATAATCGATATGAAAGAAAAAGAATATGATGTTGTCATTGTAGGATCGGGAATTTCTGGATCGATTATGGCAAAAACACTCACACAGGCAGGAAAAAGTGTCTTGATACTAGAAGCAGGACTTACCGCTGGAGCTTCGATGAAAAGTAACGGCTCTTATTACAACTATATGACTTATTTGGAGACGTTTTTTAACGCTTCCGCGAAAGTCCCCAACTCCCCCTACCCCAATTTAAAAGATGCCCCCTCTATTGATGTGATCAATATTGAAGCCATTCCAAGCCCGACAGAACCTGCCACCAAAGGCGACTATCTTGTCCAAGCAGGACCGCTCCCTTTTGGAAGTGATAACTGGCGAGGCCCAGGGGGAACTACGATGCACTGGCTAGGCACCACCCCCAGAATGCTCCCAAATGATTTTCAAATGAAAAAGAAATATGGTGTTGGCGTCGATTGGCCTTTTGGGTATGATGACCTTAAACCCTATTACGAAATGGCCGAACTCGAAATTGGCGTTTCGGGAAATGTCAAAGAGCAAAAAGGCCCTGGGGTAACAAAAAACTACTATGGAGATTATGAGTTCCCCATGAAAAAAATACCACAGAGCTACCTTGATGAAGTCTTTATGAAAGAAATGAAAAAAGGAGGGGATTCTGTTGTCAAACTAGACGGGAAAAAATATACAATAGAATTTGTAAGCACTCCCCAAGGTCGTAATTCTATTCCGTGTCAAGAATATCCATATAGAGGGATCCGATGGGATGAAAAACGCCAAGAACTTGTGCTAGAAAAAAGTACGCCTACAGAAAAATACCAACAGTCAGGGGCTATTTGGAGCCCTAATGTAGGATTACGTTGTGAAGGAAATGCAAGTTGTGTACCTATTTGTCCAGTGCAAGCCAAATACAATGCACTCAAAACCTTAAAGAAAGCTGTAGGTGAATATTTAGACATCAGAACACAAGCTGTCGCCTCAAAAGTATTGGTAGACTATACAACACAAAAAGTCACGGGTATTGAGTATAAAACCTTTGATACAGGAAATGATGTCGTGTACAATACCCATGTAGCTAAAGGAAAAATATACGTGCTCGGTGCCAGCGCCATCGAAAATGCAAAAATATTACTCGCCTCTGGCATTGCAAATTCAAGTGATCAAGTGGGGCGTAATCTTATGGATCATTGGGTATTGCTTACTTGGGGATTACTTCCTAAAAAAGCATATCCGTATAGAGGACCCGGATCAACCACCAATATTCCCACATTTAGAGATGGGGAATTTAGAAAAAACCATGCGGCGTGGATTTCTCCTGTCGATAACTGGGGATGGGCATGGCCCGTATTCTCTCCGGGAACAGACGTAAGTGCTGCGCTTAGCAAAAATATGCTAGGGAAAGAATTAAAAAATCACCTCAACGATGTACTAACAAGACAATTATTACTGCATTTTGAGTGTGAGCAAATTCCGTGTCCTGAAAATAGAGTTACGATCGATGAAGCGTATAAAGATCCTATTGGTAACTACCGTCCTATTGTACATTACCATACCAATGAGTATATGAACAAGTCACTAGAAGCGGCTGTCAAGGTATCTGATCAAATCTTTAAAGAAGCCAATGTAGAAGACTACACGCATTACAGTCAAGAATTAGATCCTGATTATGTAGAATATAACGGAAAAGGCTATAATTTCTGGGGCGCTGGACATATCGTAGGAACTCACAGAATGGGAACAAAACCCGAGAATTCTGTCGTAAATCCTGATCAACGAACATGGGATCACGACAACTTATATTTAATAGGTTGCGGGAATATGCCCACCCTAGGTACTTCTAACCCTACCCTCACCATGTCTGCCCTTACATTTAAAGCCGCAGAAGCCATTCTTAAACACTTAGATAAAAAATAATTATGAGTAATTCATACACCAATAATAGCGGATCAAGACGACAAAAACTCAATAGTCGTCTTAAGCACATACAACAACAAGAGGAAAAAAATAAAAAAATCTCAAAAACAATGTTACGCGGTGCCCTAGCAATAGCTCCAAAACATAAAGGTTCTCTAGAAGATTTAAAAGCCAACCTCCAAACAGCTATGGAGTTAGAGCATTCTACCATTCCTCCGTACTTGTGCGCCTTATACTCTATCAAAGAAGGTAAAAACCTAATGGCAGCAGAAATCGTAAAAAGTGTGGTTATTGAAGAAATGTTACACATGGTCATGGTGGCCAATTTAATTAATTCAGTTGGTGGGACACCAATTATTGGAAAAACAAAAGGAAAACCCTTTATCCCTACCTACCCGACGCATCTTCCAGGCAATGTGGATAAAGATCTTATCATAAATCTAACATCCCTCACAAAAAAACAAGTAGGTGTTTTTTGTAAAATAGAACATCCTGGAGATGAAGAACGTGAAGTCAAAGTGCAACTCAGAGTTAATGATGGGAAAACCGAATATGCCTCTATAGGTGCTTTCTACGAAGCGGTAATGGAACAAATAGAAACCCTAGAAGCAGAAGCACAACAGAAAGGAAAGACCATTTTTAACGGAAAAACACCCCAAGTAACCCCAGAGCATTATTACGGTGCTGGCGGAAGTATCATCAATGTAAAAAATATAGAAGATGCCCGTGCGGTTATTGATGAGATTGTAGACCAAGGCGAAGGAAGCTTCGGGTCTATTTTTGCCGAACCGTACAAAGAAGGAAAAGAAGAATACCTCTGGTTTGGTGCCGATGTTGAAGAATACGCACATTACTTTAGATTTAAAGAAGTACTACACGGCAGGTTTTATAAACCCACAGATTCTGCCCATAGAGATAGCCCAAACAAAGGACTTCCTACAGGAGAAAAAATTAACATCGACTGGAATGAGGTGTACATCATCAATGATAATCCTAAAATGAAAGATTATCCAAAAGACACCGAAGTGTATCAAAAAATGTATGACTTTAATAAAACATACACCCGCCTACTAGAAAATATCAATACTGGTTGCAACGGGAAACCGGAAGTCTTACGTGAAGGGATTGTAATCATGTTTGACTTAAAATACAAAGCGCAGGAACTTATGAAAATTCCTGGTATCAACGGACTTGGTGCAGGACCAAGTTTTGAATATGTAGATTAATAAAGTTGAGCTAGCAAACATCTAAAATAGTTTGTTTGTACGTAAATTACAATTAGTTAATAGTTTTTGACTTCATCCAAGATGACCGCACTAATCTGACTTTTAATCCCTAAAAAATAAAAAATATGATTTCAGTAACAGCTATTTGGACCATCCGAAAAGGAAAAGAAAGTGAAGCAATATCCGCATTAAAAATCCTTGCTTCAAAAGTAGAAGCTTTGGAGCCAGACACGCTTCTTTATATTCCGCAATCTATTAATACCAAAGGATACAGTAATCCTACACCAAACCCTAATGATATTCTCTTTGTAGAAATGTATAAAGATCAAGCCGCCTTCGATTTTCATTTGTATGGTCCAAATGGAGAAAAAGATCCAAGTGGCTCTTTTGTTGATTTCGTAAATGAATATGGTCACCTATTCGAATGGGATGATACCACAAACATGCCTAAAATGATCGTTACCGCGCTTAGTGCCTTTACAGGCTTTGTGAGGGAAGGGATGACCTTTCATTGTAAACCCTAAAGGTATTTTGATGGGTCCGCTACTTCGACTACGCTCAGCACAAGTTTCGCGAACCTGCCTTGCCGGCAGGCAGGAGCGTATAAAGAAAGAATCCCACTGCACAACAAGAGGTTAAAAACACAAAAAGAGACTGTCTTTTCAGACAATCTCTCTGTGAATCCTATTTTAGGGACACTTTTATAATTTTTCGTCAAAATAGCAAGAGATAGGCGCTGTATCATCAAGACCATCAGCATCCTCCTCCCGCAATAAGATGAAGTAATAATCAAAATCATGAGGATTATTAGGAGGAGGAAGTACATCCTTAAATGGACTCCCCACATATCTGTACTCTCCAGACAGAATCAATCTTGTGCTCCTATATAATGGACGAGTCAATCTTCCTAAAATACCATTCACCGCAGTTCCATTTCCTTTAAGACGTACGTGCATAATCACACCACCTCTACTAGATTCGAAACCAGAAGGGATTAATACTTGATCTGTTTCTGAACTTCCTTCCATAGTCATACCCAATCCTGTTATAGGGGTTCTTCCATCTGAACCTCCCCCATAATCAATTAGTAACGTGATTTTTCCTGAGGCCATCTCAGTAAATTTACCATCTTGGGTGTATATTTTATAGCTACACACTTTTCGTACTTCGTTTACTTCGGTAATATTTTGTTCTGTACTCATATTCTATTTATTTTTTGGTTATACAATACTATTTTCTAACGATATCTAAAGGAGCTACATCCAAATAGGCCATGGTTCCTGCGCGGCACAATTCACTACTATCAGATACAGCATTAAAGCTTACTCCTAGGATCATTATGGCAGCTTTTGATTCAGGCTCATCATCAAAGGTGGCTATGTTTAATGCACAACCTCCAATGGTTGATGTTGACTTAGAAAATAATTCCCACAAATTATTTACAATATGCTTATCGATATTTTCCTTGTCTTTAAAATCCGAATGGGCAATAGCAACAAGATTATCTACATATGTGTACCCGCCGTACAACATCGTGGTGATCTTTACGATAAACTTAAGTATACTTGAAATTTTTCCTGAAGGTCCTGGGCTTAGGACTCCATATATATTCCCCCCGAGTGTAATCCAGTGTACTACCCATGCTCCATATTTCGTCACCATAGGAGTACCATAAGGTGTATTACAACCAATTCTGATCAGGTCTATTGGTAAATTCAAATACGGTGGTATAGCACCTCCAGATAGTGCACTTACGATGGTAAGAGGGCTTTCTAACACATTTAAAATACCATTTGTAATTCCTTTCATGTGTGATAGATCTTTATAAACCCTCATCGGCATTTTTCCTCCTTCTAAGGATTTGAAAAGTGCTTCTCTTTCAAGATGTTCCATACCACCTGTGTCTGAAAAAGGAACGCGATTTGTTACCATTTTAAATACCAACGTCGTAGGAATCGCCATGACTAACATGAAGAAATTTACTAAGTTTAATCTTCTACTTTGGACAGGTAAATTCTCTCCGCCCCCTAATTGAATTATCAAATCAAATAACCCACTTATATAGGAATTTGGGATCATTTCTTCAAATAGAATTCGCTCAAATATTTTAAAGATTTCTCCTACGATATCAAACAAAACACCTACAATTGCCTTTCCACCACTTGCTAATTTATCTAGCAAACCCTCAATATTTTTATACAAATTAGCAGGGTTTGCCGTCCTGCCTTGGAACATGCTTTGAACATTGTTTATAATATGTACCAAGTCATTGATTACTCCTTCTATCCACCCCTCTAAATCTTTAAAGTGTTGTTCCCAATCAATTTCCGCTTCAGTTAATTTCTGTTTGATCTCCTCTAAAAATGTATCCACATCTAAATTAAGAGTAGGCGCAATGAGTACTCCTGTATCATTATTCTGTTTAATCAAACCTCCATTTTGTAATTGAAATAGACCAAAATTTCCTCCTGGGCTTGTATGTGTCATGCTTGTTGCCTTGGCAGCCTCAGGACGTTCATGCTGTCGTCCATTTTTTTGGTGATTGTCAATGTTGTGTTTTAAATCTGAATCTGCTTCTAATTTTCCAAAGGATTTTTTGATCTCGCCACGAATATTCTCAATCAATGTTTCTGCTCCCTCTTTTAACTCCTGTACTCTATGTTCTCCCTGTTTAAAACTTTGATATGTTATATTAGAATATACACCATAAGTGGTTATCACATCCTTCCAGCTAAAAAGAAAACCTATCCATTTAAAAATAGCATCTAGATCAATACCTAACCCTTGTTTTAAAATGGTTTTAAATGCTTGATAGATTTGGGCAGCTGTTTTTACCACAAAACGAAACATTTCTTCTCCGATTTTTATTGCAAAATGCCAAACGCCTTCTATATTTTTAACAATAAAACAAATAGTATCGGATATTGCTTTTTCAGCCCATCGAAGTGCATCAGAAGCTACAGAGTTTAATGCATCCCAAAACCAGTTTCCATAGATATCTGCTAGTGCTTCATCACCTTCTATATAACTTGCTTGACCATTCGCTATACATAATCGCCAAGTATCTACAGGATGAATATCGCCTGTAAATTGAGTCAATTCGCCACGATCTAGCATCATTGCTAAATCAATTTGTTGAATATTTGCTGTGGCTTCAAAAACAGGTCCTATGTTCTGCTTATGTGTTTCTGGAATGAGACTCTCTTGTGTATTCTGATCTACCAAATCACGTTCTAAATCTTCTTCATTGTTATAAGAATGTAATTTGTTGTGTAATTTTGTGGAAGGATTCACATTTAGAATATCTTCAAAATAAGAACTTGTTAGGATTAATTTTGGAATACTTGGCGTACCCGTCTGATTTACAATAGTAATTTTACCATTCATATCTGGATATACTAAGGTATCCTTGTGAGGAAGTAAACGCTCATGTTTTCCGTTTATAAGCACTTCTATTGACTCTTCACATCGTAAGGTGAAACTAGGGCGAACAAACTCATTATGCTTCTCACTATTGAACGCTTGACCATTTTGCCTGTGAATATTGATCTGTGTTGTTGAAGAATTGACTTCATTGATTATTGTCTTCTCGTTGGGAATTGGAATATTCTTTTCATGCCATCCGCTTGTACTGTGCTCAAAACGAGACATTTTATTTTCTCTGTCAATAAGAATTAATGATTCTCCGTGCCCATCCCAACCGAGCGTGGGATGAAATTCTTTAAGATCTTTATGAATAGGCACTGGGCTGAGATACTCAGGGTTTGCGATATAAGTATTTAATGTATCTATATCCAGCTCACGACGTAATCGATAGAGAATACCTTCCTGAGTAAGCGTCAGTAAAGTTACTTCCTTATGGTCACTAACCGTAAAAAGTTGTTGAATACCTTTGAGTTCATTTTCTTTAGTAAGACGGATGGGCTGATTTGTAGCTGCAATGCTTTTCCCTAAACTTTCGGCTTTATGTACCCAAAGTCCGTTACCTCCAAGGTAAAGGTCGGTATGCTCATCATCATTTGACAGTGCGGAATCCATAGAGCCAATTCCACCTGGAGGCTTAATTAATTCCCGACGTATGGTTTGCATCCCTCCATCTACATCTACTAAAACATTAAGACTTAATGTCTCAATATTGTCTCGCTCAACTAAAACATATACGCCGTACCCATCAATACTTTGCATGGGAACAATCGCTTTAAGGTTAGCTCCTGTAGTCGTTAAGGTAAATTCATACCATTTAGCTTCAGGAGTACCTAAACCTGCTGACTTCCAGAAATAATACTTTAAATCTCCCTGATGAAGTGTGCAAACTACTTCAAGGGACTCATAACTATCTCCGTTATCTAGGTTGAGTGCTGCAGTTCCTACTAGAATTTTCTGGGCTTTTCCTGAAAGAAATCCACGGCTTTCAAACCTATTTATGCGCTCTAAAAAGCCTTCATCTATCTTATTAGAGATAGAACCTGATGTCAATAAATGACTTATATCTTTCTCTTTTTCGTAAATTTCTAGAAGTAGTTTGAAATGTCCTGACTTGGTCTGGCTCACTTCAAAAGTAGTAATACTAAGATCTTCCCTGCCTGAAAAATAGGTATCAAATAATTGATTGTCAATGGTTATTATATCCCATTCTTCCTTCCCTCGCTCGAAGGAGGATCGTTTATAAGCAAGCTCTAATTGGTTCTTATCATTTAAGAAAAAAACCATTGGAAAGCCTTCTGAGTCTTTAATAGTTCTCAGATTTTTTCTAGCAATAGGTTCTGGGTGTGCACCAGGGCTGTATTGCTTCATTAAGTCTGAGTTTACTGTAATATTGAGTTGGTCATTTACACCGTCGATTCTAGCAGGAATGCTAAATAGGTGATCGTGTATGTGAGTTTTATAAATTTCCATTTTACATCTGTTTTTAGTTATTGTCATCTAGACTTAAGAAAATCATGACTAATAGTACTTGTTATTGATTTTCAATATTTTTAGTACGCTTTCGCGAAAGCGTATATATTCTAAATAGCAGCTTCGTATGTATATACTTAGCTGTTATAATTAAAATAGGTTCTGAGATTATTAAATGAACGGTAATACATCATGCTAGGAGTTGATAAACGAAAATCATTACTGGTAGGAAAAAACACAGGGGTAGCACGATTGCGCCAATGTTTCGGATCAAAAATGGTACGTTCAGGGCCATGATTCAATAAGAAAAACCGTGATATTTGTCCAAAATGCTCTCCTTCGGGTGTTGTCTGTTTGTCTGCGAAACGGATATAAGCTTGATAATCGCTTTCATTGGAAATCTCAGGCCATGCATGTTTATTACGTGAAAATTCAGGATCATCATAAAAAAAGAAATGACGACCATCATGAATTGTTAGATACAAGACGAGTTTAGCTTTCATATTAGATTGTGCTGGATAACGTCTTGCTGTCGCATGACGAATAATAGAACCATTGATATCTACTTTTACACAATGCCCATGTTTAGGATGTTTAAAATCAATTACATCAAATGTGTATGCATTGACCGTTGAGAAAGAGTACGGGAGTCCACTTTGTAATATTCCTTTTCTTACTTCGGTATGAAATGAAGTTCCCCATTTTCCTGGAGCTATTTGTTTAAAATCCCATTGGGTAGGATGACTTCCATTTTGTAACCGGATGATATAATTCAAGGAATCAATAAAGCCCTTCATGATAAAATGGGACTGAGAATACCGGAGGATTCCTCCTGCATCATTTGGATGATCTGTGCCATTGAAATTTGGTGTGTAATACAGTTTTCCGCGCGGGTCATTATCATCTCTGAGAACTTCTTCTGCTGGAGCTGGCTGGTGTAAAGACATCGCCATAAAATTGAGTAAACTATCCTGAGGGCGTTCTCTGTTATAGGTAAGCGAATGATGCAGCTTACTTCCCCAAAACATATGCTCTGGGTTGCTGTACTGATAATTTTCTGGAACCTGAGGACTCAAGGCTAGGATGTTTTGAGTCTCCATGAGTCCTGTTGTCTTGTAGTACGTATCTAACAACTCAAGGAGAATACTTTTATCACGCTGAGTCATATTTCCCGGAAGGGAACTCATACTAAGATCAGCAAGTTCACTTAGTCTGTCTTTTGTAAAAGTGAAGTAAAGCTTTTTAATTTGTAGTTCTTCCCATTTACTAAGTTCTCCAATATGGGCTTTTATGGAGTCTTCAAGATGACAAGATTCTGGTGACCAATCCGCTTCCTGGATTTCTTTCTGGACTAATGTGGTGAGATAAAGAATTTCCCAATTAGAGGGTGTTATATTTTCGTAGGTATGGTCTTCTCCAACAAACTTATTTACTTTAAAATTAACACCAATATAGGCTCTTTGTTTTTTTTGTTCTTCTTCAGCCAATAGCTGAATTTTATGGGGTAATAGAGAAGCCTTCAACCCATAATTTCCGTCCTTTATATCAATGTCTTTGGTTGGTTTTGGGATTCTACGATGTAAAGCTGAGAATTGACTGTTAAGTGTTAATTGTCTGACGGAAACAACCATATTAAATCCGCCCAAATCATACTTTTGATCTGAAATAGTCATAAGATAATGAGGTATTTATGTTAAAGATGAGATATGCTAAAAGTGAATTTTAGCCTTATTATACTTTGGTGTAATTCTAAAAAACTAGTTCCCTATAAGGATAGTAAGAGATTTTGAAACCTAATATTTTTTTAGTGAACTACTAGATCAGTTATAAAGTCGCTTTACAATTGAAGCATACACGACACTTCTGTGCGTTTTTCTGGTGATCCATTTTGATTCTTTAATTGCTCTGCTCATTTTTAAAAAAGTTTTAGTTACTAATTAATAACAAAGCAAGAGGATTTCAGGAGTAAAACATAGGATGCATTTACCTCATTTGACCATTAGAGTAATTACACCTAACCTAAAAAAAGAATTTATAAACTTAAAAATTAACGCATTATCCTAGAAAGTATTCTTTAGGATCGATAAGGTGGTGTTGTACGCTGTAGAGGACTAACCCTGCGGTATTCTTAACGCCTGTCTTTAAAAGAATTCGGTTTTTATGTCCCTCTACGGTGCGTTGGGTGATAAAAAGGCGCTCTCCTATTTCTTTTGCCGTGAGTTGAAGACAGATTAATTTTAAGACTTCCAATTCTCTTTCGGAGAGTAGGCCTTCAGACCCTATGGTTAATTTTGGGGTATTGCTAGAGAGCTGTTCTTTGATTACATCTATCTGCTCTGGCAAGAAATAATGCCCTTTGGCATGCACTTCGTGTAATACTTCTAGAAGAGTATCGGGAGCGATGCCTTTGGGTAGGAAAGCATTGGCACCCGACTTGAGCATAAATCCCATAAAGGACCTTTTATAGTGAGAGGATAAAACCACCACTTTTATAGAGGGGAACTCTTTTTCGAGCACTGCCATGGTATCAATCCCATTCATTTTATCCATTCGTAAATCAAGGAGTACTAGGTCAGGAATCGTGTTGGTTTGTTGTAGAGCTTCTAAAAAATCAAATCCATTATGAGCTGTAATTCCAACATGTATTTTAGCTTTTTCTTGAAAGAAGTTTTTTAATAATTCGACCACAAGTTGATCGTCATCGACAATGGCGAGATTAAAATGGGTAGTATTCATAAGACGGGTCGTTTTATGAGGAGTCGTAAGCTTGTTCCTCTCTCATTTGAAGAAGTGAGTTTGTAGGTACCTTTTAGGAGTTGCATTCTAAGTTCAATATTTTGTAACCCAAGCCCTCCTGATATTTTTGTGGTTTCAAAACCGATTCCGTTATCTGTGATTTTTAAGGCGATGTATTTTTTGGTTTCGCGTAGCGTAAATTCCATTTGAGTCGCCTCGGCATATTTGATGCAATTATTAATCACTTCTTGTACAATACGTATCAATTGTAATTTTACCTCTTTTGGCACTAAAAGAGACGGTTCTTGTGTGATCGTTAACGTCACTGTGTAAAACTCCCTGAGTGGTGACGCCATATCCCGAATCCATTCGGCTATAAGGGTTTCTTCTACCAAAGGAGGCGAAAGATCATGCGAAATCCTACGTGCGGTATCAATACTATCTCTGAGTATTTTTAGTGTGTCAACTTCGGTGCTTTTTGATGCAGATGCGAGCAATACGGTATTCAATTTCCCTATGAGTTCGTCGTGAAGATCGGAGGCGATTCGTTCGCGTTCACGCTCTTGAACTTTGACGCTTGAATCCAATAACTCTTCCTGATGCTTTATTTTTTCGGCACTTAATTTCTCTTGTGCTATGATCATTCGTTTGATATGTAGTTGTACAAACACCACGATAGCCACTCCTAAGAATAGAACGATACAAAAAACGATTGTTATCCAGAAAACTAGCGTTTCTGAATCTTGCCATTGTGCCATAGATAATAGACTAAATATGAATAAAATAATGGCATCGCAATTGCATTAATCAGCCATATTGGAAACATTATTTTATTAGGAGTATTCACAAGAAAATTTACAATTAAAAACCACATACTATTCAGTAAAAAGAATAACAAAACCACACCATTAAACACCAGTTTTCTTTCATCTCTTTGAACCTCATTTTTAATTACTTTCAAGTAATAATATAAGCTTATAAAGATCAGTGCTAAACTATCTATAACTCTACCATAGGATTTAAAATTTTCAGGTTCAAAAGGATTGCAAGTAGCAATGTCTATTATAATAAATACTAATAAGACCCCAATAATAATTTGAAATACTCGGTTACTATTTTTAAATAAAAACTGATGGTATATCATAGAAAATAGTAACAATTCAAAGAAGCCAAAAATGGGTATAAGAATAAGGTTATTATTAACAATACTTCCTAAGTATCTACTAAGCAAATACATTACAAATGCTAGAATAAAGTACAATAAAATACATCTGTCACTTATCTTCAGGGTTTTATAAATGTAAATTCCTAAACAAATACCTATGAAGGAAGTTATAGGAGAAAGAAGGGTTAGTATATCTAACCAAAACTTAATCGTAAGTAGCATTAGCTAGTTCTAATAAATAGAATTGTTCTTTGGGTTCTCTTTGTGTAAAAGGAGGAATTAAATGAATCGTATTATAAAACGTATCCGAAGTATCCTCATGATTTGGATACGTAATTGTGTTATTTGTTTTATCCCATATAATCATATCTCCTACTAGTGAATTTGTTGTATTAGGAATTCCTAACGCATCTTTTAGAGCAAAAAATGCGGTGTAGGTTCTATCATTTTGCAAATATCTTTTAGGAATGACAAACACTTGATGGAGTTCTTCTTTTTGATCTAGTCGTGATTTTAACCAAGTTTCACAATGGTTTTCCCAATTCCCAATACGTAGTTTTGCTTCCTGAGGATCTACGATATCCTTTTTAGGAATAGCTTCAGAAATGATTTCACATTTTGTCACATATTTATGGATGTCTGTCTGCTCTTTTTTATCATTACTAGAAGCTATGAGTAACATCGTCAAAACATCAGATGTGCCCTCTCTTGTCACTGATAAATAGGCATGAATACATTCTTCATTATCTAATATTCCAACATCAGATAGCGTAAACGTAAAGCAGTTTTTTGAACTGAATAGCTTTTGCATCACAGCATACTCAATTCTTGAGGTATCCCACTGTTTTATTGATTTTTTTATCTCTTCTAATTCCATAGTGTAATTTTTTGACGGAAATATTTACATTAATTTAAACACCTCTAAGCTACTATAAATAAGAAAGCTATAAAAATATTTACGGTGATAAATATTTCACTACGGCATGTTTAAAAAATCAGCTCATATCTATCTAAAAAAGTAAAAAGGCATTCTATTTCTATAGGGAATCTGGTTGGGTTTGCTTTCGCGAAAGCGTACCCTGAGAGAATCAAATCATATATGCATAGTGGCATCAACTTATTTTCATTAGGTTTATGTGAATCTTCTGTTCATAGCCATATAAGCTTTATTCTAAATACAGTTATTTTATAATACCTTTTAAAAGAAATAGTAAAGACAATCACACAATTTCGCTGAATCAACTCCTATGATTATAAAATAAACTCTTTTCAACTTTAAAAAGCGCATAACATAAAAAAAACACTTTTATAACATCCCTTCTTCTCTCTAGTTTTACGTAAGAATATGCCATTGATTTTTAAGATGCTAATTCCTAGGCTTAGCGTCTCGATATCATACATAATTACCTTTTATCATATATGAAAAAGGACCTATTTTATAAATGAATAGGACTTGGATGATGTGTCATTGCCGTATCAACAAACAATTAAAACTACAAACATGAAAAAAATTATGCTTATTACTTCCTTGTGCACGGTCGCTGCATTTGGACAAAATCCTACCAAAGTATCAGAGTATGTAAATTCAGGTATGAATGAACAGTCATTTTCTATTGAATCTGTACGGTCTGAAATTTCAAACATTAATACTTCAAGAGCGCAAGCTCAAAACATTACGCTCTTTTCAACAAGAGCAACATTTTTAGAAAACTGTGGTAATGGAGAATTCTTAACTCTTGAAGATTTTGCAGGTTTTACGGGCGGTCCCAATGACTCTGTAGAAGCTTGCAGTCCTATTATTGACGCATCTGGTGATAATTGTTTTCTTGAAGGAGAAATACAAGAAGGTGTTGTGTTTACTAATAGTTTAGCTGACTCTGGGGGAAATATGGTATTCTTTAATGAATCTACAACATTTGGAGTTGATGATCCAGGGGTAGGTGCTGATGTTTTTACAGCATTTACGATCATCAATTTTACTGGAGATTCGCCTGTGACTAGTGTGGGTTTTGATTTGTATTCGCCACTAGGTGATGGCGGCCCTATTGATGCGAGAGTTTTTGGTGAGACAGGTCTCATCGAAACGGTTACTTTTGATGTAGGTTCTACCGCCTTTTTTGTGGGAATCGTTTCAGAAGAGGCTATTGTAAGTATTGAATTAGAAAACCTACAAGGTGTAATTGTAGAACTTGTTACTCAATTTTATTTTGGGAGTTGTGAGGTTCTTAGCGTAGATGATCGTATGCTTTCGTCTTTTGAATTCTTTCCAAATCCCGCTCAAAATGAAGTACGTATTAATGCAGAGACAGCCATTCAAGACATTACTATATTTAATCTTGTAGGTCAAAAAGTTGCTACGTATTTTGTAAATGCAACAGCATCAACAATTGATATTTCACACTTAACCACAGGTGCTTACATTATGCAGGTTTCTTCAAATACTAACGTGGGTACATTTAAGCTCATAAAAGAATAATACCAGTTATTAATTGAATTTACTGGAAAAGAAAACGATGATTTTTTTCTTTATATGAGAAAGAAAACTAAAGCATAGCCTAAGCTACGGTTTCTTTTTTCTTGTGAAATAGAAAGCAAAAAAGGGTGTTTTATTACAGTAAATTCAATTGGTAAATGGTATAAGAATATCTTTTTAAAAAAGTATCAAAAAGAACGCTTCCTGATATCAGGAAGCGTTCTCATTTAATTTTGGGAAATTAAAAATTCTCTAAACCGTTTTAATAAATATTTCTAAGTGCCGTAATATCATTACTGTTGAATTCTCCATCTGTTCCTGCTCTAACGCACGCATTCATTATAGAGGTAAAATCATTTCCTGTTGGGGTCCCTCCAATATGAACAGCTCCATCAGATCCTGCACCTTCATTTCCTTGTAAATTAGCAGGACAACTAATTCTATTAAAGAAGTCTGTATGTCTAAAACCTACTGAATGCCCTATTTCATGGACGATGACGTGCTCAATAGTGTTTAATGGTGCCGATCCTATACCATAGATTTCTACCCATTTGAATGGCTGCCCCGAACTATTTGGAAATCCAGCTACCCCGCCAGATTGACCAGGTCTGTTCGCTGTATTATCATATACTACCATATCTGCCGCATTTAAATTTGACCCGAAGGTTAAATTAAATTGTAATGAAACACCACTTAATCTATTATAATTATCAACCGCCCACTGTAAAGCGGTTCTTTCATTATTATTAAGTGAAAATTGATCATTATTGACATAGCCTAAAATGTCAATAGTGCGATTATTACCTGTTACAAGATTAAAAGTACGGTACTGACGACTTTGATCATCTATAAATTGCATCGCTTTTAATTCCGCTTCGGTAATAACAATATCATGACCTATATAAATACGCTCCTCTACAGTTCCATCTGGTAAATAAAAGTCTCCCTTTGTTACTTCTCCTGAATCGATTTCTAGGTTGGTAATCAGATCTAGTATTTTTTGATCTGTTACAGGTTCTTGAGGTGCAAATTTGTCAATGACTTCTGATGAAGATTCTGTGACGAGATTTGCATCATCTTCAATAGAAACTTCGTCACGTTCACAACTAGAGAACAATAACATGGCTCCTGCCATGAAAAAGAAAATTGATTTTGAATTTGTTTTCATTTTAATAAAGTTTTTGATTAGTAAATTGATTTACACTAAGTTACATACTGTTAAAATTTTCTTAAAATTAAATCGTTGGTATTTATAGTATATTTTAGTTGAAAGTAGTTTTTAATTATAAAAATAAAATGGATGTAACTTTTTCAATTACATCCATTGGTTATATTAGTAAAATAAAAAATATAATCACCTATTAATTAAGTGCTTATAAAAAATATGAGAATTTAAAATAGTCTATAATAGATGATAAAGTCTCATTAACAAATAACACTATTATAATGTTCAAATAATAGTTCACTCAAAGCATCTACCACAGTATCTACGTTTGCTTTGGTAAAACAGAGTGCTGGTTTTGTTTTCAGTACATTATTGTGAGGTCCATCTGTACTGATTAGAATATGACGATCTCGTAGTTCATTTTTAATGGTAGTTGCTAAATCTGTGTTTGGTTTTGTAGTTCCGTCTAACACAATTTCGATTCCTAGAAACAATCCCGAGCCTCTCACATCTCCGATGCATTTATATTTTTTTTGAAGTTCTTTTAAGCATTCTTTATAGTAGTTCCCAACGTTTCTTGCGTTTTCTTGTAAACCCTCTTCTTCAATTACTTCCAACACCGATAAAGCAACAGCACAAGAAACAGGATTGCCCCCAAACGAGCTAAAGAACTCTACGCCTTCTTCAAAAGAGGCTGCAATTTGATCTGTACAAATCACGGCACCCATCGGATGTCCGTTGGCAATGGGTTTTCCCATAATAACGATATCTGGAATCACATTTTGTGCTTCATACCCCCAAAAATGTTCTCCTAAACGTCCAAAACCCGTTTGGACTTCGTCACTAATACAAACACCTCCTTGATCGCGTATCGCTTCATAAACAGGTTTTAAATAACCCGCTGCTAAAGGAATTTGACCCGCACATCCCACCACAGGCTCTGCAATAAATGCAGCAATCGTATGTGCGTGTTGTTGGATTTGCACCACTGCTTCCTTAGCATACAGTTCCCCTGCATTTTGGATTTGAAGGGTATATTTTCCTTTATATGTATCGGGAATAGTAGTTTTGACAATGTAGTCTTTTTGCCCCTGCCCTTTTGGGTTATTGAATTTATAATCACTGATATCAATAGAAGTTTGGGTATTGCCGTGATATCCCGATTCCATCACCATTATCTTTTCTCGGTTTGTATAGGCCTTTGCTAGTCGAATCGCTAGATCACTGGCAGCACTTCCTGAATTGACGAAAAAAACTTTATTGAGCGAACTAGGGAAGGTAGCCACCAATCGTTCTGCGTATGCTGAAAGTTCATCGTATAAATAGCGTGTATTGGTATTAAGTCTGACCATTAGTTGTTGACCTGCCATAACAACTTTAGGATGTGAATGACCTACATGCGGGATATTATTATACGCATCTAAAAAAGTATTCCCATACGCATCATACATATACTGAAAAGCAGATCGGACCATGTATATCGGTTCGTTATAGCTATAGGATACAATCGTGCTTATATGCTTATTTCGTTTTTGTAAAACCACAGCTGTTGTGTCTACTTTTTTTACTGGCAAACCGATTGCTTTTCTGAATTCATTTTCTGCGTAAATAGGATTTATTTCTAATAAGCGATACAACATGCTCCACGCGTTTTTCTCACTAACTGACGCATAGGTGTTATCTGGGTTCACTTTTTTTGCATGTGCCGAATTACAAACACTAATGCACAATCTTGCCGCTATGAGGTAATATAAAACAGACACTTCTATTTCTTGAATAGGAAGTGTATCGTGATAGCTTTCTAAAATCAAACAAGCGCATGGTATAGGATTCTCTTTATCATAACAAGCATAGGTAATCGCCACAGCTAACTCATTGATAAGGTAGGAATAGGCGACATCTCCAAAATCAATGATCCCAGAGATTTGATCATCTTTAACCAAGACATTCCATTCGTTGGCATCGTTGTGAATGAGTTGCTTTCGTAATGATTCTGACAACGGACTTACAATTTCTCGGTATTGAAGAAAAAAGTAGTGTACGAGATTCCGATCGGTTGCATTTGGGATGTCAGGTATGTATTTTGTATTTAATTCAAGAGACGCTATGTCCCATTCCCATCTTCTCGCTTTAATCGTATCATTTGAGAAGTTTTGAAGAGATAGATCTAATTCGGCCAAAAAAGTTCCAAGGGATTGAAATACGGTTTTTGAATGAGCTACTTCCCCTAAAAAAGAACCTTCAAGAAAAGATAGAAGCCTACATATATGGTTCTTGCCATGAACACTTAGAATCTTTACATAAGAAGCATCTTTAAAAGGAATAGGTTTTGGAAACAGCGCTTTCGTAAAAGACTGAAGATGTAAAAGCACTAGATTTTCTGCCTCTACCGCATTAAAAGTTTCCGTATTATTGAGATACGTTTTAAAAATAAACGTTCCCTGCTTGCTTTTTACAAGGTAATTTGAATTATCGTAGCCATTGAGTTTTACGATATCTATTACTTCTAGTCCAAATGCTGCCTGAAGTTGTTCTTTCATTTTTCAATGATAAAATAATAATTACTTAAATCATATAAATATAATTAGTAATTGAATAAGGCTATAAAATACTAATTCTCCACAAACACATGCTTAGCGTCTACATAACTTTTAAACTCTAAAGAGTTATCACTAAAATCTAGTACAAACATAGTTTGCTGTTCGCCGTGTTGCCCTTCATATCTATTTTGAGGTTTTATAATAAAATCTAACTCATTTTTTTGTAGCCGTTCTTTGATAATTTCAAAATGTTTAGGATCTAAAACACATCCAAAATGTGGGATAGGAACTTTAAGGTCTTCAACAAAACCACAAAAATCGAGTGGTGGTCTATTTTCTGATACGTGTGCTGATAATTGATGTCCAAAAAAATTGAAATCTACCCAATCTTTTGTTGACCTTCCTTTTTTACACCCTAATATATCTTGGTAAAACCGTACTGTACTTTCAATATCTTTTACTTTAAATGCAAAGTGAAATGCCGTGTTCATTATTTATAAATTAAATGAATTAAATTACTATTTTCTTTTATAACTTTAACAAATCTTGATAGTATAAAGTTAGAATTAGCATATTTCAGGTGAAAATTGATTCGTTGGCATTAACATCAACTAACAGACGGAACAATCTTATTTTAATGTTTTAGACGTATAATATATGGTAGATTCAATCGATAAAAAACTTTTAGAAATTTTAAAAGAAAACGCACGTTTGTCTTTTGCAGATTTGGGAAGAAAAATAAATTTATCTCCTTCCGCTGTACGAGAGCGCGTCCAAAAAATGGAAGATATTGGGGTGATTAAAAAATATAGTATACAAATAGACAATCAAAAAATAGGCTATGATATTGAAGCTTTTATACTTCTTAAAGTTTTTCAGGGACAACTAAAATATGTGATCCAACAAATAACTAAATTTCCACAAATAACAGAAGCACATAGGATTACAGGAAGTCAAAATATTCATTTAAAAGTTGTCCTTAAAAACCAACTTGAGCTTCAAAACTTGATAGACCAACTAATGAGTTTAGGAGATACCAATACATTTTTGATTCTATCAAAAATAGAATAGCATTATGCTATATATGAGTTATGATTCTTTACTCCTTAGGAGTTTATAATGAATACGCTTTCGCGAAAGCGTACCAAAGATGACTACCCATAAAACTAATACCATCACCCATCAAAAAGTTGGCTTTTGGACATAAAAAAAGCTAGTTCCTAAAAACTAGCTTTTCTATATCATAAAAATTGCGTTTATTGTATGATAAGCTTAGAAGTATAACTATTTGTATCACTACTAATACTCATGATATAAACTCCCTTAGATAATCCTGTTGCACTTACAGAGATCCTACCTTCAAGAGTTGTAGACTTCGTATATACTTGCCTTCCGTTTATATCATAGATACGGATGTTTCCTTCTCCAAAAGTACCTGCTACCTGTACTGTAATGTCTCCATTGGAAGGATTTGGGAATATACTGAAAACAGTATCTAAGTCATTCTCATTTACGCTCAATAAATCTTCACAACTTTCAATTACATCACCAGGAATATCAAACGCCTCTGTTTGATCAAATCTGTTATTAGAACTTCCTTGCTCTGCACTAAAACCTACGCCACGTGTGGCAAATACATTCCAAATAGTACAGGTTGCAAAATCTTTCTCATTTTCGGGAATCATTGTATTTATCGCTACCGCTGCAAGAATACCATCTCTTCCATCTACAAATCCAGGGCTACAGGATTGTAGTTTCATCCCATCAATTACCAATTGTAATGCGATATTATTTCCACCAGTACCATTGTAAAAATCTGTATCAAACCCATACTCATCTATAAATGCCCATGTCATATCCCATAAAATTGTTGACCAAATCGTTCCAATTCCATGTGGTTCTGAGATATTAGCAGCATCTGCTACATCTGCATAGGTTAAATCATTTACTGCAAAGTCTGTACTATAAGGTCTTGGTCTAATACCAGGGCCATCTGCTGGTTGTCCAAAGGCATAGGTACCTATACCTCTTGCTTCTTCTGGAAAATCATCTACCGTCATGGTCATCATAAGACCAAAATAATCAGACCAACCTTCTCCCATCTGCTCTAAATTTTGCAAACAGCCCACATTATTTGGACCTCCGGTTAATCTATTAGAAATTCCATGTGCATATTCATGTGCAACAACACCATTATCTAAGCTACCATCTATTTGAAAAGAACCCGTATTAAGTAGAGAAGCATCAATACTCTCTCCAGCTTGAAGCGCTGTGATAATAGCCTCTCCATCTGTTTGATTTACCATAATACTAGGAATTGTCACTTGATCTCCTACGGAGCCAGCCGCCATGGTTATAGGAGCACCTGGCACATTGTTCACCATGATAACAGCGATAGCGCCTTCATTTTCGGCCGCGAGTATTTTTACGCTAAAGTCGCAAGAACCTCTTCGTATAACAACAATATTTCCATCAAGCGCTGATCCGTTTACAATAGAATCACAGCCATCTAATGGATCTGTAGAGTTCCCTGAATCATCATCTTGAACAAGCGCAAGACTTCCTAACAAAGGTGTGTCTTCTGGTAATTGACCTCCGAAGTTAGCTGGCAACCCCGTATAACCACCATCGAGGGTTCCTCCATTAATAGTAAGGATTTCTGCTGGAGCATTAGAAGGATTAAAAAGCCCCACTCGCATTCTAGGATTATTTCCATCTGGCGGCGTACCAAAAAAAGCACCTCCAAACGAATTTCCTTCTTGAGATTCTGCGTTTACAGAATCACTTTGTCCACCTCCATTACCGTAGTTATTTTCTTGAAAATTTCCGCTTTGTTCATCAAAACCATATTGATATGCGATATCATGTAAAACATTATTCCAATAAAATAAGTTTGTAGTAGCGGCCTCTACCGTATTTACAGGGTCTGTATTAAAATTGTACTCAAAATCAAAATTCAATTCTGCACCTCCATCTGGCGAATCCCCCGGAGCATCATCTGGATTCATATCTTCATAAGCATATACGTTGTTTCCACGGGTGATGGTAAACTCTGCCCCTTCGACACCATTTGTATCATGCCATCCAAAAGGAGAAGCAACTACATTTTGTGGGTTAACAACTAGTTCATTTCCTCCATGATTAGGACTCTCTACAGGAATAGGGAATACATTGTATTGTTCTCCCGTAAGCAATTCATTGGCTGTCACATTTTGCCTATTTACACCAAAACCTATATTAGCTAGACTAGAGGATTTTACTGTTTGATGATTGTGACTTTCAAATGTGCAACGCACTACCCAATCATGTTTCTCAAGAAGTTCCCCCGTTAAAGCATCTACGCGAACACTATACCAGTGGCTTTGATCTATAGTATGAACACTTAGATCCCAAGCAAGTTTAAGGGAATCATCTTCTGTAGTTTGATATACTAATTTAACAGGAATTTCCTCTAAAGACACACTACCCTTTGAAAGAATAAATTGCTGAGAAGACAACATTTGAATTACAGAAAAATCAGAAGCTCCAAGTTCTAAAATAGCTACTGCACTAGATACAGCTTGAACAGGTGTTAATACAGGTGATGCTGCATTTGCCTTGGAAGCAATGTCTTTTTGCAAATTGTTTGCTAGATGAATAAGAGTGCCCTCTTTAAAAGCTGCAGTAACATTTCCATTAAAAACTTCAATGTTATTTACTGTTTGAGTAGCATAGACATGAGTAACATTACTTTTACGTGAGAAAACCTCATCTGTAATCTTCAAACCAGAAATATCCTGATCTGTAATTCCGAGTGATGACTTGTTGTTGCGTAAGTGATCTTTGATCATTTTACCGTAATCTTGTGCATTTGCAAATGTTGTAAATACAAAGACACATAGAGTGACTATTAATTTGTAGGATTTAAGCATATTTTGTTATTTTAAATTTATCTAAATGTACTTTTCAAAAACCGCCTTTAAAAGTGAAATGAACGGCAACTCTTCCATAATTCAGGGCAAATAAAAATATTTAACTCTAAAAAAAATTGATTCGTGTTTTACCTTTAATACACAGTATTGATATATAAAATCACACGTGTCTGAATATTCTTAAAAGGATTCCCATCGTAACGCATTAAAAGGTCTGTTATACGCTTTCGCGAAAGCATACAAAACATGCCTAGAAAAGGGACTAGATCCCCATCTAACATTGTGACAAACTATCAATCCCGCCGAAAAGCGGGATTAGTTCAACTAGCTATTTTGAATGCGCCCTTTGGACTTTACAAAACAGCGTTTTGTTAAAATATAAAGAGATCCCGCTAGATACTGAAACGAGTTCAGTAAACAGCGGGATTAGTTCAACTAGCTATTTTGAATGCGTCCTTTGGACTTTACAAAACAGCGTTTTGTTAAAATATAAAGAGATCCCGCCGAAAAGCGGGATTAGTTCAACTAGCTATTTTGAATGCGTCCTTTGGACTTTACAAAACAGCGTTTCACTAAAAATCCCTCTTTCTAACTAAGAATAGCTAAAAAGAGGGATTATAATAGGTTGCTTCGTACTATTTTGTACTATCGCTTATACAAGATTTTTACTTTTTTCAATTCGCCATCTACGATGACCTTCAAGAAATAGAATCCGCGGTTTAGTTCACTAAGATCATAATTAAGTGTGTTTTGACCTTGCTCTAGTTGTTCTTGCGCTTCAAAGACGACATTTCCATAGAAATTAAAAATCATAAGATCTGCAGGAGTATCATTGTTTACATTAAAACGAACATTCAATTGATCTCTAAATGGATTCGGGAATGCACGAAGTTGTGTAACAAATATTTCATCTGAGTTTTCACAAGACCCTAAACTAGCACCATTATTTAAAAGTGCTGGCACAGCATTTTCAGAGACACAAAGCGTATTACCATTAAAACAAATCTCTACTTTAGGTCGGTTAGGATTATTACCACAACTCACGTCTATTACCTCAACATTGATCGTGGCTGTTTCTGAACATCCATTAGTATCTGTAACTGTTACAGTATAAGAAGTAGTTGTCTCTGGACACGCTACAATAGAAGTCGTAGTCTCGCCTGTACTCCATTCATAAGAATACGGAGCCGTTCCTCCTATCACCGTGCTTACTTCTAAAGTAGTACATGCTAAAGGCGTATAGCCTGCAAATACCGTGGTATCTTCTGAAGTCACAAACTCAATAGGATCTGATGCTTCGATTAAGACCATTTCCATTTGAGTACTTCCAAGAGCATCGGTTACGGTAACATCATACGTACCTGCCCCTAGATTGGTTGCTGTAGCCGTCGTCTGTCCGTCGCTCCACACGTAGGTATATGGTGTAATTCCTCCAGAAACTGTAATGGTAGCAGTTCCATCTGTAGCACCGTCACAGGTCGCGTCTGTAGACGTAATATCCACCAATTCAAATGCTTTTAATTGCAAACTTGCAGAAACGGGGAAGTGATCTGAAGCGGTTTCGGTGTAGACATTATTATAAAACTCATAGTGCACTGTCACCGACTGATCGATGTAATTATCATCCAATTCGTCTGTAATAGCAATATGATCAATCATATTTTCTCTAAAGACAAAGGATCTGAATCCAGCGTCGCTTAACGCTCGCGAAACAATGGTATAATTGATAGAATCATCTGAATACTCTTCAAAGCTACTAATCGTAGATGGAATGTCTGCCACTGTCTCATCAACATCATCGTTGTAATCGCCTAGAAGAATTAAATTAGCACTTGGAAATTGAGCGTCCAGTGTGTCTTTTAAAACCTCAACATCATACTTACGCATGTCATATCGATTCTGAGCACCCGTGCTTCCATTTGCTCTTGCGTGTAATGCTACAAAGTTATAAGGCTCTGTTTCTCCATCAATCACTACATCTGCGCTCAATAAGAATGGCAATCTTCCGCTGGCATAAAAACGATCGGTCGTACTTGGATAATCGACCAAAGCACTATCGTCACCTCCATTATACAATGGGTGAATTGATTCTAATAATACTTTTGTCGTTACATTAGTTACGGTGGCTGTATTATAAATGAATCCTACTTTTTGTTTCACACCTGGATCATTGGGTCTAGAGGTTGCTTCTGAAAGTATAAAGTCATAGCCTGGTAATTCATTGACCATCGCTTCAAATAAAGCATCATCTGCAATCTCCTGAACCGCATAGATATCTGCGTTGAGTCCCATGATGACTGCTTTGGCAGCTTCTTTCTGAACTGCATCCGAATCTGGACTCCCTGCTGCCGGAGAATTTGACTCATCCCCAAACCACTCAATATTCCACGTTACAACATCTAATGTTTTCTCTTTAGGAACCACAATTGGTGGTGTTGGTGGCTCATAAGGTCCTGCACACGAGAGATCAGCAGCGCTTCTTGGTAGTAATTGGAAAGTTTCAAAAAATCTACCTACCACTCCTACGACTTCTGCACAGGTATCTGGTTGCCCAAGACCTACAATTTCGGCTACGTCATTATCAATTCTCAATTCTCCAGGACCACTAAGATCTGTCAATATATAATTTGAATTTCCGAAGAGAATATCTCCTGGCGTTGGAAAGTTGACATCCAAAATTCGCACCAACTCTGCTGGGTGATTCGCTAATTCAGCTAACGTAATCGTAAGTGGCGTAATCGGCACATTAGGAAGTCCGTTGTTTTCTACAGAAGACACCGAACTTATTTGGATTTGGTCATTAAACGCACTTCGCGTTCCTGTCACAGTGATGGAATCCCCTACAGCAAATACTCCATCTCCGTGCACCGCTTGATCAAAAATAGCGATTGCTGCAGTACTGTCTTGTAAATAAGCCGATCCAGAAAATTGATCTGACACGGTTAATACACCGCTCACAGTGACTAATTCATTTAATGCCGTGTTTCTAGCTTCTAGGATAGAAATTGGAGCTGGTGGTGGAACAACCGCCCCATTTTCAGTTCCTGGCGTAGGGGTTGCTTGTGTATAGGTCGCTGTATTTCTAGCACCTCCTTGTCCGTTAGGAATTCGTTGATTCGACTGACCATCTTTATCTCCTAATTCTCCTTCATTAATCTGTGCTTGTCCTGCATTGAGTAGCACCAATAGTTCGGCATCATCACTATCGTTTGTATCGTATACTAAAGCGTCAATAAGTCCAGCCGTCGTTACCATAGTTCCGTTTGGAAAACTAGTCGCGTCTCCTTCATATAATCCTACCGCATCAGCACCATTTTGGAAGGTGTTATTAGGGACAACAAAATCTACATTCACCACGGCTGCGTTCCCCATTACAAAGTATCCATCTGCATTGGTCGTAAACCCGTCTAAATCAAACGCATTATAACTCGCATCTCCATTTCCGTTATAAAGAACAATTACAAATCCCGATAAAGACGTATTTCCTGTTCCTCCATCGTAGAGCTCTATGAATTCTAGGGTATCCGATCCTGCGGTATCTGCATCCAATTCATTAATGACTAAGGTCACTGGAACAACTGCATTCGTATTGGAAGCCCCTGGCGTTGGTATCGCCGACACATAGGTAGACGTATTTCTAGCACCTCCTGAACCATTGGCAAAGCGTTGTACTGAGTGTGCGTCTTTATCTCCAGCAGCATCCTCATTGACTTGAGGCTCCCCCGCATTTAATAATACTAATAACTCTGCATCATCACTATCGTTTGTATCATGTACAAGCGCATCTAATAAGTTAGTCGTTGTGACTGCCGATCCATTTGGAAAGTCTGTACCATCTCCAGTATAGAGTGCCACAGCATCAGCTCCGTTTTGTAGTCCATTACTCGGAATGACGATAGAAACATTAGGAACGTCTGCATTCCCAATGACAAAATAACCGCCCGCATTGGTTGTCTGACCATCTAAATCATACGTAGCATAACTTAGATTATTAGACCCGTTATAAAATACCAACACCATACCATCTAGTGATGTATTTCCAACACCTCCATCATAGAGTTCTACAAATTCCATGGTATCCGTCCCAGCAGTATCTGCATCAAGTTCGTTGATAATCACTTCAGCCACAGGCGCTGGAGCCATATTCATAGCCCCTGGTGTTGGCGCTAACTGTGCATAGGTCGCTGTATTCCTTGCGCCCCCTTCTCCATTTGGAATTCGTTGTGATGAATGGTTGTCTTTATCGCCTGCACCATCTTCATTGACTTGCGATTCGCCAGCGTTCAATAATACTAATAATTCAGGATCGTCACTATCATTGGTATCATAGACAAGCGCATCTAGTAAATTATCTGTCGTCACGGCAGATCCGCTTGGGAAATCCGCTCCGTTTCCAGTATATAAAGCAGCCGCATCAGCACCATTTTGGAGTGCATTGCTTGGAACTACCAAAGAAACATTGGCCACTGCCGCGTTTCCGATCACAAAATACCCTTCAGCATTGGTTGTTTGTCCGTCTAAATCATATGCGGCATAACTTAAGTTATTAGAGCCATTAAAAAGAACTAAAACGAGACCGTCTAACGAGCTGTTTCCAACGCCTCCATCATAGATTTCGACAAATTCTAAAGTGTCCGTTCCAGCCGTATCTGCATCTAATTCGTTGATGATAAATACAGGAGTCGCTGAGGGATCAAAATTGGCAGTTCCCGGGCTTGGAGCTAGTTGTGCATAGGTACTCGTATTTCTAGCACCTCCAGATCCGTTTGGGATTCGTTGTGAAGAATGGTTGTCTTTATCAGATGCACCATCTTCATTCACTTGTGGTTGTCCTGGGTTTAATAAAACCAATAAATCGGCATCGTCACTATCATTGGTGTCATAGACCATCGCATCCTGTAAATTGGTTAGCGAAACAGCAGATCCATTTGGAAAATCGGTAGCATCTGCGGTATACAATGCGACAGCATCTGCTCCATTTTGCAAGCCATTGCTAGGAATTACAATGGATACATTCGCTACAGCAGCATTTCCAATCACAAAATAGCCATCGGCATTGGTCGTTTGACCATCCAAATCGTATGCGGCATAGCTTAAATTATTGGAGCCATTATAAAAGACAAGTGTTAAGCCGTCTAAAGCTGTATTCCCCACTCCACCGTCATAGAGTTCGACAAACTCTAGCGTATCGGTTCCAGCAGTATCTGCGTCTAATTCGTTAATGATGACCTGTGAAAAGGAACTCCACGTCCCGACTAAGGCAAGTGCGATGGATAGTCGCAGTTTTGATGTAAAGGTTCGACAAAAGGACCCAAAGGCTTTTGAAGAAAAAGTAATGTGTTTCATTGATCGTTGGTTTATGGTTATTTATAGTTAAAAAGAATCGTAGTTGTCTGCACAAACGTGTGCATTTTGGTGCCATAAAGGCTAGTAATCAACTCAAACTTCACATATTTGATTGTTGATTAAAAAACATAATTTCGAACTATACATAAGCATAAAAGATATTCAACTCCAAGACAAACCTTGAAATCTGAAAACCAATCCAAAGATTGAAGTAATAAACCATAGATCCCACTAGATACTGAAACGACTCTGAAATGAATTCAGTGCAAGATTCAGTAAACAATGAAATTCCCCTGCCTGCCAGCAGAGGCAGGTTCAACTAGCTATTTTGAATGCGTCCGTTGGACTTTTCTAAACAGCGTTTCACTAATAAAACACGCATATGAATTATAGTTACAGTTTTATAGCGTCAAAAATAAGATTTGTTTTCAGAGGAATCAAATAATTTGACGGTGTTATACGATACTCTCTTTTTTTTAACATTCAACTAACCAAAAGATTACATAGGCGTAAGAAATGCCTGTTCGCTCAAATTTGGATTATGGAAAAGGAGTGTTTTTTGGGGGTTAAATGGTTTTGGGGGGGATGCGACTATTAGGATGTTTGATGGTTTGGAGTATGCTTTCGCGAAAGCTTTATTTTAAGATTAATTAGATAGGTTAATCCTTAGTGAATACTGAAGCTTATGTAGAGAAATACATTTAATTTTAAGGAATGACTAAACTAAGTAATTATTTTTTAACACACAAATTTCCAGATAATTACATATCCGAAAAAACATCAATCTATTTATATCTGGATCATAAAAAGAAAACTCACGCGTGCTCTAGGACGTTACTTCCAAGTAAATATACACACAAAGAAGTACTAAATAAACTATAGCTTACCGTAAATAACCCTTTACAAATCAGGCAACAAACTAACCTCTTTCTTCGCCAGATTATACTCCGCAATCATCTCTGCAACAATCTGACCAGCAGGTTTGATATCGTGAATCAATCCTGAGATTTGACCAATTTCGAGTTCGCCGTCTTCTAAATCGCCTTCAAACATGCCACGTTTTGCGCGGGCGCGTCCAAGGAGTTGTTTGAGTTGCTCGGGACTTGGAGAGGTTTGATATAGCTGAGCAACTTGCTCATAAAACTTATTTTTAATCAAACGTACAGGTGCGAGCTCTTTTAAAGTGAGTACCGTGTCGCCTTCTTTGGCATCGACAATGGCTTGTTTAAATAACTGATGCGCACTGGATTCTTCACTAGCGGCAAAACGGCTACCGACTTGTACACCGTCAGCACCCAAGACCATCGCAGCGAGCATACCCCTTCCGGTACCAATCCCTCCCGCAGCAATCAATGGAATTTTCAATTGTTCTTTCACCATAGGGATCAGCGTCATTGTCGTGGTCTCTTCACGTCCATTGTGACCTCCAGCTTCAAAACCTTCGGCGACGATCGCATCGACGCCTGCCTCTTGTGCTTTAAGCGCAAATTTGACACTACTCACTACATGAACGACTTTGATATTGTGTTTTTTGAGATGTGCGGTCCACAGTTTTGGATTTCCCGCACTCGTAAACACGATAGGGACTTTATAATCCACAATAGTTTTCATGTGCTCCTCAATATTCGGATATAACATTGGGATATTGACACCAAAGGGTTTATCAGTAGCTTTTTTGCATTTTTGGACATGCTCCACGAGTACCTCTGGATACATCGAAGCAGCGCCTATAAGACCTAATCCGCCGGCATTACTCACGGCACTGGCTAATCGCCATCCACTATTCCAAATCATCCCGCCTTGAATCAACGGATATTGAATACCAAATAAATCTGTGATGTTTCCCACTAGTTTTTGATAAGCTTTTGAGTTGTTGAAAATCCTTCTTCTTGTATTTGCACAATATAAACACCCACAGTTAATCTATCGATTCTCAAAGCATTATCAGTCGTTGTGATCTCTTTTTGCAGTACTTTTTTCCCTAACAAATCATACACAAAGATCGTGGCTTGAGAAGCGCCTTCTGGAAATTGAATTTGAACCATAGCATTGGCTGGATTGGGGGAGAGTGAATACGCTTTCGCGAAAGCGGACTCCTCCACACGCAACACATTGTTAAACGCATCTTCAAAATTAGGGATCCCATACCCCATTTGTGGCGTTGGATTGGTAAATAAGTGCGCCGACTCACGTACGATTTGCATCACCTCAGCATTGGTTAATTCTGGGTAGGCTTGCCAAAAACTCGCCACCGCTCCTGCCATGATAGGCGAACTAAAACTCGTTCCGTTACTCGTATCAATGGTTCCGTTGGGTCTGATCACTGCAGCACTCTGTCCTTTTGCCATCACATCAGGTTTGACACGCCCATCGCTGGAAGGACCGATACTACTAAAACTCACATAATCGCCATTGCTATTCACTGCGCCTACCGTGAGGACACCTGGGGCGTCTGCTGGGGCACTAATCATTCCAGTGCCTGAATTCCCAGCACTCGTAACCATCAACATTCCTTTTTCAAAAGCGAGGTTGGAACCTCTAGAAATAAAGGTGGTTTGCCCGTCCATATCTTCATAGGTATGGCTATAGGCAGGATTGTCATAGGTACGATACCCAAGTGAGGTATTAATGACATCTACCCCTAAACTATCAGCACGCTCTGCTGCTTCCACCCAATACGATTCTTCAACAGGATTTTCACTATTGACATCTTCGGTGCGGAAACAATATAAGAATGCATCTGGTGCCGTTCCTACAAACTGATCTTGTATAAAACCAACAATATCACTTGCTGTACGCGTCCCGTGGCTGCTATTGGCAAAAGCAAACTCATCGTCTACACGATCTACAAAATCATAGCCATCTAGTAAGCGACCGTTATCACGTGTTCGTGCAAAGCCATCATTGGTATCGATGCCTGGAAAACCAGAATCTAATACTGCCACAATAATGCCTTCGCCTGTAAAGTCTTGTTGGTGTAAAAAATCGGCGTTGAGCATCGTCACTTGGTTTTCGGTAGCGCCGTAATTATATTCTACGCGTTGTTGAGGATCTATTGGGTCGTCTTTGACAAATCCAAATCCTTCCGAGGATCGTGTGAGACTGTCATCGGCAAACTCAATACCTGAGACGAAAAATTCACCTTCAAGTTGTAAGTCTTCCAAGGCTTGTATATCTTCTAGAGAACCGCGAACATGTACACAGTTCATCCATTTTGATTTGGCCAATACGCTAATACCCGCTTGTTCTTTGATGACTGCGATATAGGCTTCGTTAACAGGCACATCACGCTCATCGATAGCCACACCGTGCATCTCTTTACGATCAATGGCTTCTTGTGTCAAAATACTGATCGGGTTTGCAATGCTTTCTGCTACGTTTTCTTTGTCAGTGAAGAATACCCAAGCGTCTTCTTGTGCGAAAGTGAAAAATGGGGTAAGTAGGAATACCCATAGTAATACTTTTTTCATAGGTCATTTTTTTTCAACTTCCACATTTCAAATATGCACTTCGACAAAGCCTGTCTTGAGATTGTCGAAAGGCGCTGTGTAACACTCTGTATGATCTTCAGTGGAAATCTTATAGTTTTTTATAAAGTTACGAAATTACTCCCGAACCCAAACATTCGTCTCCGTGATGCCAAGCTACAAATTGTCCTTCGGCGATGGCAGTTTGAGGGTGATCAAAAATCACATACAATCCCCCTTCAACACGATATAGGGTTGCTTTTTCTAAGGGTTGGCGATAGCGAATGCGGGCGTCAACTTCCATCGTTTCATCTACGGTAAGTGCTACATCTTCTCTGATCCAATGAATTTCTTCTTCTTTTACAAAAAGTCCTTTGCGGTATAATCCGGGGTGGCTTTTGCCTTGTCCTGTGTAAATCACATTTTCTTTAACGTCCGTTTCGATTACAAACAACGGTTCGGTGGTGCCTCCCACCGCAAGTCCTTTCCGTTGTCCTTTGGTGAAATAATGGGCGCCTTGGTGTTTGGCGACGACCTTCCCATCAGAAACTTGGTATACCGGTTTTTCTGCAAGTTGGGGTAAGTCCGCTTTCGCGAAAGCGTTGCTAGCCACATCCTCCCCTACCATCAGCGGTACAGCTTCTTTTGGAATCTCAACAATCACGCCCTCTTTCGGTCGAAGTTGCTGCTGTAAAAAGTCAGGCAATCGCACCTTGCCAATAAAGCAAAGTCCCTGTGAATCTTTCTTTCCAGCAGTCACCAAATCTTGCGCTAAAGCAATCTCACGCACCTCAGGCTTTTGAAGATGACCTATCGGAAACAGCGTTTTTGCCAACTGTTCTTGTGACAACTGACATAAGAAATACGACTGATCCTTGTTGGCATCTGCACCAGCGAGTAACTGATGGATTTCTTTACCATCTTTGGTAAACGTTGCTTTTTGACAGTAATGTCCCGTAGCGACATAATCGGCACCGAGGCTCAATGCAATTTTCATAAACACATCAAACTTAATCTCCCGGTTACAGAGCACATCAGGATTAGGCGTGCGCCCCATCTCATATTCTTTGAACATATAATTGACAATACGTTCTCTATATTCTTCGCTCAAATCCACGGTCTGAAAAGGGATGCCAAGCTTATCTGCCACGAGCATTGCATCATTACTATCGTCTAACCACGGGCATTCGTCAGAAATCGTCACCGAATCATCATGCCAGTTTTTCATAAAAAGTCCAATGACATGATAGCCTTGTTCTTTTAATAAATAGGCGGTAACACTACTATCAACACCTCCACTAAGACCTACTACTACTGTTTTCATAATTTATGCCCGCGCAGGCGGGTATCCCTTCATTCCCGCCCTTCGACTATCGCACTTCGACAAGCTCAGTGTGACACTCAGGATAAACTCCGGCGGGAATCTCATTTAATTTCATCCCCGCGAAGGCGGGGATCTCTCATTATTAATTCTCTATGTTGTTTTGCACTTTAACCAAGCACTTCGACAGGCTCAGTGTAAACTTCTACCTCATTACGTTCTTTGAAAGCTTATAATTCTGTTGCAAAATTACGCAATTATTTGCCGTTCTACTAAGGCTTATTTGATAAGCTTGGTGTGTGGGTAGGCAGCTTGCCAACCAAACCAAAAGGCATTAAAGGTGTGTATTCGTAAGCGAACGTCTCCTGAGGTGTTTTGGATGCGGTCTTCGTAGATTGTCCAGCTGTTGCCGTTAGCATCTACAGCCGTTGTATTTTGATCGTACTTTTTAAAATTCAGATTAAACGCATCATAGACACGGTTGGCACCCGTTTTATCGGTAAATACTACAAACCGTTGATCGCCAATACTCGATTGGTAGATGGGGTTTTTCTTTAAGAATTTGACTGCAATTGCTAAAGGTTGTTCCGGGTATTCAGGTAATTTGATCGCCAGTATGGATTCTTTATTTTTTAGTTTTCCATTAACTGCTGGGACATTGAACATGAGATTGTCATCTGCAAAATATGCTTGGTAGGCAATACCTTCTCCGTAATCTCGTTGGTACCCGGTATTTGATGAGAGTACGAGTGTTTCTGGGTGCCGTTTTTTCCATTCGCCCCAAGTAGTAGTCACCACACTTAGATAGTCCATTTCTATGCCTTTACCGACCAATGGTCCTACGACAGGTTTTCCTTCTAAGGTACTCCACAGAGACTGTGTGGCTTGATCGTACATGAGTTTGTTAGAGCGGTATAAGAATCCGCTAGTCCCCATCTCGTGTAAGGTGCCGTTCACTTCACTTTTATAGAGAATAACCGTACCACAAAGGGTACAATAGACGCCTGTCACGGGGATACCTCCTACGTCATCGACAAACATTTCGTGCCAGGCAAGTATGCGTTTAGGGTAGGCTCTCGCATCTCCATTGACTTCAATGCCAAAAACAATGTGATCGTCTTGCAGATAGCTTGCTTGATTAGCAGGAATCATCGTCGGATTGCGTAAGGGAGGAATCCCATCTTGTCCCACACCTCCCCAACGGATTTCGTCCAAGCGGATTAAACTGGTCTCCTGACGTCCTTGAAAATAGATTTCAAATTTGGGATCAAATGATTTGTGAAATTGAGATTTGAAATACGCATAATCAGGATGTAGTTGTGGGTCTTTATTCCATAGATATTCATACCAAGCATTGAAATCAAGTCCAAAATGCTGTCCTGTTTTTTTCTGTAAGAGCAAGGCTATTTTCAAACCTATATCTGTAGAATATCCAAAATACATGACTTCTAATGCCATGATTTCAAATTCGGGTTTCCAGTTTTTATCAATAATTTTCAAGGATTTTTCTTGAGAAGCTTTGCTAGAGGTGGTAGCAAGATCTAAGAAATAGTGAACTTCGCTATTAGGGGATACTTCTTGTGCTTGTAGTGGTTGATGGATTGGAAATGCTATTACAAATAACCCAAAAGAAATAGCAATCGCTTTTTTTATTCTCTGTTCCATAGCGTTTCTTTTAAAAGTCGTTACAGACCTTAAAATCTAACAAAATTAGTTCCATTCCTATACTGAAACGAGTTCAGTAAACAGCGGGATTAGCCTGCTTGGCGGCATAGACAGGTACAACTAGCTATTTTAAACCCGTATTATGCATTAGAACTTCGTAATGATGCTTAAAGAAGTAATAAAATATAGCATTTTCTGAGTTTTAGCATAGCATCGCTATGGTTAAACTTAAAAATGTAGTGTAACGGTATATTTTGAAGCTTATTTAAGTTGTAATAGATTTTCTAATGCATAATGCGGGTTAAATGCGTTGCTTTGCAACTTTTCAAAACAGCGTTTCACTAAAAAAACAGTAACTCGAAAAAACGAACTACTGTTTCTGTAAAACCAGTGTAAAGTCCCCCAACTTTACACTGGTTATTTTAAAACCCCTAAATAGATATATTCTTTAATAGTAAGTATTATTGTGCTTGTTTTGGGATATTGCATCCCATGCCATTCCAAGCATAACGGCCCGCTGACAATGCTTCTTCAACGGTGATAAGCGGTAAAAAGACCTCTGCATCCATTGCCACTTCCCCACCTTGTACATTTAATCCAAAAATACTTCGCAATTGATTGGCTCCTGTGTTAGGAACGCTTACAGCAGCATCGACTTCTTCTCTGGTAATAATATCTCTCCCAGCATAGATTTTTGCCCAACGTTCGCCAACAGGAATACTGATTAATAATCCTTGATTTCCATCACTTTCTTCATGTACCAAAGTGGCTTCATCTATCATATCTTCTGCGGCCATTTTAGCATTGATTTCTTTGTAATCATATTTTGCGTTCCCTGTAAAGAGGTTATTCATCATTTTTAACTTTGCACCTTTATTATAAAGGCCTCCCATGTGTCCGTAGCCTAGTGCGTTGTTAAAAACATCGGCGGTTAGATTGCTATCAAATGCCATGGCATCACCTCCATAAGAGGCAATCGCATCATGCTTCCATGTAAATAGACAGGTGTTGTTAGATACTGTAAAATGTGGCATTACAGAATCATCAGAGCCTACATAACCAGTACGTGCATGGATGCCGTATCCTGTGTTGTTGATTGTAAAGTTATTTTTGATAACCCCTTTACCGCCTTTAAAAACACGTACAGAGATCGCTCCTTCAGTAGGAGCGGTGTTCATGACTACGCAATTTTGAACGGTCACATTGGTATAATGACTTGCTACAATCACAATCCCTCCTGATTCTGGGGATGGGTTTTGTTGTGATGCAGGACTTGCTTTACGACGTATGGCCAAATTTTCATTTTTATGATATCGATTACGAGGACCATTATCTACAATAATACCTGCTACGACAATGTTTCCTCCCGTAGATTTTTGTCCGTTACTTTCTCGCTGTTGATCGGTACGAATATAAATTCTAGGGTCTGTCAATTTCATATATTCATTAACTCCCGTAAAAATTGTTTTGTGGGCATCCCAAGGATCTCTGGTGGTAAACGTCACGTCATAACCACCATAAATTTGAACAGGGACATTAATTTCATCAGCGCCTCGCTTTCCTTTGCTCATATAAATACCTTCTGCGATATGTATACGATCATTAGGCTTTAACAAATGGATGATGTTTCCTAAATCTTTTGCGGGACGTTCTTTGGTTCCTAATTTACCTGATCCCGTATTCTTACTTACGTACCAATCTCTGCCTTCATTAGCAAAGTTTGGAGAGGTTTGAGCGCCTACTGTAAAATAAACTAGGAGTAAAAGACAAATAAAGGACTGTTTGAGTTGTTTTTTCATTGTATTAAAATTTAGTGCTGTTATAGATTCAGTACTGAACTGTTTTTCAATGAATAAAACTATTAGGATTCTGGTAACATCCCTTATTTATTTAGTGAACGAGATAAATTAATTAGTGAATGAAGCATCAGATTTCAATATCTAGTCAAAATTTGAAGAAATCAGAAGGAAAAATCAAGTGTATAGATATAACAGGAAACCTTATTTTTAGGATACTTGAGGATACGCTTTCGCGAAAGCAATAAAAGATATATCCTACTTAAAAAGATATTTTAGATAAAATAATCTAGTGTACCCCTATTTTATTAAGAGGAAACGTAAGTGTTTTATCTAATTGTCCGTTTTTGTAATACTTCCAGACACCGTGCTTTTGATTGTTTTTGTAATTTCCTTCTCGTAGGATCACACCTTCTAGATTATACAATTTTACAGGGCCATGTAACTCCCCATTTACGTGAGTATACGTTTTTACAACCACTCCTTCTTCTGAATAATGGGTTTCAATTCCATTCGCTTTTCCATTTACGTATTCCATACGTTGTGCCACTGCTCCACTTTCAAAATAAACGGTACGCATTCCATCTAAAAGATCGTTTTTATAGAACTCTTCGGTCATGACTGTGGTTCCATCTTGATGATAATAGATCCATTTTCCTTCTCGAGATCGTTCCTTCATTTTGCCTTCACTCACTTTTTTACCTTCTGTCGTGTAAAAAATAACATCCAAAAACGCATCTCCAGCAGTGTATATTTTGAGTGCGGTTGGATGTCCGCCTTTTCTATCATAAAATTTAAAAGTCCCTATCTCTTGGCCGTGATCAAATGTTCCTTCATATCGTAGCTGATTTGTACCTTCATAAACCTTCTGCCAATTCCCATGTTTTTTATTATTGCCATCTAAATTATTATACTCCTGTGCGTTTCCTATAAAAACGAAACAAAAACTAATCAGAAAAAAAAAGAAATTAAGTTTACTCATTTTAAGAAAATTAAAACATTTGTTGTGAAACTATACTACTATATTTGCATGAAATTTAAAACCCCAGCTATGAAAAAACTTTTACTAAACACGAAGATAGTAATCCTTACAATAACGGCAATAGGTGTACTTTCTTGTGCTGATGATGATGACAATGGTAACATTATAGACAATACGCCTAGTAATACGGTTCTAGATATTGTTACCAACAATCCAAATTATAGTTCTTTTCTTCAAGCACTAGAACAAACTGATCTAGGCTTTACCATTGCTGGTAGTGGGAACTTCACGGTATTTGCTCCTACCAATGCTGCTTTTGATGCCTTTTTAGATGGAACACCTATTCAAGATGTGGATAACGAAGTACTAACACAATTAGTCTTAAATCATATTCTCAACACTGAGTTATTTGCCAGTGACTTTACCACAGGCTATCAAAAAACAATTGCTACCGAAGCTTCTTCTAACGCAAATATTGACATGTACATTAATACAGCAACGGGAGTGACTATAAATAATGTATCTTCTGTAACAGCTGCTGATATGGATGCTGACAATGGCGTCTTACATGAAGTAAATGCAATTATTACGCTACCTACTGTGACAAGCTTTGTTGCTATCGATCCTTCCTTAAGTTCCCTGCTAGCAGCATTAACTGATGAAGGAAATACAACATTTACTACTCTATTATCAGACACTACTTCAGACTTCACCGTATTTGCACCCACAAATGATGCCTTTACGACCTTTTTGGACGGAGCGTCATTAGGAGATATTGATAATAACCTACTTGCTCAAGTATTATCAAATCACGTGATTCCTGGAACTGTTGCTACAGCATCATCACTTAGTAACTTGTACATTAACACTGCTGCGATATTTAATGGAGATGTAAACGCCCCAATAACTATGTACATCAACACAGATGATGGCGTTCGCTTAAATGGAGCCTCTTCGGTAACACAAGCAGACATTGTAACTTCAAATGGTGTGATACATGTGGTAAATTCGGTAATACCACTTCCAGATGTTACTACTTATATATTTGCAGATCCTAATTTTTCTATATTATTAGAAGCGCTATTAGCCGATCCAAATGTAGATTATATAACAGCATTACAAACTCCATTAGGAGAAGGACCTACGCCTTTTACAGGTTTTGCCCCTACAAACGAAGCATTTGAGAACTTATTTGCAGACCTTAATGTGACTGGAATATCTGATATTCCTATTATGGATTTGTCTGTTATTGTAGAGTTACATAATATTATAAGTTCTAACATCAGAGCAGAAGAATTAACTGG
Organism: Dokdonia ponticola; assembly: GCF_042653865.1. Classification (NCBI taxonomy): domain Bacteria; kingdom Pseudomonadati; phylum Bacteroidota; class Flavobacteriia; order Flavobacteriales; family Flavobacteriaceae; genus Dokdonia; species Dokdonia ponticola. Next base: position 67,626 of record NZ_JBHSFV010000006.1, on the reverse strand, counting down.
GATGGACGGAATGGTCTTCACAACATTTTCTGGACTTGATATCACCATAGATGCAACTACACCTGCTATCATTGATCCTAGTGGAGGATCTAGCAGATTGCTTATGACAGATTTACAAACTGCAAATGGAGTTGTCCATACACTAGATAGGGTGCTAAGAAATTAGAAATCTACAGTAAAGAATACATACAAAAGCTTCGGTATATTTTATATATCGAAGCTTTTTCAGTTTGGAGAAATAATGAAATCTCATAAATACGCAATAGATATACTTTCTGGGATCTTACTTCTACCATTTTTTTCGCTTAAAGCGAAAAAACAACCGAGACTATATCCTTAGATCATCATAGTCTGTACTATGAAATGAAACATACCTTTACGTATACTAAAACATAAATTAAAGCCTATAAAGTACTGCGATAATTAAGCATACTGTGTTAAAATGAAGCGAGGCAACATCTAAAAGCTTACATAAAACCGTACCTATGGTAGTTGCAATCAAAAGTATGCTACTATTCTCTAGGGGAAATACCTTAACGCTAGCTATAAATTGATATAAAAACATATCAATATAAAAGGGTTTCTGTCGATTCTAGAAAGCAGAATAGTACAAAATTTATAATTTGTTTAACTATTTTAACTTTAGTTTAAACAAATTTATTGTTTAACTATTTTATATTTGTCTTAAACATACAAACACAAAAAACTATGAAAACATTTTTTAATTATGCGAAAATAGCCATATTGGCTATTGTTTTTACAGGAATCGTTTCTTGTAATGATGATGATGATAATGGAAATATCATCGATCCCAACACAAATAATACCATTGCTGATATTGTAGTTGGAAATCCCGACTTCAGTTCTTTGCTAGCCGCCTTACAACAAACAGGACTTGATGCAACCCTTGCTGGAAATGGAAACTTTACCGTTTTTGCTCCAACAAATGCAGCTTTTAATGATTTCCTAAACGGAACTCCTTTAGCAGATGTTGATAATGATGTATTAACACAGATTTTATTGAATCATGTTCTTAACGTAGAATTAGCTTCTACAGATCTAAGCACAGGATACCAAAAAAATCTAGCAACCGAACCATCTTCAAACGCTAACATAGATATGTATATTGATACTTCCAATGGGGTTGTTATTAATGGGCAATCTACTGTAACTACTGCTGATGTTCCTGCAGACAATGGAATTATACATATTGTAGACGCAGTTATTGAGCTTCCAACTATCGTTACTTTTGCAACGACAAATCCTGCACTGAGCTCTCTAGTTGCTGCCCTTACAGACGAAGGTAATACTGCTTTCGTAACTTTATTGTCTGACACGACACAAGACCTTACAGTCTTTGCACCTACAAACGATGCATTCACTACATTTTTAGACGGAGCTTCATTAGACGATGTTGATAATGATGTACTTGCTCAAGTATTATCAAACCATGTAATACCAGGAACGGTTGGTGTTTCTACAGCTTTAAGTAATTCATATGTAAGTACTGCTGCCGTATTTAATGGCGAAATGGATGCACCTATAAGTATGTATATAAACACAGACAGCGGTGTCACTCTTAACGGAGTTTCTGATGTTGTGCAAGCAGATATTGTTGCTGCAAACGGAGTTGTACACGTTGTAGATACTGTAATTGGATTACCAGACATTACTACGTTTGCTACTGCCGATCCAACATTTGATACCTTAGTAGCTGCACTTACTGCCGATGCTTCATTTGGATATGTAGCCGCTTTACAAACTCCTAACGGGACAGACCCAGCTCCTTTCACTGTATTTGCACCAACTAATGATGCATTCGGGGATTTATTGACTGATCTAGGAGCTACATCACTAGATGACATTCCAACAGCAACCCTAGCCGCTACATTAGAATTACATGTAGTCGCAGGATCAAATGTAAGAGCTGAAGACCTTGGAGGATTAGATGGTGCTTCAGTGCCTACACTAGGAGGAGGAGAAATCGTAATAGATGCCAGTACACCTGCTATCATAGATCCCGATGGAGGTTCTAATGGTATTATTGTAACAAACGTACAAGCAGCAAACGGAGTGATACACGCTATCAGCCGAGTAATAAGAGATTTATAATCCATAATTAGGTTAGTTTCCTTTCCTAACGTTCCCCCAACGTAAACGTTAGAAAGGTAAAGCTCCGATATCAAAATGATATCGGAGCTTTTTTTATGTCTTAACCATATACAGATTTTTTATCTTCTCTCATGAAGCGAGAGAAGGATAGGTAAACAATAAAAGATGTGTTAGATTAAATAATACATGTAAAAACATCGCACTTTCTATTCTTTTGGTTCTATAATAGACATACCCATAAAATAAACCTGCAACCGAGGCTAATCCTATATACATCACACCTCCATTAAAATGTGCCAGCCCAAAAGCGAGTGAGGCAACTATCAAACTAAGACCAAAAGCGTATTTAGCATGGCTTTTTGATAAAGAATCAAATATTCTTTGCTGAATAAGTCTTCTAAAGATAGCTTCCTCGGCTAGGCAGGTAAAAAATAAATTTACAACGATCCACACAGGTGTAAAATGAGGAAGTTTGGGTTCAAATTTAGAATATCCTAACACTGTGGCTAACACAAAGAAAAGTAACGCCATAATCAAGAAGGTAATCACTACTTGCTTTAGCATAGCTAACACGTCTACTTTCAACGATTGGAAACTAAATCCAATAATAAAAATGCCAACGGCTGTTTTATCTAAATTAAAATACAAACTATACGGCGTGGAATTCTCACTTAATGTAATAGTGTCTAAGTATCTATAATTATCAAATCCCATGACTGAAAAATGAAATAGCAAAGGAATGGACAACAAGAGTACTAAAAAGAATAAAAATAGCTGCTTTTTTTGGTAGTAACGGTAGACGATACAACCAAAGATTCCTGTATACACAAAAGAAACGATGGAGGCTCTATCATATACGAATGCAAAGACAAACGAAACCACTAGAAAAAGCACCCATAACGGGATCTTATTAAACACTTTATTGGGAAGCCATATAGACATGACAGCGACCCATAAAGAGCCATATGTAAGAATAACAGAAGTATCCATAGTGTCTTGATCCTTTTTGATTTAAAAGATAAAAATCATTCCCTCAAAAATAAACTATAAAAGAAATAGAACCCCTATTTTTCTCTAATAAACACAGCGGGATTAGCTCAACTAACTGGAGTTTAAAAGAAAGAGAGTAATCTTTTTGGATACGCTTGATATTACCCATCTTTACTGATGTTTTCATTACACTAACTTTTTAGTGTATCGCTATTTCAGGACGAGATATCACTAATAAAAAAAGTGACCATCGAGGATGGTCACTTTTTTTATCATAAGGTCAAAAGAAATTTATTTCCCTTTGGCATTTTTTTGTTTTTCAGCTTGCTCCATAATTTCAGCCATTTTCTTTTGAAAACGACCTTGCTTTTTAGGTGCTGCTTTCTTTACTTCTATTTTTGCTTTGATCTTATCTTCATCAATGATGTATTTTTTAATCACTAAGATAATTCCGATAGTAATTAAGTTAGAAATGAAGTAATACAAACTCAATCCACTTGCGTAGTTGTTAAAGAAAAATAACATTAAGAGCGGAGAGAAGTACATCATATACTTCATCATTTTACCCATATCTGGCATCCCCTCTTGCGTAGGTTGTTGCATCGCTTGATTTCCTGTGGTCAATCGCATAGAGAAGAAAATAGTTACTGCGGCTAGTATCGGAAATAAACTCACGTGATCTCCATAAAATGGAATTTTAAATGGAAGTTTTGCAATCTCATCGTAGCTAGACAAATCATTAGCCCAAAGGAAGCTTTTTCCTCTCAATTCAAAAGCAGATGGGAAGAACGTAAACAGCGCATAGAAAACTGGAATTTGCAGTAATGCTGGCAAACATCCTGCCGCTGGACTGGCGCCCGCTTTACTATACAATGCCATCGTCTCCTTTTGCTTTTTCATTGCATTATCCTTGTACTTCTCAGAAATAGCAGCAATTTCAGGTTTCAACACCTTCATTTTTGCTTGAGATACATATTGTTTGTATTGTACTGGAGACAAAAGTAATTTAATAGCAATAGTCATAATGATAATCGCAATTCCTGCAGGTAAAAATCCTGTTAAAAATCCGAAAAATGGAATCACTAAATACTTATTCAAGAATCCAAAAATACCCCAACCTAATGGCATCGCCTCACCTAGATTACGATCATATTCTTTTAATATCTTATAATCCGTTGGACCATAATACATATTCATCGCATAATCCAATTCTCCATTTTTAGGAGCCAATAATAAATCTGCTTTGTATTCTTTTGTAAACGCTGTCTCTAGATCAGCATCTGTGGCTTTTTTTAAGAGATCATTAGAGTATAACTTTGCCTCTGCAAATGGTGTATCGGTTAATAGCATAGAGCTAAAGAAATGCTGGCGATAGTTCATCCAAGTAAGATCCTTTCGAATCTCATCATCGTCCCCTACCTGTCCTAGTTTGTCCGTCTTCCCATCATCATATTCGTAGGTAAGTCGTGTATATCTGTTTTCATATTCTATACTCTTGGCATGACGTATTCCTTGAAAATCCCACTGCAAACGCATAGGTGCTCCAGTATTAATCACACGAGCAAGCCCTTGCGTCTGTAAACCAAAATCAAGCATATAATCTCCTTGCTTCAGTTCATAACGGTATTCTAGATATTCTGTAGGCGATACTTTTAAACGCATCGTTAACACCTCATTATCTCCATTTTTCGAAAGAGCTGGCTCAAAAAATAAGTCTTTAGTATTTAGATTACGATTATCTGTCGTACTAAACGAAATATTAAACTGACTGTTCCCATCTTTAATAAGATACACGGGAATAGAGTCAAAGGTTTTATAATTTAAAAGCGTTGCTTTTACAATATGCCCTCCTTTATTACTCACTTCCAATTCAAGAACATCGTTTTTTATAACAGTTACATCCTCTCTAGCTGTAGGTAAAGTACCCGAATACGCAAAAGCACCCAATCTGTTTTGTAATGCAGAGCGTCCTAAAGAGTCTGAAGGAGACACGGTATTTGTAAATTCTTGGGTTGCTACGGTAGATGAAGCCGGAGTTGGTACTTCTTGTACTTGTTCCTGCTTTGCTTCTTCTTTGGCCTGTATTTCTTCTGGAGTAGGCCTCGTATACATAATATATAGAATGATGGCTCCCATTAAGAGCATCCCTATCACTGAAGTACTATCAAATTTTTTCATTCACTGCTATGGTATAGATCGCTGTCGCGAAAGTAATATTTCTTGTAAGAGATAGCAATTCTATCTCCAAAGGTTTCATTTGTGCCAATGTGACACTATTTTTTTTCTGAATGTGTAAGTGCTGCTTTCACAAAAGCCACAAATAATGGATGCGGACTTGCCACGGTACTCTTGTATTCTGGATGGTATTGTACGCCTACAAACCAAGGATGGTCTGGTAATTCAATAATCTCCACAAGTCCAGTATCTGGATTGGTTCCTGTTATTTTCATCCCTGCTGCTTCTAAGTCACTTCTATAAGCATCATTAAATTCATACCGATGACGGTGACGCTCTTTAATGACAGCAGTACCATATACGTCTCTCACAATACTCCCTTCTGCTAGCGCACATTCCCATGCACCCAAACGCATGGTTCCGCCCATATCGGTTATATTTTTTTGTGCCTCCATGAGATCAATCACTGGATGAGGCGTATCAGGATCCATTTCGGTGGAGTTCGCTTTCGCGAAAGCGCACACATTCCTACCATACTCTATCACGGCCATTTGCATCCCTAAACAGATGCCTAAAAACGGAATCTTATGCTCACGTGCATATTGTACAGCTTTAATTTTTCCTTCAATGCCGCGCTCTCCAAATCCTGGAGCCACTAAAACACCATCTAATTTTGAAATTTTATTCTGGATCACCTTATCGGTAATAAACTCACTGTGGATACTCTCTACATTGACTTTTACTTCATTTTCTGCACCTGCATGAATAAAAGCTTCTAAAATTGATTTATAAGAATCCTGAAGCTCTACATATTTTCCAATCAGCCCAATCGTTACTTCAGATTTTGGATTTTTATGCTTGGTTAAAAATTCGTTCCAGCGTTTTAAATCGGGGGTTGTAGTATCGTCTAAACCTAATTTGGCAAGTGTAATGGTATCAAGACCTTCTTCTAGCATTAAGTTAGGAACATCATAAATGGTACTCGCATCAATCGATTCGATAACCGCCTCTTGCTCTACATTACAAAAACGAGCAAGTTTGGCTCTTAAATCATCATTAAGCGTATGCTCAGTTCTACACACAAGAATATCTGCTTGGATTCCACTTTCCATCAGTGTTTTTACACTATGTTGTGTCGGCTTGGTTTTAAGCTCTCCCGCAGCTGCAAGATATGGGATAAGCGTCAAGTGGATCACTAATGAGTTTTGTTTTCCTAGCTCCCATTTTAATTGACGAATCGATTCTATATAGGGTAACGACTCTATATCTCCTACGGTCCCTCCTATTTCTGTGATTACAATATCATAATCACCACTATTGCCTAAGATTTGGATACGTTCTTTAATTTCATTGGTGATATGTGGAATCACCTGTACTGTTTTTCCTAAAAACTCACCTCTACGCTCTTTATCAATCACACTCTGGTAGATACGACCCGTCGTTACATTATTGGATTGTGAGGTTGGAACATTTAAGAAACGCTCATAATGACCTAAATCAAGATCAGTTTCTGCGCCATCATCAGTCACATAACATTCGCCATGTTCATACGGATTAAGCGTGCCTGGATCAATATTGATATAAGGATCTAGTTTTTGGATGGTGACTCTGTGACCTCGTGCCTGTAGGAGTTTTGCAAGGGATGCGGCGATGATACCTTTACCCAATGAAGATGATACTCCGCCCGTTACGAAGATGTATTTTGTAGCTGCCATTAATGGAATTCTATTGTTCGTTTACGGGGCGTAAAGATACAGAATTTTCTAGCTAGCCCCTGTATGTTTTAAAGGTTATTTTAGTCTGTTTTGTGAACCAAAGGGCATCATCTACTTCTTTTATGCTTTTAAAAGCTACTCCTGTAGATTCTTAAAAACGGAGATCACATACCCCACATTTACTATTTCTAAATTATAAGTCGTATTATCGTAGTGAACAATTAATAAAAAACACGATGGATAGATTTGAAAACGGATCGCTGATTCAAAAAAACTCAGCCAATACAGATACACTAGTGATAATTGCCTTGGTATGGATTATTTTTTCGCGCCTTTTCTTTTTTGTGTTATTTCAAATGGATTCCGAATTTCTAAACAGCGACCTCTTTATAAATGTAAACATCCTTTTTTCTATTATTTGGGGATGCATTCCTTTATTACTCGCACTTTCAATAAAAGATGCCACAAAAAAAGGGATCTTTTTAGTCTTTGCTTTAATTTATTTATTAGTAACAATTTACGAACAGGTTCAAGGTTTATTTATCGCCTACTAAATCAAAAAAAACCAGAACTTTTGTTCTGGTTTTTTTTTAATCTATTTAGAGAAAGCCTTTACACGTTAAAAAGGAAATGCATTACATCTCCATCTTGAACAATGTATCCTTTTCCTTCGACACTTAGCTTTCCAGCTTCTTTTACTTTGGCTTCACTTCCGTAGCTTACAAAATCATCATATTTGATCACCTCTGCACGGATAAATCCTTTTTCAAAATCGGTATGAATCACACCTGCTGCTTGTGGTGCAGTAGATCCAATGGTAATGGTCCAAGCTCTTACTTCTTTAACCCCTGCTGTAAAATACGTTTGCTGATTTAACAGCTTATACGCACTGCGAATTAATTTTGCGCTTCCAGGCTCATCCAATCCTATATCTGCCAAGAACATTTTTCGCTCCTCATAATCATCTAATTCTGTGATATCTGCTTCGTTTCCTACCGCTAGCACGAGTACCTCTGCATTCTCGTCTTTCACATGTTCTCTCACCACATCTACATACGCATTTCCGTGAACAGCACTATTTTCATCTACATTACACACATACATCACAGGTTTATCTGTAATAAACTGTAAAGGCTTCACATATTCTAAGCGTGCTTTATCATCTATTTCGATAGCACGTACAGAAATACCTGCTTCTAAACCTTGTTTGAGTTTTAATAACACAGCTTCTTCTGCTTGTGCTTCTTTATTTCCTGTTCGCGCCGCACGTTTTACTTTTTCTAATTTCTTATCGACGGTTTCAAGATCTTTTAATTGAAGTTCGATATCTATGGTTTCCTTATCGCGTATAGGGTCTACACTACCATCTACGTGTACAATGTTTTCATTATCAAAACAACGCAATACGTGAAGAATCGCATCGGTCTCACGGATATTTCCTAGAAACTGATTACCTAATCCTTCTCCTTTACTTGCTCCTTTAACAAGACCAGCAATATCTACAATATCTACGGTTGCAGGAACGACACGCTCTGGATTTACTAATTCTTGTAGTTTTTCAAGACGTGGATCTGGTACATTCACCACCCCAATATTAGGTTCAATCGTACAAAACGGAAAGTTAGCGCTTTGTGCTTTTGCATTAGATAAACAATTAAATAAAGTCGATTTACCGACATTAGGCAATCCTACGATTCCTGCTTTCATAGTAGTTACTTCAAATGGTTATAGTTACGCTCCTGCCTCACGGCAGGCAAGTTCGCGAAAGCGATATCACACCGATTCGTTTTCAGCGTGCAAAGATACAAGGGAAGAACTAAATTACCACCATTTTATGGCTTTATTGTTTCTGCTCCTAAAGTCCCGTACCATCGGGTGATTGTATTTTCTGCGGGTTTAAAACGCGGCGTGAAGTCGACGCTATTCGCTACACCTTCTGCAGTGGTACGGGTATGCCATTGCCAGATATAACAACCTGCAAACCAAGGTTCATTCCACAACTTTTGAAACATGGCTTCAAAGGCATGTTGTTGCGTTTGGTTCGATTTTTTTTGGGTGAGTGCGCCCGTCATCGCTCCCCATTCCCAAGGAGCAATGGTTGCGGTTTCATCACTACGGTATCCTATTTCTGTGAATAAAATAGGTTTCTGATAGTAATTAGACGCCATTTTCAAGGCTTCTATATGCGTGTCCCATCCTGCTTTAATGGTTTCTAGATCAGGGTTTTTATGAGTCGTCAGTGGGTAATATGCCTGAATGCCGATATAGTCTAATGCAGACCAGAACGGAATCTGATCTATGGGATCATCCCAATTGGCAGCATACGTCAGTTTTCCTGAATAGATCTTCTTAATCGCTGCAATAAAGGGTAGCCAAGCTTCGGGTTGGTGTTGGATTGCCGTACGTAATTCTGTGCCTATACAAAACAACGGCACCTTCATTTTTTCGGCAATACGGGCATAGTGCAGCATACGTTCCTGATAACTTTCAAACCATCCTGGCCATGCTTCTTCCGAGAGCGTAATGTTAGATCGCCAGCCATCGCTTAACCAAATATGCGGTTTTAAGTGCACTCGAATCCCACGTTCTTGCAAATATCCAATGTGCCGCATCACCACAGAATCCCGACGGGACCATACACCTGGAGTGACCTGACCACTAATCCTAGGACTCGTTTCGTTGGCTTGGTCGATAAAAGGAATGACCGCAGACCATTCTATATTATCTTTAATAAGGGTTTTTGTGGCTTTCTGAGTATTTTCCCTATCATAGGACCAAAATACGCTCATACCTCGATGTTTTCCATCTTTCTCATACAGATTAGTGGCTTTTTCTGAAGTATTCTCTACACTATAATCCCAAGTATAGTTAAAAAACTCTGCGCTATTAAAAGATACCATCCCTTTAATACTTGCATAGATGACAAAAAACGGAATCACCAATGTAAAACTAACCCGTCTCAATGCGAGTGACCATCCTTTTTTCTTGAAACCTCTTACCGTATACCGTACCACCAAAAACAGGAGATACACCAAAATAAAAAAAACATGAAATGCGATAAGAAACCGGAACGTCGGCACAAAAACACCTAGTTGTTTGACAGCCTCAACAAAAGGAATAGCTGCCCGCCAAATCGCAATAAAATAGAGCAACAACAACACCCCCCACGTACTCAAGTACAATTTTAAAGCAGTGTGAAGTATTTTTTTCATGATAGCTTTCTTGGAAATACTAAAGGTAAGACAACGATCCCTTCATATGGTTACGCTTATTATTCTTTGTTCAGCGCTCGGTCTATCGTGTCTGTGTATTCTTTAAAAGTAACCAAATTATTATGTCCTCCCTTGGAAATGGTGATAAATTCTTTTGAAGAAGTGGTGATTTTTCCAAACAGTTTCTGACCATTTTCATAGGCTACCACATCATCTTCGGTACCATGAAAAACGGTTACTGGACAGGAGACATCATCTACATATTGATAGGTAGGCATTCTATATTTCAACAACCGACTTACTGGCAACCATTTAAAACGTGATTTCGCTTCGTCTTCAATGCTGTAAAAAGGCGTTTCTAATGTGAGGTTTTTAGGGTTGTTTTTACTCGCCACATAAGACGCAAAGGTCGTTCCTAAACTTCGCCCATATACGTGGATTTGGGATTCGGGATAATTCGCTTTCGCGAAAGCGTACCATACCTCACTATCATCATACAACGCCTGTTCCCGGTTTAATTCTTGATCAGGATGTACATCACTTTTTCCATAATTGCGATAATCCATCACAATAACGGCATATCCTTTTTGAGTAAAAAATTGAGTGATGTCCCCCCAACGCCTGACGCTTCCTGCGTTTCCATGAAAATAAAGAAGTACGCCTTTGGGATTGGATACCGTAAAATGGAGGCCGTGGAGTTGAACACCGTCTTTTCCTTCTCTGTACACTTCTTCAAAAGGAGTATCAAACTCAAAGACAAAATCTTTAGGAAGTTGTTCGGGATGAAAAAGCATACGCTCTTGAAAAAAATAGAGCCCACCACATAAAATTGCATAGAGATTTGCCAAAATAAACAGGAGGATTGCACCTCTTTTTAGTGTACGCATGAGCGTTATTATTAGTGATGCACGAAGATAAATGTTTTTAAAAAAACCAACTAAGATTACAGAACAGAAAATCCATGGGTAAAACTATAAAAACAGTATTACATTCATACATACTGCTAACTTCCCAAATAACCCTACAAAGACTTATATATAGATGAACAGGACAAAAAAACCTTAGCGACTGCGACGGTAGCTAAGGTTTGGGGGATTCACTTTAAAAATATCTTGAATGCTTATGAAGTAAGCTTCACTATTTTTAATTCTTGTACGAAGGTGAAAATAAATAATAGGGATTGCAAGAAATGCATCTCTGTTTTCAGGAATACAGATTAACTACAACTTATTATAAATCAGCAACTAACTACTGAAAACACTAAGAAGATACGTTATGCGTTTTTGCGTTTTGTGTTATGAATCACTTTAAAGCTAGAGCCTTCCAGATTGGTCTCTTTTGGAGTAGATGTGAGAATTTCGGTGAGCATTTTATGATAACTTTCAAAGTTGTTTAAGTTCTTATGCCCGCCGCCAATAACAGTGTACAACTTTGTCAATTTAGGTTTGATCTTAGAAAGTTTAACACTCGTTTTATACGGAATAAGTTTGTCATCTGTACCATGGATAATATGGATAGGACATTGTACGTATTTGAGCCATTTGTAGGTAGGCAAAGGGTATTTTATCAATAAAGATAATGGCATAAAGGGCGCATAACGTGCCGTTACTTTGGTCAAACTATAATACGGTGCATCTAGAATTAACATTTTAGGATTATTGACAGAAGCAATTTTGGTGGCTAATCCTGAACCTAGACTACGGCCATACAGAATAATGTGCTTCTCGTCTACATGCTCTTTTAATTTATTATAAATGACTTGTAAATCACGTTTGAGTGCTTTTTGATTCCGCCGACCCGTACTTTTTCCAAATCCTCTATAGTCCATCATCACCACGTCATAACCATTCCGTGTAAAATCTACAGCAAATTTACCCCAACCTTTAATACTTTTTGAATTCCCTTTAAGGTACAAAACCACGCCTCTCGGTTTTTTTACCTTAAAATGAAGTCCGTTGAGAATGGCGCCATCACGGGTTTCTATATTATATTCATCTACTTCTTGATTCTCGTAATAAAATTGAAAATCTGCAGGTAGTTTCTCAGGTTTGAATAAGAAATAATCCTGTAAATAATACAGTAACAAACTTATAACTACGTACAAGACTACAATAAAAAGGACGATTGATACCCAGTATGCCATGCTTAAAGGTAGGAAAAAAATAGAATCCAAAGTGTATGTATAGGTGGCACACTTTCGTGAAAACCTTCTCTGGAGCATACTCATTTAAAATAATATCACTAAAAACCCTCTGTAACCTCCTACAAACGTTAAATACTTTAACAAAAAGATGCTTTTATACACAAAGGGAGTGTTGTACCTTGTCATTCTTAAAAACAACTAAAAAAATGACGATAAAAAAATCTTTACAACTAGCGTTTATAGTACTTATACTCTCTAGTTTTTTTATGGCATGTACAGATAGTACCAAGAGTGGTGATAGCGAAGAAAGCGCATCACTCTCTATAGATTATGAAAAGTACGAGCTTGAAAACGGACTTGATGTCATATTACATCAAGATAAAAGTGATCCTATTGTTTCACTAGCCATTCAGTATGGAGTAGGCTCTAATCGTGAAAAGACAGGACGCACAGGATTTGCGCACCTTTTTGAGCATATGTTATTCCAAGAATCAGAAAATGTACCTCAAGATCAATTCTTCAAAAAGATCCAAGATGCTGGGGGAACCCTGAATGGAGGAACTTGGAAAGATGGTACCATTTACTATGAAGTAGTTCCTAACAACGCTATGGAAATGGTGATGTGGTTAGAAAGTGATCGTATGGGGTATTTAATCAATACCGTGACTGAAGCTGCTTTTTACAACCAACAAGAAGTCGTTCAAAACGAGAAGCGTCAGCGTGTGGATAACAATCCTTACGGACATACCAACTGGGTGCTTGACAAAAACATCTATCCAGAAGGACACCCGTATAACTGGCAAGTGATCGGTGAACTGGTAGATCTTCAAAATGCCACGATTGATGATGTAAAAGAATTCTACGCAAAATACTACGGTCCTAATAATGCGACTTTAGTACTTGCGGGAGATTTTGAAACAGAAGAAGCCAAAGCGATGATCGAAAAGTATTTTGGTGAAATCAAAAGAGGACAAGAGGTTCCTAAATTAGAACCACAACGTGTGACGCTTTCAGAAACGAAGCGTTTATACCACGAGGATAATTTCGCGCAAGCGCCACAATTAAATATGGTGTGGCCTACCGTAGAGCAATATACAGAGGATGCGTATGCTTTAAATTTCTTAGCAGAAATCTTATCCAGAGGAAAAGAAGCGCCTATTTACGAAGTATTAGTCAAAGAAAAAGAATTGACCTCTAATGCCTTTGCCTACAACAACGCACAAGAATTAGCAGGAGAATTTCACATTGTAGTCACTGCGAGTGCAGGAAAAGACCTAGATGATGTAGAAGCAGGGATTTTTGAAGCGATGCAACGTTTTGAAACGAATGGTATCAAAGAAGGAGACGTAGATCGTATCAAAGCAAGCCTTGAAACCGATTTCTATAATGGAATTAGTAGTGTATTAGGAAAGTCTTTCCAAATGGCACAATACAATGTATTTGCTGGAGAACCTAGCTTTATCGAAAAAGATATAGAAAACATTAAGAAGGTCACTGAGGCAGATATTATGCGTGTATACAACACCTACATCAAAGACAAGCCATACGTAGTAACAAGTTTTGTTCCTAAAGGACAATTAGACTTGATTGCTGAAAATTCTGTGAAAGCCCCTGTGGTAGAAGAAGCAATTACAGAAAATATAACTAAAGAAATCAAAGAAGAAGCAGACGCCGTTGTTGTAAAAACACCTTCTGTTTTTGATCGCTCCGTAGAGCCTGCTCAAGGACCTTCGCCAGCTTTAAATATTCCTAGTAGCTGGACAGCTGAGCTTTCTAATGGCATGGAAGTATATGGGATTGAGCAAAACGAAATACCAACCGTTAACTTTAATCTTGTGATTGAAGGAGGACACTTACTAGACTCTAAAGATAAAAATGGGGTGGCTAACTTGATGACTGATATCATGATGGAAGGAACAGCTACTAAAACACCAGCAGAGTTAGAAAAAGCGATTCAAACTCTAGGGGCGAGTATCAGAATGTACACCACTCGTGAGTCTATCGTGATCCAAGGAAATACGCTGACACGTAACTTTGATGCTACCATGGATTTGATAGAAGAAATCCTTCTAGAACCTCGTTGGGATGAAGAAGAGTTTGGTCGCATCAAAATAGCGACGATTAATGATATTAAACGCTCTAGTGCAAATCCTAATGTGATTGCAAATAACATCTATACAAAAACATTGTATGGTGAGGATCACATCTTCTCGTACCCTACCAGTGGTACAGAGGCTTCGGTAAATGCGATTACGATGGATGATGTAAAAGCATTCTACAACAACAATTTCTCACCGTCGATCAGTCGTTTTCATATTGTAGGAAAGATTCAAAAAGAAAAAGTACTAGAGTCTTTAAAAGATTTGGAAACCAAATGGGCAGCCAAAGAAGTGAACATCCCTACCTATGAGATTCCTGCACAAAGAGACAAGTCTTCCTTATTATTTGTAGATGTTCCTAATGCAAAACAATCTGTAATTAATATTGGATACATTGGACTAGCACGTTCTGATAAAGATTTCTATCCTGCGGAAGTGATGAATTATAAACTAGGAGGTGCGTTTAACGGTGTGGTCAATACCATTCTTCGTGAAGAGAAAGGATATACGTACGGAGCCCGAACACGTTTTAGCGGATCAAAAATTCCAGGTACCTTTACCGCTTCTTCTAGCGTACGTACCAATACAACAGGAGAATCTGTACAAATCTTCAAAGATGCAATTGCTGACTATAAAGAAGGAATTTCTGAAGAAGATCTTGAGTTTACAAAGAACGCTTTGATCAAGTCAAACGCACGCCGTTTTGAAACACAAGGCGCTTTATTAGGGATGTTACAAGAGATGAGTGCGTATGATCTTCCTGCTAATTATATTGAGGGTGAAGAAAATACGGTACGTACCATGACCCTTGAGCAGCACAAAGCACTTGCTAACAAGTATCTAGATGAGTCAAAAATGGCATATCTAGTAGTAGGTGATGCCGCTACACAATACGCACAGTTTGAAAAAATGGGCTTTGATGAAGTGAAGTTATTAGATAAAGACGGAAATGAAACTGAGCTGAAACCAGTAAAACAGTAACCATAATTAAGTAATCATATTAAAGGGACATCGCTCGATGTCCCTTTTTTTATGGTTTCATTTCCCGTTTCCCCGCCCTAAAGGAAACGGAAAATGAAGCCCTAACATTAATAAAGAACACATCCACTTTTTAGAAATGAGGAAAAGATGTGTTTGGCGTGGAGAAATCTCATTTTAAATACACTAAACTTAATCATTAAATTAATAGACTTTTTTAATCACAATTTACTTTACTTTCTTTTTTTCATTGCCAAAAAAAGAAACAAAAAGGTCTAGGCTGGCGAAAGGGTGTCTAAATTTATTGTTCAATTCCTGAATTTCCCAAACTCGCTACGCTCAAACAGTGTGAAATTCTACGGAATCTTCACTTCAAATTTTACGACACCCTTTCGAAGGCCGAAATAACAAAAAGATACATTGTAACGCACCCAATCCCGAAGAAAATGGAAAAAGGTTTGTTCGCTTTTAAAAAAAGCTATTCAAATGTCCTAAAATAGCGTACTACTTTAAAATAGAACACATTCATTTCCCGTTTCCCCACCTTAAAGAGAGCGGAAATGAAAATTTAAGTACCTTCGTGATTCATCCTAAAACCCACACTTCCTGACACACCTAGCACACATCAAAAAATACCCTGTCCTTACCCTTTCAATTGGGATATTGCTGTTATTTGCTGTGGTAGTGTTTGTAGACCCTGCGGGGTTTTACAACACCATAGCCCAAGCCTCGTTGTGGGTACGCACGTGGTTTGGGACGTTCTATCTCTACCTCGGTCTCGGTTGTGTGCTGTTTATGCTTGTCGTGGCATTTTCCCGATTTGGGAAACAAAAATTAGGTTGCCCAGAAGATCGCCCTGAGTTTTCGCGTTGGGCGTGGATTGCCATGCTGTATAGTGCCGGTATGGGCGCAGGGATTCTCCTACGTGCCGTACAAGAGCCTGTATTTATGCAACAAAACCCACCGATACAAACGGGAGCTTCGGCAGAAACGATTGCCTTAGAATACACCTTTTACCAGTGGGGATTTACCGCTTGGGCGTTTTACGGACTTTTCGCCTTGATTATTGGCTATTCCCTATTCACTAAAAAACGATCAGCGTTAATGAGTGCTTCCATACAAAGTATCACCCAACGGAAAACCGTGACCCATAGCATTGATATTCTCGCTACGGTCACCACCGTTTTTGGACTCGTCGGTGCAGTGGGATTAGGCACCACCCAAATTAATGGTGGTCTCAATCACATCACCCAAGGTGATTTCGGATTGTGGACCACCATCGGCATTACGGGCTGTATCGCCCTCCTCGCCTTTCTCTCCGTTTGGAAAGGCATGCACAAAGGCATCAAACGTATTTCGACGCTCAATATTTGGATTACTCTTGCCATATTGATCTATGTGTTTGTACAAAGTGATATGGTTGCGGTGGTGTCCGCTTTCGCGAAAGCGGTCTCCCGCTACCTCAAAGAGTTTATTCCCCTCAGTCTTGCGTTAGGAGATTACAATCCTGGCGAGGCCTTTCTCACCGACTGGACGTATTATTACTGGGCATTTTGGATCGCCTGGGCACCCTTTACAGGTATTTTTATTGCCCGTATTTCCCGCGGTCGAAGCATCAGAGAATTGGTGCTCGGCGTACTCATCATCCCCGCCATGGGAACGTTTTTCTGGTTTAGTGTCTTTGGCGATAGCGCCTTTACCCTCATCGAACAGTGGGGGAGCTACAACAACGAATTTGGCAATGTCTTCTCTTCTATTTTTGTGTTTTTTGAGCAGTATCCCTTGGCGAGTGTCCTCAATATCATTACGCTGATTTTATTGGTTAGTTTTCTCGTCACCTCGGTAGATTCTGCGGTGTTTGTGTTGAGCATGTTCACCGATAACGGCAACCCCGAACCCAAACGTAGGTACCGTCTTATTTGGTCTGTAGGCATTGCTCTATTTGCCATCGCCATGCTGATCCTCGGTAATGCCCGTCCGGACATAGACGTCCTCCAAGCCCTCCAAAAATTATTGATCATCACCTCCCTCCCATTTGCCTTGTTTATGGTGGTCATGGCAGGGGTGTTTTTGTGGGACATACGAAAGAGGAAATCGGAAATTGGAAATTAGAAATCGGGATCTTAGAAATAGGTCTTTTCAAACTGATGTATTGTTTTATTTTTTGGGAATGTGGGAAACCGTAAAGAAGTTAGGTTAGGAATGGGTATGTTTATGGGTGATTGCAAACATTTATGAGTTTTTATAGCCTTTTGTATACGTTAAAACAAAACGATATTGTGTAAAAGTAGTTCACAAACAATAGATTAACGCTTTATTATTGATGAAAATTAGTAGTAGTTTTGTGAATGGGTATACCCAAAAGAAATATCGTGAATGTGTAATATAAACAAGTTGTACCCAATTAAAACAAACATAAATGGCAAGAACAATAGAGCAAGGATTTGAGACTTTAATATCTTGGTTAGTACCTCTCACATCAGAGCATGAAAAAGCAACTAAACACAAATCAACCGTGAGTTCCTGTCTTACTAATAATTTCCACTGTACTAGCCTCTTTGAAACTGGTTCTTTTGGTAATGGAACTGGTGTTAGACATTATAGTGACACGGACTATTTTGCGGTAATCCCTGGAAACAAACTATACACGAATTCTGGAACAAGTTTAAAATTGACTAAAGAAGCCTTGCAAAAGACTTTTTGGTCTACAACGGGAATTGTAGTTTCTTGCCCAGCTGTCAAAATACCATTTGGCACATATAAGTCTGAAGAACTGGAAGTTACTCCATGTTGTAATGCTGGCTTAGTGCTGACAACCCTAGGTAATTTTCGACAGTATGAAATTGCCGATTGCAGCGGTGGTTGGATGCATAGCAGTCCTCGTGCACATAATGCCTATGTTGAAAATCACGATAAAAGATTGAATGGAAAGTTAAAACCTTTGATTCAGCTTATCAAAGCTTGGAAATACTATAATGATGTCCCTTTAAGCTCTTTTTACCTTGAATTACGTATTACAAAATATTCCGAATCAGAAACGGTAATTGTTTATGATATTGATGTAAAAAACGTGCTCAAAAAGCTACTTGACAATGAATTGGCATCAATTAGAGATCCAATGGGGATTTCTGGATTAATTGCTTCCAGTAGTACACAAGTAAAGAAAGAAACTTCTTTGTCAAGATTAAGAACTGCTGTTTCTAGGGCAGAAAAAGCCGCTGTAGCAAAATCAAAAGAGAATTTTGATGATGTATTCTACTGGTGGAATTTATTGTTTAATAACAAATTTCCTGCAAGATGAATAAGATTTCAATAAAACAAAACGAACAAAAGCAATTAGAACGACTAGCAGCTCAGAGGGAAATTTATTCGTTCGCAAAAAAACTTCATTTAGTCCAAATAATCCTAACAGTCTTTTTACCAATAGCTTTTTTTATTATTAGTTCAATCTATACATCATTTATTGCTTACTCAGCTTTATTCGGAATATTAGCTTTTGTAGTAGATGGTGTTTTCATCACACCACTAATCAAAAATCAAAAGAATAAAGCCGCAAAAATTCAAGAATTGTTTGATTGTGAAGTTTTAGAACTTGATAAATCTCCGTTAAAGGTAGCTACAGACGTAAGTGTTGAGGAAATATTATTAAATTATAATGCTCATAAAAAAATAGCTGCCAATATTGAAAATATAAGAGACTGGTATCCGACAAATATTACAGATTTACCAATATCAATCGCTAGAATAATCTGTCAAAGAGCAAATTGCTGGTGGGATTCTACACTAAGAATCAGGTATTCAAACTTTCTAAAGTACTTTGCGATTGTTGTCTTACTCTCAATTTTTATTGTTTCATTTTTTAATAAATCAGAGGTTACTGAGTTAACCTTATTTCTAAGTGGTTTAATCCCGTTTTTTCAATTTTGTAATAAAGAGTCTTTTGAGCATCATGATGCAGCAGAGCGATTGAATGAATTAGTTCAATATTCTGAAAGCATTTGGCAAGAAGCAATCAATACCCCAGAAGACTACCATAGAAATAAATTGAATTCTAGAAGACTTCAAGATGAAATTTTTGAGCATAGGTCTAAAAGTCCTCTAATTCTGGACAAGTTTTACAATCTATTTAGAGACCAAAATGAAGTACTAATGAATAGAACCTCTGAAATACTTATAGAAGAAGCGAAAGAAAAAATAAATAAAAGCCGCTAACAATACCTGTAATCTTCGCTGGTGCACGATTGTATCGCGTTCCAAAAACTAAAATATAATTAAAGTGCTTTGTTTTCTAATGGCAAAAGATAACAGATACTTTATTTAGAATTCACTTTTAACTTACCACACGAAACCATCGTGCGGTAGCGGCAGAGATCTGACAATGCAATGATACGGCGTTGGAAATTAAAAATAAATCAATTACTAAAAATTTAAAAACACAACAAATGAAGATAAAACTTATAGACAAAGAAACAAAAAACGAATTAGGACAAATAAATTTAGATATTCTTCCTAAACAAAAGGATTTTATTGAATTTAACGGCAAAGTGTTAGTTGTCTGCTCAGTAATACATTCTGAATCAATAATAAAAATTGTAACACGAGAAACTGATTCAGAATATAATATCACTTGGTAGTTTTTTATAATAGAGAATTTTCTTTAAATGAATTTAAGCTACTACCGTATAATACCATCTTGAAACAGGCATGGTCATAAGAATAATAGCTTTAGTTTAAAATAATTAAATATGAATAAAAAAGAATTATACCCATTTGCTTTACTTAATCATTTAGCAAAAAAAATATATGCACAAGAAGCTAAAATTGACTTAATTCTAGACTATATCATTGAAAAAAATAATTTACCTGAGTCTATGTATGACAAAATAAAAGAAACAGTAATTAAATCAAATATTGAATGTTTAAAAGATATAGATGTAATTTATGACAATATTGATGATAATAATTTCAATGATAATGATTTTTTAAAATAATAATTTACTTTTCTTTTTATATATATTCCTCCGCTGGTCCCCCGCTGGTGCGCGATATCGCGTTCCAAAACCAATCCCCCCGCTGGTGCGCGATTGTATCATGTTCCGAAAGCCCACGCCGAGAAGCAATTGTATCGCGTGGATAGAAAATACGAGTAAGAACGATGCACTTTAGCATTTTGATATTTTGATTTTCAATGAGAACACATTCAAAAAAACATATAGTAGATTTATTAATAATGACTGAAAGATAGAAATGCATAAGAAACTAAAATGGACTTTTAGAATGGCACTGGGAAGTTTTACGTTGTTAATGATAGCCTTACTCATTAACTACTTTCGTGAACCATTACTTGGAATTAAAGAAGGGTATGCGCCTCATAACTTTAGTTTCAATTTTTTATTTTTTCTTCCTGCAATTTTAACATCACTTGGGCTAGCAATTGCTGTAGTAGGACGAACAATTAAACATTGGAAAAAATGGGGAGACTTGAATAGAAAACTACTATTTTTCGGGCTATCAAGTCCAGTAATTTTATTAGTTGCTTTTCAAATAATTAGAATACTGACTATTGAATAAAAAACCGCTGGTGCGCGATGGTATCGCATTCCAAAAGCAACTATAGCCCTAAAATACACTTCATTACTGAATCGTTTTCTAAAAAATAACGGTTATTAAATTTTCATAATGTAGCCCTAAAAATAATGAGCCGTAATTACAAATTTCATAATCCTGAGGGACTCTATTTTGTAAGTTTTGCAGTCGTAAATTGGCTTGATGTTTTTACAAGAAATCAATACAAGGATATCTTAATAGATAGCTTATCATTTTGTCAAAAAGAAAGCAGTGCTGTTGACTATGCTGGGGAAGAAGGTTTATTAAATGATGTTATCGTGTTTAGAATGTACTTTTAACTCACCACACGATACCATCGTGCGGTAGCGGAGGTAAATTTCTCTACAAGCCTTGTTGTATTTACAGGCAGAAAACGCACATAAAAACAATAAATTCCTAAGCTTTTTATTACCTACTTTATTGATCCTACTCCTTCCTCTCACACTGCTACCAGATTCTCGTATGGTATGCGTAATTCCCACATAACTACAAAGCTGTTCAGCACGTTCAAATTTTAAAAATCCATCTGTAGAAACAATTAAAAACAAAGCTGTCTTCTCCCATTCCAGGAATACTTTTAAGTAACGTAAGTTGCTCTTGTTGATCTTCTTTTACCAGTTTTAATAGACGTAATTCAATAGCTTTAATTTCCTTTTTAAGGTGTGTATACTTCCCCTTTTTAGGGAAGCCTACACTATTTTTATTCCCATTGTGGAAAACCGTAAAGAATTATGAAATAGGAAGGTTAGATTTGAATTTATTAATACGTGATAATATATTTAAACTAACATCTAACATGATAAAAAAACTACTTCTCATTTCTTTTATAATCTTGTCTCAGACCCTGAGGGCCAACGGAAATTCAATTCTTGTAACAGAATCAACAATTTCTTTAGATCTAGACCAAAGCGAAGAGTTATACTTTAGTTTTGCTGAAGGAGATATTATTGAGTTTGATTTAGAAATGGTAAAGGGGAAACACCTAAAAGAAGTCGAGATCATAGAACTGCCTTCTAATAGAGTTTTTTCTGATTTTAAAACCAAAGGGTTTACAAAAAAACAGCTTCAAATACGAAATAAAGGCATCTATAAATTTCGATTTTATAGTTCTTCTCTTACTAGAAGAGTATGTAAAATCAAAATATTCCGAACTCCAGAAAGTGAACAAACAAAAGACTTTAACACCAACTGGAAATGGAAAACTATTCGAGATACGATCTATACGCCGTACACAATCGATAGTATCACTGGATATAAGAACGTAAAATTTAAAGAAACCTTCAAAGAACTTATTAAAACAGAAACCATAGAAGACCTCATTCTTAACAAGAATCAGAGAGTACATTCTTATTATAATGAAAATAGTAGTAGTACATATCTGAGAGTAGATTTACCAAACCCCTCATATTCTGATTTGAAAGAGGAAAAAATAATTGCTTGGGCATATTGGATTGGAGTTGGAGAAGAAGCACAGGAATCCTATAAACAAAATGTAATGATTGTTGGTGATCTCGCTAAAAATGCTTCTTCTATGTACTTAACACCTCTAGGTAGCTTAGCTATCGGCGCTATAACAGAATTAATAATTCCAAAAATAGGTGAAGATGTTCACTATGCTTTTATACCTGATTATGAAAATGCACAAAAATATATAAATGGAGAAACCTATTTACAGTTTGACACTGGGAAAGGAATTGCTGCTTATGGTAAAAACTCGAACCAAACACAAGGAACATTTTATATAGGATTATATAATGATAACCAAATTCAAGGAATAAATGTTGAAGTTAAAATTATAATCATCAAGGAAGTAAAAACGTACGCATATGTAACCTATGATAGAGAACGGCAAGACCCTATTGTAGTTACTTTAGATAAGATTAGAACAACAGTAAATGAAACAAAAACCCGAGTTCCTGTTGAGTAATTTTTTTTAAAAATATAAATCTAACTATAAAATATAGACAGTATGATACTTGGAATTGTTGGCCCCTTTCAGTTAATTTTATTATTACTAATTCCTGCTGGAATATTCTTTTTAGGCTTTTTTCTTGGAAAAAAATCTGGATATATAAAACGAATAAAAGAAACTGAAAAACAACATAAACTATAAAACCTGATTTAACGGAAGTGATGCGTATTCAAAATTTGATGAGTTTGTGAAAAAATGATATCCTTTTCGAACAGTTTCCTAGAGATAGTAGCATCTCTGATTTAAAATACAATTCGTTGAAAAGCTATTCTTGATAGGTACGCTTTCGCGAAAGCGTAAACCAATTGAATTGAAAAATATACTGTACTTTTATTATTCGATAAAAACAAGAAATGAAGTGAGCCAAAAAGATATCCAACTCACTTTATATCTTGTGTGTCACTACCAATTTAAACCCGTATTATGCATTAGAACTTCGTAATGATGCTTAAAGAAGTAATAAAATATGGCATTTTCTGAGTTTTAGCATAGCATCGCTATGGTTAAACTTAAAAATGTAGTGTAACGGTATATTTTGAAGCTTATTTAAGTTGTAATAGATTTTCTAATGCATAATGCGGGTTAAAACTCTCCGTAAATGCAAAAAATAGTCTTTATTTTAATTTTAAGCCTTCTATTTTTCTCTTGTGACAAAGATGATAATGAAATTCAAACTGAAGATTTCTCTCTTTTTTTAGAGAGAATAACGCCTCTATTTTCGGCCTCTTTAGATAATGAAATATTAAACTGGGGATTTGGACTAGGAACATATCAAACTAACATAGCGTATTGGAATCCAAATGGAGATGCAACAAATCCAAATCGCTATTTAAGATTTGTCTTGAATCAAGAAAATGGAGATAATCAATTTTTGATAAGGACACCGCTATATGATACTTCTTCTGATATTGAATTTGATACTGTTTTTGGGCTTGGTATAAAAACAATAGGCAATTCTGATGATGACTTTTTTATACGTATTAGAAATGTAAATGAAGAATACTCAATTTGTGATATTGACGTTGACTATCAAATTGAAATTTTAAAAACAGAAGAAATAATAGATGATGACCCTAGTGAAATGGGATTAAAAGTTTGGATTAAAATTGATGACTTATCTTTAAATGAATGTAATCCTGATTATACTAAAAACTTAACTAATGGACTTATTTTGGCTAGATTTATTGGTTACAAATTTGAATAAACCTATTGCTAATTGTTAATACAGCTAACCATTTCGCAACGCTATATTTTTAAATTTCACAGTCCATCCTTTATTTTCAACAATTCAGAACTATAATATAGTTTTTGCTAGTCTTCTAATTCATCTTTGTGTCAAACTTTAAAAGATGCCACAGGACTTCATAGGATGGGTTCACACACTTGCAGCAATACTAGCTTTACTAGCTGGAAGCTTGATTTTAGCAAAGACAAAAGGAACATCGCTACATAAAAAGACAGGACGAGTGTATGGAGTTTCAATGCTTATCGTTTGTTCAACGGCATTTATGATATATCGTGTACACAATACCTTTGGTATTTTACATGTCTTTGCGTTAATCAGCACGATAACCTTACTTTTAGGAATGCTTCCGCTGTATTTGAAAAGTTACAAAAATGCGATTGTAAGTCATTTATCTTGGATGTACTGGTCAGTTATTGGTCTATACTGTGCCTTTTCCGCTGAAATTTTGACACGTTTACCCATGATTTTGGACATTCAAAATACCCATGAAATATTTTATACCCTCGTTGGAGTATCAACTGGATTGGTAGGATTTATAGGAAGTCGATTTTTCAAAAAAAATAAAAATACTTGGGAGAAGCAGTTTGGTTCTTTGTAGCTATTTATTTTTTTAAAAATAGAATCGTGCACTAACAGCGTACTAAAACACATAAAAACCACGCCACTTTAAAATGTAATGAGTACTTTAGTTTTTGTACAAAACAAAGTATTCATGGAAGAACTTACCCTAACCACGCCTGCCCTCTTATTTTCTGCAATTTCTCTGATTATGCTGGCGTATACCAATCGGTTTTTGGCCTATGCAGCCATCATACGGAACTTACATGATACCTATAAAAAGGAAAAAGATTCTGTGTTAATAGCGCAAATTAAGAATATAAAACAACGCTTATATCTGACACGTTCTATGCAAATTTTTGGCATCTCCAGTTTGTTATTATGTGTGCTTACCATGTTCCTAATTTACATCCAGCAACAAACCATTGCAGTTTGGGTATTTGGAGTAGCCCTCATTTTATTAATCCTTTCCTTAGCTTTTTTAATTTGGGAAATTCAAATTTCAGTGAAAGCTTTAGAACACCATATTGATGACATTGAAAATACATAAACTCGTATATTTAAAACAAAATCAGCGATCATGAAACATCTATTCATTCTATCGACCCTATTCCTTCTTTCTGCGAGCACATCATCTCTTATTGCGCAAGATCATCGTTTTGTAGAGGACTTTGTGGAGCGTTTGGAAAATTCTAAAAAGTATATCCTATTGGTAGCAGAAACAATGCCCGAAGACTCCTACAGCTACAAAGCTACTCCAGAATCCTTGTCCTTTGCCGAAAATTTGTTGCATATCGGATATGCATTAGATTGGCATAGCCAGTCATTATTGGGAGGACGTGCATCTAGAGAATGGAAAACAGACACTGTTTTTAAAGTAGCTGATAAATCAAAAGAAGACATGATTGCACTCATTGACCAAACCTTTGACCAAGCGATGCAATTGATCAAAGAATTTGACACCGCTCAACTAAATGACGAATTAGACTATTTTGGACTCAACAGATCTAAAAGGCAAATTTTCTTATTATTAGCAGACCATATCACACATCACAGGGCACAAATGCTGGTCTATATGAGATTAAACGGACTCGTACCTCCTAGGTATGTTTTGTTTCAATAGTATCAAATCTTGGTATCATAGGTTTTTTTCTGATAAAAACGCTTTCAGCATAGCCGAAGTGCCAAAGCAAAAAAAGTCTGTTCCTCTTTTTTAAAAATTTGACAGTTCGTTGACACTATTTTTACATCTAATCCTAACAAAAAAAGTGCTTTTGTTTTAGGTTTGAAAAAAATCTATCATGCAAAAAAGCAATTTAATCTCACAAATCTTTGTAGTTCTATTAGTTATTACTTTAGTGACTTCCTGTAAAGGACAATCTGCCTCTGAAAATGAGAAAACGCTACCAGAACACCCAAAGAAAGAAGCTTCTCAAATAGGTGAATATATCGTTGAAATTTTTGAGGATTCTCAAGGAAATCTTTGGTTTGGAACGCTAGAAAAAGGCGTTGCCAAGTATGACGGAGCATCTCTTAAATATTACACTACTGAAGATGGATTACCAAGTAACCGAGTGGTTAGTATGGAAGAAGATCAAGATGGAAATTTGTGGTTTGGAACAGGCGCAGGTATTTCTAAATATGACGGCAAAACATTTATAAATTTTACAAAAAGTGATGGGCTTTGTGAGGATAGTATTTCTAACCTTTTGATAGACAAAGCAGGAATCCTATGGATAGGCACTTGGAATGGTGTTTGTACCTTTGATGACACCACCTTCACCAAGGTGACGATCCCAAGACCTGCGATAAAAACACCGTTAAATAAAGGTACTGAAAATTGGGTAACAGCCCTTTTTGAAGATTCAAAAGGTAGGATTTGGATAAGTAGGGATGGGTACGGTATCACAAGGTATGACGGACGGACTTATGCTCATTTCACAAAAACTGATGGACTTGCTTCAAATAATGTGCAAACCGTTCAAGAAGATGCACAAGGGCATTTATGGTTTGGGTCAAGAGTGGGCGAAAAAGATAATCCAGATCCTGAAAAACGACAAGGTTCAGGTGGATTAAACAACTATGATGGAACAAAGGTTACTTCCTTCCCAAATCTAGATGGGCTACATCATAATGATGTGTATCAGATCTACAAAGATGCTAAAGAAAATCTATGGATCAGTACCATAAACAAGGGCATTTACACATACGATGGAGAACGTTTTACAAACTATCCAGTACTAGATCCTATCACTAAAAACCCAAAAGCTGTGATGACTTTTTTAGAAGACCGTAATGGGACTCTCTGGATCGGTTGCGCGGGTGGGCTTTTTAAACTGACATCAGAAGGTGTGGTAAACATCACCACAGAAGGGCCTTGGGATTAAATATTAAAAGAGACGTAAGAAAATAAGCGAACTCTTAATGAATTATCGTTTATTACAAGTAGAATTATTTAAGACACAAGAAGACGTGAACGACACAATATATGTACTTGGAACGGGACTTTCTCACGATGGTTCTGCCGTATTATTAAAAAATGGAAAAGTCTGTATTGCTATTGAAAAAGAACGGCTCACTAGAAAAAAACATGATGGCGGTAACGATACTGTAGCTATTCAATATTGTTTGGATGCCGAAGGAATAACACTAGAAGATATTTCATTAGTAGTGCAATGTGCCAACTTCGAAATCCCAGAAAGGGATTACCATAGAGGTAAAAGGCTCTTTACAAAAAAAGGATCACCTGAGGTTGTGAATATCTCTCATCACTTAGCCCATGCTTACAGCGCTGTGGGCACTTCCCCATTTAATGAATGTGCCGTGATGGTGATTGATGGATGTGGGAGTCCGCTTGAACAATACTTAGCCCTACACCCTGAAGAAAAACATCTAATTGCAGATACCATTCTTACTAGAAAAGTGATGCAATGTGAGAAAGATAGTTTTTATCATTTTGATGGGAAGAAACTTCAACCACTCTGGAAAGATTTTAGTACTATGACTAGGCATCATGATTATACGCTACAACTTCCAAGCACCCAACACTCTATCGGTGGATTTTATGCGGCAATAAGTCACTATGTGTTCGGTAATATGGATGATGTTGGAAAACTTATGGGACTAGCGCCTTTTGGTAAATCAGGCGTGTATGAGTTAGATGCATTTACTTTTAGAAAAGGAACGCTAGAAGTCATTGATGAGTGGAAAGCTGTACTTACAAATCCATCTCCAAGTTATGCTCATTTCAAACAGCATTTTGAGTATTATGCAAACATTGCTAAGTGGGCGCAAGAGCAAGTAGAAGAAGCCGTGATACAATGTATTAGCTCGCGTATGGAGAAATTTCCACATCAAAATTTATGCTATTCGGGAGGTGTTGCGCTAAATGCCGCGGCAAATCGGAAACTCATTGAAACAAACATCGCAGAGAACATCTACTTTGAACCTGCTGCTGCAGATAATGGTCTCGCATTAGGATGTGCCTTTTATGGATGGCTAGCCTATCTAGATAAAGATAAAGTGCCTCATAATGGTGATACCTGCTTTGGAAAAGTATATCCACAAAAGGATATTTTGAAAGCACTTAAAAAAGAACGAAGTAATCAGTACACCCAAAAAGTATTTGTGGATGAAAATGAAATGCTTCAACACCTGGCTTCCGAATTAAACTCAGGAAAAACAGTTGCATGGTTTCAAGCTGGATCTGAATTTGGCCCACGTTCTCTAGGCAGAAGAAGTATTTTAGCTCATCCTGGAAAAGACAACCTTCAATATCATATCAATACAAGCATAAAGTTTAGAGAAGATTTTCGTCCTTTCGCGCCAGCGGTATTAAAAAACTACGCTCACAAATATTTTGTGGCTGGGAGAGAAAGTCCGTATATGATTTTATTAGACCATACACGCCAAGAATATATAAACCAATTACAAAACGTAACTCATTGTGATGGAACCGCTCGGATACAAACCGTTGATGATGTATGGAATCCTAAATTTACAAAATTGTTAAAGGCATTTCAAGTAGAAAGTGGAATACCTATTTTACTAAACACTAGCCTTAATAAAAAAGGAATGCCTATGGTAGAAACCCCAGAAGAAGCAATGATACTATTTAAAGAAACTGCGCTAGAAATACTTGTTTTAGAAAATACTGTATTGACAAAAAAGTAAGTAATCGTATATACGAAGCTTACCTCAAAACCTATTCAACGTACTATTTACAATCTTAACAGATATCGTATCTACCCTACTGAATATTTTCTATCTTGTGTGAATGATGGCATTTCTTAAAAATCCGCTTCAACTACTAACAAAGAAAGACATCTTGTTCTTTTTGGGATTTTACTATCTATCTACGGTTATTTATTATACCGCAAGTTGGATTTCTTGGGGCGGTTTTAAACCGGGACATCCCTCCTATTTTCATTTTGAAGAATTTAGTGCTTCTGGTGGCGTACAATTTTTAATCAGCTTCTTAGTGACCCTCCCAATTTGGTATATTACTTCTGTTTTATTAAGGAACTATTCTCTCAAAACACGGCTATTATCGCATATCCTATTCCTACCTATTTACATTACCGTATGCTACTTTTCATTACTTGAAGCCACAAAAATATTTGGTTGGGCCATGTACTGGGGAGGGTATAAAGTTATCTGGACGCTTTATATCTTTATGCTTTTTTATTTGGTGCAATTTGGTTTCATACATGCCTATGGATATTTTATGAGATTTAAAAAAGAGGAAAAAGAAAAAGCCTTGCTCCGAGAAGCCGCTTTACAAAGTCAAATAACAGCCTTAAAATCTCAAGTAAACCCCCACTTCTTACATAATTTATTCAATTCTATTAATGCAACCATTCCCCCAGAAAACGAGCGAACAAGAGAACTGATCGTCCAATTGTCAGATTTATTTCGATATCAAAACTATGCTTCTCAAAATGACTATGTCACCATCAAAGAAGAAATTGACTTTATTAAAAGTTACTTGGAGCTAATGCAAATACGATTAAAAGAACGCTTACATTTTTCTTTTGAAGTCCCTGAAGTATTATATCAAGAAAAAATAGCCCCTATGTTATTACAACCGCTAGTAGAAAACGCTGTCAACCACGGAATCGCAACAAAAATCCAACCTTCATCCTTAGTGATCAAAATAAAAAAAATAGCGGGTCAGTTGCACTATGCTATTGAAGACACTGGTGTTGGTATTGCCGATAAAGAAGCCGTGCTATCCAAAGGTCTAGGACTTTCCAATACCAAAATGCGCTTGGAAAAAATCTACAACACACACTTAAAAATTGAAGATAATACTCCTACAGGAACTAAAATTACATTTGTCATTTGAAAAAAGTACTAATCATAGATGATGAAGAAGATGCAAGAAATTTGCTAAAACAGTACATTTCCTTACACAAAGAATTTGAGGTGATGGGAGAGGCCACCAATGGATATGAAGCTGTAACATTGATCAATCAACTCAAACCTGACATTCTTTTTCTAGATATCCAAATGCCAGGCCTTAATGGTTTTGAAGTACTCACCCAACTTGATGAAATTCCTGAAGTTATTTTCTCAACCGCCTACGACCAATACGCCATCAAAGCATTTGAAGTCCATGCCGTTGATTATTTACTAAAACCCTACGGAAAAAAACGTTTTGAAAGCACACTTCAGAGAATCCTAAAAAATAAAAATAATGTCATTCCACTAGCCGAGGAATTACTGCAAAAAGAAACCGAATTTCCCTCTAAAGTTATTTTACACAAAGGCACTCGTAAAATAATGGTGCAAGTAACAGACATTCTGTATGCAGAAGCATTTGGAGATTACACCAAAGTATTTACAAAAAACTCAGAATTCTTGGCAACCAGAGGCATTTCTGAACTTAAAGATACCTTTGACCCGAAGCTGTTTACACGGCTCCACCGATCTCATTTTGTCAATACAAATACGATAAAAGAACTTAAAAAAATAAATCGCTATTACTATCTCTTTCTTGAAAATGGAATGCATTTTAGAGTGAGTGAAACCTACCTTTCAGATATCAAAAAAATGGTATTATAACCAGTTCGTCGGACTATTATCCACTCTATCGAGTACTACATGGTTAGATAGTATCCTCTCAGTATCTTTAGATAAATACGCTATCATGAAAAAAACATTCCGCATTCTACTCTTGAGTATTGCTTGTATAGGACACTATCCGCTCGTTATGGCACAAATTCAAGAGCCACTTCCTGTGTCCAAAGAGTCAGAAGTGGACTCCAAAACCTATACAGGCATTATTTCAGAACACTACCCAAATGGCAGTCCATCCCTTTGGAAAACAAAAGTCAATGGAAAATCAGAAGGGCTTTGGTTAGAATGGTATCCTAATGGCACCTTAAGATACAGAGCCTATTGGAAAAATAGTCTTGGACATGGACGATGGGAATATTTTTATCCCAATGGACAGTTGCGTTCGGAGAGTTTTTATATCAATGATATCACGCAAGGAATCTACAGATCGTATCATGAAAATGGGCAACTTAAATACGACGCCACGTATATTGATGGAAAAAAAGAGGGTTTAGAATTAACGTATGATGTCAATGGTCTTTTGCTTTCGCGAAAGCAGTATACCCATGGAATACAAGATATTGACGAACCAATGATCTTTCAGAAAGATCTCATCTCTGTAGCTAACGGTAACGAATGGGGCATCACTTTTATGCCAAATGGCGAAAAAGCGTATTTCACAAGAAGAGACACTAAAACAGGTGAAAAACGGATCTATGTAACCACCAAAACCAACGATACATGGAGCACCCCTACCATTGCTCCCTTCTCCACTGATGAAGACGAAGGTGCTTTTGTCAACCATGACGGCAGCAAGCTCTTTTTTGCATCTTACAGACCCTTACCTGATAGAAGTACCACCGAAAAAATGGATATGAATATTTGGTATGTAGATAAAACAGACGATGGATGGTCTGCGCCAAAACCATTATCTACTGTAATCAATGGATCTATGAAAAAAGACAACGTATGGCCCGCCAATTATGAAGCAGGACCAATGACAGATGCCAAAGGAAATCTCTATTTCTGGACCAAAGGAACCGACAAAAACCCCACCAACCTCTTTATGGCTAAGTTAAAAAGCAATGGAACGTATGATACGCCTAAAGAACTTATTCCGCCATCAAGCGCTACAAATTACGACACGGCACCTCAACTCTCACCAGATGGGAACATCCTATTTTTTGGCTCTGACGATCGATATGATGGCTATGGAGGTTCAGATCTTTATTATTCGGTAAAAAAAGGAGATAGTTGGTCAACCCCTAAAAATTTAGGACCCGTCATCAACTCATCACAATCCGAAGGGTCGCCAAGTTTTTCTCCAGACGGTAACTATTTTTATTTTAGTAGTAATCGTGGAGATGCCAAAGATGCCAACGGAGAGCGCATTTGGAACGTTTATTATATGGAAACACGCTTTTTACTCATTGAAAAATAAATTAAAAAATAATACGATGAAAAAACTCATACTCTTAGTCTTTGCAGTGCACGCGATAGGGTGCGCTCAAAACGATGCTGTAAAACTACCGCCTGAATCCGAAATGGTGTCTATGAAGGATGTCGTTACACTCCCTCCCGAATCTGAAATGGTGTCTATGAATGATGCTGATGTCACCTATGGAGGTCGCTATGGGCAGCAATACTTTGCCAAAGGAAGTAAAACACCTTATACAGGCTGGTTGTGTGCACGCTATGATAATGGCGAATTGGAATCTGTACAACAATATAAAAACGGGATCGGAAATGGTATTTGGATTAATTATAACCCCGATGGAAGTAAAGAATCACAAGGCACTTATGTAAATAATAAAACAGAAGGTCCCGCGAAGTTATTCTATGAAAATGGTAGTGTAAAAGCAGCGGGTGATTACATTCATTTAAAACAAAAAATAGGCTGGTGGAACTATTATGACCGTGAGGGAAATGTCGTTAGCAAACGGTATTATACACGTTAATTACAACTCAAACTATAAATTAAGGATACACTAACTCCTTTTTTTAAAATTCTCAAAAACCTGTATCTTAGTTGCATAAGATTACAGCTCAAATGACTACGATACAACACATAGCTAAGCACTTGCGTGATGTCTATTTTTCAGGAAATTGGACGTCAGCCAATCTAAAAGAGCAACTCGCCGATGTCACTTGGCAAGAAGCCACCACAAAGGTATATGAATGCAACACCATCGCTACGCTTGCCTATCATATTCATTATTATGTGGCTACAGTAACCAAGGTATTGGAAGGAGGTCCGCTAGATGGAAAAGACAGTGACAGTTTTGACCATCCACCTATCCATTCTCAAGAAGATTGGGAAACTTTTTTAGAAAAAACCTATGCAGCTGCTGACCATTTTGCTTCATTGATAGCACAACTTCCAGATGAAATCTTATGGAAACAATTCGCAAATGAGAAATACGGCAATTACTACCGGAATCTACAAGGTATCATCGAGCACACGCATTATCACTTAGGACAGATTGCGATACTTAAGAAAATAGTGAGAGCGCAGTAGATATCGTATTTGATATGCTTTCGCGAAAGCGTGTACCGCCTATTTCATCAACCCTTTAAAATATAGGTATGACTAATCATCAAGTTCGCCCCAAGCAAGTTTATTTTCTAAAACATGTTCACTTCGAAGAAAGCTTAGAGGAATTAAACCCTTGGCTATCGCCCTGCGATTAAAAACTCACCCCAAATACAAAAGCACCGTCATTCGCACCGAGTCCAGAAGATCGCACATAATCTACACGTAGGAATCTAAACTTCCCCCAACCAATATTATCCAATCCAATTGAATATTCTGTATACGGTTGATTTCCTTGCGTACTCAGCACATGGGCACCAGCAACCAAATTGAAATTAAGCTTATTAATCCCTGGGATTTTCCCAAGAATCCATCCTTTAAAATTATGCTCTGCATGCGCTGTAAAATAGTTTTGATTGGTACTCCGCTCATAATACGGTAACAAATTAAAGCGATTTAGATTATTCCCCTCTAGGTTTACTCTGGTTTGGTTTCCATTAAAGTGCTGGTAGTCTATAAAACTGGCACCGCTTGCCGAATTTAAAAATGTCCCTCCTGTCAAATTGTAATTAAAACGACCTTTATTGCCTATGTTAAATCCTTGGCGGACACTCGCTCTTAATTGGGTGTAATTAAACCGATCTTCATCTGCCGCCAATCCTCCTTCATAGGTTAAAAATACCGTAGGAAAACGATCATTTGGGATATTGAATTTGGCTGTGGGATAATTATAGTATTTCTGACCAAAATTGATACGCGTACTCACTTGTGTTTTTACAATCGCATGATCTTCAACGCCCGTGGGATCTTGTGGAAAAAGGTTTTGAGGATCTCTTGGGTTGTTGCTCGTAAATTCAATATCATCTTTGGGATAAAACGTTTGATCGGTGGTATTGGCAAGGCCTTTTCGGTCTTCATAGCTCACACTTCCCCAGAGACGTAAGCCATTAAATACCTCCTGAGAGTAGGCCACATCTACAAACGAGCGTTCATAAATTTTCAGGTAATTTCGTTCAAAAAATAAGCTTGTAATCGTATTAATCGAACTCGGAATAGGATTACTGGCATTAAATTGCTTGGTTTCCACACCCCCTGAGACAGAAAGTACCGCTCTTTTCTTACGATCAAACTGTCTTACAAACCCTGCGGTATACCGCAATCGATCATCTGAGAAGCCATAGCCCGCTTTCGCGAAAGCGTAAAACGTCTTTGAATAATCATCATCACTCCACGTAAAATAATTAATCCCCGTAGCCGTATTCCAGCCTTGCACCGTATTGTAGCTTGTACTGTTGAAAATACCGTCATAACTAAAACGCCAGCGCTTAAAACTATTGGTATACGAGTAACCTGTAATCGGGTCTATAAGTCTTAATTTATTACTTCGCGTATCGATAGAGTCCATGTATTTCTGTGACTTTCTGATCACCTGAATACTATCTTTTTTCAGATAGTCATTCGACTCAACCAGCGTTAAAGGAACGGGACGTTTTTCTTCCCAATACAGGCTGTCTTTTTTATTAGCTTCATCAGCAAAAGAAAGCACCTCATTGGTAAAAGATGTTTTCGTGAAATTAGGGGTAAAGTCATACTCGCTATACCCAGCCGTAAACCGACCATCGCCTTTCAACCCTAAAAATCCGAAGCTAAAATCAATGACTTGAGAAATTTTCACCCATTGTTGATAGTCCTCATCATACTTATAATTCTGTTTAAAATTGAGGCTTTCGATGAAAGGAACCTGAATCGCTTCGCCATTGGTAGCCAGGTCTACCCCATATAATTGCCAGGCGTCTTCTACAATGTAAATCAATCCGCTAAAGACGCGATCTTTGGGACGTCTTGGAGTGACTTCGATTTTATTAATGATTTTTCCTTGCTCATAAAAAGTACCAATCAATTTGTATTTGTAATACGAAAAAGCATTGACACCTATGGGTGAGATGAGCTGTGTGTTGAGCTCTAAGGTATTTTCATAAAAAGAGAAATTAGCATCGATAGCGGTATTAAAACTAAACCCATTATCATCGCCACTGACTTTACTCGCGACAATTTTTTCAGAAAAGTTATTCGGTCGTTGGTAGGCAATGTCTGAGATCGTTTCACTCAGATAGATAATGCCCGTACGCGTCGAATCTAAACCGCCTCCCATATCTCCTATTTCTTGACCTAAGAATTTTTCGGGTGCATTTTTTACCTGCCATACGCCTCTAGAATAAAACCGAGCGGTGTACTCACTCAATTTATCAAGATTTGCCTTTCTACTAGCAATAGTAGCACGTATCACGCGATCTGCAGGATTGACACCCGCCTCTACAACAACCTCATCTAACGAAGTGGTCT
The DNA here is from genome assembly GCF_042653865.1 of Dokdonia ponticola. Classification (NCBI taxonomy): domain Bacteria; kingdom Pseudomonadati; phylum Bacteroidota; class Flavobacteriia; order Flavobacteriales; family Flavobacteriaceae; genus Dokdonia; species Dokdonia ponticola. Next base: position 31,883 of record NZ_JBHSFV010000006.1, on the reverse strand, counting down.
CTGGCGTTAAGGTAACATCTAATTTATATAGAGAAGCTTTGGTCTTGATTTCTTTTCGTACCGTCGTGTAGCCTATAAACTGAAAAACTACCGTGTACGTCAACTCACTCGCACTAAGACCTGCACCAGAACCTAGTACATCAAGTTCGTACTGTCCATCACCATTGGTTGTCGTTCCTTCTTGAGAATCTTCTAGGTATATATTGACAAACGGTAATGATTCACCTTGATCATCGGTGACGGTTCCTACAATCTGCGCAGAAAGCACAGAAATACAAAAAGAAAACAAAATGGTAAGCGTAATTTTATTCATATTGGATAGTGTTGTTAGCGTTTCAAAGAAACTATACTTCCTAACGTTAACTTCTTAAAAAAATGTTAGTTGTGATTATTTTAGGAGAATGGTGGCCTTCATTACTGAAACAAATTCAGCACAGGCACTAGCCTTCTCCCAGGGGGAGAAAACGATTACATTATATTTATTTCTCCTAGATTCAAGGAGCTTTTCTCTCCCTTCCGTCTATATCTCGTATCTCGATATATCCACCTTCCCTCGCTGAGGGAAGGAGCTTTTGATCTAGTTGTAAAATGAGATTTTATGTTTTTTTATTCCCCTTTTGGGGGTTAGAGGCTAGTTATTATAGGCTTTTTTGATGCGGCTTAGGTCACGTTTGTTATCGCGATCTTTAATAACCTCACGTTTGTCGTAGTTTTTCTTACCCTTTGCAAGTGCGATTTCTAGTTTGGCAAACCCTTTCTCATTAGTAAATAAACGTAACGGTACAATCGTTAGTCCTGATTTTTTAACCTCACGCTCCCATTTTTTGAGTTCGCGCTTATTTAATAATAACTTACGCTCGCTTTTAGGCTTGTGATTAAAATACGTAGCATGTGAATATTCTTGTATGGTCATATTGATCACAAAAAGTTCTTGCTGGTCATTAAACTCACAAAAACTTTCGGCAATAGATGCTTTTCCTTCTCGTATCGATTTAATCTCAGTTCCTACAAGAACGATTCCCGCAGTGAGTTTATCTAAGATCTCATACTCAAAGCGTGCCCGTTTATTTAGTATATTTACTCTGTTTGACATGATTACAAATGTAAGGAAAATGCTACTTTTGAGACTTACTAGAGATCCCCATTTTATAAGAAACTATATTTGTCCTTATGACACCATCACAAAACGCACATTCCTCACGATCATATCTTCTTTTTTTTCTAAGTAGCTCAATTTTCATCTTCGTATTCCTGACCAGTGCTTGCACTCCAAAAACACCTGAAGTCCAAGAAATCGTAGACCAAGCGATCGCACGAAGTGGTGGGTCCACCATTGAAAACGCAGAGATTCAGTTTAAGTTTAGAGATTATTATTACAGAGCCAAACGCGAGGATGGCTCCCGTATTTTTGAGAGATGCCGTGATGTTGCTTGTTTATTAGAACGTGATGTATTAAACAGTGAAGGGGACTTTATACGCTTTCGCGAAAGCGCACCCATTCAGGTACCCGATAGTATGAAACAGAAGTATGCCAACAGTATTAATTCTGTTCATTATTTTTCTGTATTACCCTACGGTTTGAATGATCCTGCAGTCACTAAAACGTTGGTTGATATCCATGATGTAAAGGGGAAATCTTATTATCGTGTCAAAGTTACTTTTGATGAAGAAGGAGGTGGTGAAGATTTTCAAGATCAATACATGTACTGGATTTCCACCAAAGATTTTACGGTAGATTATCTTGCGTATAATTATCAAGTGGATGAAGGAGGTACGCGTTTTAGAGAAGCATTTAATGAGCGTATGATTAACGGAGTACGTTTTGTAGATTATCGCAATTATAAGCCTAAGACACAGTTTCCGCTACTAACGGATTTAGATGCTCAATTTGAAAATAACGAACTCATTCTGTTATCTACCATCGCTACAGAAAATCCAGAGGTGACGCCGTTAGTGAGTCAGTGATTCCCTAATTACTGAAACGAGTTCAGCACAAGTTCTAACCTTCTCCCAAAGGGAAAGGGGGTAGCTTTTGGTTTTCAAAAATAGAGCAATACGCTATTTGTGAAGTGAAATCCTTATGAACTTTTGTGTGAAATTTCATGTTCTCTCCCTTCCGTCCATATCTCGTACCTCGATATAGCCACCTTCCCTCGCTGAGGGAAGGAACTGTAATTTAGAATTTGTTCATGATAGTGGTAAATGATAAGAATTCCCCCTTTGGGGGTTAGGGGGCTAACTAATCGATATGTAATAACTGCGTAGAGGATTTGTCTCCTGTAAGGGTGACGATGTATAAGTTTGTGTTATTAGAATCATCAATATCTTGAAAACGATCTTCTTTGATAATCGCATTTACGAAGTTTGGTGTGGTATTACTATGACCGACGACCAATACGGTTTTGCCAAGTGTAGCATTCTGAAAATTCTCATCAAATAAATTTCTAGGATCATAGGATTGAATCTCTAATCCTTTTTGTGTAGCGGTAGGCATTGCTGTTTGCTGTGTACGTGCATATGTTGTACTATATACAGCATCAAATGGAACATCTTCAAAAGTAGAAGCCCAGTTATTGGCTCTTGCGATTCCTTCTTCCGTAAGCGACGGATTTCTATTTTCAGGATCACTACGGTCTTTTTCTGCGTGGCGTATTAGATAATAGGTAGTAGTAACAGTAGCTTCTGGTGTGACAGGAGTCGTAGCGTCTTTACAACTTGTAAAACAACTTATAAAAAGGAACAAAGAGATACATAGATATCGCATAGATCAAAAGTTTTAGATATGCTAAAATACGGTATTGAAGCGAAAAAGCGTATTCCTAAAACTAAAACTCATACTACAAAAAAATAGCTATTGATGAGATAGCTATTTTTTTAGGTATTAACTAAGTAATAAAAATCCCTACATATTCTGATGATATGTTGTAAGGAGTTAGATTCTTCTTCGACAAAGAGGGTATATTTCATCCCTTTGATGTAATTAGACATCAAAATCTGCTATGATGAAGAGCAAATTCTGCGTACTTGTACGCAGAATTTGTCTTTTATACAACTGTCATTATTTGGACTAGTGTATACGCACTTATAAACGTTGTGGTTAAAATAACATAGATGCCTAGTACTTTATTACGTCTATAATTTTTTGGGGGTTCTGGATACTTGTTTGTTTCAGTTCTCATGATTATTTGATTTATTGATTGATACTTAAAAGACGGTTAAAAAAAATATTTGTTACAATTTCCTGAAAAAGGATAGCTGAAATGTTGTTTTTGAGGGCTGAAATGTTGATAGATGCGTATAGATTATATCTAGGAATATTGCTATTTTATGTACGCCTAATGATTTTTAAAATATTTCCGCTTTCGCGAAAGCGGTCCTATTCATCATACAAAAAAGAACTTCCATAAAAAAACGGCAACGTTGATACGTTACCGTTCTTACATTCCAAAGCTTAAAACTAATTAATCACAATTCGCTGCAACATCTCTTACTTCGGTTTGTGTGTCGACAATATTGTCTAAAATCATAGCGCCTCGTATGGTTACTTCCACAAAATCAGAACCCACTGTAGTTACTGTTCCTGAAAAACTAGTCATGTCGAGTTGCGTCAAAATATCAAGGCCAGACATGGGACCAGAACCATTCGTTCCTGTTCCTTTTAATCTAAAACGTTTGACATAAGGGACTTTAACATTAGAGTACGTTTGGTAAGCATCATACACCAGAGAAGCACTTCCTGCTGGGACTGTGACTGTTCGTCTAGAAGAAATCGAAGTGGTATTGCTAGTAGATTGTTCGTTTCCGATAGTTGTTGTCGAGCTAGCCTCCACCGAAACCTCAACGCCAGCAGACACTTCCCCAGTAACCGAACCGCCATTTCCAAAAAAGCTTGCTTCTGCCGTGGCACTCACAGAGGCTTCAACACTCGTTGTAACTCTACCACTCAAACCAATACTCTCTTGAAACGAGGTAGAATAGGTCGTGACTACTTCACTCTCCACCCCTACTTCTTGCTCTAAATTACCCGCACCACAATTACGTAAGGTGCTATTAAAGCCAAAAGACGTTTCAACGGCTGGTAAGATGGGTTGTAAATGTTTTGTATCTAACACCTGTGTTTCCCATGCAACATCTAGCGCAATAATTCTAAAATATTGTATGTTTCCTGTGTTTATAGCTCTCCAACTAATATTACCATTATTAGCAAATTCTCGCATAGGATTTCCATTGATGTCATTAATTGTATAAAGACCATTCTGTTCTTTTTTAACAATAAATCGGTATCGAGGATGCAGACTATTATCATTTAGACCAGTAGGAAATGAGATCGCTCCAGATTGTCTAAAGGTCTTATCATTAGAATCTGTGGCTAAATACCGATTTGTATTGGCAGAATAAATGGCAAACGTATTTTCATCTCCTTGAAACTTATGAAAATGATACTGCTCAGAGGTAGTTCCTGCATTAAAAGAGGAAGACCTACGTTGTAGAACCACATTATTATCCTGAGCACTTGAGGGTTTCCAAACGACATTTGTATTATAACTGCCGTTTGCACTGACAAGCTGTAAATAATAGCGCATCCCTTCCTGAAAATATAGCTCTTGCGATAGATAATTTAATGCACTAGCATCTATGTCTATTTCATTTCCATTTTCTTCAAAAGAAGTTAAGCTATAGGTTTCAGAAGTAATTTCGTTGTTTGATGCATCCAAAATATCTAACGTCAATCCGACGCCATTTCTAAGTTCTGCTTCGGCTGCTTCGGTTAGATCTTCTACAGAAATAGATAACTTGCCAATATTAGTAAAAGGGTCAATATCTATTTGTTGATCATAATTTCCTTCACTAGCAGTAGTTGTGATATCAACTTTGGCAGGTATATAGCCCTTCTTTACCAAATCTCTTGTATTTACCAAAATACCTAAGTCTCCTTGATAATTGTCTAATTCATCAGCAGAAATGCCATTGATTTGCTCTACTTCTCCGTCTCCTAGACCAGAAGGGCCATCGTCAGTTTTACTACAGCTTATAGATATACATAAAAATAGTAGTATAAGTACACTATATTTCATTTGAAGTTGTTTACATGTTGCGGTTTTCATTGTTTGTGTTTTGCGAATTAATATGAAGTTAAAATTATACAGAAAGCGAGCAGAAATCTAATTTTCAACATGGACAAAGCATGGACAACCCATAAAATCTCATATATAGCACAAGCATATTTTACGCACACCATACAATCATTAATAACTAATAATCAATAAATTATATTTATTTAAAGAACTAGAAAGCATGGACAAAGCACAGACAAAAAGGTTTACAGACATAGACCTGTGTGTTTTGTTATGTCAACCATATACTAAGATAGAGTATCTTAGATGTCCGATAACTAATCAGTTCTTTTATGAATTTCCGTATCCTTTTTTTAGCACTCTTTTTTGTGTCTTATGGGATGTTTGCCCAACAACAAAAAGTAATCGACAGTTTAGAAACTGTTGTATCAAAACAAGCAGATTCTTTAAAAGTGTATACCTATAGCGAATTAATACAACTACTTGTTCGATCGGATATTGAGAAGGCAACATCATACCTAGATAAAGAAATAACCCTAGCAACGCGCTTAGGGAAACCGGAACTACTGGCAAGAGCTAAAATGGACGCAGGTAATTATTACAGTGTGAAAGCCGACTTCATAGCAGCTGAAAAAGCCTACCAAGAAGCATCCGAACTATATGGGAAAAATAACGATAGCCTAGGTGTTGCAAAAGTGTATAATAATATGACAAGAGTCCTCTTCTATCAAGGAAATCTTGAAGGGGCGCTAGAGATGGCTTTGGAAGCCGCCAAAATAAATGAAAGACTCAATCCCAATAAAACAGAACTCATCGGAAACTATCTCTCTATCGGGAATACACAATCTGCATTAGGAAGATATAAAAGCTCTCTAGCGTATTATCAAAAAGCTGAAAAAATTGCATTGGAGGAAGGTTCGCCTTTACGGCTGGCACAAGTAAGGCATAATCTTGGGGAGAATATGAAATGGCTAGAACGTTACCAAGAAGCCCTTCCCTATTTTGAGCAAAATATCGCCTACTATGAAAGCATAGGTAATGAATTCAAATTAGCCAATACTTATAATAGTCTAGGAACCGTATATTTTGAAATGGATAGTATTCAAAAGTCAAAACCCTATTTTGAAAAATCATACGCCATTTCTAAAAAACTAGGAAGTCAACAAGGCATGGCGTTTAATGCACGAAACCTTGGAAGAATCAGCTTAAAAAATAAGAACCCCCAAAAAGCACTTGACTATTACATTGTTGGGATGAATCATTCAATAGCGTCTAATTCTAAATCTATTCTTGTAGCTGATTATAATAATGTCGCTAGTGCCTATGTCGCATTAGGAGATTATAAAAATGCGTATCTCTACAAAGAAAAATACCAACAACTCAATGATTCCATCTATAAAAAAGAGAACATAGATAAATTAAGCGAACTAGAAATAAAGTATCAAACTGAAAAAAAAGAAGCAGAAATTTTACTGCAAGACAAAGAAATTAAAACATTAAACCTCCAAGCTAAAAATGACCAACTCACAAAAACACTCTTTGGAATTGGGATGTTTTCCTTTTTGGCAATAGCAGGCCTACTCTACTTTGGCTTTAAACAACGTATCAAAAAAAATAAAATAGCACAGGAAAAACAGGAAGCTGTTCTAAAACAAGAAATAGCCTTCAAGAAAAAAGAACTTACCTCCCAAACCTTACATCTAGTTCAAAAAAATGTGTTTATTCAAGAACTAAAAGAAAACCTTGAAAAAATCAAACAATCTCCAGAGTTGTTTAAGATAGAATTTAGGCGGTTGGTGCTTTTACTCAAAAAAGAAAGTGCCGAAGATAAAGACTGGGAAGTATTCAAATCCTATTTCTCTGAAGTCCACAACAATTTTGACATTCGCTTAAAAGAAATTGCCAATGATATCTCTGAAAAAGAAATTCGACTCGCTTCCTTTTTAAGAATGAATTTAGAGACCAAAGAAATAGCCTCTATGTTTAATGTGCTCCCAGATAGTGTCCTGAAATCAAAATACCGATTAAAGAAAAAATTAGGATTAGATAAAGAGCAGGATTTAGGCGCATTTTTAAATGCTATTTAATTTGATGTCATTTAGAAAGAAGTGTTCGCTCACATACTTCAACTAAGCTAAGCATAAACGTATGCGTCATTACGCTTTCGCGAAAGCGGACACAACCCTACTACATACTGTATCATTAGCAACAAATCTTAGTAGAACGTTAAAACAAAAGCATTGAACAGATTTTCTGATGATCAACTTTCTTTTAGTAAATTAGCGAAATGTATTGCTAAAACTAGGTGTTTAGGCAATAAGACTGTACAACTAAGTAGAAACTACTCATTCTAAACAAATTATTTGATCAATACATTTATCATCATATCGTTGCTATTTTCTATAGTATGCTTCTTGCCAGCTTTTAGCATAACACATTGGTCATTCCGAGGATTTGATTTTATACGGATGCAACTCCTATTCTTACAAATACTTCTTTTTATCCTAGGACTGTTTCTATTTGAAGAAAATAATATCGCATTATTACTCTCGCTAGTGGCATTATTTATTGCTATTATATATCAAACTTCTATTATTTTACCTTACTTACCTCTTAAGAAGGTTCGTCATAAACAACTAGACAATGCACAAACCATTTCCATCATCAGTGTCAATGTCTTGCAAAAGAATAAGGAGTATGAAAAGCTTATCAAATTAATTGATGACATTCAACCCGACATCGTATTAACGATGGAAACAAACAAGGCATGGGAAGAAGCCTTAGGGAAAATCGAAACAGATTACCCTTTTACCTATAAAATCCCAAAAGAAAATAGGTATGGGATGCACTTTTATACCAAATTAAAAGTGAATAGTGTTAAAGAACATTATTTCATATCTGATGAAACACCCGCCATCGAAGTTCACTTAGAAGACAAAACCAATTCCAATTTTGTCTTTTTTGGGATTCATCCTCCTCCACCAAGTCCCACCGAAAAACCAACTTCAAGACAAAAAGATGGAGAATTGATGAAAATTGCAAAATTGATTAGAGAACTAAAAATACCGGCCATCGCAACAGGAGATTTTAATAACGTATGCTGGTCACGAAGTGCAAAGTTATTTTCCAAAGTTTCAGGAATGAAAGATGCGCGATTAAAAAATGGTATTCACGGGTCTTTCCCTGCGGGACCTGTTATCTTTAGAATTCCTATTGACCTTATCTTTAGCTCAAATGGAATAGAAGTCAATAAAATTAAAACACTCACTGATGTAGGATCTGATCATTTGCCTATTTTCTCAAAATTCACAGTGACAGGTCCACAAAAAGAAGAGGTTAAAGACGTAAAGTCAGATGTAAAAAAAGAAGCAAACGCTATCATAGAAGAAGGATACAAGGCAGTTGAAGAAGAGGAATAAGTGTTTCCATAAAGTCAATGACACTTTTTTGACATTTTTTTTACAATTGCGAAGGTGAATATATTCGATTTTCAGGGTAAGTTTGAGTACATCTACATTCAACCCGTATTATGAGCAACAATACAGTATGCAAAAAGGAAATTCAAACTGTGATTATGAGATCTATTCTATTCCTATTTTTTATGTGTCTTGTATCTTGTAATGGTCAAGATCATCAAACACCAAAAAATGACACATCCACACAAGACACTATCTCAAAAAAACAATCAGCACAACCAACCGTTCAAGCTTATGAACATATGGTACTTCCACTTTCAGCTCCAAAAATCAGTGATTTTGTACGAAGAATTTTTCAAGATAAAAATGGGCATCTTTGGTTTGGCACCAATGGTGATGGCGTTGCACGATACAACGGGAAAACACTAGCGTATTTTAATCCCAAAAATGGTTTTGGTGGCGCTGCCGTGCGTGCAATCATAGAAGACAAAGAAGGAAATGTCTGGTTTGGGACTTCTGGAGGTATTACCAAATATGACGGCACTACATTTACCAATTACACAGAAAAAGACGGATTAGTACATCACGATGTATGGGACATAATCATTGATCGCAAAGGAATCTTTTGGATAGCCACTTATCAAGGAGTTAACCAATTTGATGGAACCACATTTACTAACTTTCCCCTTCCTGAATCAAAAGCAGATCACAAAAGAGGTGTGAGCAGTTCTAAAATCATACATAGTATCATGCAAGATAGCAAAGATCGTATGTGGTTTGGATCCAACGAAGGGGCATATATTTTTGATGGAAAATCACTGACCAATCTCTCAAAAAAAGACGGACTTGCTGACAACGCTGTAAATGATATTCTTGAAGATCGTCAAGGGAATATGTGGTTTGCAACCCACTACAAGGGCGTGAGTAAATATGATGGTAGCGGCTTTATTAATTTTACAGAAAAAGGGATCATCGCTGGCGATGAAGTTTGGAGTCTTTATGAAGACACGAGTGGTCACATCTGGTTTCCTGCTGAAAATCACGGCATATATGAATATGATGGAACTTCCTTTACAAATTATAAAGAGCCTGAAGAAATTGATACCAATGCTATCCAATGTATTTTTCAAGATCAGGACGGAAACATCTGGGCAGGTGGCTGGAAAGGTCTTTTTCGTAAAGAAGGAGCTCGTTTTGAGCCTATTTTTACCGATGGCCCTTGGGAGAACAACTAAAAATACCTAGTGATTAAGACTTTAGTTCCTTCTTTTCAGCTAGTGAATATCCAAAAATCTGTAAATAACTGATAGTCAATTTCAAGAAAAACATCCTATTCCATTTCAATCACAATACGTATCTTTAGACAATAGCATACACGCTATAGCTTATTAAAAACAACAGAATCTATTGATACGTATGACTAAAAAGATGATTTCCACAGCTGTTTTCTTATTCTTACTCTGCCAAGTAGGAATTGCTCAAAAAACATTCACCTCAGAAAAATATTATTATGCGTTTGAAGCAACAGCAGATATAGAAGTCTATGATACAGAGTCTGACCGTGTGGTTGGCTATGAAAATGACGACCTTGCCGTTGATACGGAGATTTTTTATCCAAATGAAGTTGCGAGCGATTACTTTGTGAATCTTGGTAAAACCACCGAAGTCATTGCTTCTCGATTAAGCCTTTATAAAGTACGCACGGCACAACGATTAAATACTGTCTCTCAAGGCTATTATGTAAGAGCTACCGATATAGACGGCGATACAGAAACTCCTGTTTTTGTCGTTATCATGTACCATCCTGAAAAAAAGATCATTTACGAAACTACCATTTATTGTTATGATCAGGACACAGAAGCGGGCGAAAAAATAGCCCAGAGTTTTAGGTTACTATACTGATAAACTACCTTAGGGCAAGTCCACGAGATGTATTTAGAAAAAACCATTCCATTTCGAGATAAGCCTCGTAGAAATTAAATCTCGATTATCGAGTAAAAATCCATCCTAGATACACCATCACCCATGAAAAAACAATTCTTTCTTACCCTCATATTTGTTGTGTCGGTATACGCTTTCGCGAACCTGTCTGCCGTAAGTGCTCAAAATACAGCACAACAGGCAGGAGCGCAAACAGAACAAGGCCCATTTAATCAATTAATCATCCGAGGCGTTACCTTAATTAATGGAGATGGCGCACCGCCAATAAGTCCTGTGGATATTGTCGTAGAAAACAACATCATCAAAGAAATAAAAGTGGTAGGCTATCCTGGTGTTCCTATTGATGCATCCAAACGTCCGAAATTAAAAAGTGGCGGCAAAGAACTAGATGCCAACGGGATGTATCTGCTACCTGGCTTTGTTGATATGCACGGTCACATAGGAGGCACCGCACAAGGCGCCAACTGGGAGTATGTCTTTAAACTATGGATGGCACATGGTGTGACAACGGTACGAGAACCCTCTGGAAGAGGGATTGACTACGCATTAGATCTGAAACGTAGATCGGCAAAAAACGAAATTATTGCCCCACGTATTGTGGCGCATACAGGATTTGGACAGGGAAGCAAAAACCCAATTACCACCGCCGAACAAGCCAGAGAATGGGTACGTGCCAATGCACAAAAAGGAGCAGACGGGATTAAATTTTTTGGTGCAGAACCGCATGTGATGCAAGCCGCTCTCGAAGAAAATAAAAAATTAGGACTTACCTCATCCATGCACCATGCTCAGATGAGCGTTGCCCGATGGAACGTATTACATTCAGCAAGAGCCGGACTTACCTCTATGGAGCACTGGTATGGATTACCTGAAGCACTTTTTACAGATCGTACCGTACAAAACTATCCATTGGACTATAATTATAATAATGAGCAACACCGTTTTGGGGAGGCAGGACGCCTTTGGCAACAAGCCGCTGCCCCTTACTCAGATCATTGGAATGCAGTGATGGAAGAATTACTCGCGTTAGATTTTACCTTAGACCCAACATTTAACATTTACGAGGCGAGTCGGGACTTGATGAGAGCTCGCCGTGCAGAGTGGCATGAAGACTATACCCTACCGTCGCTATGGCGTTTTTATCAACCGAGTAAAATTTCTCATGGATCCTACTGGCATTTTTGGGGAACCGAAGAAGAGGTCGCTTGGCGCGAAAATTACCGCTTGTGGATGACCTTTATCAATGAGTATAAAAACCGCGGGGGGCGTGTGACCGCAGGATCCGATTCTGGGTTTATCTTTCAATTATATGGTTTTGCATACATACGAGAGTTAGAGCTCTTGAGAGAAGCTGGATTCCACCCTATGGAAGTGATTAGAGCAGCAACCCTTAATGGCGCCGAAGCCTTACGTATGGATGATCAAATAGGGTCTGTACAAGTAGGTAAACTCGCCGATTTTGTGATCGTAGAAGAAAATCCGTTGCAAAACCTAAAAGTATTGTACGGAACAGGAGCTATCAAACTTACTGAAGACAACGAAGTGATACGTGCAGGCGGTGTAAAATATACCATCAAAGACGGTATCATCTATGATGCTAAGCAGTTATTACGGGATGTAAAAGCAATGGTTGATAAAGCAAAAGCTGATGAAGGTGGCTTTGAGATCAAACAGCCTGGGATTAAGGGTTAATTTGTTCTCTCGTAGTGTATAGCTTGTATACTATGAATAAAATCAAACAAGGTGATGTGATTATTTTTAATTTCGCTTAAAGCGAAAAGAAATAACATATTACTTGCATCCCGCGTGCCTGGTATCAGATTAAAAATAGAAGGGATTAGATCCCGCTGAAAAAGCGGAATGAGTTCAACTAGCTATTTTAAATGTGTAGCTTTGCAACACTTTAAAATAGTATTTCACTAAAAAAACCTTAACTGCAAGGTTGCTCATTCTTGGGGAAAGTCTCACAAAAGATGCCGAAGCACCTTGTCGCATAGAGTCTTTCGCTATCAACAGTCCTACTAATAATCAATTGAAAAGTATGTATGTATTCACTTACAATGTCTCATTACGTATGCGCACGGTATCTACAAAGGGATTAGCGAGTCGTCGTATACCTGAGTAAATATTGATTTACCGAAGTAAACCGTTACCTACAAAGATACACTCGTATCTTACTAAAGAACCTTTTTCAATACTGGTGTACATAATAACTTGCCAACGTAAGCTATCCCACATGATACAGATCGCCTGACTATTATTTTTACAAAGGTCTGTCTTGTAAAAGGCATCCTACCCAGTTAAGGTTATTTTTATGTCTGAACATATTGCTTAATCAAAAGCAAAATTTATGGCGTCGTTTATATCACCACTTCCTAAAAGGATTTTTAAATCTATAGGATGTGATGTGTATGCTACAGTATCTATCGTTATTTGTAATTTTACCTGAATCGGGACAAACGGTTTCGAATGCCTTGAATATTTAAAAGATCCTTCTCTTCGTATCGTTCCCGAAGGCGTAAAATCGCCGAAGCTAGTATTAGGCTTAAAATAATGAATAGGTTCTAAATCTATCATCATCACTCTTGCTGTTACTTCATATTCTGATTTCCGATTCCACAATGCAGCATCTTCTACTTTTTCCTTATAAAATCCTGCTGGTTTTATATAACCACTGGTTAGTTTCTTTTTTTGTTTATAGCGCTCTATAATAATTTTAGGTTGATGCTTTACCAAATCAATAGCGCCTTCTATAGTAAACACTAACTGTTTATATTTTATAAGCCGACTCGATAGATGTGTATACCCATTTAATACTGCTGGAGTACTTCCAGATGGAGCTTCTATTATTTTATGTCCTTCAGGAGTCGGGAGGTTACTTGCTACATAAAAGTGATAGAACTTTTCTTTTAAGGTTCCCGAAGGACGTACTTTTAATCCGAAATTAAGTTCATTCAGATGCGCATATGAATCAATGAGTTGTGCAAATTGAGACGCTGTAGGACGATCTCCTCTTTCAAAATAAGTTTTTAGTGTTTCTCTTTGTTGTCTCATACTTCTATGTAACCTTTTTAGTATTATTATATATTCTCTTCGTATTCTTAGCACTTCGTTATCCTGATTCCTTTTATTATAACATATGCTCCAAAAGTAAATCAAGACACCTCAAATAATATCCTTTTTTAAGAATCAGATCTGTAGTTTCAGTATCTTGTATGAAGATCAAATAAGTCGTTGTAACTTTGGTAACTCTTATTTAAAACAATTGTATGCGATTACATATAGATCCTACCTTCACCAAAGAGCTTCCAGCCGATCCTATTATTCAAAATACAAGGAGACAGGTAGAAAAAGCCTGTTTTTCATATGTAACTCCTAGAGTTCCATCGGCTCCCTCTTTAGCGCATGTTTCTAAAGAAATGGCAAAGACACTTGGACTCTCTGAAGACGATCTAGCCTCCCAACGATTTTTACACATGGTCACTGGAGCTACAGTCTTGGAGGATACCACTCCCTATGCGATGTGTTATGGTGGTCATCAGTTTGGGCATTGGGCAGGACAATTAGGAGACGGTAGAGCTATTAATCTCACCGAAGTCACACATCAAAATAAACGCTGGGCATTACAGCTTAAAGGTGCTGGCGCAACCCCATACTCTCGAACCGCAGATGGTCTAGCGGTACTTAGATCTTCTGTACGAGAACATCTATGCAGTGAGGCAATGTATCATTTAGGAGTGCCTACCACACGATCATTATCATTATCGCTCTCTGGTGATAAGGTACTGAGAGATATGTTATATGACGGCAATGCCGACTATGAAAAAGGAGCCATTGTCTGTCGTGTAGCACCGAGTTTTATACGTTTTGGAAATTTTGAAATCTTTGCCAGTCGGCAGGATACAGAAACACTTAAAACATTGGTCGATTATACCATTCGGCATTTTTATCCCCAATATGAAGGCGGAACGAAAGAAAACTATGTAGGCTTCTTTAACGAAGTGGTTCAAAACACACTAGAAATGATTGTCCACTGGCAACGCGTAGGCTTTGTACATGGCGTCATGAATACCGATAATATGTCTATCCTAGGTCTTACGATAGATTATGGCCCTTATGGGTGGTTAGAAGGCTATGATCCTGGTTGGACACCTAATACAACTGATCGTCAAAACAAACGTTATCGTTTTGGGAATCAACCGCAAATAGGACTGTGGAATCTCTTACAACTTGCCAATGCGCTCTTCCCGCTAATTGAAGATGCCGCACCACTTGAAGCCATTTTGCAAACGTATCACACAGAATATCCTAAAAAATATATCGCGATGATGCGTGAAAAATTAGGGCTCCAATTGGCGCTAGAAGCTGATATCCAACTCATCACCGATCTAGAGAAAAATCTCCAAGCATCAGAAACCGATATGACCATTTTCTTTCGGAATCTCGCTCAGATATCAAAGGAGGAATCTACAGATGTGAAAAATTCTTTTTTTGCTTTCGGCGAAGCCGAAGTTCACACGGAACGAAGCCGAAGTGCGAAAGCGGAAACAGAAAGTCACACGAAGCATATCGAAGTGCCGACTAAAAGCCTAAAAGCGGCCTTTTACAAACCTGAAGAAATCGCAGGCACTATTCGTTCTGACTGGGAAACATGGTTCACTGCCTATCAAAAACGGCTCTCGCAAGAACGTCTCAGTGACGAAGAGCGAACTGTACAAATGAATCGTGTCAACCCAAAATATGTGTTGCGTAATTATATCTCACAACTCGTGATTGATGAAGCAAACAAAGACAATTATGAGCTCCTTGAAGAAATACACAACCTATTAAAACACCCATATGATGAACAACCTGCATACGAACATTGGTTTGCCAAACGTCCCGAATGGGCCCGAAATAAAGTAGGCTGCTCTATGCTGTCCTGTAGTTCCTAAAACGTCAAAAAAAATACTTTTGAATAAAAAACGGGTACTTATCATTGCAATACTAGCCATCGTAGCTATTGGTTTCTTTATGTCAAAAAAAACAAATCTCAACCCAAAATACACCATAGGACAGAAAATAGATAGTTTGGAAGGTGTTTATGTATATTATAATGGTGGTGTTGGGAACGTGGAAGGAAGAGAAGTCACTAAGGATGGGTACAACATTGGATTAAAATATCAATGTGTCGAATTTGTAAAACGCTATTATTATGAGGCCTTAGACCATAAAATGCCCGATAGTTATGGTCACGCAAAAGATTTCTTTCTTCCTAGCATTAAAGATGCTATGATTAATACACAACGAAACTTACGTCAATATACCAATCCAAGTACATCCAAACCAGAGGTGGATGATTTAGTGGTGTATTCAGGAACCTTATTTAATAAATATGGTCATGTTTCAATTATCTCAAAAGTAACCGAAAAAGAAGTAGAAATCATCCAACAAAACCCGGGACCATTTGGCAGTTCAAGAGAAACCTACACATTAAAAAATACAGATGGAAAATGGCATATTGACAACCCCCAAATTCTAGGTTGGCTACGAAAACCATAGAAATATGTTCATTCCTAAGCTAAAGCTTTCTCTCTAGAAAATCTGTTTGTTATGCAACCCCTACTTCTTCCTTCCTTCTCATACTCCACAACAACACATAAAACTGTACCCCAAATAGCAATGAAGCTAACACAAGGTGTAGCGGTTGTGTTCCAAACGGGAAATCAACGTAGTACATTAGAATCCCTGTGATCACTTCTAAAGCGATTAAGAACAACACCCAATTCAATAAACGTGTGTGACCTAACAGATACTTTCGGTTGCGCCAGAAAAGGTATAGGTTGAGTACTGTCACGAGTATCGAAAACGATCGGTGTACGTAAAACATAATAGTAGGTGGGTTCAACCATTGATCTTTGGCATCATAGCCTACAACCATCACTTGCTCATCTACATATTGACGTACTTGCGTTCCAAAAGCCACCTGTACTAAAGTCAACACAACTGCAAGTAGTACTAAATTTCTAAATTGAGAGTCATAGGTTGTCCGCTTTCGCGAAAGCGTACCTAAACTACTTTCCTTTTCCTGTGATTTGAACCATAAATACAATAACAATGCAACGATAACGAGCGCGGCAATCATGTGTATGGTAATCTTAACGGGAAGTAAATTAGAGTCTACCACTTGTTTTCCCAGCCACGCTTGAAATCCCATAAGTGGTAGCACAAAGAAGGAACCAAAAATAAGCCACGGACGTCGTTTCCAATACCAAAAAGCACTGATGATCATCAATAAAATAGGAATCCCTGCCAGCACCGTGACTAACCGATTGATATACTCAATCCACGTATGCCAAACATTAAACGCCGCATAATCGTGCTTGTCATAGGTCGACCAATTGGATTCTGTATACGCCGTTGCAGATGTAAAATCTTTAGGAGCAATACGCAAAGACTCATTAATGATGATCATTTGTCCCTCTTTAAAATTGGTATTGGGTGTCCATTGCAATTGCGTTTCTTCTGTTGGTGGGATATAAAAACCAAAACATTTAGGCCAATCTGGACATCCCATTCCGCTTCCTGTCATTCGTACAACAGCCCCTGCTATGATGATTAAGTAGAGGAATATAATAGATATTTTAAGCGTCTTTCTGTACATAAAAAGTAACTAAATAACGTCGTATTGTATTAAAAATAAACCCGCGACGAGCGCGGGATATAGGGTTATTCTGTTTTAAATGCGCTACACTTCTTAAAACAGCTACTCTTTACACGTGTAAAGCTCTATCTTCGGTTGCTGCGAGTGCGGCTTCTTTGACAGCTTCAGCATAGGTAGGGTGTGCGTGACTCATACGTGCAATATCTTCTGCACTTGCACGGAATTCCATTGCGGTAACCCCTTCTGAAATTAAATCGGCTACACGAGCGCCTACCATGTGAACACCTAATACTTCATCGGTATCTTTGTCTGCAAGAATCTTCACAAATCCATCTACATCACCACTCGCACGGCTACGCCCTAAGGCGCGCATTGGGAACTGTCCTGATTTGTAGGCAACACCTGCTTCTTTCAGTTGCTCTTCTGTTTTTCCTACAGAAGCTACTTCTGGCCAGGTATATACAACCCCTGGAATTAGGTTGTAATTGATATGTGGTTTTTGACCTGCAATGGTTTCGGCAACAAAAACACCTTCTTCTTCGGCTTTATGCGCGAGCATCGCGCCTTCAATCACATCCCCTATCGCATAGATATTAGACACCTTCGTTTGTAAATGCTCGTTTACTTCTACTTTCCCTCGCTTATCCGTAGGAATCCCTACTGCGTCAAGATTAAGCCCTTCTGTATAGGCATGACGCCCAACAGCTACCAACACATAATCACCTTTAAATTCGACTTCTTCGTCTTTTTTAAGGTTATTTGCTTTTACCGTGATTTCGTCTCCATTACGCTCTACAGCTGTTACACCATGAGACAACGCAAATTTCATTTTTTGTTTCTTGAATACTTTAAGCATTTCTTTACTCTGTGCGCCATCCATTCCTGCGATGATACGATCCATATATTCAATAACCGTTACTTCAGCACCGAGACGTTTATAGACTTGTCCAAGTTCCAGTCCTATAACACCACCCCCTATCACGATCATGTGCTTAGGTACTTCTTTGAGCTTTAAGGCTTCTGTAGAGGTGATGATACGTTCTTTGTCCAACGTGATAAAAGGAAGCGTACTTGGCTTCGACCCTGTGGCAATAATCGTATGCTTTGCCTCGATGGTTTCTTTCTTTTCACCCTCTATTTGGATATGAGTAGCATCTTTAAAGGACCCAACTCCATGAAATACATCAATGTTATTTTTACCCATTAAAAAATCAATCCCTTTGGTGGTCATATCAACAACACCTTGCTTACGGGAAATCATTTTTTCTAAGTTGAATTTTACATCGCCTACTTCGATACCATGTTCTTCAAAATGCTTTACAGCATCTTCATAGTGGTGTGAAGAATCTAGTAGTGCTTTTGAAGGGATACATCCTACGTTAAGGCAGGTTCCTCCTAGGGTGTTATACTTCTCTATAATGGCAGTTTTCATCCCTAGTTGTGCGCAACGAATTGCTGCTACATATCCACCAGGTCCAGAGCCTATGACGGCTACATCGTATGAACTCATAAGTTTGTTTTAAGATAGTGTTACAAAGGTACGAACCGTTGCTTGAGTTTAAAAGTTTATCCTTAATTGTTTTGAAGCTTGCCCCCTAGCCTCCGAAGGGGTAATTCTTACTCAAGCACATTTTACTCTCTGAAAAATAGAGTAGTAGTCTAAAATAGAGTGTTACTCCATTTTTTAATTTTAAGTCTTTGCTTTTGGGATTTGAGTGAAAGCCCCCCCTTTGGGGATTGGGTGGCTTGGAATATTATTAGTAACCTACACGTTCTACGATTTCAAGGCCATAGCCTATCATTCCTACACGCTTGGTCGTATCACTATTAGAAAGTAATTTTATTTTTGAAATAGAAAGATCGTGCAGAATCTGAGCCCCAATTCCAAAATCTTTGGAATCCATGACGATATTAGGTGCTTTCATTTCTCCTTCTTTCTGACGTTTTTTGAGTTCGCTCAAGCGTCCTAAAAGGTTCATCGAACCGTTATCTTGATTGATAAAAACAATAGCGCCTTTGCCAGCTTTATTAATCGCACTAAACATATCATCTAGCTTTTTATCAACATTATTGGTCAGCGTTCCTAAAATATCATTATTGATTTGTGTGGAGTTCACACGCACTAGTACGGGTTCATCAACAGCCCAATGTCCTTTGGTTAAGGCAATATGCACTTGGTCATTTGTCGTTTGCTTGTACGCACGAAGTCTGTAATCCCCGAAACGTGTTTGAATATCAAAATCGTCTTTTTTCTCGATAAGGCTATCATGTTCCATACGATAGGCCACAAGATCCTCTATAGAAACGATTTTTAAGTCAAATTTTTCAGCGACTGCAAGGAGCTGTGGTAAACGTGCCATGGTACCGTCTTCATTCATAATCTCTACAATCACGCCAGCGGGATCAAATCCTGCGAGTCTTGCAAAGTCAATAGCGGCTTCGGTATGTCCCGTACGACGTAAAACACCCCCTTCTTTCGCTTTAAGCGGAAAAATATGTCCAGGTCTACTTAAGTCATAAGGTTTTATAGTTGGATCAACGAGGGCTCTAACGGTTTTAGCACGATCTGTAGCGGAGATTCCAGTGGTCACTCCTTTTCCTTTAAGATCAATAGAAACGGTAAAGGCCGTTTCCATAGGGTCTGTATTGCTTGTCACCATCATGTTGAGTTGCAACTCATCACAACGATCTTCTGTAATAGGAGTGCAAATGAGCCCGCGCCCGTGTGTTGCCATAAAATTGATCATTTCTGGCGTGGCAGCGCTTGCGGCAGCTACAAAATCTCCTTCATTCTCACGGTCTTCATCATCTACAACAATGATGACTTTCCCTTGTCTGATATCTTCTATTGCTTCTTGAATGGTGTGGAGTTGGGTTGTACGTTCTGCACTCACTTGCATAGCTTATATTTTAGAGTACAAAGATAAGGATATGCTAGAAATCAATAACTATAAATTACTAATTGAGGTTTCTATAAAAAGCAAATTATCAAATCTCAAAAATCAAATCACAAATAACGTTTACAAAAACCCTTGTGACTTTAGATTTTCTTTTGTTATTCCTAACGCAGCTAATCGATCAAGTGCTCCATACTTTACGGCAGGTCTAAAATCATGGTTATTATCATCAAAACTTTTTACTAGTTCCTTCAACTGATTGATAGATCGGCCGTCCAGAATAGCTTCTTCTTCGGCTGTTAAGGTATATTCTATTTTTTCTTCAATGACCACTTCTTCTTTTTTCTTCTTTCCAAAGATTTTTTGAAGGAATAAACGAATAGGATCTAAGTCAATAAGTCCTTGGTCTGTAGTGGCTCTATAGGTAAGATAGACGCCTATGGGTAGTGTAATAAAGGTACTTAACCAACTTGCTGTAAATGCTGAAATCGTACCATCTTCTGCACTGTTTTTTGCAAAAATACCGATAAAGTGAAAGGTTAGGAATAGTACGACACCAACCACAATAGGAAGCCCTAGTCCGCCTTTACGTATAATCGCTCCAAGTGGTGCTCCCACAAAGAACAATACAATACAACTAAAACCAAGCACATATTTTTCGTGAATAGCTATCTCAAATTTATTCAACCGTTTTACATCCAATGCGTGTATTTTCTTTCGTCTCTCTATAGAAGTAATCGAGTTGTTTATAGTGGACTTCACCGCTTGTAGAATGGCGACTTTATCTGTAAGATTATAATTATCTAAAAGGACTTCTTGTATGGTATCTAGCTCTGGTAATTTAAAATCATTGATGGGGCTGAAATTCGTTTTATTTATAAAAGTAGTTCCGAAATCAATTCTACTTTTTGTGTATCTTTCAGATAATACCTGTAATGAGGAGTCTAACTCTTTTACATTAAGCATTTGATAGGAGTTATCTATTCCTTTATCATCAAGATTTACATCATCCAGGCTTCCTAAATCAATATTCAAGGTGTAGGTTTCAAAATAACTCTTTGCAAAGGGTTCTCTTTTTTTCTTTTTATAATCTCCATTAGGATTTACTTCGCTATAGTAATTTCCATCTGTTAATTTTAATGAGAGTATAGGTGAGTCTAGCGAACTGATAAGCTCTCCTTCTTTGGCTTTAATCACCGTAAAATTTCCGACACGTCCTGGTTCTTTTTGATGTATAATGACATCTGTAAGGTATTGATCTCGTTCCCCATATTTACTTGCGACACGGATATTGATATCATCACCTATTTCATTAAACTGCCCTGAACGTATAATCATGGCAGGTTTTAATTTTCCTATATTATTACGTAGGTTTCTAAACTCATATTGAGAAGCTGGGATGACATAGTTGGCAAATAAAAACGAGGTAATTCCTAAAAAACTAATGAATACAATCAGACTTTTCATGGCTCTTTGTAGAGAGATCCCTGTGGATTTCATGGCTGCAAACTCATAGTTTTCAGCAAAATTACCAAAGGTCATAATACTAGTGAGCAATACAGAGAGGGGTAGGACGAGGGTTACTAGACTAGGCGTAACAAATAATAAGAATTTAAGAATAACGCTAAAATCGAGATCGCGCCCTGCAAGCTCTTGGATATAGAGCCAAACACTTTGTAAAACAAAAATGAACATCAGTATAATAAAGATGCTCAAAAATGTTTTTACATATGTAAAAAGAATATAACGATCTAGTATTTTCATTAAGTAGGAAATCGAAAACAAAAGTACAATACCTAGTCCATTACTTTTGTACAGCTACTGTTATATTTTGTTAATCTCCTTTAGATTCTATTGATATAATAGTCGGCATATTTACTCTTGTCAAATAAAAAGGTGTTGCCAGACAATGGTTGATTTGGTTTGAATGAGTTCACCGTAATCGTGATTTTTGTGTCATTTTTTTGTACAATAATCAATCTATAAATATGCTTTGTGGTGGTATCTATACCTAATAGCGTATGCTTTACCTCGCTATTGGAGTCCATAGGAGTGAGTTTTACATACTGTATAGTACGACCGTTTATTTTTTGAGTAATATCCATTTTTTGAGTATACCCATCATTAAAGAAAGAGAGCATTTTTGAAGGAGTAATCTCATTTTCATCTTGATCACTTACATCACTAATAGTCACCTCTGTATTTTCAGGAACAATGGTATAGATACTCTTGCCATCAAAAATTTGTGTTGTTCCTAATAAGTTTAATACATACAGGTCTCCTTTCAGCACCACACTTCCTTTAGTTTCTTGATTAACGCCTTGAACTTCATTGGAAAGTGCATACTTAAAGTCGATGTCTATATTTTTATAGGTCTTTACTTTGGCATCTACTTCTTTAAGTAAAGATTGGGCTGATTGCGCTTTCGCGAAAGCGAACCCTCCCAGTATACATACCACACTCATTAAAAATCGCATACGAATCTTATTCATTTTTTTCATTATTTAAAAGTTGGTCCAAAGCGGCCATATCTGATATAAGCACTTGACGCGCTTTACTACCTTCAAATGGTCCTACAATCCCTGCTGCTTCCAGCTGATCTATAAGACGTCCCGCTCTGTTATATCCTAGTTTGAGTTTTCGTTGTAATAAAGAAGCGCTTCCCTGTTGTGCAATAATTAAAACTTCTGCCGCTTCACGGAAGAGCTTATCTCTATCACTCGCATCTATATCAAGACTCGTGCCACTTTCTTCTCCAATATATTCTGGTAATAGGTGCGCATCTGGATACGCTTTTTGTCCTCCTATATACTCTACAATACGCTCAACTTCTGGGGTGTCTACAAAAGCACATTGAATACGAACTACATCATTTCCTTGTGTGTATAACATATCTCCACGTCCTATTAATTGATCTGCGCCAGAGGTGTCCAAAATAGTTCGGCTATCAATTTTTGACGTGACTCTAAAAGCGATACGTGCTGGGAAGTTGGCTTTAATAATACCTGTTATTACATTTACAGAAGGACGTTGTGTAGCTATAATAAGATGTATCCCGATAGCACGGGCAAGTTGTGCCAGACGCGCAATGGGGGTTTCAACTTCTTTACCTGAAGTCATGATCAAGTCTGCAAACTCATCTACAACCAATACAATATAAGGTAAGAATTTGTGTCCATTATTCGGGTTAAGTTTACGCGCTTTAAATTTTGCATTATACTCTTTTATATTACGACACATCGCATCCTTGAGCATATCATAGCGAGCGTCCATCTCAATACAGAGCGAATTGAGAGTATTAATTACTTTAGAGTTATCGGTAATAATGGCTTCTTCAGTATCTGGTAATTTTGCTAGATAATGACGTTCTATTTTGTTGAATAAGGTAAGTTCTACTTTCTTAGGATCAACGAGTACGAACTTAACTTCGGCGGGGTGTTTTTTATAAAGTAATGAAGCAAGTATGGCATTTAATCCTACCGATTTTCCTTGTCCTGTGGCTCCTGCCATGAGTAAGTGAGGCATTTTGGCAAGATCTACTACAAAAGTTTCATTAGAAATCGTTTTACCGAGCGTTAAGGGAAGTTCCATTTCTGCCTCCTGAAATTTACGTGATGCTACCGCAGATCGCATCGATACGATTCTTGGATTTTTGTTAGGCACTTCAATACCAATAGTTCCTTTCCCCGGAATAGGCGCAATGATACGAATCCCTAATGCACTTAATGACAAGGCAATATCGTCTTCTAAGTTTTTAATTTTTGAGATACGTACACCTGCATCTGGCACAATTTCGTATAAAGTCACTGTAGGTCCTACGGTCGCTTTAATATTTGCAATGCCAATTTTGTAGTTATTTAAGGTCTCTACAATTTTGTTTTTATTCTCTTCAAGTTCTTCTTGATTGATCGTTATGCCCTGCCCTCCTGTGTAATCTTTTAATAAATCTATAGGCGGGAATTTATAATTACCTAACTCTAACCTTGGATCAAACTCTCCAAAGTCCTTCACCAATTTATCACTTAAATTCTTTTTGACTTCTTTTTCTTCGGTAGCTGGTTTTATTTCGATGGCAAGCTCGTCGCCTACTTTGGGAGTGATTTCAAGTTCAGGGTCGGGAGCGCTGACTTCCATAGGAGGGTCTACGACATTTGGTTTTTTCTTTTTCCCTATCGTAGGTTGCAGATTTTCTACATTCATTTCAAACGTAGACTTTGTCGACGTTTGATCGTTTACAGTAGCTGTTTCTGTGTCTATTTCTGATATTTCTGATGCATTATCAGTTACAGGCATTTCTGTATCTGAAGTCGTCGTCGAAGCGTCTGTGACTGTTTTTGTAAACTCATCAGAGAGTTGGTCTTTTGTACTCTTAAAGAAGACACCTACTTTATCTGGAGTTAATTTTAATCGAATCACCGCATAAGCAATCGCTAAAAACACCATAATAAAAGAAGTCCCTATAAGTCCCAAATAATCTTGTAAATAGTCATTAATCTCATAGCCAACTCGACCGCCTAAAAGGTCATTTTTCTGATGAAAGAATCCAAAAAATATAGAAAGCCACAACATGACTAAAATGCCCCAAAACCAAAACTGTCTTAGTCTTGCTTTTGCGTAATCAAAAAAGTAATATACACCAGAAATAGCAAGTAATATGGCGATAATAAAGGCGGAGACTCCAAATCCCTTGTAGATAAAGAAATTACTAACACCCGCCCCAAATTTACTCAACCAATTTGCTGTTGGCGTTTCTCTATTTGTTATATCAGTAAGCACACTTTGGTCTACTTTCCAAGTAAATAAATAAGACACAAACGAGAAGAACAAAGCAATCCCTAGAAAAAACAAGAAACTCCCTAGTATAATTTGTTGCTGTCTAGAAAGTTTAAGGTTGATGGGCTTTCTGGGGGTCTTTACTTTTTTTGGTTTGCTTTTGGTCGTTGTTTTCTTTTTAGCCATTAAGCTATTGATTGGATTGAATTGTCTCGATAAAAATACAAATATGAAACGGAATTATAGATGATTTGGTGTTCAATTAGTACTTTTTATATACAGTGAGAACGTTGACTAGTCTTTTATGGTATGAATTAAACTGTAATATAAAATAGGATAATCAATTACATTTCAGTTGTATTTAGATCATCACACATTTGTAAGATCAAAACACCTTAGGTACATAAATAATCCCAGCGACAATCACAGCAATAAGGGCGGCAATCCCTACAGCTCCTGCTGCAATATCTTTTATTTTTCCAATTTTATTATGGAAATCTGGGTGCACAAAATCTGCAATTTCTTCGACAGCGGTATTGAGACCTTCTATGCCCATAACCAACCCGATACACAGTGTTTGTATCATCCATTCGGTAGTGGAAATATCATAATAAAACCCAGCAATTGTAATCAGGATGGCAATGACAAATTGTACTTGAATACTTGCTTCCGTTTTTAATAATAGGATCCCGCCTTTAAAGGCATAGATACATCCTTTGAGACGTCCTTTTATAAACTTGGCAGGCATTTATGACAATGCATTAAGAGCCGCTTCATAGTTAGGTTCATGCCCTATTTCTGGTACGAGTTCTGTATACGTTACTTTTCCCTTATCATCTACTACTACAATCGCTCTTGCATGAAGTCCTTCAAATCCGCCATCAGCAAGCTCGATGCCATAATCCTTTCCAAATTCACCACTTTTAAAATCAGAGAGCGTGCTTACATTATCAATACCCTCTGCACCACAAAAACGAGCTTGAGCAAATGGCAAATCACGTGAAATACAAAGTACCTCTGTGTTTTCTAATGCACTTGCCTTTTCATTAAACGTTCTAATGGACTGTGCGCAAACACCGGTATCAACACTTGGAAATATATTTAAAATCAGCTTTTTACCTCTATAATCATTGAGAGTTGCGGCTGTTAAGTCATTTCGCGAAAGCGTAAAATCGGGTGCAGGGCTTCCTACTTCTGGAAGGTTACTTATTGTGTTTACTGGGGTTCCCCCTAAGGTTACTGATGCCATAAATATTTTTTTTTGTAAATGTAGAAAATATGAAGTTAAATATCGTGTTTCTTCAAAAGAAAACCCGTCTGTTATAACAATAAATTAACAGCGATATCCCGTTATTGTTTCCGTTATTTATGAGTACGCTTTCGCGAAAGCGTACAAAGAACTGCTAGAATCTTTTGCAAACTATAAGTAATAATTATGCTTCTTTTCCAGCATCTTTTAATTGGCGAATCTTAATGTTAAAAGCAGCGAATAATAAGGTCATAAATGGACTTAACCAATTAAAGATGGCAAACATAGCATACTCTCCTACCCCTACTCCTAACACACCACTTTGATAAGCACCACAGGTATTCCAAGGTACAAGAACAGAAGTCACAGTACCTGCATCTTCTAGTGTTCTAGATAAGTTTTCAGGCGCTAGCCCTTTTTCTCTAAATGCTTTATTATACATCTTTCCTGGGACTACAATCGCTAAATATTGATCACTAGCCGTAACATTTAAAGCTAGACAACTTGCGACTGTACTGGCAAATAAACCAAAGGTTGTATGAAATAACTTTAACAACGCTTTGCTAATACGTGCTAAAGCACCAATGGCATCCATAATCCCTCCGAATACCATAGCACAGATAATAAGCCATATAGTTTTTAACATACCATACATCCCTTTTGCTGAAAAAAGATCTACCAATATTTCATTATCTGTGGGTATCGTTGTTTTTACAGTGATGGCATTCATGATGCCCTTGTAGCCTGTTGTAAAGTCAAGTTTTTCTCCACCTGCTGCTAAAACCACAAGATCTGGTTGAAAAATTAAAGCAGCAACAGCACCTAATAAAGTTCCTGCTAAAAGAGCTATTAATGGAGGTGTTTTTTTAACAATAAGTATAATCACAATCACAGGCACCAAAAATAACCAAGGTGTAATTGTAAATGTCTTTTCTATATCAGCCAATATGGCTTCTGTATTAGCACTACCTGAAGTATCTAATGTAAAACCTAAAACAATAAAAACAATCAAAGTCACAATAATAGTCGGCACGGTAGTCAATGTCATATACTTAATATGCGTAAACAAGTCGGTTCCTGCCATGGCTGGAGCAAGATTTGTTGTATCACTCATAGGAGATAATTTGTCTCCAAAATAGGCGCCAGATAATACGGCTCCAGCGGTCATTCCTAATGAGATATCCAACGCACTTGCAATACCAATAAGCGCAATACCAACTGTTGCAGAGGTAGTCCAGCTACTTCCCGTTGCTATGGAGATCACAGCACATATAATGACACACGCTGCTAAAAAGATAGTAGGGTTTAAAATTTGCAATCCGTAATAAATCATAGTGGGTATAATACCGCTTAATAGCCAAGTTCCTGCTAATGCACCTACCATTAATAAAATAAGGAGTGCACCTGTGGTAGATTTTACATTTTGGGCAACTTCTTCTACCATTTTTTTATAGTTCACTTTATTAAAGTGACCTACAATGGCAGCCACTGCCGCTCCCAATAGCAAGACAAATTGATTAGATCCATCTAGAGCAGAATCCCCAAAGACAAAAACATTAAAGGCAAGCATGCCGACCAAAGCCAACACTGGAATGAGCGCTTCCCAAATATTCAGCTCTTTATTTTCTACAATATTTTGATTCTTACTATCTTCTGTTTGACTGTTCATGTAATGTTTATTTTAAAGGCACAATGTAACCATTTTATCTAAAATAGTAGATAGGTCTTTATGAGATATAACTACATTGTTTTTACGGCTTTACCATAAAAAAAAGGTGTTTTTATAGTAAAATATCAAAAAAAATGTTTTTATTTGTGCTTTTCGTCGGTGTTTCAACGCCGATCACCGGTAATAATGAGATTGCTAATTCACGTAATTTGAATAAGTTTTATGTTTACCACCCCAAATCTAAATAGTAAAATGAAATGATTATTTTTTACAACAATACCTTTGGTAGTCACGCTGCTCTTGGGCTTTAGAAATAAATAGAACAAGTAGATCATCTGTTTTTTTTACTAGAAGTATGAATACGGTACGCTATGTATAAATTGCTTTAAAAGAAAAACAAGAAATTATAGAATCACAAACTAAAAAAATTGAGTTGCTTGAATCACGTCTTCGTAGATTAGAAAACCTTGTAGAAGGTCTTAAATAATACACGAAGCAGATAGATCCTAAATCCCTAAACAAGAATCTATTCAAACCAGAAACCCCGCCTTACAGCGGGGTTTTTTATGAGTGTTTATCCCGTATTATGCATTAGAACTTCGTAATGATGCTTAAAGAAGTAATAAAATATGGCATTTTCTGAGTTTTAGCATAGCATCGCTATGGTTAAACTTAAAAATGTAGTGTAACGGTATATTTTGAAGCTTATTTAAGTTGTAATAGATTTTCTAATGCATAATGCGGGTTTATTTAATATTCTTTGTTATACCAAAGTAGCAGCTTCAAAAACACCTACTTCATACATACACCTTTTCATCTCTTCATACGTACGTTCAATATCATTATCCAATCCGATAGAAAAACGAATCAAACCATCGGTAAGCCCCATTGCTGCTTGCTCATCTTCTGGAATTTCTGAAGAAGTCGACGTACCTGGCGCACTGAATAAGGTCTTATAAAACCCTAAACTCACCGCTAAATATCCTAAGTTACGTTCTTGCATTAATTCCATAAGTGCATTGGCTTTATCCAGCGAACCTACATCAATGGTTAACATACCTCCAAATCCATATTCTTCATTCATCATACGTTTAAATACGGCATGACTCGGATGTGATGCCAATCCCGGATATACGGTACGCAAGCCATCTGCTTCAAAACGATTGGCAAGATACATCGCATTATGGCTATGCTGTTTCATCCTAATATGCAAGGTGCGTAAGTTCTTTAAAATCGATGCTGCACGCAAACTGTCCATGGTCGATCCTAATAACATACTCGCCCCGTCATTCACATTCCGCAACTGATCGATCAATGCCTGACTTCCGCACACTACGCCTCCTACCGTATCTGAAGAGCCGTTAATGAATTTTGTCAAACTATGTATCACAATATCGGCTCCGTGTTTTACGGGCGTAATGGATAGTGGAGCGAAGGTATTATCAACGACAAGCTGAAGGTTATGCTTTCGCGAAAGCGCACTCAACGCCTCCAAATCGGCAATTTCTAGTAATGGGTTGCTCACCGACTCACAATACAATACTTTGGTTTGTGGGGTAATGGCCGCTTCCACTTTTTCTAAATCGGTGATATCTACAAAACTGGTAGAAATTCCGAATCGTGGAGTAAAGTTTTTTAAGAATGCATACGTCCCTCCGTAAATCGTTCTACTCGATACGATATGATCTCCTGCTTCACATAACTGTAATAAAACAGGCGTAATCGCACCCATTCCACTGGCAGCTACATTGGCAGTTTCGGTATCTTCCATCGCAGCCAGCGCTTCGCCTAAATACAGATTGGACGGCGTACTGTGACGCGAGTATAAATAACATCCGTCGGCATCGCCTTCAAAAGTATCAAACATGGTTTTGGCAGATAGAAAGGTGTAGGTCGAACTATCCGAAATAGAAGGATTCACCCCTCCGAATTCTCCAAAATACTGTAAATCTTGAATTTTATTTGCAGGTTTATACGCCATAGTAATGTATTTTTATAGCATAGGACTCATAAAAGCCTGTATGCTGATTAATAATTTATACATCAAAATTACACTATTGCAGATGATTAATCAATGATTGATGTAATATTTAGAAAAATAAACTATAATTATTATATTTTTGCAGTATACGCTTTCGCGAAAGCGTATAAAGTAACCTAACCACTAGACATATTTTCTGTATGACCTTTGATGCTATTGATAAAAAACTCTTGGGATATCTCCAAGAAGATTGTAAAAAGACCAATAAAGAGCTTTCTGGGCTGCTTAATTTATCGGTGACAGCCGTATATGAACGGATCAAAAAACTAGAGCGCGAAGGAATTATTGAGCGGTATGTAGGACTACTGAATAAAGCAAAAGTACACCGTGATTTTGTGGTGTTGTGTCATATTAAACTCATACAACACCGCAAAGAATACCTCACAGCCTTTGAAAAAGCAGTTCTCGCCATAGAAGAAGTGGTAGAGTGTTATCACGTAAGCGGAGATTATGATTATATTATTAAAGTACTGGTCGCAGATATCAACGAATTCCGGGAGTTTATGGTGACCAAACTCACCACTCTAGACCATATAGGAAGCACCCACAGTTCGTTTGTGATTAATGAAGTGAAACATACCACTGCGATAGCTATTTAAGTATTTACGTGAAATTTTGTGGTTTATTTATAACCTTTTATGATTTTACAAAAAGATCAAAAATACCTTGACCTAACAAGGTTTTACGTTAAAAATGAATTGAAGCGAAGGGTAAAACAAAAATCGTTGCAAGCTAAAAATCCATAAATAAGGAATAATAGGATCCTTATGAAATAACAATTAATACCTGTTATTAATTGAATTTACTGGAAAAGAAAACGATGATTTTTTTCTTTATATGAGAAAGAAAACTAAAGCATAGCCTAAGCTACGGTTTCTTTTTTCTTGTGAAATAGAAAGGAAAAAAGGGTGTTTTATTACTGTAAATTCAATTGGTAAATGGTATAAAAATCTAAAAACTTTATTTTTGTACCGTAGCAAAAGAAATTTTCAGTAAACTACTTCGGGGTAAGTCCACGAGGCACTTTAAGAAAAAACATTCAATTTCGAGTCAAGCCTCGGAGCATTTAAATCTCGATTATCGAGGAAAAGCTTATTAAGTCTTGATTTTTTTGGTTCGTTTTTTCATCAAGGAAAAAATAAACATACACATTTCAACTAGTATAGTTAACATAGAATCCGCTTTAAGATGCATCTACCCAAATACCTCGCTACCGAATTTTTTGTGCTTTTTATAGCACTCCCGCTCAGTCTACTACTCCCGTATGATTTTAGGATCAAGGGCGCTTCTGTTTTGGTGGCATTTATCTATTTGCTGTTTGTGATGTTTAAAAGAACAGACGTTCGTTTAAAACTCCATAAAGAAATTGACTGGCAAGCGTTTGGAAAAACAACGGTCATCAAGTTTTTTGGAATTGCCGTGGTCACAACCTTATACGTCTATGTGATGGATGCTTCTGCCCTATTTTGTGTCCCTCTCAATAAACCTGATGTATGGATCACGATTCTATTTGTCTATACCTTTTTATCGGTATGGCCTCAAGAAGTGATTTATCGTACTTTTTTCTTTGAACGCTATGCGTTTTTATTTAGCAACAAAAAAATCTTCATATTCGTTAATGCCATTGTATTTTGCTTAGCACATTTATTTTTGCGCAATACGCTAGTGACCGTTCTCACCTTTATAGGCGGTTTACTATTTGCCTACACCTATACCCAAACAAAATCGACTACCTTAGTCTCCATAGAGCACGCTGTGTATGGCAACTGGCTTTTCACGGTCGGCATGGGTGAAATGCTGGCTTTTCCAGGAATGGAGGCTTGTTAATTCATTCCGCGAACCTGCCTGTCGGCAGACAGAGGCGGGAATCTCACACTTACATTCCGAAAGACATTTTATTCTAAACTTTCCGCAACACACCCAAATAGAACCTTTCATTCCCACAGACCTGCCTGTCAGCCGACAGAGGCGGAAACCTTACCTAGATATATCTAAAACACTTACGTGGTAACTTTTCTCACACTACTTTATCTAAAAAAAAATGAGATTCCCGGGATCATTCCTAAAAGTTGTGTGTGAATTAAAATAGAAGTTGGATTTTTGTAAAAAAAATGGAACTGTCCTTAGACTTATTAAAGTTAATTCTACCTGAGTTATTAATTACTCATTTTACAATTGT